>CAZVFX010000117.1:2962-22290 GCA_964626565.1 uncultured Myxococcales bacterium
CGGCGACGGGCTTGATCTTCTCGTCGCTGAAGCGACGGAAGGTGTCACGAATCAGTGTTTGCTCTTGTGAGAGCTCAAAGTCCATTTGCAACACTCCTTATGACAGCACATCCAGCTCACTCAGGCTGAAGGCCTGGCCGCACTGGGGGCCGAGCATGTCATCAGTTCACAACTCACAGTCCACGGCCCTCAGCCTGTCAGTGGCTTCCAAGTCCAGCGCCATGGTTTTATCGTCTATGACGACGCCGTAGACGTCGCGAGCGACGCCCGGGGAGATGACACCATTCCTAACCTCTTCGGCGACCAGGTTGGCAGGCCGTTTCTTCGGGTCGCCGTAACCGCCGCCGCCGCCGGCAAGCTGCCGGTACATGGTACCTTTGGGCAGGCCCTGGATCAGATCCAGGCCCAGGGTCTGCTTTTCGGTGCCGTCCGGGTGGAGCAAGGTGATGGAGTTCAGGGTCCCTTCCCTTCCGCCTTCCAGCCCGAATGCCGGCTCTTCGTCCCCGTCTCCGAACACCACGAGTTGAGTATCGTCGGACCCGATTTCGAATATCGTCTCCACCCCCAGCCCTCCGCGCCATTGTCCGGCCCCGGCTGAGTCGCACAGCAGTTCGTGTTTCTTCAGGAGATGAGGAGTCTGCTGCTCGAACATCTCATAGTCCTGGTCCAGCACTCCGCCGGAGGCGTCGATCATGCCGATATGGTCGTAGCCGTCTACGCCCTTCAACGCACCCGACCCACCTTTGAGACCCATGAAGCAGATATCGACGTATTTTTCTCCCTTCCGGGGATCCTGGCCGGTGGTGAGTGAACAAAGCAGGTGGTTCCAACCCGCGGTTACCCGCTCGGGCACCGCCTGGATCAGAGCTCGCTGGACTGCATCGGCGTTGGCAGGGCAAAGGTGATTGCCGTAAGTGGTGGCGGCCGGGTAGGAGGCGTTGAGAATGGTGCCTTCCGGGATGATGATTTCCAAAGGCCGGACCATCCCCTCGTTGTGAGGAATGTCCGGATTCACCATCTGCAAGAAGGTGAGCACGGTGGCCGAGGCGCTGGACGTGAAGGTGCCGTTGACGAATGCGTCCGACTGCGCGTCGGTACCGGTGTAGTCGAACCTGATAGCCTCATCCTCCACCGTAATCTCCACCCGGATCACGTACCGGCGGTCGAGATTGGCGCCGTCGTAATAGACAATCGATTCGCCACGGTACTCGCCGTTGGGGATACCCCTGATTTCCGCCTCCATCATCTTCTGCGTGGCCGCGAACAGGGCGTGCTTGTGGGTCTGGAAACAGTCCACACCGTACTTCTCGAGGAGCTGAACCATGCGCCGCTCACCCACCACGCAGGAGCCGATCTCGGCGCGCATATCTTCCTGGACGATGTCGAACCGGATGTTGGCGAAAATGAGGTCCCATACATCCTTGCGGAATTTGCCCTTCTCGTACACTTTGACCGGGGGAATCCTGAGCGCTTCCTGCCACACCTCGGTGGCGTTAGGATTGTAGCCGCCGGGGACCGCGCCACCGATGTCGGCCTGGTGGCCCTTGCACGCGGACCACGCCACCAACTCCCCGTCGAAGAAGATCGGCTTGTACACCGCGACATCGTTGTTCTGATTGCCCATGCTGAAGACGTCGTTGTGGAAGATGACATCCCCGGGATGGAGGTCGTCGCCGAAATAGTCGAGGATGTACCTGCACACCGGTGCGAGAGAGAAGGAGAGGATGGGCAGATTCTCGGTCTGCTCCAGCATGTTGCCCTCACCATCGTACAGACCGGTGACAAAGTCCTTGGCTTCACAGAGGATGGGAGAACGGGTGGTCTTCTGGAGCGAGATACTCATCTCGTCGGTGATCGACTTGAACGCCTTGGCAAAAACCGACAGCAGTATGGGATCGACCTTGTTGGTCATCATGGCTTCCTCGTCACGGCAAAGGAGCCGTACTTGTCGCACTCGCAATCGAAGGAAGACGTGAGCAGCAGGGTGGTGTTGACCTGCTCCACAATCGCGGGCCCGGTCATGCGGTAGCCGTGGCGGGTCTTGTGGCCGTCATAAACGGGCACGGTGTGCAGCCGCTGCTGTTCAGGCAGATAGATCTGACGCTCCCCTTTGAGCGCGGCGGAAGGATCCTCGCCTGCGTAGTCGTCTTCCATGAACGCGGGCTTTTCGGTGACGCCCACGGCCCGCACCCGTACATTTATCAGCTCGATGGGCGTCCTTTCGTCCTCGAGGGAGTAGCCGTACATGCGGTTGTGCTCCTTGTGGAACCGCGCCGCGATGGCCGGAAAGTCCCTTCCCCGGATCTCGTCGAGAGAGACCGGTGAAGAAACCTCGTGATACTGCTTGACGTACCGGCAGTCGAGCTTGACCGAAATCTCCCAACAGTCTTCCGGGATCTTCTCTTCCGTGAGCAGCGCCTGCCCTTCCGCACTCATGCGATCCACGGTGCGATTCAGTCCATCCCAGTCAACGCTGTCGAGCACCGAAACGAAAGAGCGGACAAAGTCGTGCTGCAAATCGCTCATGAGCATGCCTGCAGCGCAGAAGATCGACGACTCCCGCGGCACGATGAACATGGGGATATCCAACTCCTGGCAAATCATGCAGGCGTGGAGAGGTCCGGCCCCGCCCGCGACGACCATTGGAAACTCCCGGGGGTCGTACCCGCGCTTGATGGTTATCTCACGCACTCCCTGGGCCATGTTGGTGTTGATCACTCGGTACATGCCCGCGGCCGCTTCCTCTACCGAGAACCCCAGCGGCTGAGCCACATCGCGTCCGATCGCATCGCAAGCTGCGTCGCGGTCGAGTTTCAGTTTGCCGCCCGCAAAGAAATCGGGGTCAAGGTAGCCCAAGGCCAGGTCCGCATCAGTACACGCAGGTCTGGTTCCGCCCTTACCGTAGCAAGCCGGGCCCGGGTCGGCGCCCGCGCTTTCGGGTCCCATGCGCAGCAGGCCGCCCTCGTCGATCCAGCCGATGCTGCCGCCCCCGGCGCCGATGGTCGCAATGCCCAGCATGGGCAGCGCTATTCTGTGACGGTTGATCTCCCCTTCGGTGACCACGATGGGGGCGCCATCGCGCACCAGCGCGGCGTCGAAGCTGGTGCCGCCCATGTCCACCGTGATGCAGTCGTCACGCCCGTGGATGCGGGCGTACGCCAGCCCGACGCCGGGACCCGCGGCAGGACCGGAGAGCAGGGTCAGGGACGACTTGTCCCGGGCCACCTCCGGCGCCATGACGCCACCGTTGGACTGCATGATGAGGAGCACGCCGGCGAAACCGATTTCCTTCAAGCGACCACGCAATTTCTCGAGGTAGAACGAGAGCTTCGGGCCTACGAACGAGTTGAGCACGGTGGTGCTGACGCGGTCGTAGAATCGGATGGAAGGCAGCAACTTGGATGAGACGGTAAGGTACGCACCGGGCAACTCCCGGCGCACAAGCTCTGCGGCCTGACCCTCGTGTTCGGGATTGGCAAAAGAATTCATGAAGCAGATAGCTACCGCCTCGACTCCTTCACCTTTGAAAAGGTCGACCGCGGCCTGGACATCGGCGAGGTTCAGCGGCTCTATCTGCTCGCCGCTATAATCGAGGCGCCCCTTCACCGGGCGCCTGAGATATCGAGGGACCAGCGGTGTCACGTTTCGATAGCGGTTGTCGTACCTCTCTTCCCGCACCCCACGCCGCATCTCCAATGCGTCTCGCAAACCGTCAGTGGTGATAAGCCCGGTGGTCGCTCCTTCCCCGGTGAGCACCGCGTTGGTCGTAACCGTGGTGCCGTGCACAATGGTCTCAATAGAGCCGGCCAGCTCCCCGAGTGTCTGCCCCATGGCCCCGGCTATCTCGGCAAGACCGTTTATGAGCCCGATCGACGGGTCGGAAGGGGTCGAGAGCACCTTGAAGATGGTGGGGTCAATCCCTTCTCCCGTAACAAGGAAGTCGGTAAAAGTACCTCCAACGTCTATGCCGATCTTAATGGTCATGCCCGCCCGTCCGCGTCGCTGTTATAGGAGTTAAAAGATCATAACCAGCGCATAGTAAGACACACGCGAAGAGGAAGTCAAACGAAACTCCCCGGGTCGGTTGACACTGCGTTGCCGTCAGGGTAGCCTGCTCGGTGGAGCGGTGCCACCGCAGAGGAGGAGTCCATGTCCAAAGATATCCCCCTGGATAGGAAATTCCGCATGTTGTCGCAAATCCAGCGCATAAGCCATTTCGAATGGCTGAAGGCGGCCATGCACTTTGCCCGGGAAGGGACAACCGAACTCGACCTGGTCAAGAAGTTCTGGGAGATCGTCGGCCACGACACTGCGCCCGGCTATCTGAAACACATCGACCCCAAAGAGCCACTGCCCCGGCAGATTGCTCAGAACTTCGTCTTCTCCAGCCAATCCATGGGAGAAGACGCAGTTCTCATCGAAGGGAAGAACGATAGCGAGTGCTTCGCCCAACACAACGGATGCCCCTGGTACGACTGGCACAAGCGGCTGGGCAAAATGGAGCAGGACCTCCCCGGCTGCGACGCCTGGCTGGAAGCTTTCATGGCGGATATCAACGAGAAACTCGGCACCAACGTCAAGTGGGAAACGGTGAAGTCACTACCTGCGGGCGACGACATCTGCCTGCGGCGGTTTTGGGTCGAGTAGAGAGGCAGGCAGGAACGGAGAGGCGGTAGGCGGTAGGAACGGCTATGTGGCGCTAGCGTGCCTGCCAGGCTTCGACGCCGGCGTCGAAGGCGGCGAGGTTCTTGTCCGCGAAACGCGGGGGCGAGATTTTCCCCACGGTGTCGCGGAACATGTCCAACCCTTTTCCCGGTGGTCCCGACGCGCGGGCGAAGCCTACTACCACCAGATTGGCTGACAACGGTGCTTTGAGGTCGTTGGCAATGCTGAATGCGTCCACCATGTGTACTGCGATATCCCTCTCCTTCAGGGCCGCTGCCACGTCGGCTTCCGGGAAGCCGATGCCGGTAGTGTTGACATAGGCGGTGGCGCCGTCCCGCAGCATGTGAAGATAGCGGTAGGTTTCGGTGGACTCGAAGGAGAGCAGGAAATCGCCGCCGCCAGCCCTCACCATGGGGCTTTCGTAATCCCCCACCTTCAGGTGGCTGACCACGCTGCCGCCACGCTGAGCCATGCCGTGGGTTTCGCTCCCCAGAACCTTGTTGCCCTCGGCCACCGCACAGTAGGCCAGCACCCGGGTCGCGAAAAGCACCCCCTGGCCGCCCATGCCCGCAAGTAGGAATTGTCCTTTCATGCCGGCTCCTCCCGATCCGCCTCAACTATGGCCTCAAACGGGCACACGTAAACGCACACCCCGCAATCAAAGCACAACCGCTGGTTGATGCTCACGGCGTTCCGGTCTTCATCATACTCAAAGGCCGGACACTCGAACTGGGTGATGCACACCTGGCACCCGTTGCAATCGTCCGTAATCGTCATGGGGACGCGCTTCTGATCCAGGTTGCGGTAACCCACGATGCACGGGTGGCGTGCGATAATAACCGACACCGACCCGTCCTCGGCCTGGCAAGCCTCCCACGCTTCCTTCACCAGGGAAATAAGCCCCGGCACGTCGTAGGGGTCGTGGCTCTTTATCCAGGTGACACCGCACCCCTTGACCGAGTCCTCCAAGGGGATCTTGCGGCCAGAAGAGCCGTCAGCCCTCACCCCCAGGCCCGGGGTGGGCTGCATGCCGGTCATGGCTGTGGTCTCGTTGTCCAGCAGCACCAGGACAAACCGGGCGTCGTTGTAGACCGCACTGGACAGACCCACCATCCCTGCGTGGTAAAAAGTGCTGTCGCCCATGGTGGCGATAATGGGCTGGGCCTTGCCGTCCTGCTTGTAGGCGTGGTGGAAACCGGAAGCCATGGTGATGGCCGCTCCCATGTCGAGGCAGGTGTCCACCGCCTTGAGATTCACCCCCAGAGTGTAGCAGCCGATATCCGACGTAAAGATAGCCCTGGGGAACGCCTTGCGGATGCTGTAGAACGCGGGGCGGTGCCCACAACCGGGGCACAGGGTTGGTTTTCGAACGGGCAGTTCCAATTCCGCTACCGCCTTCTGCACGTTGGTGGTATCGGTGGCGGGGAGGGCGTCAAACCCCGCCTCGGCCAAGGCGCGGGAGAGCACGTCGTAAACCACCTCGGGAACCAGTTCGCCTGCGCGTGGCACATGCCCGGTGTACCGTCCCCATACCGACGGCAGGTTCTTCAAGAACATCTCGATCACCTGGTCGGTTTCTTCCACCACCAGGGCGCAGTCAACCTGGGCTAGAAACTCGTTGGCCAACCGCCGCGGGAACGGATATGGAAGACCCATTTTCAGCACGGGTACGCTGTCCGCCAGACCGGTCGCGCTAAGGATGTCTACCACAGTACCGTAAGGCACACCGCCCGCGATGATTCCCAGAGGATAACGTTTCCCCTCCTCAAGATTGTGGTGGTCGTATTTGTGCCAGGCTTCATGCTCCCCTGCGATACGTGCGAAGGTCGCGTGCAACTCCTTGTGGAGTACGTAGCGATAGCGGGGTGTGGCGGCCCAGCGGGTCGGGTCCTTCACGAACTTGGCGGGGCGGTCAAGACGGGCCGGTTCCTGGTACACGATGTGCTGTCTTGCATGGCAAACGCGAATCGCCGGGCGCACCAGCACCGGAATACGTGCGTCCTCGGACAGCTTGAACGCGTCCGCGATCATGTGCCTCGCCTCGCCGGGAGACGTGGGATCAAACACCGGCACCTTGGCAAAGTGTGCGAAGAGGCGGGAGTCCTGCTCCGTCTGGGACGAGTGAGGGCCGGGGTCGTCGCAGGAGATGATCACCATGCCGCCCACGATGCCTGTGTAGGCCGCGCTCATGAGGCTATCGGCCGCCACATTGAGGCCCACCTGTTTCATCACTACCGCAGCCCGTTTGCCGGTGAGGCTCGCCGCATATGCATTGTCGAACGCCACCTTCTCGTTGGCGGACCATTCCACGTGGGTGTTGAGTTCGTGCATTTTCACGAAGCGAACGACTTCGGGTATGATCTCACTGGAAGGAGTTCCAGGGTAAGACGCCACGAAGTGAACACCGGCCTCAACCAGACCGCGGGCGATAGCCCCGTTCCCAAGAAGTACTTCTCCTTCCGGCAGCACGTTGTCCACTCGCGTCCCTCCTGAAAAGCCGGGCGCAAGTAGACCAGTTAGCCAAAAGCAAGTCAAGGAAAAGGCACTACATCCGCACCCACACACAGGTCAAAGACACGACTGATCCTGCACCCTGCAGGCCCCTCGCTCGCTCTCGGGGTACGGGTTTTTGTTCTTTGTTCGGCATGGAACGGAACGTCATCTTGTGACATACTTCGTTTCATGAGCGAACAGAAAAGAACCAAATTTCCGAAGTTGTATTGGCTGGTGGTGGTGTTCGAGTTCTTCGAGCGGGGCTCCTACTACGGGATGATGAGTGTGTTGTCGGTTTATTTGACCGACGTGCTGCGTTTTCCCAAGGAGGACGTGGGCCTCATCAAGGGGACGATTCAGCCGCTGCTGTATTTTTTGCCCATTATCTCCGGTGCGCTGGCGGACCGGTTCGGATATCGCCGGACGTTGATGATCGC
This sequence comes from uncultured Myxococcales bacterium, assembly GCA_964626565.1. Taxonomy (GTDB): domain Bacteria; phylum Myxococcota_A; class UBA9042; order CAIXZC01; family CAIXZC01; genus CAZVFX01. Next base: position 10,558 of record CAZVFX010000117.1, read on the forward strand.
GTTTGCGCTCATGGGGGGGGGGTATTTTCTTACCAGCCAGGCTACCGAATACGCGGCGGTATTCATATCGCTGGTGGTCATGGGGATCGGTGCGGGCACGTTCAAGCCGGTGATCTCCGGCACCATCGCCCGGTGCACCGATAAGACCAACTCCACTTTGGGTTTTGGGATCTTCTACTGGTCCATAAACCTGGGCGCGTTCCTGTTCCCCCTCTTTCTCGTGCCGTTCCTCAAGAATAACGTGGGCTGGGACTGGGTCATAATCGCTTCAGCCATCGGTACCGGCGTACTGCTGATTCCCACCTTCCTCTTCTTCAAAGAGCCTCCGCTGAAAGAGAAAGTGAAGGAGGAGAACCGCGCCAGCCTGCTCCAGACTCTTGCCGACGCTTTCGAGATCATTTACAGCCCGTTTATCCTGCTGGCTCATCACGCCCGGACCTCGGGTGTAGCCAAAGGTGCGGCACTGCTGGCAGTTGCCGGACTCCTGGGATACGGCAGTTGGGCCTACGTCACTCCGGTGACTTCGACCCTCACCTTCACCCGGACCCTGGCCGGGCCGGAGGGTTCGCCCCTCGTCGTCGCGTTGGAGCGCAACCTGTGCAAGGCAAAGCCTTACGAGTTAAAGGCCAAGACCGCGGACACCGGCAGGCTCACCGTGTACGATCCTTCCCGCCTGGCCGAAACAGCCGGGGAGCTGGAGCAAGAGTTGGCCAAGGTGAAATGGTACGGGGAGGTACCGTTTGCAACAGTTGAGAATTGGGTGGCGGCAGCCTCGGAGCGCACCACCCTGGATGTACGCATCGACTCAAACCTGGAATCAGCCTTCGAGCTACAAGTGGGCCAGGGCGGTGAGGGCCGGCACACCCTGCTCCTGGCCTCTGCCAATGCATACCGGATTACGCCCGAAGTCGTGCGGGCCGCGCTGCGCGCGCAGAACCCCAGCCTGGCTTCGCTTACCGACAAGGAGTTGGACGACCTGGTAGACCGGGCTGCGGCCCGGCCGTTTCTGGTGCTTTTCATCGGCGTGCTCCTTCTGGGCAGCCTGGCGGTATTCCGGCTGTCGCCCGCGTTCGCGAAGGCTGAGCAGGGCACGAAGCTGACCTATCTGCTGGTGACCATCGGACTGCTGGCCACGCTGCTGTGGGCCGCACCGGGTCTATCTTTGTTCGCCCGCATCGTAAGTTCGGTTATCGGACTGACGGTGCTCTCCCTCTACGCCATCGACTACCGGGAGATGGCAAGATTCTACGACCACATGAGATTCCTGGTGATGATCTTCATCTACGCCGGTTTCTGGGTGCTCTACTTCCAGATGTTCGACTCGGTGTTGTGGTACGTGCAGGCATACGTAGATGCGGGCACGCTCAACGCGTGGGTGAACGGTTTTCTGGGCGGAGTCGGCCTGGACCTCAACTGGCGCTTTGACGTGGAACACGTAACCGTGATCAACGCCGGCACAATCATCCTGCTCCAACTCTTCATCTCGAATCTCGTCAAGAACACCCGGGCGCTGCCAACCATGATCGCAGGCATTGCCATGGGGACCGCGGGCATGGCGATCCTGGCCATCTCAACCAACATCTGGGTGTTCATGGCGGGGACAATCATCTTCTCCATCGGCGAGATGACCGCACACCCGAAATTCATCAGCTACGTGGGGCAGACCGCGCCGCAATCCAAAGTCGCCATGTACATGGGCTATGTGTTCCTCTACGGCGTCATCGGCAGCAGTATCGGCGGAGTGTTGGGCGCCAATCTGTACGTCAAGTTCGTGGATGAACTCAACCAGCCCCGGACCCTGTGGCTCATCTTCACCGCGATCGGCGTAGCCACGGTGATAGGTCTGCTCCTGTTCAATCGTTTCCTCGCCCGGAAAGAACCGGTGGGGCAGACTTAGTCGCAACCGTCGTACTTGATCTCAACATCATCGATGTAGACGCCTTCGGAAGTCTGGTCGTTACCCCAGGTGGCGTAGAATGTGAAGACAAACGAGAGGCGGACGGATAGACCGTTGAACTCGCTGAGGTCGTAGGATTTGGCGGTCCATCCAAAGTTGTTCTGCAGTGAGGTCCCGCACACCGTTTCCAAGGTCTTGCTCGAATAGGGGAATTGGGTTTGTACGCTCACCGTGAGGCAGTGATTCTCAGCCTTGTAGATAGACGTGTAGCGGTCGTAGGCCGCATAGGGGGACAGGCCGTTGCCCCCGTCAAGAGTGACGAAGGGAGTCAGGGCTGTCACCGTGCCGGCGCCGTAACCGAGGTAGGTGTGGTTGACGGTGTTGCCGCAATAAAGCGAATTGGGCGCTGACTTGTTGCGATGGTCATCCACTGTCCAACTCACGAACATATTGTTGCTGGTGGTCAGCCAGCCGTCTGCGTTGCCATCATCGAAGTCCTCATCGTAGGAGACTACCTGGTTGTTGAAGCAGATGCCGCCACCTTCCATCCCCTCGCATATGTCGGCAGTACACTTGTCGTCGTCGTCGCACTCTCCGTTGTTGTGGCAACACGACGGCTCCTGCCCGGTTTCCTCAACCCGAATATCGTCGACGTAGATCCCTTCCGCACCGTTCTTGTCCGGGCTCACGTCGAAAACAAACTGCAGATAGATCTGCTGGCCGGCCCATTCGGAAAGGTCCACCTCCACCGACTGGAAGCCTTCGGTGTCGTTGCAGCGGGTGTACATTACCTTGCTCAAGCCGTTCCAGATCGCGGAGTAGGCCACCACTGTGAAGACGTCGTTGTTGCAGCCCTGTTGGGCCACTTCGGACCACAGTTCGAACCTGAGCTTCGGTGAAGTCCCGGAAGGGAGGTCGACACGAGGCGTACGCGCCGACGCCTCGCCCATCCCGTTGTCGTAGTCGTGGTGCTCGACATCGCCGCAATACAGGGAAAACGGCGTGTTGGTGGAACGTTCATCGTCCACCTGCCAGTTAAGCTTGAGGTTGTTGGTCGACAGATGCCAGGTTTCGGGATTCCATGACGGGTTGGTCGCTATTTCACCATCGTCGAAGTCCTCCGCGAAGTAGCTGCCCTCCTCGGCAGTAAATCCGCATGTGAACTCGTCGCAGCTATCGAGGCTGCACAGGTTATCGTCGTCGCAATCCCCATCGTAGCTGCAGCAACCGGGTGCGGGTCCCGCAGTGATGGTGAAATCATCGACATAGGCGCCCTCGCCGCCGTTGAATTGAGCGTCGCCCGTGCGGAAGGAGACGTGTATCCGCACCGTCTGCCCGGCGTAGTCTGAGATGTCCCACTTGGATACCACGAAGTCGTCGGTATTTTCGCACACCCGGGTGACCAACTGCACCACCTCGCCGCCGACAACCTCCACACCCACCTCAAGGTAATCGTAGTTGCAGTCCGCCCACTCATCGGCCGCCCTGATCATCCGGCGCCGGAAGCCGACCCCGGCCTCCGCCCCTTCCGGCAGGGCCACCGGGGGCGAAATAGCGGTCGCGTTACCGATTCCATTGTCATAGCTGTGAGTCTCAGGGTTGCCCGCGTACAAGCTGTGTTCCGGACTGTGGCTGCGATAGTCGTCAACCGACCAATAGGTCTCTGCGACACCGCCTTCGTTCACCACAAAATCCCAACCCGGTGCATTGCCCGCGTCAAAGTCCTCGAAATAGACCACCTGCACCTCCCCGAGGGAAGAGTGAAAACACTCGCCGGCGTCACAGTAGTCCGCGGTACACTCATTGTCGTCCGAACAGTCCATAAGGCTGCTGTCACAGGCGTGATTCACGCAACTGTCCACCGTGCAACCGTATGCATCGTCGCACTCAACGTCCTCGTTGCAGCAACCAGGGACGGGCGCGCCGCCGCACTCCCCTTCCAGACAGTGGTCTCCTTCGGTGCACACGTCGCCGTCGTCGCATATTACGCCGCCGCCCACAGGCGGGTAGACACATCCCGAATCCGGCTCGCAAAGGTCGCTGGTGCACTGATTGCCGTCATCGCAAACGATGTCAGCCCCGGTGCACACGCCCTGCTGGCATTGGTCGTCTTCCGTGCAAATATTGCCATCATTACAGGACACGGTATTGAAGTCATGTGCACAATCGCCACTGTCGGCCTCGCAATAGTCATCGGTGCACACGTTGTTGTCCACGCAGTTCTTTGGGACCCCTGCGCAAGCCGAGTCGGCGCACACGTCGGAAACGGTGCAAGGGTCGTCATCGTCGCAGGGCAAGGTGTTGGGGTCAAATATGCAACCCTGTGCCGCATCGCAACTGTCGGTGGTGCAATGGTTGCCGTCGTTGCAGGTCACCTCCAGGCCGATGCAATCTCCTCCCGAGCAGGTATCCTGTTCGGTGCATACACTGCCGTCTTCGCACGGGTCCGAATTGAACTGGTAGAAGCACTGAGGACCGTCGGCCGCGGCCACACATACATCGTTGGTGCACGGATTTGTATCATCACAATTGAAAGGATCACCGACACACACGCCGCCACCGCATTTGTCGTCGACCGTGCAAGCATCCGCATCATCACAGGGCTTGGCGTTGTTGGTGTGCTTGCATCCCGTCGCGGCAAGGCAGGAATCGGTGGTGCAATGATTGCCGTCGTCGCAGTCCACCTGGTCGCCCACGCAGATCCCCTGCCCGCAGCGGTCGTTGGTGGTGCACATGGACGAGTCGTCACACGGCGAATCGTCCGGCACAGCGGTTGGCTCGCACGCGCCGGTGTCCGGGTTGCAAGTGCTTTTCAAGCAGTCGGTATCTTCGCTGCCATCGCATACGATTTGCTGATCCGGATCGACGACACAAACGAAGTCGACACAAATGGGCGTGCCGTTGCACATGTTGTCGTCGTCATCACAGTCCGCATTGGACTGGCACTGGCATTCGTCGTTGGGAGTGCTGACGCATCCGCCCTGTTGAGGCACGCACTCGTCGTCGGTGCACGGATTGGAGTCGTCGCACAGCTTCCACGCCCCGCCAACGCATACGCTCCCCGCGCACCCGTCGCCCAAAGTGCAGGGATTCTGATCGTCGCAAACCTCATCGTTGGGCGAGGTCATGCAATCCCCGCTGCTCTGGTCGCACCAGTCGTCGGTACAAACGTTGCCGTCGTCACACACCACCGGCTCACCTTGACACTGGCCGGACACACAAAGATCCGGTGCTGAGCAGGGATCCTGGTCGTCGCACACTATGTCGGCGTCGTCCGGAACAGGCGGATGGAAACAACCCTGGAGAGGATCGCACTGGTCCTCGGTACACGGGTTGTCGTCCGAGCAATCCACAGGCACGCCGGTGCAGACCCCGTCGTCGCATGAATCCATGTCGGTGCACAGACTGCCGTCGTCGCACTCCTCTCCGGAGACGGGCTGGTGCTGGCAACCGGTCACCGGGTCGCAACTGTCGAGAGTGCACGGGTTGTTGTCCAGGCACAGCTTCACCATGGCTCCGACGCATGCTCCTCCCGAGCACGTATCGCCGCCGGTGCAAACGTCGTCATCGGTGCATTCACCGCCGTCAACCGGCAGGAAGACGCAGCCGTTCGGGCTTTCACAACTATCTTCGGTGCAGACATTGCCATCCTCACACACAACTGCCGGACCACCCAGGCACTGCCCTTGTACGCACGAGTCGCCATCGGTGCACGCATCCCCGTCCTCACAGGAAACGGAGTTGTAGGTGTGGTAGCAACCCCACTCGGGGTCGCAAGCGTCGTCGGTGCACTCGTTTTGATCGTCGCAAGATATGGGTGCGCCCCCACACTGACCATCCTTGCACTGGTCCCCATCGGTGCATACATCGCCGTCATCGCACAAATCCCCGGTGAGAGGTTTGTGGAGGCAATCTCCTTCCGCACAATAGTCGGTGGAGCAGCCGTTGCCGTCATCGCAATCGGGAGGGTCTCCTGAGGTACATTCGCCGCCGGCGCAGTGGTCCGCCAACGTGCACGGGTCACCATCTTCGCAAGGCTCGTCGTTGAAGTAGTTGAAACAACCTTCGTCGGGGTCACACACGTCGTCCGTACACAGGTTATCGTCGTTGCAGGAAACCGGTTCGCCCATGCATTCGCCTTCGATACATGAGTCGCCATCGGTGCACATATCACCGTCGTCGCACGCCCCGGACCCGGGCTCAAAGAGGCAACCTGTATCAGCATCGCACAGGTCATCGGTGCAGCCGTTGCCGTCATCACAATTCACCAGGACCCCGGCGCACGCGCCTTCGGCGCAATGATCGCCCGCGGTGCAGGCGCTGCCGTCATCGCAGGGGAGTGTGTTGGTATAGAAAACACAGCCGCCTTCGTCTTCAAGGCACACGTCATCAGTGCAAGAGTTGCCGTCGTCGCATCCCAGCAGGACTCCGGCGCACTCGCCCCCGGTGCAAATGTCGTTCTTGGTGCACAGCAAGCCGTCGTCGCAAAGGGTTCCATCGGGAAGCGTGGTGAGTTCGCATGCAACGGTTTCCGGGTTGCACAGATTGAGCACACACTCAGAGTTTTGAGAGGTGTCGCAAGTTACGATGGAGTCGGGATCGGCGACGCACAGTTGGTCCACGCACTTGAGAGCGCCGTTGCAGAAATCCCAGTCCGGGGGAAGCATGGGCAGGCAGTCCGAATCGTCCTCGCACTCACCGCACAGCGAGGGGTCTTGCTCGCCTGCGCAGACGCCGTCCTGACAAATGTCGTTTGTGGTGCAGGGATTGAGGTCGTCGCAGGGCACCTCATCGATAGGTTCATGCGCGCATCCGAGGTCCGGATGGCACAAATCAACTGTGCAGGGGTCTTCATCGTCACACGGTATCTCGCCGCCCACGCACACCCCTCCCACGCATATGTCGTCCATGGTGCAGGCATCTTCGTCATCGCACGGCAAGCCGTCGGGTAAGTCGTCCTCTTCGCAAATCCCGGTGTAGGGATTGCAGAAGATCTGGCTGCACGGCCCGGAGGGTTCGCTGCATTCAACGATGCTTCCGGGAGGAGTCACGCAAACACCTTCCTGGCAGGAGAGCGTGCCGTTGCATGCGTTTCCGTCATCATAATCGAGGCAGTTCTCGTCCGTGTCGCAGGTGCAGCTATTGGGGCCGCCAAGGCAGACGCCGTCCAGGCAGTAGTCCGCATCTGTGCACCAGTCGCCATCGTCGCACGCCTGGTCCAGGACCGCTTCGTAGACGCATCCGGAACCGGGCTCACACAAATCGTCGGTGCATGGATTGTCGTCGTCGCAAGAAGCGAGGATACCGCCGATGCACAGCCCCTGCATGCAGGTTTCGCCAATGGTGCACGCGTTCTCATCGTCGCAGGGAGTACCGTAGCCCGCACTGATGGCCGCACAAGCGCCGGAAATGGGATTGCACACCGTGAAGGTGCACTGGGTGTCCCCGGAGGTGTCGCACTCGATCACCGAGTCGGGGGCGAGCACGCACTCAGCATCAACACATATCAAGGTGCCGTTACAAACATCGCCGTCCTCGAACTGCTTGCAGTGGTCATCTTCTTCGCACTGACAGACGTTCTCGCCCGATTGGCACGCTTCGCCAACGCACAGGTCGTCCACGGTGCACGGGTTGTTATCTTCGCAAGGCTCCCCTTCGGCGGGCGTGTACACGCACCCGCTCTCGGGCTCACAGGTGTCCGCGGTGCACTCGTTTTCGTCGTCGCACGCGATGGCGACACCGTGGCAATCCCCGTCGTCACACACGTCCTCATCGGTACAGAGGTCGCCATCATCGCAGGGAATAATCCCTTCCAGCGGTTCGTAGATGCATCCTTCGTTTTCGTCGCAGCTATCCGCTGTGCAGGGATTGTCGTCGTCGCAAACGATGGCTGCTCCCCCACAATTGCCGTCGGCGCAGGCGTCCCCGTTGGTGCACTTGTTACCGTCATCGCACAGGAGGATGTTGGCTTCAAAAACACAGCCGAATTCAGGGCTGCAATCGTCATCAGTACACTCGTTTTCGTCGTCGCAAACTACCGCGTCGCCCCCGCCGCATTCGCCGTCCAAACAGACGGTTCCTTCGGTACACAAGTCGAGGTCCTCGCACTCCTCGCCGTCTTTCGCCTGGCCCACTATGCAGGTGCCGGCGATGGTGTCGCACATGGCCAGGAGGCACGGCCCCGGGTTGGGGAAGGCCGTCTCGCACTCCTCGTTGGATGAACAGGCGAATATATCCGAATCCCCAATGTCTTCGGGCAACATCTCAACTGCCACTTCGCCGCTCACGTCGGCTGCAGGAATCTCTCCGGCCACCTCCATCCCCTGGGTACCGCCTGCTGAACCCCCGCTGCACGAGAAAAAGACGGTGAGACAAGCTGAAAACACGATGGCAAAAGACCTGGCTGACATGAACTTCCTCCCTCAAACGGCATGCCGTTGAACAACATCGTTACGGTACCGGCCACTCGACGGCAAGTCAAGTTTCCGCGCCCGCATGCGTACGCTGGCAGGCGAGTTGACTTATGGGGAGACGCAATATATGATTTGCCGAACTTACGAGGTGGACGGTGGCCACAGCAGACATTGTCATCATCGGCGCCGGGCTTTCCGGACTGTCGACAGCTCACTACCTGAACCGGGAGTGTGTAGTGCTGGAACGCGGCACTCGCGCCGGCGGCCTGGCCACCACCAACCGGGAAGGCGACTACTACTTCGACATCACCGGGCACTGGATGCATATGCGGGATCCGGAAGTACGAGGACGTTTTTCTCCTCTGCTTGAGATGCCTGAGGTGGTGAGACGCAGCAGCATTTTCACCCGCGGCAGAATGGTGGCCTATCCTTTTCAGTCGAACCTGAAAGACCTGCCCGACGGGCCGAAGTTGGACTGCCTCCACGGCGCCATGGAGGCGCATATACGGCGGGAAAGACAGCAGACCAATTCTCAATTATCAGTTTCCAATTCTCAACTCCCTGCAGCGTCCTTTGAGGACTTTGTTCTCCACCATTTTGGGGAGGGGATCGCGCGGGAATTTATGTTCCCTTACAATCGAAAACTGTGGGGGGTGGACCCGTCCGAGATCTCTCATGCGTGGTGCCAGCGGTTTGTGCCGGTTCCCGACTTGAAGCAGATACTGGCGGGGGCGCTCACCGATGAGAACGCCCGAGCGGGCTACAACGCGGCGTTTTCCTACCCTGAAGCGGGCGGAATCGAAGCTTTTGCCGCGGCTGTGGCCGGGCAGGTCCCGGGCATCGCTTATGACAAACAGGTAGTCGCGGTGCACGCCGGGGAGAAATGGGTCGAGACGGCCGATGGAGAACGTCTGGGCTTTGGCCACCTGGTCTCCACCATGCCGCTGAAGGAGCTGGCCAGGTGCTGGGTGGACAAGCCGGAAGGCGTGGCCGACGCGGCCGAGAAGTTGCGATGCACCTCGTTGACCTACTACGACCTGGGCCTCGACCGGGAAGTTCTGGATGGCCTGCACTGGGTGTACGTGCCGGATCCGGAGAGACCGTTCTACCGTCTGGGCTGCTATTCCAACGCACGAGCGTCCATGGCGCCGCCGGGGTGCTCCAGCGTGTATGTAGAACTGTCCGCGGGGCAGGAAGTGGACCACGAAAGCGCGCTTGACGAGGCGCTGGAAGTTATCTCGCAGATGGGCACCACCGTGGGCCGTGAAAACGTCGCGGTGTGGAAAGTGCGCAACATCGATTATGCATACGTTGTTTACGATATGGCCTACGTCGCGGCGCGGACCGCTGTGGCGGAGAGCCTGGAGCAAGCCGGGATCCACTCCATCGGCCGGTACGGCAAGTGGGTCTATGCTTCAATGGAAGACGCTTTTATCGACGGACGGAATACCGCCGGAAAGATAGCGGAGGACGTTTCATGAGCAAGAAGAAGGGGAAAGGGGTCATCGACGCGTCTGAGTACACGGACAACCCGCTGGTAAGCGTTTTGATACCTGTGTACAACGAAGAGGCAATCCTGTACGGCAGTATCGTGGAGTTGGTTGCCCGGATGCATGAATTCGACTTCAACTACGAAATCCTCATCTGCGAAAACGGCAGCACGGACAAGACCAAGGAGACGGGGCTCGCGCTGGAACGCAAGTTCCCCCATGTGTCGATGTTCAGCTCCGGCGAACCCAACTACGGGGCCGCGCTCAGGGAAGGGATCATGCGGGCCCGGGGCAAGTACGTCGTCTGCGACGAAATCGATATCCTCGACGTAGGCTTCTACCGCCGGGCGCTGGAAGCGCTGGTTTTTGACCAGGCGGACATGGTGGTGGGGTCAAAACTCCACGCCGAATCCCGGGACAAGCGTCCGCTCATGCGGCACACCGCGTCCATTGGGATCACCGCGCTGCTGAGGATCTTCCTCGGCTTCAAAGGCACCGACACCCACGGTCTCAAGGCCTTCAACCGGGAGCGGATCCTCCCCGTGGTCCAGCAGTGTATTGTCGACAAGGACCTGTTCGCGTCGGAGTTGGTGATTCGCGCGGAGAGAGGCGAGACCCGGCTGCTGGAACTGCCGGTGGAGATTATCGAGAAACGGAAACCCTCCATCAACCTGGTACGCCGGGTTCCCAACGTGCTGATGAATCTAGCCAAGCTGTTTGTTGCAATCAGAATAAAAGGCTGATCATGCTCGGCACCAACAGTACCCGGAGAGCGAGCCCTTCGACTACGCTCAGGATAAACTCTGGGCCTGCGGGGCGTTAGGCATGGACCTCTCCAAACCAGAAGGACTCTTCCTCTCCGTCGATATAGACAGTCTGTATCTATATCTCGAACTGTACGGTGGGGACGCAGACGACGATGCCGACGAGAAGCGCCGGCTTATCGAGTTGACCTACGAGGCCGGGGTGGCCCGGTTCGTGCGGTTCTTCGACGAACTGGGAGTACCGGCGGTGTTTTTTGCCGTGGGCCAGGACCTGGCGGTGGAAGCGGCTGCGTCGGCGCTGTCCGAGGCGGTGGAAGCGGGCCACGTGGCGGGCAACCACACCTTCTCCCATCCCTACGACCTCATCCGCCTTCCTGCAGACGAGGCGGAGAGCGAGATTGCGCTGGGGCACAAATCCATTGAGGCGGTCACAGGCATTCCCCCGACCATCTTCCGCGCACCGGGGTACAACATGAGCCGCCGGGAATACCGGACGCTGGAGCGGGCAGGTTACCGCTGGGATTCAAGCCCCTTGCCGTCGTACCCATACCTGATGTTGAAGTATTCGGTGCTGGCCTATCTTCGAGCCAGGGGCAAAAGAAGCCGGTCTATCTGGGGCAATCCGCTGATGGCTCTGGGCAAGCGTGCGCCTTATCGCAAGGGGAGTATTACGGTGCTGCCCAATGCGACGACGCCGTACCTTCGGCTGCCGGTAATCGGCACCGCGCTATCCACCGCGCCCGACCCGCTGTTCAATTTCATGCTGGACCAGATGCGCAACGAGCCGTTCATCTCTCTCGAGTTCCACGCGGTAGACTTGATGGAGTTCCAGTTGGACGCCCTTCCGCCCGCGTTAGGCGCGCAGAAGGATCTGCTCATTCCGTTGGGCCGGAAAGAGGACCGCTTCCGCCGCTTCATCGGGGAACTGCTAAAGGACCACAAGCCTTTTCTGCCGACTTGATTCCCCGGGCTTACGGCCGGGGCTATTGTCTTGCGTGCCCAGGGGGCCTGATTCGGAATTTGGGGATCGCGGGCAATGCCCGTCCTCTTGACGTAGATACCCCAAACCAATGAGCAGCTCCAAAGGAGCAAGCCCCGCCTCTCGCCGTAGATACCCAAAACCAATGAGCAGCTCCAAAGGAGCAAGAGCCAATAGGCTTAATGGAGGC
>CAZVFX010000118.1:0-22027 GCA_964626565.1 uncultured Myxococcales bacterium
CCCGTCCCCGTCTTTTTGGGTCCCCCGTCCCCGTCTTCTTGGGCTTCCCCGTCTTTTTGGGCTTTCGTTAGCCCCTGTTGCCGGGGATCATTGTCGCGGCAGTTTGGTCGGTGAGTCAATAGTTTAGAGGTTGGCTGCGTGGACACCGGAGGTCGTTGGGGGCGAAGGTGGGGCCGAGGGTGAGAATGGGTGGGAGAGTCAGACTGGTAGTGGATTCGTTCGGGGGGGCCGTGCCGCGGTGTCTTTCAGGGCAGCGAATCGCTGCCGGTCATGGGATAGGTGACGGAGAAACGGTTGCATTGGGTGACAAAGCTGCTGTACGGAGGGCCGTCGTGCGCGAGTTGATAGTCCGCAGCATAGCTCTCGATGTCTCCGCAGAGACCGGGAATGTGGTCCCAGTTTTTGCATCTTCCAGGATTAGCGGCTGCGGTGTCTATCTGGCTACACACCTCGTCCTCGTTGAAGGGCGAATCGGGGTTGCCGGCGAAATTCAACGGATGCAGCTTGCCCGGGTCGTCCTCGGCGTAGGTCGGATTCCACTTGTCGTTGTTGTTTTCATTGGAGTATTCGGACCAGACCGTGACGTGTATTCGGTCCTGGTCAGGGTGAAACCGCATCATGCGGAAATAGCCTAGCCCCGAGCCTACGGTCCCGTTGGGGATTTCGTCGGCCGAGTCGGCGGAGCCAACATATTGATAGTTGGACAGGAAAACGTGTACATCTCGGTCGTTGTCCGCGCCCGAAATCTCAGCGGGGACTTTCATGCGGGAGTAAGTTCCCCCCTTCCAACCTCCACCGTTATCGTGCCCGTTGAGGACGAAGTGGACGTTGTAGGGGACGACGAGTTGTTGAAACACGTCGGAAGGAGAGCCGTTGTTTAGAGCCCCATTCTCGAATTCCCAACATTTCTCGTGACCGGTGCTGTATTTGGTGTCGTGCAAGCCGCCTGCGGTATCTATGAAGCTATGCGCAACGATGATCGCCCTGCGGTCCTTGGGGCCCGCGGCGTACCAGCTCAACCGCTGCGCGGCCCAGTCGATCACCTCCTGGCTCGGGCAATACTCGAGAAACAGGAGCATGTACTCGTCGCCGCCGGCATCGAAGAAATGGTAGCTGTTGCGGGCAAAACGGTTCTTGTAGGAACGGAAGAACCACTTCCACCATTCCTGCGGTCCGGTGGTCTGGTCGGACTTGTAGTTAGCGGCACTGAACAGGCCGGAGAGAATCTCGCTGCTGTATTTCGGGCGCGGGCTGGCAGGGTATACTTCGTCGTCCCAGTAGCTCAGGACGTCGTGGTCACCCCAGGCGATGTCGTAGGGCATGAAGTGCTCCACCCCTTCCCACGTGAACGCCTTGAGCTTATCCATGGCGGTACGTGCGATGGGCCATTCCACCGGGTTCTTTGCGTTGTTGACCACGTCGCCGAGGTGAATGGCGAAGATCATGCGATTTAGAGAATGATTGTACATTACCCGAATAAACTTTGTCTGTTCCGTGAACATCTCCGGGTAGGGAGATGAGGCGGCGGTGTACATCTGGGTATCGGGCAGCACGATGAGGCTGAAGACGCTGTCCGCCGGACGGCAGATTACATCCAGGGGTGTGAGGTCCGAGCCGATGAGCCGCGTATGGGAGGGGATCCCTGTTTGACCGCCGTCCACGCAGGGTGGAACTGCGCAGACCCCTTGGGCACAAACATCTTCAATGCAATCCGAGTTGAGATTGCACAGATAGCCGATATTGCATGAAGCACACTGGCCTCCGCAGTCCACGTCCGATTCTCCCCCGTTAGCGACGCCGTCGTCGCAGGCTGGAACGAGACAGACGTTGTTCCCACATACGCCGCTCGCACAGTCTGAGGAAGCCTGACAGTTCTCCCCATCCGGGCAAAGGGGACAGCCGCCCCCGCAAAGCTCAGCCCCTGGTACGCAGGCTCCGGCCGCGCAGAGGTCGCCCGAGGTGCAAGGGTCGTCGTCAGAGCACGGTCCTGCCGCAGGCTCCTGCACGCACGACCCGTTGTCGCAAAGGTGCGACGTACAGGGGCCAGCGTCCTGGCAAGTTCCGCAATCGCCCCCGCATCCGTCGCCGCCGCACTCTTTGCCCTCGCAGGAAGGTGTACAAACGTCCGGAGCGTCGCATGCGTCGCAAGCATCTGCACCGGCGTCGAGAAGCTCCGGGACGTCGAGCACCTCCACCGGGTCGACATCGGCCACCGCTAGGTCCTCTAGCGGCAATTCCGAGGCATCGGCTGCATCCGGGAGAGTTTCCGCATCCTGAGGCACAGCCGAGTCTTCAAATGAGCCGGAGTCAACGACTACTACCTCGTTCTCAAGTGCCTCGACATGATCGTCGATACCAGCATCTCCGTCCGCGTCGCTCCCCACGAGACCCGTGTCCGATGACGCCTCGTTCGAATCAGGCGAGGCCAGGTGGACGATATCCGGAGAGTGAGACTTAGAACTGCTACCCGAGCATGCTGCTAAGAAAACGACCAGGAACAACCCAGAACTGCCAATCTGCCGCATCCCTACTCTCCTTGTGGCCACGGCGGGGACAGAAGAATACCAGTTAGTTCAAGACGATTGCAAGTGCCGCGATTTGCGGCACCGCCTCACATTGGCTTCCACGTTGCGGGGAAAGGTTTTGCCGCTCCGACCGGGGATGTGCTAGCCTTTTCAACTACGGGAGGAGAAATCAAAATGAAATCATATCGCAAGGTGTTATCGTTCAATGTGCCCACTCGCCGGGCGTTCATGAACATCACGCGGGAAGTGGACGGTGCGCTGGCCGACTCGGGAATCCGGGAAGGGTTGTGCCTGGTGAACGCCATGCACATTACGGCGAGCGTGTTCATCAACGATGATGAATCGGGGCTGCATGCAGACTACGAAGAGTGGCTGGAGAGGCTTGCTCCCCACGCCCCCATCTCCCAGTATCGGCACAATCGCACCGGTGAGGACAACGGCGACGCACACCTGAAAAGGCAGGTGATGGGCCGGGAGGTGGTTGTCGCAGTGACGGAAGGTCGCCTCGATTTCGGACCGTGGGAACAGATATTTTATGGTGAATTCGACGGTCGTCGTACTAAGCGTTTGCTGGTGAAGATAATCGGGGAATAGGCTTCAAGTACCTGTATCGGAGGACCAAGGAATGGTCAAGTTTCAGACTTGTTGGGCAGTGTGTGTGGTGTTGGCCTGTGCCTGCGGCTCCGCGTCGTCCCCGGTGTTGACCCTGGAGGTTGTGAACGGGGAGACCGAGACGAAGAGCGGGCCTTTGGACGTCGCGTTGACGGACGAAGCCGGCGGGCCGGACGTCGGTCCGGAAGCCAGCCCCTCAGAGGTCGACGCAGCGGTTTTCGACCTGGAGCCTTCATGCCTGCCGGGAGAGGGCTGCTTCCTTGACCCTTGCGAAAGCTCGGATGATTGCCTTTCGGGACTCTGCGTGCAGCATTTGGGGGACTCGGTCTGCACTGTAACGTGCGTCGAAGAGTGCCCGCAGGGGTGGCTTTGCCAGCAGGTAGGCACCCTTCCGGACGTCATGTTCGCTTGCGTGTCTCCTTTCTCCCATCTTTGCCGGCCGTGTACTTCGAGCGCTGACTGCGCAACTCCCGGCGGTGTTGAGGACGTCTGCCTCGACTGGGGTGGGGAAGGGAGTTTCTGCGGCGCCGGGTGTGGGGAGGCGGGGGATTGTCCCGCAGGATACCAGTGCGGCGAGGCGGTGACTGTCACGGGAAGTGAAGTTGAACAGTGCCTGCCCGAAGCCGGGATTTGCGACTGCTCGCAGACCTCGGTGAAGTTGGCCCTTGCCACACCGTGCTTCGTGGAGAATGAGTGGGGTGTTTGCGGCGGGATGAGGGTGTGCGAGGACGGGGGGCTGTCAGAGTGTGACGCGTTGACCGCAGCTGAGGAGGTGTGCAACGGGGTGGACGATGACTGCGACGGCGAGGTGGACGATGTTTCGTGCGACGACGGAAACGACTGCACCGAGGACTTGTGCGACCCGGACGCCGGCTGCGTGAACGAGCCGCTTTCCGGGACCGAGTGCACCGACCTGGATGTTTGCACTCAAGCCGACCACTGTGACGAAGGAGTATGTGTAGGCGCCGAGATCGTGTGCGACGACGGCGATGGCTGCACCGATGATTATTGTGATCCGGCCGAAGGATGTTTGACCGTGGCGAATCACGAGCCCTGTGATGACGAGGACCCGTGCACTGTGAGCGATACTTGCTCCGACGGTGATTGCGTCGGGTTTCCGGTATCGTGCGAGTGTACGTCGGACGATGATTGTGCGGCGCTCGAGGACGGGGACGTTTGCAACGGGACTTTGTATTGCGACCTGGACGCGTTCCCCCAGTCATGCGCGGTGATATCCGGGTCGCTGATCGAGTGTGATGAGCCGCAGGGCCCGGGCGAGGAGTGCCTGGCCGCGTCATGTGATCCTCTGACCGGCGAGTGCACCTTTGAGTCGGCCAATGAGGGCAAGCTGTGTGACGACGGAAATGCGTGCACTCTTGGCGAAAGCTGCGGGGACGGGGTGTGTGCCGGTGGCGCCCCCACAAACTGCAACGACGGCAACCCCTGCACCGATGATTACTGCGATACCGGAACCGGCTGCGTCCACCTGGAAAATGGGGATCCTTGCGACGACGGGAATGTGTGCACAACCGCGGACACTTGTGGCGGCGGCATTTGCGTGGCCGGGCCGGGCCTGGATTGCGAGGACGAAAACCAGTGCACTACGGATGTTTGCGATTCACAGATCGGCTGCGTGTATGCCGACACAGTGGGCGAGTGTGACGACGGAAACAGTTGCACCTCCGGAGACCATTGCGTTGAGGGGCAGTGTGCCTTTGCCGGGCTTGTGGATTGCGACGACGGCAATGGGTGCACTGATGACTGGTGCGAGCCGGATGCGGGCTGCGGGCATGCCCCCAACACGGCGCCTTGCGACGATGGCAATTCCTGCACCGCGGGCGACTCCTGCGCCGGCGGGCAGTGCCTGGGAGGGGCAGCCCTCAATTGCAACGATGGAAACATCTGTACGGACGACACGTGTGACCCGGAATCGGGCTGTGCGTACGAGATCAACGACAATCCCTGCAATGACGGCAACCCTTGCTCGACCGGAGACCAATGCGTCAACGGCGAATGCACGGGCAGCGGGGAACTGAACTGTGAGGACGGCAACGTTTGCACCACCGACTCGTGCGATCTGTTGTTCGGTTGCGTACACTCCTTTAATGATGATGACTGCTCGGACGGGAATCCTTGCACCACGGAAGACGCGTGCAGCGGCGGGGCGTGCGTGGGCTCCGGGAACCTGGATTGCACGGACGGAAATCCGTGCACCGACGATAGTTGCTCGCCGGAGGTGGGCTGCGTCTACTCCAACAACGCAGCCGCCTGTACGGACAACAATGATTGTACCCTTGGGGACTTGTGTTCGGCGGGCGTTTGCGTGCCCGGTGTGCTGCAGAACTGCGACGACGGCAACGTCTGCACGAACGATGAGTGTGACGCAGTGGCCGGTTGCGTCTTCAGCACCAACAGCGTGCCTTGCGATGACGGCAATGCCTGCACTACGGAGGATACGTGCGAGAACGGTGCCTGCGGGGGTGGGCCGGAGCTGGACTGTGACGACCAGAATGTTTGTACCGTTGATGTTTGCTTGTGGGACGAAGGGTGCAGCTTCTTTCCCGTTGCGGCAGGAGCCGACACCGGCGTCTGTTCTCAGTGTGACGGGGCCGGCGAGGAGGAAACGCCGGCAGATGATGAGGAATGCGGAGAAATTGATTGTGATGAGTTGGACGAGTATTACGTCTCGGGCGACGCTTCGGCCGAAGCGACCAACTTCTGCATGCTCCGCGATTACTCCGACCTGACCTCCGGTCGTTGCGGTGGCCCGGGCGAATGTCACGAGCCCAATGGGGAGGCCTGCGCCGACTTCTCCGAATCGGTTGTGGCCGAGTGCGGGGAGTGCAGCTACTGTGAGGACTCTCAGTGTGCCGACTTTCCCAATGGGACTGCCTGCGGTGCGGGCAAGACGTGCCAGCAGGCGGTTTGCGAAAAGGACCAGACGGTTCTTCTTCTACACATGGACGATGACGGACTTACCGACAGTTCATCAGCCGCACATGCCACGACGAAACATGGTGGCATCGCCCGAAGTTCGGTACAGTCCAAATTCGGCGGGTACAGCGCACATCTCGATGGCAGTGGCTATTTGAGCATCGCGGCCAGTCAGGACTGGCACCTCCCGGGTGACTGGACGGTCGACTTCTGGATGTTCGACGAGGACCCGGCGTCCGGTTGGCACGCACCCATGAGTATCGGAAGCGGCTATCCCGCCGGCGGTGTGGAGATTCTTATCCAGGGGCACAAGTTCTACATTTCCGACGGTACCAATCACTACGATCAGTTCGGGGGCGGAGGCGAGGTCTCGGCCAACAGTTGGCATCACGTGGCGATAGTCAAACACGGGGGGACTTTGAGCTACTACAAGGACGGCAACCTGGTCCAGAGCCGCGCCAACAACCAGGCCTACGGCGCCAACGTCGGCTCGTACATCGGTATCGAGCATCCGTGTGTCTGTTACTACTTCAAGGGGTACCTAGACGAGTTCAGGGTTTCGAAGGGGATCGCCAGGTGGACCAGCACCTTTGAGCCGCCCACTGAGCCGTATTGAGGGTAGAACAGACTATCCAAGGACCTCGCTGAGGACTGCGAGCAGTTTCTCCGGCGAGTAGGGTTTTCCGAGGAATGCCTGTGGCTTCAAAGAGTCTTCGCCGCCTTGCACCTGCCTTTCAACGTACCCGCTGGACATGATCACCGGAACCTCGGCGCCGGCTCGTCGGAGTTCACGCAGGGTCTCAGGGCCGCTCATACCGGGCATGCTGACATCTAGCAGGATTGCCGAAACACGCTCCCGCTCCCTCCAGTAGACACTCAGGCATTCACTTCCGTCCGAAGCCAGCAACACCTCGATACCATGCGTCTCCAGGTAGCTCTTGGCGGCCTCTCGAACGATCTCCTCGTCGTCGACGATCAGAACACAGCCCCTCAAAGCCGACGTTCCAACTGCTGCTTCCGGCGCGGGACGGACAGTCGGTCCGGCCCCCTCACTGCAGGGCAGCAGTACTCGAAAGGTGGTGCCTTCTCCCGGTACGCTGACCACGTCAATGGCTCCCTGATGACTGCGCACGATGCCCAGGGTCGCAGCCAGACCGAGCCCCCGTCCCAACTTCTTACGAGTAAAGAAGGGGTCGAATATCCGTTCCAGAATCTCGCTGTCCATGCCGCACCCGTTGTCGGCAACCTCGACGTAGCAGTAGCGGCCGGCCGGGCGGGACCAGTCGATGTATGTGTCCGCCAACTGTTCTTCGCTCATCTCGACTATGCCCGTCTTCAGAGAGATGGTGCCCGCTTCACCCTCAAGGGCTTCCGACGCGTTGGTGAAGAGGTTCATGACGACCTGGCGGATGCTCGAAGGATTACCTATCACCTGGGGCAGACTGTCATCGATGTCGAAAGTGAGTTGAGCTTTCTTGGATGCAGCCGCGTAGAGCAACTGCCCGATCTCTTCGACGGTGGTCGACAGATCCACAGGCTCCAGGGTTAGCTGCTCCCTGCCGGTGAAGGCCAGCATCTGGCTGACCAGCTCCGCGGCCCGATTTGCCGCAACTTCGATCTTGCGAATCCGATTTCTGACCGGTGAGTGGGGAGGAAGCTCCGACAAAGCCAGGCTGGAGTGTCCGAGTACCCCCATCAGGATGTTGTTAAAATCGTGGGCAACACCGCCGGCCAGGAGTCCCAGGCTCTCGAACCGCTGGGCTTGCAGGACCTTCTGCTCAAGCAGCTTTCGCTCCGCTTCGGCTTCTTTGCGTTCGGTAATGTCGCGGGTGATCCCGAGCAAGCAGTGCTGGCCGTTGATTTCGGCCCGCTTCAAATGAACTTCGGTGGGGTGGACTTTGCCTTGCTTGTCCACATAGGCCCATTCGAACATCTGCGGCTCTCCCTGCGCAGCCAAGCCGATATGTGACAGGGCCTTTTGCATGTCATACTCGGAGGAAGGCGGACTGAATTCGCCCACGTCCATAGCCCGGTACTCCTCTACCGAATACCCGGTGGCCCTCACCGTCTCTGCGTTGACATCCAGAAAGGCGCCGGTCTCCAGGTCCTGGATGAAGATCATGTCGGTGGCCGAATCAAAGATCTCCCGATAACTCTGCTCACTCCTGCGCAATTGTTCGGATTCGCTTTCGCTGGTGGCTTCCAACCTGGCCGCCAATTGATTGAGGCGCCCGGCCATATCAACGAATGCGTCAGATCCCTCGGGACCATCTATTCGCTGCTCGAAGTGACCGTCGCCCAAAGCCTCGATCATCTTTGCCAAGGCTTCATCTTCATGCTTATCCATGTTGTCACACCATGGTGGATTCATTTGGTTTTCACTGGCCAGTCATATCTGCCACAATCTGCATCTTCGCCGATGTTATCACAATCGTGGCTTGCCAGCCACCCGGAAATCAGGTCATCTTCGCTGTCTTTTCGAACCTGATAGATAGTGGCACATTTGGCAGAGATTGACTTTGAGGGACGGGGTTGATACCATCCTGCGGATCGGAAAAGTACGTAACGGGGAGGGATGTCATGGTCAGATTGGGATTGTTCCGAAGAAACTACTGGTTGATGGTCTTGTTGGCTTCGCAGTTAGTCCTGTCGGGCTGCGGTGGGAGCAAGGAAGGTGCGAAGGAACCGGATGATTGCGAGTCTGGATCGGCCCTGATAGAAGGCGAATGCTTGAGCGAGCAAACCGTGGCTTGCGCTGTCGTCACGCCGCCCGCCAACGCGCACCAGGTGGACGCGGAAGTAACCATAGGATACACCGATGAGGACGGCTGGGCCGCGGCTGCTGAGTGTGAATGGGAATGCAATGCCGACTATGCTCTTGTGGGGGAGGGGTGCTTGAAGGAGCAGAAGGTGGCGTGCGCATCGATAGAGCCCCCGTCGAACGCGCACCAGGTGGATGAGGAGGTGACCATCCTCTACACCGGTTCAGGAGGGTGGACCGAGGCGGCGGAGTGTGCCTGGGAGTGCGACCAGGATTTCGCTCTTGTGGAAGAAGCTTGCATCGCTGAGCAGGCCGTCCTCTGCCTCGACGTTCTGCCGCCGGACAACGCACACCAGGTAGACGCCGAGGTTACCATCACGTATACCGACGCCGGCGGCTGGTCGTTGGCGGAACAGTGCGGGTGGGAGTGCGATGCGGATTTCGACCTGGTCGAGGATGCCTGCATCAGCGAGCAGGCTGCGCCGTGTGCGCCCATTGAACCACCGTCAAATGCCCACGAGGTGGAGTCCGAGGAGACTATCACGTACACCGACGCGGAAGGGTGGACGGTGGCCGCTGATTGTGACTGGGAATGTGACGCAGACTTCGACCTCGTCGAGGAAGCCTGCCTCAATGAACAGAGTGTGCCCTGCCTGGATATTGAAGTCCCGGGCAACGGGCACCAGGTGGATGCCCAAGTGATCATCACCTATACCGACGCCGATGGTTGGACCGTCGCGGCAGACTGCCAGTGGGAGTGCAACTCTGATTTTGAACTGAACAACGACAAATGCATCAACCAGCAAACCGTGCCTTGCGGCGCGATCGAGGCCCCTTCCAACGCACACCAGATTGACGGTGAGGTCACTATCAACTACACCGACGCAGACGGCTGGACCGTGGCGGCCGACTGTGCCTGGGATTGCGACGCCGATTTCGAACTAGCGGACGCGGCTTGCATCAACGAGAAGACGGTGCCCTGTTCGGACATCGAGGCCCCCGCCAACGCGCACCAGGTTGACGGTGAGGTCACGGTCACCTACACCGACGCCGAGGGCTGGACCGTGGCGGCCGACTGTGCCTGGGAGTGCGACGCCGATTTCGAACTAGCGGACGCGGCTTGCATCAACGAGAAGACGGTGCCCTGTTCGGACATCGAGGCCCCCGCCAACGCGCACCAGGTTGACGGTGAGGTCACGGTCACCTACACCGACGCCGAGGGCTGGACCGTGGCGGCCGACTGTGCCTGGGAGTGCGATGCCGACTTCGATCTTGTTGCCGACGCTTGCATCAACGAGCAGACGGTGCCCTGCACCGACATTCAGGCGCCGGCCAACGCACACCAGGTTGACGGCGACGTGCCCATCACATACACCGACGTAGGTGGCTGGACTGTGGCAGACGATTGCACCTGGGAGTGCGACGCTGACTTCGACCTGGTAGCGGACGCGTGCATCGACGCTCAGCAGGTGCCTTGCGCCGATGTTGCGGCGCCGGCCAATGCACACCAGATTGACGGCGATGTGACCATCACCTTTACCGACGGCGGCGGCTGGACCGTTCCGGTGGAGTGCGCCTGGGAGTGCAACGCCGACTTTGATCATATGGTCGGTGCGTGCGTCGACGACCAGTCTGTAGATTGCGCCGACATCATTCCGCCCGACTACGCGCACCAGGTTGAAGAGCCGGTAACCATCACTTACACCGATGTCGGTGGTTGGACCGAGCCTGCTGAGTGCGGGTGGGATTGTGACGTAGGGTTCCTTTCTTCGGACGGCTCCGCCTGCGACCTGTGCGACAACGATTCCGGCTACTGGGACTTTGGTTTTGACGAAGTATGCTCCGAGTCCTCGTGGGTGGACCAGGGTACGGAGCTGGGAGAAGGCGACCAGGTGGAGATTGTCTCGGACGGCCTCGGCGGCGTCATCGTGGTGTGGGAGGCTTCCACACCCGGCAATCCCGACATCCGTGCTCAGCGAGTCGGTCCGGACGGCGCGCCGGCGAACGGCTGGCCAGAGGCGGGCGCACCGGTATGCACCGATGCGGAATCACAACTAGAGCCGGCGCTTGCAACCGATGGAGCCGGTGGGGCGATCATTGTGTGGCGGGACGGCAGAGGGGTTACCAGCAGTTACTACGCGGCCCGGATGCTATCCGATGGAACCATGGACCCGGATTGGCCGGCCGACGGGTTGCTGATCTACGAGGGAGTGGAGTACGAGAACCTGTTGCGTCCCATGATTGCCGCAGATGGGGATGGTGGCGCCTATATCGTCTGGCGAGGTTATCCCGGGGCGTCTCAGAGCATGAGCTACATCATGATTCACCGCGTCGCGGGAGACGGCACCTTCCCCACAGGTTGGGAAGAGGTAAAACCGCTTTCTGTAGTCGGGTACAACAGTGTGCCATTCGTTGTTCCCGATGACGAAGGCGGCGCATGGGTTACCTGGACCGGCAACAACGTGTGCCGGGTGACGCGGGTGGCTGCGGATGGTGCTATGGCGCCGGGGTGGGGCGGCAACGGGATCGCGATTGCGGAAGGCAAGGCGCCCTACTGCGAGCCGCCCGCACCTGACGGTCAAGGGGGTCTCCTCCTGGCGTTTACTGCAAACATGATTCCGTGGGTCACAGGGGCCGACATCTTCGTGCAGAAGGTCAACCCGGACGGCAGCCTGGAGTGGCCTCCTTACACTGATTTCGGGGGTGTCAAGGTATCGGCCGGGCAGTTCCACGAGACGGTGCCTTCGGTCGTGAGCGATGGCTTGGGCGGGGCGTTTCTCGCCTGGGAGGATGCCCGCGCCGGTGTTGACGTTTCGGACAACTCAATGCATGAAATCTATGGGGCTCATGTCCTGGCTTCGGGCGCATTGGACCCGGCCTGGCCGGATTATTGGCTTCAGCTTTCGTCCGCAGACACGGGGTTTCACCAGATTCCCCAGGTGATAGCAGACGGCGCTGGGGGCTTCTACGTGGCCTGGCACCGGACGGATGTTTCGGGAACCGGCGAGGCGGAGATCAGAGTCGTGCGGGTGACTGCAGACGGCGAGTTGGCGCCTGCCTGGGAACTGGGCGGGGTTACGTTGTACGACGTGCAAGGCAATTCCGGCGCACTCCCGAGACTGGCAAGTGACGGCGGCAACGGCGCATTCGTGGCCTGGCAGACGTCGGCGGGATTTGACTTGATAGTAATGGTTCAGAGGATCTTCAGCGACGGAGTCGTGCCGAAGGAATAGATTCAGCAGAGGGTCCGCCCTAGGGCAAGACTGCCCAGGCGTTGCACTTGTTGACCTTGTTGGAAAGGTCGCCACCGTGACCGTCGAGATCGGTTCCTTTCCCGTCAAGATTCACGTTAACCGCGTCCCGGGGGCTGATGACGCTGTTGGAAGGGGCCAGCGTCCACTGCTTGATCGCGGGCGTGCCGGTTGACACTCGCACCACGATTTTGACTCCTTTCGGCACCGGCTTGTTGCCGTTTTCCAGCTTCACCTTGGGCGGCGTCTTGCCCGGAGTCAGCACGGTGCACTGCAGCTTGATCTTCTTCTTCTTTTTCTTCTTTGCCAGGGCCGTAGACGGCACAGCAAGCCCCAACGCAACCAGCGCGACTACGAGATAACGAAATAGCCTCATGAAAACCTCCTGTTTGTAATGCGATTGGACCACGGTTTTTCGGGGCTGTAAAGAAATCTCGGATGTCCCGGAGACAGCAGTCGGCATGCATGTTCGGATTCCAACTGTGCCGGCGGTCGGAAAGACAGGACTCTGTCCGCTGAAGTAGGGCCTTGACCCCCAGCCCGGCCCATGAGATCTTGTCTTGGTAAGCAAGGAGGTATTGCGTGACGTTTCCCGGCTTGAGACTGCTGCTAGCCCTGGTCCTCGTCGTTGCCTTGTCTTGTTCGACCACGGCCGAGGGTACCGGTCCTTTGGACCAGGCGATTTTTGATGGCCAAACCGAACATTCCACCCTGTCTGGAAGAGAGACCGGCATCACCGCGGACGCACCAATTGATGTACCTCGAGAGATAGCGTCCCGGCCGCCGGATCTGGAGGTACAGCCTGAATTTGATACCGGCCCGGACGTTGATGCCGCGGTGGTGCCCGACATCAGCGTGCTTCCCGACGTCCCGGATCTGATGGACACGTCCGTATTTCCCGAGTTGCCGGAACCTCCCGATACCGGCGTCGAAGTGCAGCCGGAAGTGGTAGTGACCCCCGACCCGCTGCCGTATCCGGACAAAACCCCCTACCAGGTGAAGGGGATCCAGCCCGATCATTGGCCGGACAAGAACGAGATTGCGGGCAACGGGGCCGGGTCGGTCGCCATGAACCTCGTGTGGTACGGCTGGGAACCGGAGGTGAAGGTGCCGCCGTGTGGGGAATTCGAGGAGGAATACGACGGTCACTGTTTTGCTATCAGCGACGGCGTCGACGGCGAGATTCGGGACTACACCGAAAAAGGGGTGGTAGTCACTGCAGTGGTCTACGGAGTACCCGAATGGGCGCGGCAGAACATCACCTGCTCACCCATCGGACCGGGCTTCGAGGTGTTCTGCGCCCCCGACGAGCCGGAGGACTACGCCCGCTTCGCGGGAATGCTCGCCCGCAGGTACAACGGGCTCAACGGTAATGGACGCATCGCAGACTTCGTGATCCACAACGAGGTGAATTCCAACGACTGGTTCGACATCGGCTGCGGGCAGGGTACGGTGTGCAACAAGGATGAGTGGGTCGACACGTACGCGGCCAACTACTCAGCAGCCTACGATGCGATCACAGCCGAGCAGCCCTACGCCAAGGTGCTCATGTCGTTTACTCACCATTTCGACACGGTTTTCGACAAGCCCGGGGAAAACAGCCCCCTGCTTTCGGTGAAGACTTTCGTGACAGAGATGGAGCAGAAACTGGGGGACCGGGAGTGGCGAGTGGCGTATCATCCCTATCCGCCCAACCTGCTGAGCCCCGTTTTTTCAGCCGACGACCTGCCCAAAGTAACCTACGGAAACATTGGCGTGATTGTTGGGTGGCTCATGGCTGCGTTCCCCCAACATCCCCACGCCTGGGATGTTGAGTTGACCGAGAGCGGCGTCAATTCCCTGGCCCCTCAATCTTCTCCCGAGGCCCAGGCCGATGGCGTGTGCAGGTCGCTCTACAACGTGGTCGCGACGCCGGGCATCAGTAACTACATATACCACCGTATGAAGGATCACCCCGTGGAGGTGGCAGCGGGAATCGGCCTGGGAATGGTCACCGAGTACGGCGATTTCAAACCATCGTGGGTTACCTGGGCACTGTCCAATCGCATCGATACAGACCCGCCGCAACTGTCGTGCGGTTTTGAGAACCTCCCCTACACTCGATTGGTCCGGGGTTACAAAGGAGGGCGTGGGCACTGGGCATCCACGCGCCTGCTGCCGGACGGTTTTGCCGAGGAGCAGGTCTATCGACTCTCCTATGCACCGCAGCCGGGCAGTATCATGTTGTACGAGTGTATGCAGGGGGACGATAACTTTGTTTCAAAGGAAGCAGGCTGCGAAGGGGGGCAGCCCATGGGGCCGCTGGGGTACATAGCCCAGGAGCCCTTCGACGGGGCAACCGGGGTATACAGGTGCTACTCCGCCGATGCCGAGGACCACATGATCGCCCACGACCCAAACTGCGAGTCCTACGAGACGGAGCACCTGTTGGGGTATGCTGAACCATGGTGACTCTATCGCTATTTCTCCGTTCGCTTCTTGTTTTGACCCTCGCCGCGCTGTGGGTCTACTCATGCTCTTCCAAGGGCGGTGGTTCCGCAACGGCGGAGGATATCGCAGACCTGGCCGTCCCCGAAGACGGGATTGGCGAAACCACGGACGCCCTCATCGACACGGCTGACGCAGCCGTAGCGCAGCCTCCTCCCGTGCCTGGTTTTTGCGAGCCCAACAACCAGGAGTTTCCGGTGCGACCCGCGCTGACCGAACCCGCCACTCTGCCGTTCCTGCACGTGGAGGGTCTGGACATTGTGAATGAGAATGGACAGCCGGTTGCCTTGCGGGGCGTCAATTTTGGAAGCTGGCTCATGATGGAGGCGTGGATTGCGGGCATAGGTGTGATGGACGAAGGGGCCCTCCTCGCAGCGCTGGACAGCAAGGCCGAGGAGTTGGGACTCACCAGCCTGCTGGCGGAGGCGAAAAACACCAACGCGTTGGACTGGGTGCTGGAGAAGAGGTCCCACTACCCCCTGGTCCTCGAGTGGCGCGACTACTGCCTGGCCAATGCGGGCAGTGACCAGGCTGCGGTCGAGGCCCTTTGGGACTGGTTCGAAGAGCAGCCATGGATTTTCGAGGAGGAGTCCCTGTGGCGTTGGCTGCAGGGACGGTTCGGGTATTCCGCTGCCGAACAACTCAGGCTGACCTTTCAACAGAACTACATCACCGAACTGGACGTGGAGCGGGTTGCCGAGCTTGGCCTCAACCTGATTCGGGTGCCTGTCTGGTTCGGCTCCCTGGAAACCGATTTCGAAAAAGGCAACCACTATCGCGAAGAAGGGTGGCTGATGCTTCACGAGTTGGGCGTGTGGGCGCGGCGGCACGGGGTGTACCTCATGATCGATCTTCATGGCACGCCCGGTGGCCAGAGCACGTCGTGGCACCAGGGGTTGGCCAACGGCGGTCACCTCTGGGGAAACCAGGAGTGCATGGCCAAGACGGTGAGGTTGTGGCAAGCCCTTGCAACCTATTTTGCGGGGGACAGCCATGTGGCGATCTACGACTTGATGAATGAACCGATGAGTTTTCCCGACGCTGACTCGTACAGGGAAGTTCACGACGCAATCTACCAGGCCATCCGGCCCATCGATCCGGATCACATAATCATGATCGAGGACGGCTACCGGCCGGCAAGCCAGCTCGTGTCGCCGGCCGAGATGGGGTGGGAAAACGCTATGTACTCGGTGCACCGCTATCCGGGAGGTACATCGGCCAACGACTACCTGCAACGTATGGAAGAGACAATCACCGATATCTCCCATTACTACCATCGGTACCAGTGCCCCCTGTTCCTCGGCGAGTTCACCGGCGCGGACGGACAGGACACCGGCCTCTGGGCGGCCGAGAGCATGCAACTCGTGCTCTCGATGTTGAACGAGCGGGGCGTCCACTGGGCGCCGTGGACGTTCAAGTACTACAGCGACAAGACCATCTGGGGGCTCTATCGGCCCGCCGAAGCAGCGGGCGTGCCTATCGACGTCAAGGACGCCTCCTTCGAAGAGCTTCAGGGGGCATTCGAGGGGCTGAACAGCGTCAATTTCGTCCCGGACGCCGGCTACGCAAAGGCGTTGCAGGACAACGCCGGCGCTGCCCCTGCTCCCCTCAATCTGGAGCCCTAGAGCAGATCCGACAGCAGGGCGTCGGCATCGTCCTCTATGATCCCTTCCCTGAAGTGGAAGACACCCGGAAGAAGATGAGCTTCTTCGGCCGTGAATTGGCCCATGTGCAGCAGCGCATTTCTCAACTCCCGGCGGGACAGTCCCACCGCTCCGGGGCTGCAGTCGAGGTCCAGTTCCCGGAAGAACTCACGCACCGGTGAGACGTCCTGGCCTTGATACCGGCCGACCAGGTCGATGCAGAGGCCCACAAGCTGCCCGTGGATGTACGAGCGGCCGGTCAACTTCTCGACGCAGTAGGCCAGGTAGTGCTCGCTGCCCTCTTCCGGCCGGGAGTTGCCCACCATCTCACAGAGCCTTATCTCGGCGACGTACAACTCAGCGAGAAGTCGCAGGCCCTCGTCGGTAACCTTCCGCAAGTGACCCGCCCCGGCGTATAGCCGGTGGAGCAGGTGTTGCGCCTCCGCGGCCACGGCCGGTTCGAAGTCTTCCCCCAGCCGGCGGGCCGCCTGGGCCCAATCCCACAGGGCGGTGAAGATGGACAGCACGTCCGCGCTGCCCGCGCGATTGAGCACTGGCCGCGCTCGCTGCAGCAACTCAAAGTCGATCAGCAAATGGTCCGGATAAACCGCACCCACGTAGCGAACCCGGGAGCCTTCCCGCACTCCCGCAGCCTTGGTGAACGCGGCATCCACTGACAGGATGGAAGGCGTCAGGACCAGGGGCAAACCCCGGTGCCCGGCTGCATACTTGGCAGAGTCCATGGCGGAACCGCCGCCAATGCCGATAACTGCCGAACGATTCTCGAGGCTGTCCGCCACGCTGCGTAGGTGCTCGTGCTCCATGGAGGTAACGAAGTGTATGGATGTGCGGCCGGCATCGAATATGCCGGACACCATCTCCCAGGGTTCCGGTTGGGTGAATACCGCGGGCCGGCTCAGCAAGTCGCGTGGAAGGGCCTCCAGAAGACCGCGGCCGTATTCCGGTTGGGCAACCCTTGGATTGGGGTCGACGATCAACGCGGCTCTCCCTCGCTCGAACCGAACACGGGGGTGACGCGCATGATGACCCCTTCGTCCTTCTTGAAGGTGAAAGCCAAGGTCTTGTCCTCGATTTGCAGCCGGTCGCTGGCCCCAAAGCCGGTTTCATCCCAATGCAGCAACTCGGCCTTGCTCAGTGACCAGGGGAAAGGGATCTCTACTCCGGTCTCCCGGGCTCCGGGATTGGCGCCGATAACGTACGCTGTGCGGGAGGGCTCATGCCACTTGACGATGAGGTGGGCCCGGCCCAGACCGTCGTACCCTTCCGCCCCCATGAACATGGTGTCCAGCCCAAGCTCCAGGCGGGGGCTCAAGAGCGCGGGCTCGTAGACGTCGGGGTGACTGAGCGCACGGAATATATCCAGCACGATTTCCGTGTCGTCCCAAACGATTTTGGGGAAGCCGAAGAACACGATTCCGGTTGCCCCCGCCGCGATCATGCCGGCGATCTCCTTGCGCAAGTACTCCGGGTGAGGAAAATCACCGGTGGCCCAGGAATCGTCCGGTTTGTTCTCGCATTCCGATTTGGCGATGCTGTCGCCGAATGCGTATCCCTGGATCCACATCCAGACCACGGTACCGGGGTGTCGCTTGGTCGCGAGCGAATAGGTCAGGTCAAAACCGCTCGAGAAATAGCCCCGATGCTCCGGATCATCGGCTTCCAACCAGTCGTCGTACCCTTCTCCCTTGTCGCCCAACTGCCCGGTGGCCGCAGCCATGATCGCTTCGGTCGGGTCGTTCCAATCGAATCGGTTCTCAACATAGGTGTAGGTGTCCCCAATCATGAAGTTGGTGGCCTGGGCCAGGGCGGTGGCCTGTGCGGGGGTCAACATCTCTCCGGAACCGTCCCCCGTGCCGATCATGCGGAACGTCGGGTGCCAGGCCATGTGGCCCACCTGCTCAACCGGCGGCAGGTTGGGCATGCTTTCAAGGGAGTACTTGCCCGTGCGGTTGATGAACTGGTCGAATTGTTCCTCCATCTCCAGCACCTTGGCCTCGTCGTAGCCGTCCAACTCTACCTCGCCGAACGCGTTGTGGAAAACAGGAACGACGTCGTCCTCAACCGGTAACGCCTCGCCGTACCCGTCATGAAATCTCCCTTTGAAACGGGGTTCAACGTCCAGCAACTCAAGGGTGTCTTCGCCATAGCCCCACAGATACACCATGTTGGCTCCCGCCTCGGCCGCGGCGTGAGTCTTGTCCATGTTGAGGTCCAGATATCCGACGCCCGTCTCCTTGTCGCATTCTCCGGGGCCGGTGACGCCGTCGTAGAGGGTGCCGGAACTGGCGTGGAAGCCGAGGGCAAAGAAAGGTTGGCCGTCGACTCGGATAAACTCCAGGTCGTCCACCACTATAGTTGCTTCCTCGCTCCAGGGAGTGGGGTCGGCGGCCCGAGTCTCCGGGCCGTCCGCACCGGCTTCGGCGCGCGTCTCCAGGCCCCTTGAGGCGTCGGCGACTGCGTCGGACACGTCCCCGGAAGTTGACTTGCTTCCTGAGTCGCCGCAGGAAAGGGCGAGTACGAAGGAGCAGGCAATCAAGAGCATTTGTCGGTTCCCCACGGCTACCTCCGGCAGTGTCTTTACGGGACCAGCATAGTCATCGGGAGTGCAGCCAGTCAAGGGCTGAATCCAGCAGGCTCAGGTGGCCTTCAGGCACGAGAAATACCTCCCACGGGTTTTCTTTCCAACTACTGTCTTGCCCCCCGCAGGCAATTGCTCTATCCTCTTACATGATCATAGAATCTACTGATAATTATATCCGAGGTGACATATATGATTCATAGAATTTCGGCGGTTCTGAGGACATGGGGTCTTCTTGCTGTAGTTCTGGTGGGTGTTGCTTCGTGCGCACCCCGGCATGACGACTTCACCCAGGGCGCAGACACCGCTAAGGACCAGGGCGGCGGTACCGATGTCGTTGACGTTGCGGTGGATGTCCCCGTGGAGGAGGTCGCTGACAGCAAGGCCCCGGACGAGACCGAGGCCGACCTCTTCGTTGATGCGGTGGAGTTGCTGGACATATCCGTGGAAGAGGTTGACGACGTTGGTGAAGAGCTTCCGGAAGACGCGGAGGTGGACGCCGGATGCGATCCGGACGCGCCTGACGAAGTTGGCGATGGAATTGACCAGAACTGTGACGGCGCCGACGGCGTTGACTCGGACGGTGACAGCTACGCAAGCGTCGAATCCGGAGGTGATGATTGCGACGACTCCGCCGAGTCCAGCTACCCCGGCGCCGATGATGAAGTGGGCGATGAAACCGACCAGAACTGCGATGGTGCGGACGGAGTTGACGGGGACGGCGACAGCCACGCCAATCTGGAATCCGGCGGGGACGACTGCGACGACCTGGTTGAGACTGTCTATCCGGGAGCAGCGGACGCAGTGGGTGACGATACCGATCAGAACTGCGACGGCCTGGACGGAGTTGATGCGGACGGCGACAGCCACGCCAGCGTCGACTCCGGCGGTGACGATTGCGAAGACAGCGTCGAGACGACCTATCCCGGCGCCGCCGACTTTGTTCTGGGCGCGTGTTCCGACCCGGTGACGAGTGCGGCCACCGAGGTAGTCGACGAAGAAGGGAGCACCGGGTACTACTCTTCGGCTGCTTTCGGGCCGGATGGGACGTTGTATGTTGCCTACCGCCGTTCCTCCGACCCGCAGCAGGTAAAACTCGCGGTGCTGGGACCGGAGGCTGACTCGTGGTCCTTCTACACGCCGTTTGAGGGGCCGGGACAGTACATCGACATCGCCATCGCCGGAGGAGAGGCGCACGTGACCTTCTACGACAAGTCGGCCTGCAAGTGCCTGAAGTACGCACACGCATCCACCGATAGCATGGGCGCGGGCCAGTGGACCGTGGAGGTGGTGGACGACGACGAGAGCGCGGAGGTAGGCAGGTACTCTTCGGTGGCCATCGACGGCGACGGATTCGTGCACATCGGTTACTTCGATCAAACCAACCTGAACCTCAAGTACGCCTCCAATGTCACCGGTCAGTTCGTCGCAGAAGTCGTGAGCGGCAACGATGTTGTCGAAGGCGAGTTCGAGAAGATCGGTCGTTACTCTTCTCTCGCGCTGGACAACGACGGCTACGCACACATTGCGACCCATTACGAAACCGGGCTTTCCCTGGCCTATCTCACCAACAAAGAGGGCGTGTGGACTCGGGATATCATCGACTCCGACGGCGCAGACGTAGGGCGCTATCCGACGCTTGCACTGGACGGCAACGATGCGGTGCATATCGCGTACCGGTACTCCAGTGAGGAGGACCTGCGATACGCCACCAATGCTTCCGGAGCCTGGCAGACCCAGGATGTCGACGGGCTGAACCTCAAAGTCGGCAGCTACGGTTCCATCGCCATCGACCAGGACAACAACGTGCACATCGCCTACAACCAGGGGGACCTTGACTATCTGCGGTATGCTACCAACAAGCCGGGCTATTTCGTGGCTGCCACCGTAGAGGACCAGTACAAGTGCGGCCTGCAGACTTCCATCGCTCTGGACGGCGACGGCGTGGCTCACATTTTCTCGACGCACAATGCGCTGCAGAAGCTGTTGCACACAACTGCCACCCTCGACTGCCTGGCCCAAGGGGACGAGGCGGACAGCAACTGCGACGGTGTCGACGGGACCGACGGCGACCTGGACGGGTTCGCGTCGTTGGACTCGGGGGGCTCCGACTGCAACGACTCCGACCCCACGGTTCAGCCCCAGTGGGTCACCACGGTGCTGGACGAAGGGCCCAGCGTCGGGGAGTTCGCCTCCCTGGCCATTGATGGGCAAAACGTTCTCCACGCGGCCTACTATGCGGCCACCCCAATGGACCTGGTTTACGCTCGCCTGGAGCCCGGTGGAGAGTGGGAGATCGATACAGCGGACCCATCCGGCCACGATGTAGGCCAATACAGTTCCATTGCGGTGAGCAAGGTTGATGAAGAGGACGAAGAAGGCGCCGTGGTCCACATCGCCTATCACAATGCCACCAGCAACGAGTTGTGGTATGCCACCAACGGCACCGGTGCCTGGGTTCCTGAAGTGGTTGAGGCCACACCGGAGCCGGGGGATGATGTCGGCGAGCATGCTGCGCTCGCGTTAGACAAAAACGGCTTTCCCCACATTGCCTACTACGATGTTCCCAACGGCTTGTTGCGCTACGCCAGCAAGGAAACGGGGGTGTGGGAGCTCTCCACCGTTCCCAACGATGGAAATGCCGGCAAGAACACGGCCATCACGGTCTACAAGGGCGTGGTCTACATAGCCTATCAGGCGGTGGACAGCTTTGACATGATGGTCGCCTCCGGCGGGCCGGACGAGTGGACCGTGGAACTGGTGGACGGCAGTGACAAGGATGTCGGAGAGGCGGTTTCCATCGGAGTCGACTCGAGCAAGAAGATCCATGTCACCTACCGGGATGCCAACGACCGCGATTTGCACTACGCGGTCAGAAGCGGGGGAGAGTGGACGCTGTGGGCGGTCGACGTGGACGCCGACGTCGGCAAGTGGAGTGCGCTGGCCCTCGATGGCAACAAGATGGTCCACGTGGCGTACAAGGATCAGGACACCAATGCGTTGCTCTACGCAACCAATGTAGTGGTCGAAAATTACCAGTGGACCAAGGAGCCGGTCACCGGTGTTGATGGCGTCCCATGTGGTGGATTGACCACCGAATGCGGTTCTCACGTGTCCCTGAGTTTCGACCCCATGGGACGGCTGCACGCCGTTCACTACGACGATTTTAACAAACGCCTGCTCTACTCTCGCAAGTCCTGCCTGGGTTACTAGTC
>CAZVFX010000119.1:0-8401 GCA_964626565.1 uncultured Myxococcales bacterium
TGGAGCACGCCGGCCGTGGTCATCCAGGAGTTTACGAAACCGGGGGCGAAGCCGCCGCACACCGTCGCACTTTCCACGTCCTGCCAGTCACCGTCCGCCGGGCAGGAAGCGTCCAATACATCACTCCAGCCGGGAAGCAGGGGCGCCCCGGGGAGGGGGCGTTGGTCCAGGCAGGTGTTATCCAGACACGCAAGTCCATGGAGACATCCGCCTCCGGCCAGGCACATGCAGCCCGACGTGCCCGGCTCGCATTCGAAGCACAGTTGAGCGGTTGTGCAGATCAGTCCGGGGTCGCAGGTTCCGTCGTCGTAGCACGGCCCCTCCCGGTATCCCGCGGTGGGTTTGGCGCACCGGCCTTCTTCGCAGTTGTAGCCTTCGTGGCAGGTGTCGTTGCCGAAACACTGGCACCCGTTGGTGCCGGTGGGGCATTCGATGCAAAGGTTGTTCACCGAACAGGCCAGACCGTCGTGGCAGGTCCCGTTGGGAAAGCATTTTCCCCACAATTCACCTATGGGGATCACATCCTCTACCACGTCCACCACAATCGGCTCGTAACCGCTGCCGCTACCCTTCTCCGAGGGAAAAAGCCAGCCGCAACCACCGAATCCCAATATCAGTACCGCACACGAGATAGCTCGAAGCACTCTCATCTCGACCTCCGTTTCGTCATTGGCAATAGCACTTGAGGAAAGATTACTCATGTTGGAATTGCCATGCAAACCGCGTGCCGCGAAGCGGCCCTGAGCGCAGCAGCCGTGGCGGCAAGTCGAGGGGCTGGTGACCTGCTTGCCTTACCACGGACTACCGTAGCGGAGCACGCCTGCTCCGAACGGAGCAAAGACACACCATAAGAAACAGTAGTAGAAATGCGGTCGAAGATGAGCCTCTCGGATGCGCAGCGCATCCGCCGTCGCGAGGCTTAGCCGGAATGTGGGAGTAGACCTTGGGTTGTGCAGTCTCGGTCGAGGTCGTGGTGTCGCCCACGGTCTCGATGGGCACCAGGTCGGGGCCCTGTTTTTCAGGGCCAGGTCCAGGCAGGTCTACTGTGGTCTCGGCGACGGCCAGGTCGTGGGTCTGCTCGATGACTTCGGGCACGGGCTCGGGCATGGGCTCGGGCACGCTGATCACGTCGGGTCCCAATTCGGGCCCGGCCTCGGGCTCCGGCTCGGGCCCGGGATCCACCTCGCACAACTCCACGCATGGCGGGTTGGCGGTGGGGATGTTGTCGTTGGAGCCCGCCCCATCCAGGGCCGCCATTACGTATCCCGCCGCCTCTTCGCTCACCAGAATCAGCGCATGCTCCACTACCGAGTTTACCTCTATGTTCACTGCACCATCGAGGATCGAGTTACTGGCGGGCAAAATGATCTCGTCGAATTCGGACCAGATGCTGGTGTATTTGATGTCGTCCCAGGGCGTCATGTCACAGATGTTCAACTCCTTCAGGAAGTCGTTTTGCATCCATGCATCGTCTCCGAGGCCCACGCAACTGGCCGCACCCCCGCAGTTGAT
Source organism: uncultured Myxococcales bacterium (assembly GCA_964626565.1). Taxonomy (GTDB): domain Bacteria; phylum Myxococcota_A; class UBA9042; order CAIXZC01; family CAIXZC01; genus CAZVFX01. The sequence goes on from CAZVFX010000119.1 coordinate 1,513, forward strand.
CGGATCCAGGCAGCCCACGGTGGTGCCCTGGTGAGCGCCGGCCAAAGAGACGAAGTCGTTGACGAAATGGTAGCCGCACAGGAACTTGATGTAGTAGCGGGCGTCCACTCCGCCCATGCTGTGGGCCAGGATGTCCACCTTTTCCCGGCCCGTCGCGGCCAGCACCTCCTGCACCTTGGCTGCTATTTCGTAGCCGTGCTGCGGGCTGCAGCCGAAGACGTTGGCGAACTGCAGGGAGAACAGGTAATCCTCGGGCCATCCCCCTTCCACCAGCCGAGTCTTCAACCACGTCCACGACCCCACTTCCCCCAGGAAGTAGCCGTGCACCATCAACACTGGGTCTTTCGTATAGTCCGGTTCAGCCGCCTGTGCTGGTCCGGCGAAGAGACAGAGCCAAACCAGCACTGTGATTGCCCGCATCGTCATGCTCCCAACGTCTATCGTCCAGCAGTGCCCACGCATCGAAGGCCCGTTGCTGACGCTCAGGGTACTGTCTCTTCTTCTGCTCCAGCCTCCAGCCTCCAGCCTCCAACCCTCTAGAACTTCAGCTCCGACACAACCCCGATACCCAGGATGTCGGGCTTATCAAACCGCCGTTTTGCATGCCCGTGGTCGTCCAGCAGCACCTGGGCGAAGTTGTTGTCCCGGGTATAAGACAGTTCCCCCACCATGGAGTAGTTTTTGCCCAGCGACCACTTGAGGTTGAATTTGCTGATGAATACCGGCAGTTCATCTTCCCCGACGGGAAGGATGTCCCAGTCGCCCGAGCTTGAACCACGCACCACAACCTTCTGGATGCCGGTGGCGTGATCAGCGGGGTAGGGCCCTTCGATGGTGAGCCCCTCGTCCGTGGGCTTGTAGGTGGCCGGCAGCAGCCACCCCAACGACACGGCCGGTGTGAGTCCCAGCCGTTCGATGAAGTAGTCGACGGAGATGACGCCGAACAGTTCCCCAGACAGCCACTCCGGCAGCGAGTCTAGTCCACCACCGTGGGAGAGGTCGGCCTCTGATGAGAGAGCCTGGCTGGGTACGAATCCCGGTACGTTGTAGACGATGTACGTCAAGTCCCGATAGACTCCGTCCACATGCACTCTGAGTTTGCGATACCTTATTCCGCTGCTGAAGAAGAACGCGTTGCTCCACTCGTTCTTGGTGGAGGCGTAGTGGTCCGGGTCCTCGAGGGTCTGGACGAGTCTCGAAAACTCGAACGCGGCGTCGAAACCGAACTTCCCTTCGTACCGCTCAGGAGCGTCCAGGGGGTACTGCTCCGGGTCGAGTTGGTATAGCCGCAAGTCGAGGCGATGTCCCACCTCTTTGCCGAAATGGTACGACACCTGCGCGCTCAACCCGCCCGCGGTTATCGGTTTGCCCAACACCGAAGCCCGGGTGCTCGTGCCCTTCTCGAAATACCCTCCCGAAATATCAATTCTGAATCCCTTTATCGGCTCGACGCCCGTACCGCCCAGGAAGCCATAGTAGGCCCGCTCAACGTACTGGTTCGTGTTGCCGCCGGGATTGTCCAGAGTGCTCTCTGCCGGGGAGCGGATCAGCGCTGTTTTCATGCCTGCAAACGCGTCGAGTTTGCCAGCTTTCACTGTCCACTTGAGGCCGGGAACCAGGCCCTTGCGGAAGTTCTGCGGAAAGACGTTGCTGCCGCCCCAGGAAATGTCCCAGTGGTACCCCAGGCGGAAGCGGTCTGCGTCCACGGGATAGAACGTGACTGCGGTGGCGAAGCCGTCATACGGTTCGTAGTTCAAACGGATGAACGTACCGTCATCCTGGAACGCATAGTTGCCCCACTCGTCGGGTCCTACCCGCATGCGGAGCGATCCGTCGGCAAAAAGGGCGCCCGTATCGAACTTCTTGCTCAGCACCAGCCGTGACCCGGTGCGGTTGAAAACGCTGTTTTCGAAACGGTCCACGTAGGAGTTCCCGTGCTGGCCGAAATATGCGTCCGGGCTGTTGATCCGGGTCTCGCCGGGATCCCTCAGCACGTTGTCATCGGCAAAGGAGAATGAGATTGTGGTCTCGTCGAAGGCCTGGGCAGAGGCTGTCCCGGCATAGAGGCCAGCAGCCAGCAAAACAACCAATACCGTCCCGAGTCTAGTCATATTCATGTTGCGCACTCCTCCTCTCAGGGCATGCGTCCTTCTTCAGCAAATTCGAAATCCGCGTCAAACCTCGGAATGAGCATGGTCATCTGCAAACCGCACTTCTCCTTCTTGCCGGGTTTGGCGCTGCAAAGGTAGATCTGCCGCAAATTGCCCGTCATCGATTTCAGCTCCGGCGCCGGGCAGGTGTACTCAACATACATGGAATCACCGATGATGATCTTGTGTGGGTTTTCGATGATAACGTCGCCGGTCTCGGGATCCACGATGGAAGGGCAGTTGCCCGACTGGTCCTTTGACCCGATGTACGGGATCTCCAGCGGCACTGCGTCCATCAGCATGTCCGTCCCCACATAGAACTTCTTGTTGCTGGCCTGGGCGGTAGCGGCAAGCTGGGAATATTTGAAAAAGCTCTCCAACTGGGTGCAGCTCATGTCCTGCTGGCACAGGTCCCGGCAAGTGTCGTCGTCGCTCCCCGAGGGGTATGATTCGTCTTCGTCGGAGTCGCATCCGAGATACCGGGTCGAAAGCGCCACGTCCCTGATCTTGATGAGGGAAGACTCGTAAGGCTCCAGCAGCCGGGCGTTCTCCATGACCACGTCGGAAAAGGACGAACTGGAAGGATTCTCCGGTTGCAGCAGGTCGGTTACGTCCACCGCGGGCGGCGCCGGCAGCTTTCCCTTGATGTCGTCTCTGGTTTCACACGGAGCACTTTTTCCGTATGCCTCGAAGTTCTTTCGATACACCTCGAAAGTGGGGAATGTAAGCTGGGTGTTGCCCTGGTATTCCACCACGCCGCCGGAGAACGAGCACAGCACGTCCAGGTAGTTCAACCCATCCGGCTTGCTGTAGGTATACAGAAACAGCGAGTTGAAGTAGGCGGGGGTGCCGTCCTCGAGGTACGGCTTGTGGTATTCCGCATCGGTGACGTAAAATCCGTTGGTCACGATATTGGTCACCACCATCTTGCCCTTGTCCACAAATATGTCCTGTCCTTCCAGTGGTGAGGAGGAAACCTGGTCGGTGTACTGCAGGTGCCAGATGCGCGGGGTCTCGAAATAGAAAGCGGGGGACAGGCCGGTGGCGTAGCTGGCCGGCTGCTCACGCGGGTCGGATGGATCAACGCAGTCCGGGTCCGCAAGGTCGACAAAGCCGTCCCCGTCGTCGTCCACGTCGTTATTGCACTGCCCGTACTGCAGCTCGGGCAGGCCCAGTCCGATATCCTCCACCCACACGTAGGATTCGCCGATGGCCTGGGCGACGTACACCTTGATCCCTTCCGCCTTTCCCTGGTCCAGGCGCGCCCAGGGCACCATGGGCGGGATGAAGCCGCCCTGCGCGTCCAACGCATCGATTTTGCGGCCGTCGATGAGTTTCACGTATTCGTGGGAAGGGGGCACGAAGCCGGGCACCATCCTGATGTGGACCCACAAGTCCTCCATCTGGCCCACCTGCCGCCCTTTATAGATGTCGAACCGCTTTCCCTCGCGGCCGATGGTTTCAACGTTGAGGTACACCGGCCGGGCGCAAACACGGGCGCAAAAATCGCCGGTAGAGCAACCGTCGTCACCGATGCACGCGTTGCCGGAGATGGAGCAGTAGCCCAGGCACTCTTCGTTGCCCGGGCAGGTCGCGGTGTCGCACGAAGTGCCCGAAACGTAAGGCACAGGTTTTCCCGCCTCCCCCGTCGAAACCGCGCCGGGACCGTCTCCCAGGGTCACCCTGAAAGAGTGCAAATCCGGCGGATTCCAATCCCGCCCTTCCTCCGCACACCCCGCGGCAATAGCGACGGCCACGGCCGCACAGGCGAGCAGAGCAAGCCTGCCTCTCCCTGGACCCTGACCCTGGACCCTGGACCCTGTCTTTTCCTTACAACGGATCATAATCTTCCGGGTTGTTGGGGATGAATCCGAACTGAAGCTCATCCAGGTTCTCCGGCAGAATACGTTCGATTCTGCCGTCCACTCTCGAATCTACGCAACCGGTGTTGATACAGGTTTGCTGGGCGAACCACTCCGCGTTCATGAGGCAACGATCTTCAGCCCCCAGTTCCTGCAGGCACATGCCCGGCAGGCATAGCCCTGAAGAACAGATCTCTCCTGACTTGCACCCGCTGTTCTTGGTGCATTTCAAACGGCATCGGTAGTCAACGCACTCGGCAGGCACCGCAACGCACAGGTTCTTGACGCAACTCAGGCCCGCGGGGCAGTCCGACTCTGCAGAGCAGTTGCCGCACGAGGCGGTGCATATACCCCCTCTGCATTCACCACCGTCTCCACAGTCTCCATCCTTCTGGCAGCCCAACTTGCCGGGCGAGCAAAGGCCGAAGCTGCAGAACCAGTCGCCGTCGCAATCCGCGTCGCTGCCGCACGGCGTCCGGTCAGGTATGCACATCTTGCTGCGGCAGATGGCCGCGCCGCCGCAGTCGGTGTCGAACTGGCAGATAGGCGCCTCGGAATAGCAGACTTTGTAGGGGTTTATGCATTCCCCAGCGGACAGACAGGACTGCGCAGGGGGTGGGGCGCAAAGACCTTTCACGCATTGAGCCTGGGCGCCCGGCGCGTCTCCCGGGCAGTCGTCGTCGGTTTCGCAGCGGCGGGTGCAGCGGCTGTTGGAGCAGACGTGGTCCCACTTGACACAGCGGCCGTCCACGCACAGCGACTCGAGGTCTTCCGACATGCACTGGGCCGCCGATTCGCACTTGGCGCACCCGCCATCGGCACAATCGACGTCGGGGTAATAGCAGTCCGAATCGTCGAAGCACTCACCAGTGTCTGCCGCACACCCCTGAGACATGCCTCCGAATTTGCCCCCCGTCTTGTCCACCTTTTCACAGAAGCTCGAGTAGAACTCCCCGACCTTGTCGAGACAACCCTGGAACACCGAGCAGGCGCTGAGGTCCGAATCTCCATCCAGGTCGGTGCAGAAATCGAGGCACGAACCGCTGGTCATTATCACTTCCAGAACTGCGTCCCGCAGGGGCAGCTCCGTGTCCGACTGGGTGGAATTGGCTTTCAACATATAGAAGCCCGACCCGCCGTGGGCGATGTAGTCGTTGGTCGCGACTTCGTACATGGAGTTACCCACGATGGGCTGCTTTCCGCACTCTTCAGTCGACTCGGTGAGAGGGTCGGGGCATTCGTTGAGGTACAACTCCTCCGCCCGGGGGAAGCAGTCGTAAAGGCACTCCTTCATGTCTTCGAACAGCCCGTCGTCGGCTGCGATGGGGAGGCAGTAGTCCAGGCACAATTTGTCTTCGATCATCCCGGACGCGGATTGTACGCAGGTGCGGAAGTCCTCGTTGACGCACCCCTTCATGCACTTGTCATACTTGGATGAACCTTCGCAACCATTGACGCAGGGTACCAGCTTCTCGTCCCAGCAATCGAAGTAGAAGGGCGGCGGGTTCGCGTTGCAGTTCATGACGAACTCAAGGCCCGAGACCTGCATCTGGCTCACGCAACCGCGGCCCGACGAACGCCGGGTATTGTAGTTCAGGAGCTCACGAAGATCGGTCCCGGCCATATACATGAGCACGATGGAGTTCTCGAACGGGAAGATGTTGAACATGTCGTCCAACGTGATGGGCCCGGGATACATGTTGGACCGGATCCCCAACGTGTTGGTGAACCCGATATCCACCCGGGCGTATTTTCGAATCGCCTCTGCCACCAGGTTGCCCAGGGACGAATCCCCACCCTCGTATCCGTACTTGGTCAACAGCTTCGGGCTATAGCCGTACACGGACGTCAGGTCGATGACCTGGTTCAGCTTCAGCCGATAGTGCTCCATCAGTTCAGCCAGTTTCGGCTCTTCCGGCACGGTGGAATCCACGGGGAACAGTTCGTATTCGTGGCTGAGCACTCTAAGCGTCCCGTTGCTGTCCCGCTTGGTCACCACATCCAATCGTCCGAGGTACTTCGCAAACGCGCCGGAATGCACCAGCAGAACATCGTTGCCGCAATTGTCCTTCACCGTCTTGGGCGGGTCGAGCACGATGTGCAAATGCCCGCCGAAAACCATGTCCACACCACAGGTTCCGGCGATGATCTCCTGGTCGTGGCGCAAACCAGCATGAGAAAGCAGCACAACCATGTCCACCGCGGGCCGCAGGATTCCGACGTAGTCGTTGACAGTGTCGATGGGGTTGATCGGCATCATCTTCAGGCTGTTGCCGATGTCGCTCAGCGATGACAGAGAGCTGAAATCACCAACCCCGATGACGCCGATCTTCACGCCGTCAACGTTGATGATGGTGAACGGTTGGGCCCGCGCCCCCAACTCGTTGTCCGGCATGAAGTAGTAGTTGGCTGCCAGCATGGGGAAGGACACCCACTCCTTGGCCTTGTTGATGAGGTTCGTGAGGCCCGTATCGAACTCGTGGTTGCCGATGACCATGGCGTCCGGGTTGAGATAGCTCATGGCCCGAAATTCCGCTTCGCCGTCGAAAACGTTGAAAATGGGTGCACCCTGAAAAATGTCTCCGGAGTCCAGGTACAGTACCCGGTGGGACTTGGCCCGCTCACGATTGATCAGATAGCCCAGACGCGCAATGCCGCCGAACGGAGCATTTTCCTGCTCCAAACCCATAGTCGCATCAGTGTAGGTAACCTGGGCTCGGAAAGGCAGCAGCCTGGAATGGATGTCAGACGTGTGCAGGAATGTGATGCGGATTTCCTGCCCCTCAAGGCTCGGGCTGTCGTGCCATTCAGCACATGCGGAAAAGAGCAACAGTAAGACAACTACCCAGGTACAACGCATATACGCCCCCCCGAAAA
>CAZVFX010000119.1:8501-12720 GCA_964626565.1 uncultured Myxococcales bacterium
AAGAGCAACAGTAAGACAACTACCCAGGTACAACGCATATACGCCCCCCCGAAAATACGAGAGCAACTTACTATGTACCGTCATTTCGGTCAATACCTAGTGGCTGGTGGCTAGTGGTTAGTGGCTGGTTGTCAGCCGTTGGCCGTCGTCCTTGCTGTTGATGTTGCCCAAGCCCCAAGCCCCAAGCCCCAAGCCACTAGCCGCCTGCTGCGGCTAGTACTGATGCAACGCCTCATACTCATAGGCCAACTTCACCTTCTTCCCCTTCTTCACATCAATCGTCCAGTGGATCGTTGACTTCGGATTGGGGTCCCTGGTCGAAATGATCTGCTCGTCCACTTTTCCCTTGTTGCCCGCGGCCTTCACCTTTCCCATCACCGGTTTTTCCACTCGGACGGTGATGTCCTTGCCCCGCCGGTTGTTGATGGTGAGAGTGCCTTTCACCGTGACCCGGGCCCACCGCGACCCTAGGAACTTCAAGCTGCTGTTGGACCTGTCCTCCTCTCTCTCCTCCGCCTTGCACAGGACTGCGGATGCAATTGAAATGGGGATCACCGCCTCGCCCCCTTTGTGGGTGTAGTTGACCACTCCCTGGCCCAGCGGCCGGCCGGTCTTGGTAATGAGAATGGGACCGGTGGTCAGCGGGAAGTCCAACTTGTTGGTGATCAGCGCGGCCAGCCAGGCGTCGTTGCCCTGCTCCAGGTCTCCGAGATACATGGGCACCTTCCAGGAGTAGATGAGCCGGGCCGGCACCTTCCCCGCACCGATGGGGAGCATCGCCCGCTCCCCCCGCGCCAGGGTCAATTCCGTAGGACCGTACAGGTAGGTCTCCTCCGACGGCGTCACCTCGCCGGGGCCGCTGGACGCACTCATCATCTGCTGGGCCGGCATCGCATTCATCGCCTGGAAATTCCAGCCGGCCTGGCCGCCTCTCGCACCCGTAGTGTGGTTCATCACTCCCCGCATGATCCCTTCGGTGACGCTCAACGCGTTGAACAGCGGCGACTGTTCATACCTGAACGGAAAGGTGGATTCACCGGTGGCGAACTGCGCATCTACCGAGGCCAGATCCAAGGCGTTGTTGATCACCAGAGCATTCATGGTGAGCTTCCCCTTGTCGCTCTGCCCCATCTCCAGGCGATAGGAGGGGATCCAGCCGATGGCACTCGTCATATAGCTGATCCCCAGATGGAATTTTTCACCCTTCCCCTTCAACCTGATTCGGATCTTCTTGTCGGCTGTGACCGGCTCCTCCTTCCCTTCGGGCTGCATCTCCAGTTGCTCGATCTTGGCCACCGGTATCAGCAGGGTGCCGTCCTTGGTCTCCAGCGACACCGCGGTGACTCCACCGGGACCGACGTTGACCAGGCCCGCGAACCTGCCGGTCCTGGTGGCTCCACCGCTGCGTATCCACAACCGCTTATCGCTCCTCGAAGCCATTACTGAAGAAAGAGTGGAAAACTCCCCGGCTGAAATCCGGGGGTTACCCTTCACTTCCAGCACTCTGGTTTCCGATCTGGGCGTTACTCCCAGCGTGCCCAGCAGCGGCACCGCATGCAGTAACGTGCCGGTCCACTCAGTCTCCGCTTCGCCCCGCCCCTCCTCAACGATCCACGAGAGACCGTTCTTGTACAGAACCACCGACGTGGGGGACGACTTGAAATCCTGGCCCACAGCCGTGGTCGCGAAACAAATCGTCAGCATAATGACGGGTAAAATTCTCATGGGAACCTCCGTGATGTCAGGTCGTCAGCAAGATAGCAGATGAAAGGATTCGTGCCAACGACGTTCTGTGCTAGAATCCGCGCCGGAGGCGAAGGTATGCTTATCAGGAAGATGACGCCTGACGATATGGAAGAAATCATGGCCATCGAGGGAGTTTCCTTCGAGAGTCCCTGGCTGCCGGAAATGTTCGAGGCGGAAATGGCGGGGCCAATCTCGGACGCGCTGTCGGTGGAAATCGACGGCCTGTACGCCGGCTATGTGACCTTCCGGGTGATCCTGGACGAAGCCCACCTCATGAACGTGGCGATTCATCCCGATTTTCGGAAGCGTGGCTACGGCCGGCGTCTGACGCAGCACTTCCTCGATGATTGCATGGAGAGGGGGGTGAAGTACTTCTACCTGGAGGTGCGGCCTTCCAACGTCCCCGCCCGCAAGTTGTACCGAAGTTTCGGCTTTCGCATCACAGGGGTGCGAAAAGGTTACTACGAAGACGGTGAGGACGCGTTACTAATGGAATTAACCAAGCCCTAAGCGTAAGCGCCGGGCCGCGCCAGGAGACACCAGAGGCGTAAGCGCCGGGCCGCGCCAGGAGACACCAGCCGATGTCAACAAGCCAGATCATCTTAGGCAACCGCGTCCACTTTGCGCCTCTGGCCGGCATTGCGGACCCTTCCTGCCGCATTCTGTGCCGCCTGTTCGGCGCGGGCCCGCTCATGAGCGAGATGGTTTCGGCCCACGCTACTGCAGTGGACATCATGGGTCCGCTCTCCGACGAGGTAGAGCTGTTGGAGCAGCAGCAGCCTTTGGCGGTGCAGTTCGTCGGCAGCGACCCGGAATTGATGGCCGAATCGGCCCGCCGGGCCGCGGCCCTCGGCGCCTCGTCGATCAACCTCAACTTCGCGTGTCCCGCGCGCAAGATTGTGAGGTCCGGTAAAGGCGCGGCCATGATGAAGACTCCCGACCTGGCCCTGGAGATAATGAAGGCGGCCCGGGCCGCGGTTGAAATTCCCGTCACGGTGAAGATCCGAGCCGGCTGGACCAAGGACACCATCAACGCACTCGAGATCTCCCAACTGGCAGAGGAGGCCGGGCTGGCGGCTGTCTTCCTTCATCCTCGCACCCGGGCTCAGGGTTTTGGCGGCGAATCGGACTGGTCACTCATCAAGAAGGTGAAAGAGGGAGTGAACATCCCAGTCGTGGGCAATGGCGATATCAAGACCCCGGACGACGCGGTGCGCATGCTTGAAACCACCGGCTGCGACGCGATCATGATCGGAAGGGGGGCGCTGGGCCGACCCTGGCTCTTCAGCCAGATCATCGCGCGGCTGCGAAAGGAATGCCTCCTGTCCACACCGGCCTTTGATACCAACCCGGTACCCGATCTGACCGGCATTGGCGAGCCGCCCGAATTCGACGTCGACCGTCTGGCGCAAGGTATTCCGGATGAACTCGGCCGCCTCGTCCATCTTCACCTCGCTCTGGCTCTGCACTGTCGTGAGGAACTGAAAGTCGCACGTCAGATCCGCAAGCACCTCATCTGGTACTCCCGCGGCATGGCTCACAGCCACGTGTTCCGGGCCAACATTCACACCGCGGTCGATCGTCAATCTCTCACCCACCTCATAGACGGTTTCTTCACCGGCTCGTGAGTCTTGCTCCGCACCAACACCCGTGGTATCGTCCACGCGTTCCCATGTTAAGGGGAGGTAAAAATGTTTGAAAAAGCAGTGGAAGTGGCTGGAAAGACCGTGCTCATAACCGGTGGTGCGAAAGGAATGGGGAAGCTGTGGGCAGAGCATTTTGCCGGGGACGGGGCGAGACTTGTGTTGTGGGATCTCGACCAGGACGCGTTGGACGAAACCGAAGCCTCGTTTTCGTCGCGAGGATGGGACGTGTTTACCCAGGTGGTGGACGTCACCAAGCGCTCCAACGTCTATTACGCCGCGGAAGAGGTGGCGGAGCAGTTTGGCGTGGTGGACATCCTGGTGAACAACGCCGGCGTCGTAGCCGCGGGTAACTTCCTGGACATGGCGGATAAGATGCTCGAAGCCACTATCGACGTGGACTTGAAAGCCCTGCTTTGGACCACCAAGGCTCTTCTCCCCAACATGCTCAAACAAGGTAGCGGACACATCCTCAATGTAAGCTCTGCTTCCGGTTTCATCGGTGTGCCTTTCATGCCGGCCTATGCCGCGGCTAAATGGGGTGTGTTGGGTCTCACCGACTCCTTACGCCTGGAGATGGAACTGAGCGGCCACAAAGACATCCGCTTCACCGTGTTCTGTCCCAGCTATGTCGATACCGGCATGTTCGCAGGAGTCAAGGCGCCCAAGCTCGTGCCTTTGCTTTCGCCGGACGAGGCGGTGGCCCGGGGCTATCGGGCCTTTCGCAAAGGTGAGTACGTGATAAAGGAGCCCTTCGTGGTGAAGTTTACGCCCGCGCTCCGCGCGCTGCTCCCCACGCCGGTTTTCGACCGCGTATCAGCGCTCATGGG
>CAZVFX010000119.1:12820-22018 GCA_964626565.1 uncultured Myxococcales bacterium
GACGAGCAGTTCTGCAACGACGATAGCTGCCAGGACGACGAGTGCACTCCCGGCGAAGTCTACTGCGAGAATGACGCGGTGTTCATCTGCCTCGAAAACGGCAGTGGCTTCGAGTTGGCCGAGCAGTGCGGGCCGGTCCAGTACTGTGAAGACGGAGCCTGCCACGATATGGCGTGTGTTCCGGGTGAACCCGAATGCGAAGGAGACGTGCTGTTTGCCTGCGATGCAGCGGGTAAGGAGATGACTGAAATCCAGGATTGTGCCGCCGGGGGACTCTACTGTTTCGAGGGAGCCTGCATGGATACCCTCTGTATCCCGGGGGTGAAGTTCTGTGCTTCCGCTTCCTCCACGTCGGTATGTACGGTGGATGGGATGGGCTACGAGGAGATCCCCTGCCCGGAGCAACACTACTGCAAGCTCGGAGAATGCCTGCTCTGGAACTGCGAGCCCGCAGAACCGATGTGTGATGGTCAGGTAGCAACCGTCTGCGATCCTTCCGGAGAAGGCCCGGAGCCGGGCGGCGAGGATTGCTTTGCCGGCGGCCTGCTTTGCAGCTCCGGGGTGTGCGTGGATTGCTATCCCGAGTGCTTTGGAAAGGAGTGCGGAGACGACGGCTGTGGAGGCGATTGCGGCGCATGCGATGATGGCAATCCCTGCACCAGCGGCGAGTGTGAACAAGCGGTGTTCATGTGCCAGTACACCACCATCCCCGACTGCTGCCTCCTCGATGCCCAATGCACCGACGAAGACCCCTGCACCGTGGACAGTTGCACCGACAACGTCTGCTGGAATACCGATATGTGCTGCCAATCCCACGGGGACTGCACCGACATGGACGACGAGTGCACCCACGACCTGTGCCTGAACAATTTCTGCTGGTATGCACCCAAACCGGGATCGGAGTGCTGCCCGAAGTACACACTCTTCGAAGGCTTCGAGTACACTGCCGCGCTCGGCTGGTCGCTGGCGGACGACGGGGTGCACAAATGGGAGCTCACCGGTGACGCCGTCTTTGACGGTGGATACTCCCTGGTCGCGACCAGTTGGCACAATGGAGCTACCGCCACGCTCCCCGGTCCCTTCGTCGTGCCGCACAACGGCGCTTCCCTGGAATTCCACTACCTCACCGTTGGTTGGCTGGAAATCGATTGCTCCTGGATGGGAATCACCGTCTACGTCAACGGGGCCGCTGTGGACCTCATTTGTGAGCCCGCTCCCCTCTGGCAGGGCTATGCCCTCGACCTTTCTGCCTGGGCAGGACAGACGGTTACGGTGCAGATCGCTTACGACGTGAGCAACAACGGCAATCCGGACCATCGGGCCTACCTGGACGAGGTGCATATCGTAACGCCGTGCTGCACCAGCGATTCCCACTGCGACGACGGTGACTATTGTACCGCGGACAGTTGTGGCGACGATGGGGCCTGCTACCATGAGCCTGACCCCGGCTGCTGCCACCCCGCCCTCCTCCAGCAGGACTTCGAGGACGGACTCGCCTGGGGATGGGAGCTTTCCTCCGGCGGCTTGAAAAAGTGGGCGGTAAGCAGCGAGGAACCACATACCGGTCAGTTCGGACTGCTGTGCGACCAGGCCAACTCGCCCGCGGTCTTCACCCTCCCCGGCACCTACGTGTTGCCACCGTCGGGAGGAGTGCTGAAGATGTGGATGAAGACTGTGAACTGGAACGTTATCACGTGGGGGGTGGACGGCATCTCCGTTTACGTCAACGGGACGCTGGCCGCGGTGAGCAGCAACCCCTCACCTCAGTGGTCGCTGTATACCCTGGATCTCGGTGCATGGGCGGGCCAGGAAGTTACCGTTGAAATCGGCTACAGCCTGGTCGCCCAGGGCAATCAGGGACACAAGGTGTTGCTGGACGACATACAACTCGTCCAGGCGTGCTGCGACGAGGACTCGGAATGCGATGACGGCAACCCGTGTACCGAGGACGAGTGTGGACTCTGGGGCGCATGTCTCCATGAGCCCGACGAAGAGTGCTGCAACCCGGAAGTGTTCGCCGAGAACTTCGACTTTGGCGTCGCTCCCAAGTGGGGGCTCACCCAGGACGGCCAGCTCGAGTGGTCCATCACCGAAGAGGACGCCAAGAGCGGCGGCTACTCACTTACCTGCTGGAAAGGGGAAAACGGGGCGGTGGCAACCCTCCCCTTAGAAGTGACCGTCCCCTGGGCGGGTGCGAACTTCGAGTTCTGGTATAAAACTGTCGATTGGAACGCGCTCAACTGCGAAACAGATGGGATCGCGGTGTACGTCAACGACCAGAAGGCGGGGTCCGTATGTGACCCGGCGGAGGCGTGGACGTTGGCTCAAGTCGACCTGACTCCCTGGGTCGGCCAGACGGTGATCATCCGGCTTGCCTACTCCGTCACCTCTCCCGGCAACGGCAACCATAAGGCCTTTGTGGACGATGTTAGACTGGTTCAGGTTTGTTGCGAAGCCGATGAACAGTGCGACGACGGAGATGGTTGCACCGAAGATGCATGCGCCGGTGGTGTCTGCACCAACGAAAGCGACCCCGCCTGTTGTGGAATGTCCCTCTTCCAGGAGGACTTTGAGATGGGCTCTGCCTGGAACTGGATTTTGGGAGAGCCGGGCCAGAGTCAGTGGACCTTGTTCATGGAGGAGGGTGATGGCGGACTATACTCTCTCCACGCTTCCGCAACCCCATCGGCTGCGACCCTTCCCGGCCAGCACTACATCCCGGCCAGCGGCGCGTTGTTCACCTTTTTCTATCGCACCGAGAATTGGGCGCTGATCGACTGTGAGGCCAAGCAGGGGATCACGGTGCTGGTCAACGGTGTGGCGGCAGGGTCGGCGTGCACCACTTCTCCCGAGTGGGGGCCGTTCAACCTGGACCTGGCCGAGTGGGGCGGGCAGACCGTTACCCTGCAGGTCAAGTACAACGTTCCCAATACGGGCAATCCCGGTCACAAGGGCTGGATCGACAATTTCGACCTGGTGCCGGTGTGTTGCGAAGAGGACGGCGACTGCGACGACGGCTGGATGTGCACTTTCGACGTTTGCGGGGCCGGCGGCGGATGCGTGCATCAGCCTCTCTCCGATTGCTGCGATCCTGCGGCCCTCGTAGAGGATTTTGACGATGGTGTGGCGTGGGGATGGAACCTCATGAAGACCCCCGGCAAATCGTGGGCGGTCACCGCCGAAGACGCGCTCAGTCCCGAGCAATCTCTCATCGCGGGCAAAGGCACCAACACCGCGGTGGCAGTGCTTCCGCCACTACCCGTCATTCCGTGGGAGGGTTCCGTGTTAAAATTCCACTATAAGACGGTGGATTGGAACATCATGGATTGCTCATGGATGGGGGTTTCCATTTACGTCAACGGCATCCGGGTCGCGTCCGCGTGTGAAGCGGCGCCGGAATGGACCATGTTCACCTACGACCTGCTCCCCTGGTCAGGCCAGTCCCCCGTCGTCGAATTGGAGTACTTCGTCGGCGACGGCGGCAATCCGAATCATAAGGCTTACATCGACGATGTGGAAGTATATTTGGAGTGTCCGTAGAAAGCAAAGGCGGGTCCAGGGTCCAGGGACAGGTTCCGGGGTTGAAGGCGAGACAAGGGGCTCAAAGGCAGCTCTTCAGAAGACGCTGGTTTCTGCTGTTTCTCTGGACCCTGGACCCTGACCCTGGACCCGCATTTTCCTTGTAACGCGCCGTGCGCGTTGTTAGACTCCTCGGGTCTTTGAAATATGGAGGGAGATCCATGCGCCGCGCGTCCGTTTCTGCTCTTATGATTGTGCTTGTCCTTGCCGCTTGTCCGGTGTTCGCCGAAGAAAAGGCCTGCGAAGAAGATTGCCCACCCGGTTTGCTGGTGGTGGAAAACGGCGAAGCCTGGGTAAAGATTGGTGGGCAACTCCAGGTGCAGACAGCTCACTACACCGGGCTGGACAGCCTGCTTTCCAACGGCGACGTGGCCGAACAGGAAGGATTCCGGCTGAGGCGCTCCCGCATCAAGTTTCAGGGGCAGCTCTACCGGCACCTGTCTTTCGGACTGGCCACCGAATTGCACGATGATGAGGACAGCGGCGGCAACCTGCTGGACGCATGGTTCGACTATGCTCCGACCCGGTACTTTGGCCTCAAGGCTGGTGCGTTGGAACTGCCGTGGACGCGCAGTACCCTCATTTCCTCGGCCTATCAGTCCCTCATCGTAAGGCCGTTTGGTGTCCGGGCCATGGCGCCCAGACGCCAGGCGGGAGCGTTGCTCCATTCCGAGATGTGGGATGACCGGGTGCGGCTGCAGGTAGGTGTCTACAACTCCGTACACCGGGCCGAGGGCAATTTCCACGCCGGCTACGAGAAGATCGGGCAGTCCCTTGGTAATCGGTATGGAAGGTTCGCCTACGGCGCCCGGCTGGACTTTGCACCTTTAGGCACACTGGACGATACCGTGGCCGATGTGGACAAATCGAGCGAGGCGAGGTTCAACCTGGGCGGCGGCTATTTTTACTCCGACGGCACCACCCGCAAGACCCACGGGCTGGCCGGAGACCTGCACTTCAAGTGCCACGGTTTTTCAGTGCTGGGCGGCTATCTGTACGAGACCAGCGGCGCGGCCGAGGACCCCAACAAGCCGGTACATGAAGTGGGCGTGGCCGACATCACCAACAGCGCCTGGTTCATCGAGGGGGACTACACAATTCTGAAAAGGCTGCTGGGGGTCCACTTCCGCTACGAATGGCTTGATGCGGACCATGACTTGGATGACGAGGGCAACGAGCGGATCGCCTCCTTCGGCATCAACCTGTACGCCCTGGAGAACCTCGTAAAATTCCAGGCGGATTACCAGATGCGCATGGAACCCGACGGCGTCGAAGTAGACAACGACATCCTGCTCACCCAGATCGGCATAGCGTTTTAGGCGAGGTCTTCATGCAAGCACAAGCCAGAAAGAACACCGGAGGTCGCTTGTCGTTTCTTGCCTCTCGACTGAACCCTGGACCCTGGACCCTGACCCTGGACCCCGTTCTCTTCTTGTTTGCCTCCATCGTCACGGCTCTTCTGGCCGTGGGATGCCGCGGCGAGGAGCCGGAGGTGAAACTCCAGGCAGTGAAGACCGATTCCGCGCTGCAGCTTGTGGGCGGACCGTCGTCCATGGGGCAGATCGGTGACTTTCTGCTGCAGAACGACAAGTTGCGCATAGTCATCGGCGACATCAATCACTCATGGTCCTTTGGGATTTTCGGCGGCTCTCTCATCGATATCGACCTGGTGCGGCCTGAAGCGGAATACCGCAACGGCACCGGTCTGGACGCCTTTGCCGAACTGTTCCCCACCGTGAATCTCCTGACTCCGAATCCCCAGCCGGACGGTGTGGAGATCCTGGCTGACGGCTCTGACGGCGAGTCGGCGGAAGTGAGGGTTACCGGTGAAGGGGCAATGATGTTCGACATCTTGAAGATCCTGGGCAACGACCTTCTGTCGGTGTTGTTCAAGGAACTCAAGATGAAGTTCTATTTTGAAACCGTCTACCGTCTGCAACCGGGCAACCAGTATGTAGAGATCGAGACCGCGGCGTATCGCCAAATCCCTGCGGACGAATATTGCGGGGAGTTCAAGTGCGACAAGGCGTGCGATGGCGATGGGGAGTTTACGAAGGACTCCTACAAACTGGAACGGCAGGTGGACTCGGAAGGGGTGGCGCACATCTGCCCAGTTTGCGAGTGCGACGAGGGGCGCGAGTTGGAGATCTTGACCGGATCGCGACCCATGCTGGAGTACATCGCCGGCGACATCCACCCGTTGTCCGAGACTCTGGCCGGCCTGTTAGGCCCGTTGCTGGGCATGGACCTGTCTGCGGGCACTTACTCCGGCGGCCTGGTGGGCGGGGACTTCCTCTTCTTCGGAGCCAAGACCAACGTCTTCCTTCCGGGGTTGGGCTTCGACGAGGCGAGACGCATCTTTGACGACCTGTACGAGGGAAGGGACTCCCTGACCTATCCCATGGCCTTTGATTTTGCCGCGGCCGTGGGCAAGAACGTCTCGTATGTCTATTTCACCAAAGACCCGGAAGGTGCGGCGGAAGGGGTGAGCTCAAAGATCCTCATCCCGCTCATTACCAGCTCGGCAACGGTGGTGGTGGGCTCCGGCGCACAGTGTTTGCAGTCCGACGAAGATGATGCCGAGTGTGATGATGTACGGCGTTGGAATTTCACCCGCTATCTCGCGGTTGGCGAAGGGGATGTGGGCTCCGCGTTGGACGTGTTCTACGGTGTGAAGAACGGTATTGATCCGGAATCGGGCGACCCCAACGGAGTGGGCAGGGTCTCGGGCCTGGTCATGGATGAATCCACCGGCGCCGCGATTTCCCACGCAGACGTGTTCCTCATTTCTCTGCCGCCTGAGCACAAGATGAGCGCCTCGGCCAAAGGGGACGGGACGTGCGATTCGGACCTGGATTGCACCAAGTTCAAGGGTTACAGCTACTGTTATGAAGGCCAGTGTTTTCAGAAGCTGTGCCCGTGGGATTCCTACGAGGACTTGCTGAGCTGCAACGTTCTCGATTCACAGGTTGACGCAGACCACGACGGCCAGATTGACAGGGCGGGAATGCCCGGGATCGTCAATCACTGGCAGACCGATGTCGGCACCGACCCGGTGCACGACGGAAGGTTCGGCGGCTACGCTCTTCCCGGTGAGTACATGCTGGTGGCCCGGGAAAAGGACAACGGCATGTCTCAACTCTACCGCATCACGGTGGAGGAAGGGGAAACCACGTCGGTGTACGCAGTCATTCCCAGCGTTGCCAAGGTGGTCTTCCGGGTGGAGGACGAAAAGGGCAACCTGGTGCCGGCCAAGCTCACCTTCATCAGCCTCGACCCGGGGAACGACCTGCAGCCGTTGCGGCGGGACGGAGTGCGCAAAGTCGAATTGGGAGACTCCCGCTACCAGGACGGAATCCGCAAGCTCGTTCACGCCAAGGACGGCAGTGGTACCATCGAAATCGAGCCGGGCTTCTACCGCGTGGTGGTTTCTCGCGGAATAGAATACAGCATTTACGAGGTGAACCCTTTCGTCGCTCCTGCGGGCCAGGAAGTTGTGTTGACCGCGACGGTGTACCGTGAGGTGGATACCTCCGGGTGGGTAGGGGGTGATTTTCACCTCCACGCCATGCCCAGCATGGACTCGGGTCTGCCCCTGGAAACCCGGGTAATTGCGTCCGCGGTGGAAGGTCTTGAACTGGTGGTATCGAGCGACCACGACGTGCTGGTGGATTACGAGCCGTACATTCGTGAACTGGGGTTGGAGCACTGGCTCACCAGCATGGTAGGCACCGAACTGTCCACCATGGAGTTGGGCCATTTTAACGCTTACCCACTTCGCTTCGACCATATGAAGATCCCGGATTACGGGGCCATCGATTGGATCTGCATGGGCGCTCAGGAGATTTTCGATTCGCTACGCGAAATAGGGCAATTCGGCCCCGAGCATACCATCATCCAGGCCAACCATCCCACCGACGGCGTGATGGGCTATTTCAGCCAGATGGGTTTGGACCAGTTCACCCTGGACAGGCCGATGCAGGTGTTCGGCATGGACATCAGCGGGGTGCAGACTCTTCTCGACGACAACTGGAACCTCGTCGAGACCTTCGCCAAGAGCGACCCGGCGTTGCAGCACTTCCTGGATAACAACGAAATCGATGTGCGGGTGCTGCCCAATCCCGCGTTCCGGAAGGTGTCCTGCGACTTCGACGCGATGGAGTTGATGAACGCCAAGCGGTTCGAGTTCTTGCGCATCCCCACGGTAAGAGAGGTGAACGATTTCAACCGGTGTGTGGCTGAAATCCGGTTGGTTGGTTCGCCCGTGGACCCGTTCGACAAGAACGCCAAGGCCCAGGTGCTCGGCGTTTGCAAGGACCTGCAGGTTCCTGCGGAATGTGACGGCCTGGTCGAAGACCTGGATCTCAGACAGCATTGCCGGTGGGCGGGCAACATGGTCAACGAGTTGGAGGACGCGTGCGACAGTGAAGAAGTGACCGTGCACGATTGCAAGGAGGCCGCGAGGTTTGCATTCGCCAAGTACGCCATCCGGCACATGCTCCAGCGGACCGTGGTGGAGCAGAACGACAGGTTCATTTCTCTGGACGAAGACCCCGGCGCGTCGGAGTTCTGCTCGCTGGAGCACGCCCTGGCCATGGATGTGCCGCCCGAGAATTTGGAAGACCCTTGTACCGACCGGTACGGCGTTATCGACCTGTGGTTCCGGCTGTTGAATCACGGCTTGTTCAAGACCGGCATGGGCAACTCCGATTCCCATGGGGTATTCAAGGAAGCTGGGCTCCCCCGTACCTACGTTCGTTCCTCAACAGATCGGCCTGACCTGATCGACATAAGGGAAACGGTGGTCAATTTGAAAGCTGGAAATGCGTT
Organism: uncultured Myxococcales bacterium; assembly: GCA_964626565.1. GTDB lineage: Bacteria > Myxococcota_A > UBA9042 > CAIXZC01 > CAIXZC01 > CAZVFX01. Next base: position 21,230 of record CAZVFX010000119.1, read on the forward strand.
GTCGACGACGGGGCCCTTTGTTACCTTCGAGGTGGAAGGCGGCGGCCCCGGCGACACGGTGATCATGCAGGGCGACACCGTGGATATGAAGCTGAAGATCCAGACCCCGTCATGGTTTGGAGTCGACCGGGTGGAGATCTACCGCAACGGCTACCTGGAGCGCGTTCTTTACGTCGAAGACTTTGGCGGCAACGACGGCGTCCTGGCGGGCAAGCCGGAAGAAATCGTGGACTATCACGGGATTCTCAACCTGGGCAAGCCTGCCAAGGATTCCTGGTACGTGGTGGTCGCCATGGGGTTGGATGATGAGCACTTGATGACGCCGGTGTACGGTACGTTGTCGTTCGGCCATCTGTTGCTGCCCGAAATCGTCTCCCTGGCGTTCGCCGCGATGATTCCTGAAGGTTTCTCACTGCCCATGGGACCGGTGGTGCCCGACTATTTCCCGGTCTTCCCCTTTGCGATTACCAATCCGGTTTTCGTTGACCTGGATGGCGGCGGTTACAACGCACCCAAGGGTTATCCTCTCTTCTGCGAGCACGAGTGCAAACCCAAATATGACGAAGAAGGCAATCCCACGAAATCCGATTGTCCCGAAGCCGCCCAGGCGTTGGTCTGCCTCAAGGATGACGACGACCCCAAAACGGGCCAGTGCGGCCTGGACATCAAAGGCGAGTGCGTCTACGAAAGCCTCGAAACCCAGTACGCCCCCCTCATCCTCGAAGATTCAGACAACCCCTTCCTCCCCATCATCCCCCGCGCCGGCCGCACCCACACCGAGACCAAAGC
>CAZVFX010000120.1:0-21931 GCA_964626565.1 uncultured Myxococcales bacterium
TTGTATCCGCCAGTCCGGTATTTATTTGATGGAAGGTGCTTGACAACCACACCTAACTGCGAGGGTAAGTCGTGCGGGGCCAACGGCTGCGGCGGATTGTGCGGCGAATGCGGCGACAACGGCACCTGCCACAACGGCAGTTGCGTGGAAGGTCTCTACGACCAGAACAGCGGGCTCGTCTGGCAGAATCCGCCCGGCGACGGGCTCTACAACCAGGCTGAGGCCCTGAACCACTGTGACAACCTGGACTGGGGCGGCAGCAGTAGCTGGTTCCTGCCGAATTTTGAACAACTCAAGACCATCCTGTCGGGGGCGGCCATTGAGGGTTGCCACTGGCAGGCAGGCCTCATAGGACAATGCGGCTGGTACTGGTCCGCCACCCACCAACCCGAAAGCAACAACGACTATTACGCCATCAACTTCATCGACCAGGACGTGGACGCCACCGACGAATCAGAGTCACTGCGCGTCCGGTGCGTTCGATACCTGCAGTAGAACAACCCTACTTGCCACTTTTCAGATGTGACAGCTTGGTGTCAGGCTCCTTGTAACGTTTGTATATGACGGTCAGAGTAGTGTACTTGAAGAGCGTATTGATCGGTGGAATACGGCTGAGCAGGTAGAAGAAGACGTAGGAGACGGCCACCACCAGGATCGCCCAGGCAATGCCGAACACCTGGAGCCCCGCAGGGCCGTTGAGCGCCGCGAGTTGCGGCCACCACGCGGCCAGTCGCTCCAGGGCGTAGGCTACTGCCGGAAGCGTGCACAACACGACCACGACGGCGCCGTATGACTGGCTCGCCTCGATGGCTTGTTTGGGGCAGTAGGCCATGCAACGCATGCAGCTTTCGCAGTGATAGGTCCAGTAGGGGAGAGGCCGGCGAGTCCCTCTGAGCTTCACCCCGGCAACCGGGCAGTTTGCTTCGCAAATACCGCAGGAGTTGCATTCATTGGTGGCGAAGAACAGCTTGGCCAGGGCCAACCGCCCAACCACCAGGTATCCGAGGGAGACGGGCAGCAGCAGCAGACCGAAAACCAGATCGTAGAGGTTGGACCAGGTGAACCACGACAGCTTGCCCGCCAGCAAGGTTCCAGCAAAGCGCTTGGATCTCTTCTCCGCCCTGGCGATGATGGGACGAGAAGTCTCTTCCTTGAGGCCGGAATGGAGGGAAGTCCAGTTGGAGGGCATGTCGAGACCGAGGGCGCCCCTCACCCGGTAACCCTTCACAAACAACATCAGGGCGATCAGGAACACCGCGGTTCCGCCGATCCCCGGAGTGAACAAACGGCCGAATTTGAGCCCGCCCCGCGTGGTCACACAAAAGGCGTGCCGCCCTTCGCCGCGGGGAAGCCGGGCCGCGAATTTCATCATGAGCCAGGGAGCGGTGAAGCCGTGTGTCGGCATGAGCAGCCCCAGCAGGCCTGTCGGGCCCGCAGGGGGCGGCTCCATCGGCTTCACCCCGGAAATGGCATGGGCGGTCGCCGGCACACCCGTGGCCTCGGCCTCGTCCGCCATGAACAGCGCGGCCCGGCGGGTGTTGCCTGTCCCCGTCATGAAATACAAGTCTAACCGGTCATATTGCATGCTCGAATCCCTCGACTTGCAGCTAGATTCCGTGCCCGCGGCGCCGCAACGCATACAACCCTAATGCCAATACCAGCACCATGAAAATGGAAAGTGGCGCCGGGCCGCTCGCAGGCTTCATCCCACACCCTCCTGCCTTGGAACCGCCGGAGCCGTTAGGTTCTTCGAGGGTGATGAAACCCGGTGTGTCGGTACCAATCACGTCAGCGCCGGACTCAACGGCCGGAGCCGCCATGCATTGGCCGTTGCTGCAAGTCTGGCCCGCGGCACAACCGGGAGCGCAGAACCCGCCACAGCCGTTATCCCCGCACACTTTGCCCGTGCAGTCAGGATCACAACCGCACGCACCGCAGTCCTCGGGGCAGTAGACGCAGTCTTCGCCGAAGTAGGTCTCGCAAGCCTCGTTGCCGCAGCAAGCGCCACAATCACTGGGGCACGCCTGACATGTTTCTCCGTCCTGACAGATGCCGTCCTTGCAGGTCGCCGGGCACGCGCCGCAATCCGCGGGGCAGGCGCCGCAACTCTCGCCAAAGGCAGACTCGCACAAGCCGTTGCCACAGCAGGAACTGCAGTCGTCCGGGCAGTTGGCGCAAGTTTCCTCCCCGTCGCACTGCCCGTTGGGACAGGTGTCGAGGCATTCGCCGCAATCCCACTTACAATAGATGCAATCCTCGCCGAACCCGGGCTCGCACTTGCCGTTACCGCAGCAGGTGCCGCAGTCCCCGGGGCACACCTGGCACCCTTCCGTCCCTTCCTGGCATTGACCGTCGCCGCAAGTAGTAGGACACGCGCCGCAGTCGACTGCGCAGGCGCCACAGTTTTCACCGAAAGCAGGCTCGCAATGGCCGTTGCCGCAGCAATTGCCGCAATCCCCCGGACAGTTGGCGCAGTTTTCACCGGCATCACACGCGGCGTTGCCGCACTTGTCCTTGCACTCCCCACAGTCTTCGGGGCAGAACTCGCAATCCTCGCCCAGATTCGGCTCACACTGGCCGTTGCCGCAACACTCCCCGCAGTCAAGCGCGCAACTCTGGCAGCTCTCGCCCCCGTCGCACGCGCCGTTGCCACACTTGGGCGGACACTGCTCACAATCGGCAGGACACTCTTCGCAGTCCTCCCCGTACGCCGGCTCGCACTGCCCGTTGCCACAACACTCGCCACAATCCTGAGCACAGTTGACGCAATGTTCGCCCGGATCACAGGCGCCGTTGCCACAACTGCCCTGGCATTCGCCACAGTCGGCCGGACAACTCTCGCAATTCTCCTCCGCATCGGGCTCGCAGCTACTGTTGCCGCAGCAGCCGGGACAATCTGCCGGACAGGTGTCGCAATCCTCAGTGGGGCCGCAGGCTCCATCTCCGCAGCCGGCCTGGCCTTCACACCCTGCACTATCGAAACCGCACTGACCGGTGCATGAAAGCTCGCCCGGCGGCAAACCGATCAGCTCGCAGGTCGCGCCGTTGAGGAACGCACCGTCACATTCCTCGTTGAGGGTCACCATATCGTTGCCGCATTGACTGCAGATCTCGCAGAGGCCGAAGGGTACATATTCCACCCACTCCACCAACATGAACGAATCGTCTGCCGGAGCCGGGCCGGACCACTCATTGCCGGTCCAGTTGCTGATAATCACCGTTCCCGGGTTGGCCGGCACGTTCTCGGTAATCTCTGCCACTTGCACGTCGTCGATGAAGAAGAGCACCTTGTCGGGATACAGGTCAAACCCGTACACATGGAAGTCCGCGCTCGGGTCGACATCCATGTCCACGCACTTGTGGGCCGGGGTGCCGCATTCTCCCTCTCCCGATGGATGAGTCACGAAGTGAACCCGGTGGAGGTTCTGCTCCTTGCTGAGAATCTCCACGTCAATTTCCGACTCGCCGTTGGGACCATAGTAGAAGAACGCACCGCACAGACCGCTGTTGGGAGACGTCCTGATTGAGGCCCGGTAGGCCCCGTAGAAGAAGTCGTTGCTGGTGCTGTCCATCTGCGCACACGAGCCACCTCCTCCCGGCACCTTCAGCACGGCCATTCCGTCTTCAGCCGTCACCAGAGTCTCGTCCAGCGGGCACAGCCAGTCGTGGGACTGCTTCTTCCACAACCCGCTGTCTGAAATGGTCTCGGTGAACGGATAGTCGAATTCATCCACCAACTCGCCGATGCCGAGACAGCCGTCGGGGCAGTCGTCCGGTGGCGGTGGCTCGTCGCCACACTTCTCACCATCCCACTCGTCTTCAGCGTTGCAGCACCCATCCATGCCGCCGAAAGGCCACACCGGTCCGGCGCATACGAGGGCGCCGACGCATTCGCTGTCAAAGTCGCAGTCCGACTGCCCCAGCGTGCACCCGCTGCCCGCGTCCTTCTTGGCCTTGCAGAAGTCCTCGTGGCCCGGGTCGACACACACCGCGGCACTCATGGTCGCGTCGTAACAAACCCCGGCCGCCGAGCAGACCTGCTTCTGGTTCCAGCAGTTCAACGGACCGGCGTCCACACATTCCCACACCTCGGCAAACCCCTGCATGCACTCGCCATCGGAGGAGGCGGAATCGCACTCACCTAAGGGATAGCCCAATGCCCCGCAGTCATCCACAAGGCAGATCTCTCCATTCCACTCTTCGCCCGGCCAACAGCAGCCGTCGTTACCCTGGAACGGGAACACCGGGCCGTTGCAATCCAGCTCGCCGAGGCAATCACTGTTAAGGTCGCAGTCGGACTGCCCGTGGTCGCAGCCGCTGCCCGCCTTCTTCATCGCCGAACAATAAGCGTCATCCCCGTCGAACACACAGGAAGCCGCACCGTCCCAGGCCGACACGTAGCACACGCCGGCTCCACAGCCCTCCTTGAGGGTCCAACAGTTCACCGGCCCGGCATCCACACACTCCCGGACTTCCGAGAAATCGGCGCTGCATGCGCCGGCGGCGGAAGCCATGGGACATTCGCCTAAGGGGTAACCCAACGCACCGCAATCGTTGGGAAGACAGATATCACCGTCCCACTCCTCTCCCGGCCAGCAACAACCATCCATGCCGGAGTTGGGCCACACCGGGCCGCTGCACACCAGTTCCCCTTCGCACTCGCTGTTGAAGTCACAGTCCGACTCGCCATATCCGCAACCTTCTCCAGCATCGGCCATGGCGTCGCAGAAATCCTCGTGGCCGGGCCACACGCACGTAGCCGAGCTACCGAAGCCGTCGCTGCAAACTTCGTCGCCTGCACACGATTCCGTCTTCTCCCAGCAGTTCAACGGCCCCGCATCCACGCACACCCACACCTCGGAGAAGCCGTCCTTGCAGTCGCCGTCAGAGTCGGCCGAGCCGCACTCGCCCAAAGGGTAACCCAATGCCGGGCAGTCGTTGACCAGGCAAACCTCGCCATTCCACTCCTCGCCCGGCCAGCAACAGCCGTCCATGCCGGAGTAAGGCCACACCGGACCACTGCACACCAGGTTGCCCGCACACTGGCCGTTGGTATCGCAATCCGATTCTCCATGACCGCACGCATCCCCAACGTCGCCCAGGGCGGAGCAGTAGTCTTCATGTCCAGCACCGATGCATTCGGCCGGTGAGCCCAACTGGTCATGGCACACTTCCGAGCTGGAGCAGTCATCAATGAGCTGCCAGCAGTTGATGGCGCCGGTATCCACACACTTCCACACTTCGTCGTAGTTGTCCTTGCAGTCCCCGTCGTTGTCCGCACCCCCGCAAGGCCCCAGGGGGTAACCCAGGGAAGAACAGCTCGCCAGTTCGACGGGGATATACCCGGTCTTGGAGGCAAACGAGTTGCCGCACCCCGAATCCTTCACCTCGCACTTCAAGTCCCAATCACCATCATCATCCAGGAGGAAGGAAGGCATGGCCACAGTCTTGGTCTGGTACAAGCCAAACGATTGACCCGTCTTCTCCTGGTCAAAGTCGTTCCAGAAGCCGGGGGGGTCGATGTTGCACGTTATGCAGAACGTGGCGTCGCCGCCGTACCCCGAATCGGGGGTCGACAGGTTCTTCACCTTCACGTTGACATTGATCCACTCGCCCACCACGGCGCTGCCGGAGAACGAGAGTTGCTGAATCTCCGCCCCGAAGTCGGCAAGTGCAACGGCCGGACATCCCAACGCCACCAAAGCGGCGGTCAGAACCAACAAACGGTGGGCCATGTGATCCTCCACGTGTTAACAACATCGGTTTATCATTCTACCTCACAGAGGCGGCGTTTGAAATGCCTTTGCCGAACCAGGCGGGTTGGGACGGGGTTCACGTCGCTTCGTCAAGTCTGCTGGATGCCGCGGAACCGGTCGTGTATACTCCATGGACAACTGAAGAGGGCAGTATGAAAAACAAAGCACTCATCTTTCTGGTGGTTCTGGTGGTTTTCCCGGGCTGTGGGGGAACCGAAGAATCCCTTTTGCAGGATCTGGCGGAAGACGCGCTCGACGAACGGTCCCTCGCCGAGCTCAGCCCCCTTGAAGTGTCCTTCCCGGAGGTAGCGGACGTTGCCACCGATGAGACGGGCTGGGACATATTCGAAGTTGAACTGGACATCATGTGGGAGCCTGCTCCAGGGGAACCGGGCTATCCGTGCGCCACCGGTCTGGACTGTGACGAGGGGTTTTGCATCCAGACTGCGGAAGGCCGGGTCTGTACCCCGACCTGCATCGAAGAGTGCCCTTTTGACTGGGAATGTGCGCTTCACGTGCCCAGCCTCCCCGACCAGGTGTATATCTGTGTGCCACCGTTTGTTGAGTTGTGCCGCCCCTGCCAGGCCAACGCCGACTGCCACCCCCACGGCGCGGACGGGGGCCAGGCCTGCGTTTCCTACGGCCCCGCGGGCTATTACTGTGGGGCTCCGTGTGACGTCAAGGAGGACTGTCCCGCCGGGTACGATTGCGCCGCGGCGATGAGCATCTCCGGCGGCTCGGCGACTTACTGCCAGGCCGCAACGGGCCAGTGCGAGTGCGCACCCTGGTTCGTCAACGCCGGCGCCAACACTTCGTGCTACGTGGAAAACGAGTTCGGCATATGCGAAGGCAACCGCAAGTGCCTGGACGAGGGCCTCCAGGAGTGCAGTGCAGTCACACCAACACCGGAAACCTGCAACAATGCCGATGACGACTGCGACGGCGAAGTAGATGAGGACACCGGCGGCGAGCCCTGCCTGGTTTCCAGCGAATGGGGACAGTGCGACGGAACGGAAACATGTGACGGCGGAGAACTGGTTTGCGAAGGGCCGGCGCCCGCACCCGAGATCTGCGACGGCCTGGACAACAACTGCAACGGCCAGGCGGACGAGGGATTTCCGGACACCGACGGCGACGGGCTTAAAGACTGCCTCGTCTCCGACAAGGATGGAGACGGCGTGGTTGATGGACTGGACAATTGCCCCAGCCTCCCCAATTCATCCCAGGCTGACGCAGACCTCGACGGGATGGGAGATGCCTGCGACCTGGATGATGACAACGACCAGGTCGGCGATATCGAGGATTGCTCACCTCTGGATTCGACGGTCTTCCCGGGAGCCGAAGAATTGTGCAACGGCGCCGACGACGACTGCGACTTCATGACGGACGAAGGCTTCGCCGACAGCGATGCCGACAAATTGGCCGACTGCATAGATGATGACGATGACGCCGACGGTGCACCCGACGCCGCGGACTGCGCACCGCTGAACCCTGCCCTTCATCCCGACGCTACAGAAGAGTGCGACGGCATCGACAACGACTGTGACGACCTGGTAGATGAAGGATATCCCGACAGCGACGCCGACCTGGTGGCCGACTGCGTCGATGAAGACCTGGACGGCGACGGCGTGCCCAACGACGAAGACAACTGCCCGCCGGTGGAAAACCCGGGACAGGAAGACCAGGACTTGGATGGAATCGGCGACGCCTGCGATGGAGATGGAGATGGCGACTCCATACCCGACGGCATCGATAACTGCCCCGGTGAGCAGAACACTCTCCAAGCCGATACCGACGGGGACGGCGACGGCGACGCCTGTGATGACGACATGGACGGAGACCAGATTCCCAATGTCGAAGATAACTGCCTTCTGGTAGCCAACACCGGGCAGGAAGATGCCGATGGGGACGGCGTTGGAGATGCGTGTGAGGACGACCTGGACGGGGACGGGGTGGCGGACGCCTTCGACTGTGCACCGGCAGAACCCACGATATTCCCGGGCGCTGAAGAACTGTGCGACGATGCGGACAACGACTGCGATTTCCTGGTTGACGAAGGGTATCCGGACACCGACAACGACCTGGTGAAAGACTGCGTTGACGACGACGACGACAACGACGGAGACCCCGACGAGACGGACTGCCTTCCCGCCGATGGAGCAATACATCATCTGGCTGATGAACTGTGCGACGGGATAGACAACGATTGCGACGATGAAGTAGACGAACTTCTGGGGACTCTGTCCTGCGGCAAGGGGGAGTGCGCCCACGTGACGCCCGCCTGTATCCAGGGGCAGACGCAGATCTGCGATCCCCTGGAAGGTGTCGCCCTCGAAACTTGCGACGGGCTGGACAACGACTGCGACGGCCTGGTGGACGAAGACCTGGGCGCGATGACATGCGGCCTGGGAGTGTGCCTCCACACTGCTTTCAACTGTGTCGGTGGTTCCTCAAAGGTCTGCGACCCCATGCTGGGTTCTGAACTCGAGAAATGCGACGGACTGGACAACGACTGTGACGGCCAGGTTGATGAGGAGATGCCGTTGCTGGCGTGCGGCGAAGGGCAGTGTTTCCACACCGCTCCTTCCTGCGTTGGCGGAGTCGTCCAGGAGTGCAACCCCCTGGCCGGCGCGCTGCCCGAAGTTTGCGACGGAGTGGACAACGATTGTGATGGGGACGTGGACGAGGAGTTGGGTACAACCACCTGTGGCCTGGGAGGATGTGCGCACACGGTGGACAACTGCTCTAGCGGCGTCGCTCAGATCTGCAACCCCTTCGAGGGAGCGACAGCGGAAGAATGCAACGATGCCGACGACGATTGCGACGGCGTGGCCGACGACGACCTGGGCACGCTTTCGTGCGGCCTGGGCCAGTGCCTGCACGCGGTTGCCAACTGCGTCGGCGGTCTCCCCCAGGTCTGCGATCCCATGGAGGGTTCTGAACTGGAAGAATGCGACGGACTGGACAACGACTGCGACGGCGACGTCGATGAGGAACTGGGCTCGGTGACGTGCGGCTTGGGAATTTGCATCCACACGGTAGACAACTGCGTCGGCGGTCTCCCCAATATCTGCGATCCCATGGAGGGTTTTGAGCCCGAAGAATGTGACGGACTGGACAACGACTGCGACGGCACGGTGGACCAAGGGTTCACTGACACGGACTCCGACGGCGATGCTGATTGTCTGGATGACGATGACGACGGGGACGGAACGCCCGACGACGACGACTGCCAACCCCTGAATCCGGCGGTGAACCCCGATATGGTCGAAGTGTGCTTCAACGACGTCGATGACGACTGCGCCCCGATTACTCCTGACCAGTGCGTACTGTCGAGTTGCGCCCAGGTGCTGGCGGTACTTCCCAACGCACAGGACGGCACCTACACGCTCGATGTGGACGGCGACGGCCCGGTCGATCCGTTCACCGGGTACTGCGACATGACCACCGATGGCGGCGGATGGCTGCTGATCTCGACCCAGAAGCCGGACGGTCAGCTCTACCAGACCGCCCCGATTTCAGCCGTGGTTTTCGACAAGGGGATCAACCAGAAGTACTCCCCCGCAGTGCTGGAGGCGCTGGCTGCGCTGGGCGGATACCAGGTGATGGTCGAGGAGAACTCGGGGGCCGATGTCAGCGCCGGCCTGGTGATGGTCTACCTGATGCCGGCGGGCATCCAGTTGAAATTCGACAGCACACCGGTGGCAGTGTCCACCGTGGAGTGGCTCACCGGCAACAACGAGTACTTCACGGTGAACAACAACCAGGGGGGTAGTTCTGGTTGGTGGAGCCTGTCGGTGCACAGCAGCGCATTCAACGGCCTGGCCAGCAACAAACGTTGCGTCCAGAAGGGCGACTTCCTCACCAGCGGAGGCTCCAACGGCGACTACAAATTGGACCACACCGGCGTCCATTCGGGCACCACCCGATGTGTCCACTCCACCACCGGAATCGGCGTTACCCACTGGCTGCGCGAAGTGAATTGACCCACAGTTGACAACGGCCGGCCCGAAGGCTATAATGACCATGGTCATAACCGCAGTCATAATGGCGGGAGGTGAATATGATCTCGGTGTCCAAAAGCAAGCTCAAGGCGAAGATGCTCGAGTACTTCCGCCGCGTTGAAGAGAGTGGGGAGGAGATCATCGTCACCAGTCATAACAAGCCGGTTTTGAAGATCACGCGGCTCGACCACACCCATACGGTCCACGAGGCTTTCTCCGATATCAGGGGAAGCATCAACCTCGATGACTCGATCATGTCACCGGAAACGGATGAATGGGGGGAGGTGTAGCCCGTGGTCTTGTTGGACACATGCGCCCTGCTGTGGTGGACCCTGGACCCGAAAAAACTCTCGCCCGCCGCCGCAACCGCGTGCGAGGCCGCGGCCAGGGAAGGCGCGGTAGTGAGTTCAATCTCGGTATGGGAGATCGGCATCAAAGTGAAGAAGGGCAAACTTGCACTGCCGATTCCCTTTCCGGAGTACGTGGGGCGACTGAAGAAGGTCGATGGTCTGGAGATAGTCCCAGTCAGCGATACCATCTGGCTGGAGAATCTCTCCCTGGATTGGGACAACTCCGATCCGGCCGACCGGACCATTGTCGCCACCGCGCGGCTGCGCAATCTGCCTATCGTCACCAAAGACAGCCGGATGGCAGCTTACTACGACAAAGTTGTCTGGTAGACTACCCTTCCCGATAGACAATGGAGAAGTACAGCTCCTCCAGCTCCCGGTCCTCGAGAGGCTGGGGGATGGCGAGAGTGGTGCCTGCGAGAATGGTCTCACCCAGGGCCCGATACGCCTTGGCCGGCGCCGAGTCGGGAAACAGTTCCACTGCGGTCTGCTTCTTCAGCTCCGCCTCGGGAACCACGGGATCCCGGGGGATAACCCCGATCACTTCTGAGCCAACGCGGGCGGCGAAGGCTTCAGCGACCTCCAATTCCCGGGGAACGTTGCGAGAGTTCAGCACCACACCGGCGAGCCTGACCTCCTGGCGGGAGGCATAGTTGGCCACGCCGCGGCAGATGTTGTTGGCCGCATAGAGGGCCATGAACTCCCCGGAAACCACCACGCAGATCTCCTTGGCATACCCCGCGCGCATAGGTGCGGCGAACCCTCCGCACACCACGTCTCCCAGGACATCGTACAACACCGCGTCGTAGCCCCGGTGCAGCACCTTTCCTTCCTCCAGGTACTCGAACATCTTCAAGATGCCAAGGCCCGCACACCCTACTCCAGGGCGGGGGCCGCCCACCTCGATGCAATGCACACCCGATTCGGTTTCCATGAGAAACTGCTCCGGGGACGGGTTGGCCCCGTCCGCCTGGCGCATCAACTCGACAATGGTGACCGGTTCCTGTCCCCGCAGAAAGGGACGGGAGGAGTCGTGCTTGGGGTCGCAACCCACGTGTAGCACCCGCTTGCCATGAGCGTTGAGCCAGGCCGACAGGTTTGAGGCCACCGTAGATTTCCCGATTCCGCCCTTACCGTAAAATGCGATCTGTCGGGGATTATCCACCGGCATCATCCCTCTCCTTGCACAGCCGTTGACGGTCGGCGGCAACCGTTTGGACTCAACACACAATATAGCGACCGGCAGCCCACGAGGGAAGTGAATTCGTTTGCTTGTGCACGTTGCGATTGCTACCATTACCGTCGTCGGCGCGCCCGCGACGGGACGCTGGCGGACCGCGCTGCGGGGGCTCTTTTAGCATGTCGGACAAAGCCGCAATCGAACAGAAGGCCTGTTCCCTATTCGGAACCGCCAATTTCCTCAGCATCATGTCGGGAGATTTCTACATCCTCCTGCACTGCTACCTGGATTGCGTAAATACGTTCATGTACGGCCCCTTCGACGTGTCCAGAAAGCAACTGGAACGGTTCTTCTATACCAACTACTCCGAACTCGACATCATCGATGGAACAACCACTGAACGGCTGGGCAACGCAGCCCGGGCCCTGGGGGAAACCCACCCGGACAAGCCGATTATCGTGCTGACCTCCTGCGCAGTTGAAATGATAGGAGACGACGTCCGGGCCGAACTGGCCGCGGCGGAAGAAGAAACAGGCGCCAAGTTCATCCTCATCAGGACCAGCGGCCTGGGAGTCTTCACAATCTCCGGCATTCTTGACAAGTTGGCCTCCGAGATCCTCGAACTCGCGCACTCGGGAGAGGTGAAACAAACCGACTCGGTGAACCTTGTGGGAATTGCGCCGGAGCCGGAATTCGAAGAGATGTTCAACCGCCTCGGCCTCAAGATCAACACATGCATTCACGAAGGCTCTGCCCTGGACGATTGGCTGAACATCCCCCGGGGGGCCCTGAACGTAGTTTTCGACCGCGCTCAGTTCCCCTCCTTCCTCGAAAAGGCCCGCGACGACTTTGGAGTGCCGTTCCTGGAAGTGGACGCTCCCTTCGGGGTGAAAGCCTCGGTAGCCTTCTATCGCAAGGTAGCTGAAGCGATGAAGGTCCCTTCCGAAAAGCTGGTCGAACTGGACGAGATCGCCAAACCACACACCAGGCTGATTGCGAAAGCCCGCCCTCAATTCGAGGGCCTTTCTCTCGGCTACAACCTGTGCTCGATTGTAGATTTCTCGATGCGACCCAATACGCGTCTCGGACTGCCCGATCTGAAGATCTTCGAAGAACTGGGCTTTGCCGCGGAGTTTCTATACCAGGGTGACAAGCGTCAGGCACACCTGGACAGGGTCAGCAGAGTGGTGAAGGAAGCGGGATTCGACCACCCGGTGTGCGGGTTCAACGATACGTTCCTGCTCAGTCCGCTGCTGAAAGAACGGGGGTATGCTCTCACCTATTGTGCGGACTTCCTGGTCGCACAGGCGCGGAACACCGGCGTCGGCTTCTTGCGGCTGCACTCCCTGGAGCCGGGACTTCAGGCCACGGAACGCAACATTCGGCGAATCCAGATCGCATTGGACCGGAGGTAACCCCGACATGACCGGGAAAGTGGAAAAAGGCCTCAACGAATTTGAGATCCCGGTGGTGCCGTCTTCCAATCTGCTGGGCATCTATATGGCTGTCCATGCCATCCCGGATGCCGTCAACCTGACCCACGTGCCAGTCGGATGCAAACCCAAGATAATGAACCTCATGGCCAATCACGAAGGGCTGGATAAGAACTTCTACCGCAACCGATGGACCAATATCTCGGGAGTAGACATCATCCGGGGCTCCGAAGAACGGCTGGAGCACTTCATCAGAGAGTGCTACGGAAGGTACAACCAACCCGGGGTAATGGTGGTCACCACCAATATGGTGATCGAACTGGCCGCGTGCGACATGAACGCGGTCGTGGCCAACGCGGAAAAGGACGTTGACGCCCGGCTGCTGCACATGAAGACCCGTGATTTCGACGGCGACATCTACGATGGCTACTCAGACGTGGTGGCCCAACTGGCGTCAGGGCTGGACTGGGCCGAGGCCACGGTCGAGCCGAAGACGGTGAACATCATCGGCTATGTCTACGATCGCAAGGAGTACGAACACAGCGCCAACGTTGACGAACTCACCCGCATGCTGTCCGCACTTTCCATCGACACGAAATCGGTGTTCCTCTCGAACCGGAAGTGGGAGAAACTGAAGCAGGCCCCCGGCGCGGCCCATAACGTCATCCTTCCGCACATGGGGAACAAACTGGCCGAACTGGAGAAACAGTCGGGCAGGCCAACCATCGACACAACCCTCCCGCTGGGCCTGGCGCCAACAGTACGCTGGCTCGAACAGATTGCCGAAGGCATCGGTATCGAGCCGGAGGCCGTTGAGAACTACGTGGCTGCGGAGCAACAACGCCTGGCTCCGGCTCTCCGATATGCCCGCGAACGCCTGCACGGACTGGAACTCGCAATCTTCTCCGACACCGTCACGGCAGCCCACATGTCCGTGCTCGCCACGGAACTGGGCATGGACGTGGTCCTTGTGGGCCTTACCGACCGGACCCTGGGTGGAAACCGACGCTTCAGGTCGATTCTAGAGTCGTTCGATGTGGCCCTTCGGGACGACGCCGAAGTGCTCGAGAATCCCACCCTCCAGCAACTCGCCCGAATCGAGGAATCGGCTGGTGAAGTCCCGCCCTTCGACATGATTATCAGACCCACTTTCGACTTCTTCCCCGAAACCGTACCGGTGTTGGAAATGGGTTTCCCTTCCCGGTTCGCCCACACCGTCTACCCCCTCCCCACTTACGGTTTCAACGGAGTGGGCGTCATGTGCCAACGCCTCACCGACGCCTGTTCCCGACCGAGAATTGAGGGCTGGAAACGAGCCAAGCAACGCCGGAAACGAAATGCTCCGTAGAGTCGCTGCGGCCACAATCTTACTAGCGTTCGCCTGCGGCGAAGCCGGTGTCAAGCCGTGGCGCGCAGACGTCAACGAACCAGCCGTCCTGGATACCCCCGGCTTCGACCTCCCCCACGGCGAATACGAACCTCCGGACGGCTTTGAGATCGTCTTCATCGATGTCGGGCAGGGGGACGCGGTGCTGGCCCGGTTCCCCAACGGCTCTACCATGCTCGTCGACGGAGGAGGCAAGAGTGCCGGGAAATATGCGGTGCTGCCATACTTCGAACAGATCGGCCTGACTCACCTGGACTATATCGTGGTGACTCATCCGGATGCAGACCATTGCGGCGGGCTGAAGGATGTGGTGCTCGGTGTCTACGTTGGCGAGTTGTGGGAAAACGGCCAGACCAACGACACGCTGGCCTGGTGGGACTTTTCCGATGCCGTCGACTTCCGGGGAGTTCACAGGCAGACAGTGCACCGGGGAGACGAAACACAGATCGATGGCTGTTCGGTAGAGGTGCTCAACGCCGACCAGGGATGGGGGGACACCAACGGCAACAGCATCGTGCTGTCCGTGGATTGCGAGGGAGTTACGGTCCTCCTCACCGGAGACGCCCACGCCGGCACCCAGGAATACCTGGTCCAGGAGTACGGCGCCGACCTCGAGTCCGATGTGCTGAAAGTCCCCCACCACGGAAGCTCCGACCGGTTCAGCGAATTCCCGTCACACGTACAACCGTGGACCGCGATATGCAGCGTCGGAGCTGGAAACAGCTATGGACACCCTGACTCCGGCGTAGTTGAAGAATGGGAAGCAGCAGGAGCAAACTTCGTCCGCACCGATGAGGCCGGCACCGTCACGATCACCGCGAAAGCCGGCGAACTGGAAATCGAAACCGAGTACTAACCAACCCAACTCCCAAGACCCATAGCCACCACCCACAGACAAAGACGCCAGAAAGACGGGGACGGGGGGCGCGCAAAAGACGCCAGAAAGGCGGGGACGGGGGGCGGCCGAAAGGCGGGGACGGGGGGCGGACGGAAGGCGTGGGGCATGCCCAGCTAGAGCTTTTGGTTGACTCCTGACTACTCCGGTGGTGTAGTTGTTCCAAAGATAGTCGATGGGGTGACTCAATGCGGATCAAGCTGATGGGGTTGGCAATCGCGGCATCCATTCTGGGATTGATGATTGGCTGTGGGGGAAACTCCTCCGGGGGAGCCTCCGGAGCAGATGCCGTCGCGGGGCAGGATGCAGCCGCGCTGCCACCGCTACCAGCGCCGGAGTTGTTCAACCCGCCTTCGTCCGACGTGCTTATCGGCAGGGTAATGGCGTTGGGAGGGCAGCCGGTGGCCGGAGCTGTAGTTGAGGCGGAAAGTGGATCGTCTGCGGTGACCAACTCCTCGGGCTACTACTATCTTGAAGGAGTTGACCTCGACGCCGAAGTGGTGGTGGCGTTCTCCGCCCCCGGATACAGTCCGGTGACAAAGAAGGGGATCGTTAACAAAGGGACAACCTCCACGCTAAATGCTTTGCTGCTCCCCCACGTTCGTTCGGCCGAGGTCGCGGCGGAAGGCGGTGCCGCAGCCTTCGACCGCGGCGGCCTCAGCCTCACTGCAGGTGCGGTGGAAACAGTTGACGGCAAGCCTGTCACCGGGACCCTTCGAGTGCGCATGACCATTGTTGACATCCGCAGTGACGAGTTGATCGGGGTGCCGGGCGATTTCTCAGCCCGTGACGCGGCCGGGCTTGGTGTGCAACTCGAGACCTTCGGCCTGGCGGATATTTCACTTGAGCAAGATGGCGAACCGCTGCAACTGAAAGAAGGAGAAACCGCGGCTCTCGAACTGCTGCTCCCGGAGGACACCAAACTGGCGGAAGGAGACGAGGTTCCGCTGTGGTATTTCGACGAAACGGACGGCAAGTGGGTAGAAGAGGGGAAGGGGACGGTACTGGCGTCCTCCAGTTCGCCAGGGCGGCTGGCAGTGATGGGCAACGTGGGCCACTTCTCCTGGTGGAACGCAGACTACCCCATGGAAGTAGCCTGCCTCAAGGGGCAGGTGATAAGATGCGACGGAGCACCGGCAGCCGGGGCTTTTGTGCAGGCCCAGGGGCTTACCTACGACGGCCTCACCAGCGCCCATGCTGATAGCGAGGGCAACTTCTGCCTGCCGGTAATGGTGGGCTCAACGGTAAAGCTCACCGCGGGATTTGGCTGGGGAGAAGACACCGTCCTGGTAGTGAAGGAAGTGGAGGTGCCGGCGGATCCGGGAAGCTGCGACGAACCGGAGAACTGCCTGGCGCAAGACCTGACTCTTCCGTGCGACCCTTCCGGGAACGAGCTTGACTGCACCGACACTTATTTCGTGCCCTGCAAGGGGTGTGCGAGAGGAAAGGTCGTCGACGGCGCCGGCAACGCAGTGGAGTTCGCCGAGGTCACCGCCAAAACGGGCAATACGACTTACAAGAAGTACACCGATGGCGACGGAGTGTTCTGCGTTCCGGCATCGGTGGGCGGGGCGACCACGGTGGTGGCGCAAGGGGGCGGGGCGATCAGCCAGTCGCTGACCTTGCAGGCCTCGGAGGGCGTATGCCCCGAATGTGACGAGCTTCCGACGTTGGTGCTCGGCACGGGGTCCGGTGTGATCGGCGACGACCACATCGACCTTTGCGAATGCCTAGACCTGCCCGGCAAGGTCACGGTGGAGAAGATTATCGTGGAAGGGCTGGACCCCGCCTTTCTAAGTCTGACTGCCGGTTTCGGCGACGTGTACAAACTCAAGGTAGACGACCCCGGAGACCCCGAGGAACTCAAGTGGAGTTTCGATCTGGTCTTCTATCCGCCGTGTGAGAGCAGCGCCAACGACCTTCCCTTCGCTTCAGCGAGGTTCTACCACCACGGGGTCGACCTGCCCCTGGGCACTCCCTTCGACGGCTCGCTGGAATTGCTGGACATGTACGGCGACGCGGCCTCTCCCCTCGGCATTCCGGAATACATGGGAAAGCAGGTCCTGAAGTTGAACACCGGCGACCCGGAAGATCCGGGCCCGGCCTCTAGCATCACCATCACTTCCGATTCCGTGGATCCGGGGGAGACGGTGGAAGGCACCTTTGATCTGTCTTACTTCGCTCAGTGCGCACCCGTGGGCGGCCAGTTGCGGATCATGGGCAAGTTCGAGCTGCCCATCGACGGGTTCGGGGCCGATATTCATCCGGACATAGCAGGCAAGCTGTGGGCAGCCGACTGCGATTCCACCGGTTTCGAAGTCTCAATGGAGCGGGGCCCGACCCATGCAGCGAGCGGCGGAGGAGTACAACTCGAAGTGGACGGCCTGCCCATGGGATACGCAGACGGGGAAGCGGTCTCCGCTATCTACTGGCCGAAATACGATCACTTCAAGATCGAAGTTACCACCGGGCAGGTACAACTGTCCGTAAAGGTGAAAGAGCCGATAAGCGGAGAAAATGAGGCGTCCAGCGGCACATTGGTGCTTTCCGGAGAGCCGGACTGCTTCTACACTCCCCAAGGCGGCACGGTCTTCATCAACGGCTCCCCGGGGTCACCGGACGACTACGCCTTCTCGGGAACGTTCGACCTGAATTTCGAGGCTCCCGCCGGCGTCCCAGGGTGCCCGCCTCACAAGGTGAACGGCTCATTCATGGCGCCGACCTGTGCGTACTAGGGCTGCAGCAATTCCCCAGCCGATAAGCACACCCAGGCAATCTGCGCCCACATCCCACCAGGAGAACATCCGGCCCGGTATGGGAATCTGGTGAAGTTCGTCGAGAAGGCCAAAAAGACAGGGGGCGATCAAGGGCAACCAACGCAGGCCACCGAGCCGGTGCTTTGAGGCTGACAGCCAGCGGGCGAAGAAGAACGCCAGGGGGATGTACACCGCGGCGTGGACGAGCTTGTCCAAGCCCGGGGGCGGAACTACAAGCTGTTCAGGGTGAGGGAACGAGGTAAGGGCCATTATCACGAGCGCCCAGAGGCAGGTCGCGGCTCGCCAGCCCCGACGCGAAATCTGGTCTAGAATCATTGTTGAGACAGGTGAGATCTCGGAAAGGCCGACATAGAACTATCGGTCATGACACACAGGAGGGGGTGAGAACTAGCGACGCTCCGCCATCTTGCGGATGCGGGAACGCATCGCCTTCCGGCGCCGCCGTTCCGCCTCACGCCGCTTGCGCTTACGCTGCTCGCTCGGCTTGAGATAGAACTTGCGCTTCTTGAGTTCCTTGTAGACGCCCTCGTTGGCCATCTTCCGCTTCAAGGCTCTCAGAGCCCGGTCAACGTTGTCGTTTTCCACCGCCACTTCGATTGGCCGGTGGTCGTGTCCATCTCGCAACTTCATGCAGTATCACCTACCTTTCAGCAAAGAGTTAGCGGCGGTATTATGGTTACGCCGCTACCCGGTGTCAACATTTTTTTTGGAGTCTGGCACCCTCGCCCATTCAACACTCTATCCGCCGAGGAGTTCGACGTGCTTCTTGAGATGAGAGCTCACCAGTTCGAAATGGAGCTGTTCGTTGTCCATAAGGCACTCGCGCACCTTACGCCCCAACTCCCGGCGCCCGGTCAGAATTCCGCCAGAAGAGGCGTGTAGCAACTGCCTTCCTTCCCGGGTGGAAAAGTAGGCATCCTCCAGTTCGTGCGCACCCAGTTTATCAGGAGCCGGCAACGTGTTGGGAGCAGCTTCAAACCGGTACGACCGCTTCACCGTATCGAAGGCCCTTTCCGCCGCCTCCACCACGGCGCAAAACAGGCTGCGATCGGCCCTTGCCACCACCCTCATCGCCTCCACGTAACTCGTCCCGGACGTCTTCACGTGAAACGCACCATCGCAGGCTTCGCCCAGCCTTGGATAGATGGAGAACTTCTCACTTCCCGAATGCACCGACAGAACGTGCTTCGACGTAGCTCGAGCCACCGCCGCATGAAGGGCCACGTCCCGCGCCAGCTTGGAGGTATTTCCCCGGTAGTCCCCACCCCTTGGGAACTCGCCTACGAAGCGAGGGGCTACAGCGGCAACGGGCAGATCGTTTTCAGCCATTTCCAGGGCTGCGAAAAGGTGCTCGTGGAGAGTAGTTCGCTCTTCGGTTTCGTCTAGCGAAAGCTCGAGCTCGAATGCGCGCCCCCGCACAAGCGACGCAACCGCGCTAGCCAGTTCCAGGGCCCGACCCACCGCCGCGCCCATGCGAACCACGGTTTTCAGGAAGCTCTTCTCGTCAAAAACGAGGCTGCGCGTGGAGAAGCCAGCGGCAAGATGGAACGCCTTCCCCAGGTATCGTTTGCGCCACTGTTGAGCCCCCGGGATTTCCCTCTCCAAGGAAACCAACTCGCGGCTGAGTTGCATGCGATCCATGCCCGATATGTCCCGAACCGACTTCGAGAGGTCAAGGGTGTATCTCACGAAACCGGCATCCGCCGCCGCCGCCATCTCCTCGGGGTCGTCAAGGTGATCGGCATCCGCTGAGAAACCACGCTTCCATCCCTCCCTGAAAACTCCGAACAGAGCATCGGCCATCACATCCCTCCAACCCCTGCCGGTGCCCGAATTCTCTCGCACCGACTGCTGGGCTAAGTACGGAAAAAGGGAGCTACTTTCGACGGCCCGAATGTGCGCTGCAGTCGCCATCCCCAGACGATCGCCCATGCCGATGGAAGGCCGGCCGGGGTTAGGCCGGGGGCGGAGCCAGGGAACGTGTTCGGTAAGCGAGAGAATGAGGTCCTGGGAAGCATCGTTGACCGACAATGTCAAGTTCCCACGTCGCATCTCAGCGAGAGGCTGGCTTTCGAACCGGGCCATTGCCGCGCCACGGCTCGAAATGCGCAGCAGGCGCCGGCGCCCTTTTTCACACGCCCCCACCACCGCAACGTATGGTGTGAGGCGCGACAGGGACATGGGGAAAAGCGCCATGCCAGAGAACTCCCGGCTCAGTGTTCTGGTGCACTCCTCCTGCTGAAACAGATCCAGAGTACCGCGGCTGAACAACTCCCGTTCAAAGTCTTTCCACTTGTCGGTCATCAGTGGGGTTACTCCTCGGAGAACGACAGGTCTCGTATCCTGGCCACGGCCTGGTCCTTCAGGCGGGACCACGGACATTGCTCCACAAGATACTCCAGAGCCTTCGCTTCCCTCTCCTTGTCTCCTAGGACGGCGTAAACGTGGGCCGTCTCCCACATCGCATCGTCCTTCAACTTCAGCCCGCTATGAAGATTGACCACAAGGGCGAGCTGACGCAGCGCCTCACGGTATCTCCCCTGACGTACGTACAACCTGGCCAGACGATAACGCACCTTCTGGGAGAACCCGTCCGCCAGCGCGTCTATTCCACGACTGGAAGTCGGCATCAGCGCGATCTCCAGAATCCTCGTCTCATCTCCCGCACGACCCAGTCGGCTCAGAAGATCTGCCGCCAGCCAGACTCCGTCGTCCCACAAAGCCGAGGCGTGATGGTGGTCGACAAGCACCAGCAGAAGATAAAGGGCCTCCTTCTCCGTGCCGGCCCCGGGGCGGGCAAACCAGAGGGCGTCATAAAACAGCAGGTGGCCGGCAATGCCGGAGTCCTTGAGCTCCTCGTACAGTTCCCCAATAAGCTCGGGATAAGAGAACCCCGCAGCGGCCAGATCAAGTCGCCGCTCCCACAACACCTCCACCGCACGACGAGACCAATAGCTCTCCGGGTGCTCCTCAACAACCTTGATCAGAGCCAACGACCCGCGCAAACCGTCCCCTTTCGCAAACGCCACCTCGGCTTTGGCTAACAACGCCTTGCCGCTCGACGGCACAGACCCGGGGACGGGGGGCGCAGAACAGGCGAGGGCGAGCGGGAACAAGACAGTCGCCAATGCCCTCATTCTCTGCCCTCAAAAAGAGTCTTCAGTAGTTCATCGTGAATGAGTCCGTTTGATGCCACAATCCGGTCGGCGTACGGGCTAAATTCGCCTCCTGAGAAATCGGTCACGACACCTCCAGCCTCCTCGATAATAAGCGCACCGGCCGAAGTATCCCAGGGCTTCAACCCTCTTTCCCAGAAACCGTCGTACCGCCCACATGCCAGGTAGACCAGATCGACCGCAGCCGCGCCCATTCGGCGAGTCCCCTGAGAGTTCAGAATCGAGCGCCGCCAATCCTCGAGCAGAACATCTACAATCTCTCGGCGATGATATGGCAAGCCAGTAGCCACCAGACTTGCCCCCAGAGAGGTTGTGCTGCTCACCTTGATGGAGCCGCCCGGACCGTACGCCCCCCCACCCTTGTGGGCATAGAACAGCTCCCGTGTGGATGGGATATAGACAATTCCTGCCACCGTTTTCCGTCTAAATTCGAGCCCGAACGAAATTGCGAACATCGGATGGGCGTGCACAAAATTAGTTGTGCCGTCAAGCGGGTCCACCAACCAGCGGTAGGAACCCTCACCCTCACTCTCTCCGGTCTCTTCACCAAGGATCGCATCCGTCGAGAACCGGGAGGTGATTGCATCCGTGATCAAGGCCTCACTGGCCTTGTCGGCTTCCGACACCAAGTCAACCTTGCCCTTGTGATCGTAGGACGAAAGATTGCCATAGTACCTCATGACAAGTTTCCCGGCATCGAAGGCAACCATCTTTGCGAAATTCAGTCTTTCCAGGATCCCTGCGTTGGCTACATCGCTCATGGCATCATTATGGTTGATCTATCGGGGAAGATCAATAGCGCGACCGGGCAAGAACTGCAGGGACGGGGAGCACATTCTTGCCCGCGAACTGCAGGGGACGGGGGGCGTATTCTTGCCCCGCGAACGGCAGGGGACGGGGGGCGAAAATCCGCCCCAGCGCCGCTCGACGACAAAATGTCGAATTAATGGTACAGATCTATTTCAAACCCCCC
>CAZVFX010000121.1:0-17481 GCA_964626565.1 uncultured Myxococcales bacterium
CACATTTTTCTACACCAGAACCTTCCCCCGCATTGCAGACCTGAGGGATACCACCGACGCAATCTTCCACCGTGTGTTCGCAAACGCCCAGGCCGCAGGTGGTGGTGCCGAGGTCTTCGTCCACCTGGCCGTCGCAATCGTTGTCCAACGCGTCGCAAGACGTCTCAGCACCCTCCTCGTACGCGTTGTTATTCCAGAAGTAGTTTGCTGTTGCGCAGGCGTCAAGCAGGCCCCCCGCACACAGGTCCTCGGTTTTTTCCGCTCCCTGGCAAACCCCGGCCTGCTCCTCGCACAACAGTCCGCCCAGATAGCAGTCGCCGCCACAGCCATCATCTCCGCACTCCTTGCCGGCACAACTCGGGATGCAGGAGCAGACGCCGTCGACGCAGAGAAACCCGCCTCCGCAGGGGTCTGAGTTGAAAGAATGCTGACAGTCGGGATCGCCGTCCACGGCCAGGCAGAAATCGTCGGTGCAGACGTTGTCGTCGTCGCAGTTCAAGGGCGTGCCGGCGCCGCATTCCCCAGCCGCACACTGGTCGCCCACGGTGCATGGATTGAGGTCGTCGCACAGCGCCGCGTTGGCCTCGAACAGGCATCCGGTTTCGTCGACACACGAGTCGTCGGTGCAGGGGTTGTTGTCTTCGCAGATAATCTGCTCGCCGCCCAGGCAGGATCCGCCGCTGCACTGTTCGCCAATTGTGCAGGCACTGCCGTCGTCGCAGGGCAGGGTGTTCGGTGTGAAAACACAGCCGCTGTCCGGTGCGCAGGAATCGTCGGTACAGACGTTCTGGTCATCACATTCCAAAGGTGGGCCGCCCGCGCATTCCCCGCCGCCGCAGGTGTCCGCGGTGGTGCAGACGTCGCCGTCCTGGCACGGCAGGTCGTTGGGAGTGTACACACAGCCGGCATCGGGTTCGCAGCCGTCATCGGTGCAGCCGTTGCCGTCATTGCAATTGACCGCGTCCCCTCCGCTGCACACCCCTTCCAGACAGGCCTCCCCTGAAGTGCAGGCGTCCTCGTCGTTGCAGGGGGCGCCGCCGTTGGCCGCGGCCAGGGAGCATTCCCCGGAGCCGCCATCGCAAACCGGCGTCAGGCAGGGTGCGTCGGGACCTTCCGGCCCGGGGCAGACGACCGGCGAATCAGGCACGGTCTTGCACTCGTAGGGGAAATTCTCCAGATCGCAGTAGAGGGTGCCGGTGCACAGATCGCCGTCCTCGAAAGCCGCGCAGTCCGCGTCGGTCATACAGTCGCAGCCTCCGGGCACGCCGGCACACTCTCCGTCACCGCACTTGTCATCAATAGTGCATTGGTTGTCATCGTCGCAATCTGCCAGGTTGGGGACAAACTGGCACTCGCCGCTGACGCAGGAATCGTCGGTGCACAGGTTGTCGTCGTTGCACGTGCTTTCGTCCATCTCTCCGTCACAGTCATCGTCGACTCCGTTGCACTCTTCCCCAGCCGGCTCGGGCGCGTCGCAGGCGGACAGGCCCCCCTCTTCGCACAACCTGCTTCCCGTACAGGTTCCCCAGTCGTTGGTAACATGGCACCAGGTGGTGCGGTGGTCCTCAATCGACTTGCCGGTGCAGGGACACTCGCCCGCGGTCAATGTGCACTGTGCCAGCTCCAGCCCTTCCACGCTGGTCGCAGCCGCGCACTCGTAGCCGGCAGGGCAGCCCAAGTCACCTTCACCGGTGATGTCGCAATTGCCGCCGCAGAATCCGCCCCCGCCCTCGAAAACCACGCAGGCATTCTCCTCGCCGCCGCTGGAGACGCAATCGTCGCTGGTGTTGCACGGTTTGCACAGGTTGGCAAAGTCGGAGAGGCAGACAAACAGCAGGTCCGGGTAGGACCAGGGGACTTCGGTGCACTTCCAGCCGGCAGCACAGTCCTCCACGCAAGTCATGGTGCAGACCCCTTCCCCCAGGTGCTCTACGCACCAGCCGGAAAGGCAATCGCTATTTTCAGAGCACTTATCCAGGAAGCAACCTTCGCCCGGGTCGCAGGCGGGGAGGTTTGTGCCGTCCTGTCCGGGGCCGAAGTCGAAGGCGAAAGCTTCTTCCGGCAGATCGTAAGGGCCGGCATCCACCAGGTGCACCGCGTCTTCTGTAGTGTCGGCTGTCGCAACCTCGCCGGGGCCGCTGTCGTCGCCGGCGCCGCTACAGCACAAACAGAAAAGCATGACAGCAACCACCGTCTGGCCGAGGACTATCTTGCGGCGACTTCTCATGGCTTCCTCCAAAGCAATCGAGGGCTGCTGGAGCCCACTGCATTCTAGCCGCAACTGGCATCTGGCGCAAAGCGCGCCTGTGAATTTTGTGCGTTATCACAACGTCAATTGGTCAGTTATTGGATCTTTTCCAAAAAGTTCGTTTAATTAAAGTGTGCGGTTGTTTCGCACGAGGGGGTGACCAGTGGCAGGCAAAAAGCGACTTTGGCGCTTGATTCCGACCTTGCTGGTACTCCTGTCTTTCCCGCTTCCCTCCATGGCCGACGCCCGGGAAGACGTTCTTGAACTCGTCGCCCGCCACCGGGACACCGGCTACACAACCGGGGCCTGGACCATCACCGATCGATGGGACGAAGAGGCGGAACTCGAGTTCGCCGACTTTGTTGAAGCTTTCGGAGTTGCACGCGAGACGATCAGGTTCAAAAACGCCGAAGGGCTGACCAACCCGGCGGTCAATATTCTCTGGACCGAGGAAGACACCGAACTCAAGATCGAAGTTGACTGCGCAAATCTGCCCTACCTGCTGCGGGCCTATTTTGCATACAAAACCGGCCGGCCCTTTGCCTATATGGCCAACAAGGGTAAGAGGTACGGCAAGCATAACCGGCCCCGCGTGCTGAAGGATTTTTCAGACCATCCCGCGTTTCCGGAGTTCATTGAGGATGTCATTCATTCCGTCAGTTCCGCCCACTTCCGCATGCACGCGGACTACGAAGCCACCGACCTTTATCCCATCGATCCGAACTATGACAGTGTGAGGGCGGGTGTAGTCTTCTACGACCCTAACGGGCATGTGCTCATGGTGTACAAAGTGGACCGGGAGGAAGGGGACATCTACATGCTGGACGGACACCCCGACGGCACCATTTCACGCAAAGTGTGGGGCGCCAGCTACGCCAGGGGGTCGGAGCGTTTCGGGGGCGGTTTCAAGGCGTGGCGTCACGACCACGTGGAGGTGCTCAACCGGGACACCGGGGAGTTCTCCATCTGGCGGGATCTCAACGCCGAAGCGCCCCACTACAGCAACTCCGCACAGTACCAGGGCCAGTATTGGCTGGATGGCCTGGACATGACCTATCACGAGTGGGTGCGGGCCCGGGTCTCCCAGAACGGCCTCTTCGTGGACCCGCTGGAGGGGTTCGACCGTATGCTCACCGGATTCTGCGGGGACGTGCGGGACCGCGTGGGAGCGGTCAACGGGGCGGTCGCAGCCGGCATGACCAAGCGGGACCACCCCGGCGAACTGCCCTGGAATATCTATGGTGCGGATGGCCAATGGGAGAAGTACTCGTCGCCGGGAAGGGACACCCGGCTTCGCTTCAAGGCCCGGGAATTGAAGCGGTTCGTGATCAAGGTGAAGCGGTGGGCCCAGAAGGGTGACCGGCGTCTGCAGTACGACGGCACGCTGGAACAGCTTTGTGCCGATCTCACCGATATGTGGTCCGAGGCCCTTGAAGATCCGGAATGCGCAATTCAGTACCAGAATTCCAACGGTGATCCGGTCTCGCTCACCCTCTCCGACGTCCTGGATCGCCTGTACGACCTGTCGTTCGACCCGTATCACTGCCCGGAGCTGCGCTGGGGCGCGCCCATGTACGGGGCCGACGGAAAACCTACACCCGAATTTGCGTCCTGTCCCGATGACCGTCGAAAGGTGTACTGGTACAAAAAGGAAGCTCGGCTTAGAAACCGCCACACCCGGCTCCTGCGTAAGGCCACCATGGCCCACCGCGGCCCCGAAGTAGGCGAATCGGTGGATGTTCTCGGGCTCCTTGAGTGCCCCCCAATCCCTACCGAACCGGTGGCTCTGCACGATCCCAATTGAGCCTGCTTTTTCTTCCTCGAAACTCCGCAAACCGTTACCCCGACTGGTTTTCCTTGACTTAGGGTTCCCGTTTGAGTAATGATCGGCCCTCGCAGCCTTTGGCGGAAGTGCTGTGACCCGCCCGCTTTTTGCGGCGGTGGAAAGAAGGGAACGGTTGTTGTTATGGAGTTTATTTCTGCACTGGTCAGCCTGCTGATTCTGAGCACGCCGACCGACGCACTTAGAGTGGATCTGGCCGGCAAGGTCTACCAGGTTCGGGACAGCGGTCTAGCCACGGGCGCCTGGGTGGTTGAGCGGGAGTGGAATGACGCGGCAGAAGAAGAGTTCGCCGAGTGGGTCCACGCTATCGGCATGGCCCGGGAAAAGCGGGCCTTCCGGCTGGCCGCAGGCCTGAAGAATCCGGACGTCAACCCCCTCTATACCCCGGAAGACGACGAGCTTCGTTTCGAGGCCGATTGCGCAACGTTCATCTATGCCATGCGCTCTTATTTTGCGTATAAGACGCGTCGGCCGTTTTCGTTTCAGGCCAACAAGGAGCGGCGGTACAAGGCGAATAACCGGCCGCGAGTGTTCAAGGACTTCAGCCAGTTCCCCGATTTCGGCCGGCTGTTCAGGTCCACTCTCTCGGCGGTCAGCTCCGGCCACTTCCGAATGCACGCCAAGCTTGAGGGAACCGATACCTATCCCATCGATGTGACCCGGGAGAGTATCCGCCCCGGCGTGGTGTACTACGACCCCAACGGGCACGCCCTGATGGTGTACAGGGTCGACGAAGACACCGGTGATATCTTCTTCATGGACGGCCATCCGGACGGCACCCTGACACGCAAGCGATTCGACGAAAAGCTCGCCCGGGGCTCGGCCAAGTACGGCGGCGGATTCAGAGGCTGGCGACACTACCGCATCGAGATTCTGGACGAAGCCGCCGGATCATTTGTGGTGGCTCGCGAAACCAACCTCGAAGCGGCACACTACAGCGACTCTGCCCAATACCTGCGCAAGTTCAATATCGACGGCATCGAACTGGGTTTCCACGAGTGGGTCAAGGCACGGGTGAAACGGGACGGCATTTATACCCTCCCCCGGGAAGAATTCACCCGGCGCCTCGGCGGTATCTGCCGGGACCTCAAAGTGCGGGAGAAGGCGGTAGACGCGGCCCTGGCTGACGATATCTACCTGCAGGTTCATCCCCGGAAGCTGCCGGCCAACATCTATCGAACCCGGGGAGACTGGCAGGAACACTCCACCCCCGCGCTCGACACCGGACTACGACGCAGCGCCGTGGAGTTGAGGGCCTTCGTCATCGACACCATGGACCGGGTGCATGCTGGTGACCCGAGAGTGAAGTTTGACGGCTCTGCGGCTCAGTTGAGAGACGAATACCTGGACATCTGGGTGGAGTTCGTGGCCAGCGATCAATGTGCTGTGGAATACACTAACTCCGAAGGCGACTCGCTACGGCTGTCACTTCATGACGTCATGGGCCGCCTGTTCGACATTTCGTTCGACCCCTACCATTGCCCCGAGCTGCGGTGGGGCGCACCTGCCGACAGCGCTGAGCGTAGGACCTGCATGGACGGGAAGGGCAAGTTGTCGTGGTACTCCAAGGAGCGGCGGCTGAGAAACCGCACCTTCCCCATGCTGCGCCGTTCCACCCATCTTTACCGGGGGCCGGCCCGGCCGCCACGCGCGGATATCGTCAATCTGCTGGATTGCTACGTTGTAAACGATCCCGACTTCGGGGTCTGTCACGGAAGGAAAGCTACGGCCCGGCGATAAGCGTCTACCTTCCCGGTTCGTCAATCAAACCCAGATCCGAGATGTTGAGTCCGCCGGCATAGGCGTATGACACGTACTGGTCGTACCCATACACGGCCACGCCGATAGGCATGTCCGCGTACAGGCGGTGTACGCCGTCCTCTATTTCGAACTTGGCCGTCGCGTACTCACCCGTGCCGAACAGTTCGAAGTCGGTCTCCCCCATGGGCTCGCATTTCTCAGCAATGGCCGCAGGGTCGATTTCCGGGCAGTCGAACCACACCTTGGCGTCTGCCGGAGCGATGATGGTGACGTAGTCTTCGAGATACTTGTCCGGGGCGAGGAAGACGTAGTCTTGCCGGTACTGCTCCACCGGGACGATGAGCATGAATGCCGGGTCGCCGGTGCCCGCGTCTTCCAGACCCGGCGAGCCGTTGACATTGGGCTCCGGTGCGTGTTCCGAGGCCATGAAGTGGCCCACCATAATCGGCTTCTTGGCAACTATCTCGAAATTCTCCTTGGACTCGAATTCGATCCACTCCCCTGCGTTGAGTACAGGGAGGACCGTTTGCGGTGGCAGGGTGGTGATTACGGTGTTGTTTTCGGCCGCGATGATTCGATAGTAATCCGACTCTTTGTTGCGAGGATACATCTTGGATGCCAGGTACCTCAGCCCCCAGCTTTTCACTGGGAACAACTGGTGCTCGATGTGATCGCAGCAGCAGGTGTTGAACCCGGCCTGGATGCAGTCGTAGTCGTTCTTGCACTTGGTTTCGCCATCGTACTCGCAAATGCCTGCGTCCTCGTCGCAGCCTGCAGTGTTGGGCACGTTGGCGCACTCGCTGGCGCCCATTACCGCGACATCCCGGTTGGCCAGGATTCGTGAGCCGGTGAGGTCGGAACCCATCTTGTCCGTCTCGATGTTCAGCACGTCGAACTGGGTCAAAGTAGCAGTGAAGGTGTCCCCCGGTTCCAGGTGCTTGATGTTTTCCCCGGTATGGGCATTTTCGCCAACCAGAGTGGGGGCAGTCACGTCCACTGTAACCTGGGTGTCCCCGCTGCGCACCGCGATGACGGTAAGATTGGCACGGGTAGTTTCGAAAGTCTGCTCACGGGACATGTAGTAGTAGAACTTGCCCAGCACGTTGCTCGGCAACAAGAGGGAGGCGTCGTTGGAAAACACGTCCACGTTGTCCAGCGGGTTGAACTGGTACGCAGTGATGGGGATGTTAGCCTGGATGCGATAGGCCAGGGGCGCCAGAATGGTGCCGTCCACATCACGCCGGGGCAGATTGTAGATGCGCAAGCCCCCGGGCTCCAGCGGCCCCTTGGGGAGCGGCGAATCCAGGGAATCGTATTCCACCGGGCCTTCGCTGTTGAAAACCTGTACATCGGCGGAGTACTTGTGGTGCGGGTTCGACACCACTACAGAGTACTGGGAACCCGCCGCGTCGTTGTACCCTTCCCGGCCCGCGGGGCCGAAGTAATTGTCCAGGTCTGCAGCCCAGAAATCGCAGCCCATGTACATGTTCCACTTCTCGCTGAGGTCGCACAGCTTGACGCAACCGCCCTCAAAGCAGATTTGTGAGGTCGCAGCGCCGTTGCAGTCGGCGAACTCCTCGAACGCAGAGCCGAACTGGTCGCACTGCAGCACGATGTCATCATCCTGGCAGCGCTTAACGCCCGGAATACAGGCGGTGCACTGGCCCGTGGGGAATTCGGGACTCAGCAGGCACAGCGTGTCGTCACCGAAATCGTCCAAGCATGGAAATATGTCCCAACCTGAACCGTCCTCCCGGCAGACCAGCAGCCCCCGTTGATCTTCGGTGCAACCGTTGGTGTCGCCCGGGCAGCACACCGAATCGGGCTCGGGGAGGCAGCTGTCCACGGCCGACAGATCAACGCCACCGTCGGCAGGGACCAGTTCAGGCAGTCCGTCACCAGGAATATCGGCTGTCGCGGTCACATCGCCGGGCTTTTCCTTCTTAGCCGGGCATCCAGCCAACACAAGTATGGCCGCCAGGCTCGCCACCATCTTCACCGATGGCCCATAATTGAAAATTGAAAATTGACAATTGATAATTGACAATGCAGTTCTCCCTCAGCGGTGTAAGCGCTGGCAGACGCCCGGGGGTAGGTGTCCGATCCGTTTCAATTGAGGATTGTACCCAACCTGGGCCCATCTGCCAATGGCAAACAGTCCGGGGCGCCCTGATCAGCCTATTGGGTGCGGGCGTTGTCCGCGTCCAACGCGGAGAATTCCTTCCACTTGGCCTCGTCCGCACCGGCGTCATCATAAATGACCTTGTAACTGGCGCCGTCCCGGGAGACGAAGATGTGGACATCTCCAGCGTCGTTAATGATGTTCTCTGCCGGAGGTTCGTAGTTGTCGTCTTCCTCGGACTTCGCCATTGCGAAGGTCCCCGTCTCCGGGTCTCGGCCGTCACCGGTGATATAGACCAGGACCTGGTCCTCAGCCAACTGCTTCACCGCCACCATCTTGGGCAACTTGTGCCCCCCGTAGGTGCTGGTGATGATGGCAACCTCCGGGTCCAGAGCTCGTATGAATTCCCTCCCGGTGCTGGTGTCCGAGCCGTGATGATTTACCTTCAGCACGTCGACATCGGCCTCTTCACCCATGATCCCGGACTTCACCACTGCGATCTCGGTGTCTTCCTCCCTCTTCCAGTCGTCGGACGTCTGGTCTCCGGCAGAGTAGAACTCAAACTCCCCCATGGAAATCAACAGCGCAATACTACCCGGGTTTTCATTGATCTTCTTCTTCGACGGGTCAAGATCGTGGTCATGAGCGCTGCCCTTGGTGTCACCCCGAGCGCTTAAACATTTCACCGATGCGGACTCGCCCAGTTTCCACTTGACTCCACGCTGCGCCAGTTTGCGCACGAATTTGCCCTCTCCCGGGTCCTGCACCATGTTGTCGTTGGGGTCGCCCACGGCGTCCAGGTATTCCTTGTATCTGGTTGCCGGTTTGAGCCACTCGGTGCCATCCTCGTTGGTCTCTTTCTTGTATCGCTTGAGAGACTTACCCTGGTCGTAGACTGCTCCGAACGTAATGCCTTCATCTGCGAAACTGTCGAAGCCGCCGATATGGTCCAGATCGTAGTGGGTTGCGAAGGCCATCTTTATGTGGTTGATCTCCCCAACGCCGTTTTGCGCACCGTCTTTGAAGAAGCCGGCGATGCGCCGACCCGCAGTGGAGTCGCGTCCAGAATCGATGAGGCACGCCTGGCCGCCCGGCTCGACAATAGCCACCGCATCCGCCTGCCCCACCGAGAAGATGACGATGTGCAACCCCCAGTCGGGCTCGCCGCTGGTCAGCATGAAAGCTGTAATGGCCGCGGCCACCGATACCAGCGCGCCCGACCCGATCGCAAAGTGTTTTTTGGTCATTCCCCCCCCCCTACTTGTCTCTCTCAGGCCCTTGATGTTGTCGACCAGGATACACCGAGGCTCGGGCGAAGTCCACATTGACCGAGCGTGGCCGGGCGTGCTAGTTTCGGCACATGAAGATTCGTTTGTGCTACTTCGATGTGGATGAGACGCTGGTGGATTCATCTCGTCGCATCGTTCCGGAGTTGGAAGGGGCCCTGGGCCGCTGCCGCGCGGCGGGAATCGGGCTTAGCCTTGCGACCGGGCGGATGTACGAATCGGCCCGCCCATACGCCCGAGCCATTCAAGCCGACGCACCCCTCATTCTGTGCAACGGCGGCCGCATCCATGACCCCCACACCGAAAACGTGCTGTTCTCGCGGACCCTTGCCCTGGAAGAGGCCTACCGGGTGCTGGAGCTGGTCAAGCACTTCCAACTTCACGTCAACGTCTACTACAACGACCGAATCTACATCGACCACGAAAACGACACTTCCCGGGAGTCGGCAGCGAAGGACGGCGTAGCGCAATTCCCCGTCGGAGACCTTCGGACGTTCCTTGACGGCGAGCCCATGAAGCTGTTGATTATCGGGCCCGGCGAAAAGCTGGAATCCCTGCGGTCGGAGTACGAATCCACGCCCCATCGCAGCGAAGTGGTGCGCTCCGAACCTACCTACCTGGAGATCCTGCCCCAGGGAGCCACCAAAGGCAGCGCCCTTACCGAGGTGTCGCGTCTTACCGGCGTGCCCCTCTCTCAAATAGCCGCCTTCGGCGATTCCAACAACGACCTGGAGCTACTCCAGACCGCGGGCCTCGGCATTGCCGTGGCCAACGCCCTGCCGCAGGTGAAGGCCGCGGCCGATCGCATTACCCTCCACCCTCACGGTTCGGGCGTGGCTCGGGAATTGCTCCGAATCCTAGCCGACTGACTCCCCTCTCACTCCTCTCTCACCCTCGTCTCCCCCTCTGGTCTGGCGGGCAGAGCAGACGTCTCCATTGAGTTTGTGATGGGCTATTCGGTTTATGTCGGGGTGGAGTCCTTCTTCCTGCTTTCTCCTTTTGGGACAGAGGCATCTGCTAAGGCGTCGGATGTGGTGACAGTTCCTGGGTGCATATTTTGGGCCGACTTACCCACCATTGGAACCGGCTCCCACGGCCGAACGACGAAACCCCCATGCCAGTTCAAAGAACGAGCCAACTGCCGGGCCAGGCGGGGCCCGCGGTCCCCGCGCTTCAGGCCAATTGACCTTCACCCTATTGTTATCGGGGTTTTGAAAGCGATGTGGCCAAAAAATCGTCACTTCAGGACAACTTTATTTCTGTTGTCGTCGAAGGCTCGCGCGGGTCTTGCTTGGCAGGGGAGGACTTCTATACAATGAGTTGTCACAACAAGAACAGATTGAGGGGATGACCATGGGGCAGGCAGGGTGGCGTGTGTTGAAGCGCGTTGGGTGGCCGGAGTTGCTTGTGGTTGGCGCCTTGGTCACGATCGGCAACTCGGCGTGCGGCTCTGAGTCCCCTTTCTGCCTGGGCGGGCTCTTCTGCGAGGGCGAGTCGGAAGGGCTTCCACTCTACACCGTGCAACTGTACGGCCCGGACCCAACGGAGTTCCCCGAGCGTGATCCCTTTGCCGGCTGTGATGAGGGGGCTGACGACTGCACTTGTGACTTTGTCAAAGTGTGCTGGGCGTCTCCGGGCTCGACCTCGTTGCAGGATTGCGTTACGCAGCCTCCGACGGGGCGAGAGGTCAGCTTCCAGATCCCCGAGGGTGAGACCGTGGTTGTGGTAGCGGAATGCTACGAAGGGCTTGTCGACCCGGCCACCAACGAGACTGTCCTCGACGGCCCGCGCGCCAGCGGGCAATCGTGCCCCCTGCTGTCTGAAGCGGGGCCCCCGGACTGGCTTGTTTCCATCTACATGCTTCCGATCGCGTCCTACGGGCCGACCCAGAATCCGGTCACCGGGCACGCCTCGTCCGCCCAATCGGAGCGGTGGGGTGCGGTAGCGGAGAATCTGCCGGACGGGAGTATCCTGCTGGCCGGGGGAGCGCTCGCGGTGGCGGGCTGTGCCGACTGGGGTGACCCGAGCTGCGTCGGGCCGGTATTTGACCACGGCGAGATATACAACCCCGGTTCCCGTGAGGTCCAGTCCCCTGTCACGGGGGTTTTTGAGTTGCTGGGGACGGAGCCTGGGCAGGAGATGTCGGAAGGGCGCGCCTTTTCGGCATCGGTGGCCCTGCCTGATGGGAGGGTGGCCATTTTCGGCGGCCTCAACGGCAGTAATCTGCCGACCGATACGGTGGAGATCTTTTCACCGAGCCTGCGGACGTTTTCCGCCGGTCCGCCCATGGAGTACACTCGTGCCTACCACACGGCATCGCTGATCTGGCGAGAAGACGACGGCTTCGTCTTGCTTGCGGGGGGGCTGGGTTCGGGGGATGCAACCTGGGAGGTGTGGACACCGGGCTACGGCACCACCGCGTCGGGTGCATTGAACGAATCCCGGTGGCGCCACACTGCCACTCTGGTCGACAAAACAGTCGACGAGAAGGCCAGAGAGGTGGTGGTCATCGCCGGTGGAGAAGGGCAGACGCGGGCCGGTCTGACTGTGCTGGACACCCTGGAACTCTTCGACATCACGATTCAGGCGATCCAAAGCGAACAGCCTTTGCTGTGCTCCAATGGCGGTGCTGGCAGCCCTCCCGCCTTACGCAGAACCATGCACGCCGCGGTTCTGGTGCCCAAGCGTCACTTCATCTACATCGCGGGCGGGTTCAGCGACCCTGAGCATCTCACGCCGGAGCGAGACATCTGCGTTTGGCACACGACTCAGGAGAAGTGGGAGGGAGAAGCCGGGAAGTTCATGTGGAAGACCGGCGTTGGAGCGCCCCGTGCGTTCGAGGTTCCGGGCAACGCAGTGGGGTTGGTTTGTGGGCTGACGCAATCCGGCGGACTGGTGGAAGTCGGCGGCATAATGCGGCCCAACGACTCGCTCCAACCCGTGCCGGGGATGCTGGTTCCCCGGTGGGACTGCGGCGCGATTATGGGTGCAGATGGCAAAGTGCTGATTTACGGCGGTCTGGGGGGAACTCCGGACCAACCGGTTTCGTTGCAGGCGACTGAGGTTTTCAGCCCGTAACGGTTCGTCCGGCCGCTGACCCCATCGTCGCCGTGTTCCTTGCCTACTTGAAGACAACTCTCCTACAATGGGGGCGTATTCAGGAGGAGGAGCACGAGTGAAACTAGTTATGAGCATACCGACGTATTGGGCCCGGGCCGGGGAGGCCCGGGAGGATGACGTGGTCTACGACCACCCTACGCCTCTTGACGAGGCGGGGACTTTGGGGCGGGCGCTGGAGAGTCTGGCGATTCTGGAGGACCGGGAGTTCTCACTCGTGATCGTGGTTGCGCCAACGGCGCAAGATATTGCCGATGCTGCGATGCAGAAGGTGCGACGGATTGTAGAGGCGTCGCATCCGGGGGTGGAGACCTTTCTGATCTCCACCGGTCACGCTGGAGCGATTCGGGAGCGGGTGGCGGGCGAGGCTGCGGTCATGGTGTCTTGCTTTGGATACCCCGGCGTACGCAACATGTCGCTCATTGCGGCACGGCTGCTGCGTGCTGAGGGTGTGGTGCTCATCGATGACGACGAGTTGATCGAGGATATGTCGTTCTTGGGCAAGGTGCGGGGGAACTTCGAAGCGGGGGTCGAGGGGCTTGCCGGCTACTACGTGAACGCGGACGGCGGTTTTCGGCTGAAACCGGCAGGCGCCGGATGGGAGGAGGGCCTGGGCAAGATCGAAGCGATGAACGCGGCCTTCGACCAGCTCATCGGCGGTCCGCCCGGACTGAGGGAAACACCCCTGGCATTCGGCGGAGCCATGGCCATGACCAGGTCGCTCTTCGAAGAAGTCCCGTTCGACCCGCTAATCACCCGGGGAGAAGACATCGACTATGTGTTCAACGCCAGGGTCGCTGGAGTTACGTTCATGCTGGACAACACCCTGGCGGTTCGGCATCTTCCTCCGCCCCACTCAGCCCCTCCCTGGCGTCAATTACAGCAGGACTTGCTGCGCTTCACTTACCATCGGCAGAAGTTGCGGGACAGTGCCTATTGTGCTGAAGACTTCGACCCCTATCCCGGAGTATTCCTGCGGGACGATCTGGAAAAGCGCTTCTCCCGGGCCCTGGCCGCGCAGGAAGGGCATAAGGGAAGTGCCGGCGCGGGCCGTCGCACATTTCCCGACGCCATGGGAGTCTATATGAAGCGGCGAAGAGCCTGGGCGGAGATGATGTTGAACCTCGCGCCCGCCGCGGGCGAGCCCCTACTGACCGTTGTTTAACACTATCTAACAAAGTAAACTGATCCCGCCGTGGATGTACTGTCGTATCTGGGGGGGGGTGAAAAATGGTCAGGAAGACCGCACTGTGGATTCTCGTCACGCTATCGTTTGTCATGCTTTTCTCCGCACCAGTACCCTATACGGCCCCGGAAGGGGACCTGGACAAGGATGGAAACGTGGACATCACCGACCTGCAATGCATGGTCAGGCTGGTGTATGCGTTCGTGCTGGCAGGATACCCCGGTAGCGACATGTGCCAGGGCGACGACGACTGCCTCTTGTGGTTGGCCGACACCTACTGTCGGCCCGGATTCACCGACATCAAGGTGTGCCTTCCCGCCTGCCTTGACTCATCTGTAAGCCTGGGGGAGAACTCGGCGGTCAACTGCGCGGACCCGGACGCGGATAGCGAGGTCTGCTTCGGCAAGACCCAGAAGCTGAACGCAGACCTGAACTGCGACGGTTGGCTGGGTAATCAGGATCTCAACTTTCAGGTTGCCATTGTGATGGATAAGACAATGGGACCGGACGGCGCAGATTACGACGGGGATGGGCGTCTCAATTTCTGCGATGATGACTCCGACGGAGACGGGGACCCGGACGTTACCGACTGCGAACCGCTCAACGCGGCGGTGGGGCATACCGTCCCGGAAGCGTGCAACTACATGGATGAAGACTGCGACGGCCAGGTGGACGAAGACCTGGGTACTACGACCTGCGGCCTGGCGGGATGTGAGAACACGGTTTTCAACTGCGTCCAGGGCGAACTGCAGGAGTGCGACCCGTACCTGGGAGCAACTCCGGAAGAGTGTAACGACGTCGACGATGATTGCGACGGCGCAGTGGATGAGGAGTTTCCCACCAAGGACCTTCCTTGCGATGGTGCAGACACCGATCTTTGCGAGTACGGCACGTGGA
This sequence comes from uncultured Myxococcales bacterium, assembly GCA_964626565.1. Classification (GTDB taxonomy): domain Bacteria; phylum Myxococcota_A; class UBA9042; order CAIXZC01; family CAIXZC01; genus CAZVFX01. Next base: position 14,461 of record CAZVFX010000121.1, read on the forward strand.
CATGTACCCCGGGAGGCTCAGGGGTCGAGTGTATCAACGAAGAGTACGAGGACGTGGTGGAAATCTGCGACGGCCTCGACAATGACTGCGACGGAGAAGTGGACGATGTGGTGGACTTCGGTTTCACTACCTGCGGGCTGGGCGTTTGCCGCCACACCGTACCCAACTGCGAAAACGGCGAGCTGACCGTGTGCGACCCCATGGAAGGAGCATGGGAGGAGGAGGCGGACGGTCTGGACAACGACTGCGATGGGGTGGCGGACGAAGATTTTATCGTGGCCGGCACGGTGGTGATTACCGAAATCATGCAGAACCCTGCCTGCTCGTCCGACTACTCTGGTGAGTGGTTCGAAATCTACAACGCCTCCGAACTGGTGCTCGAACTCAACGGCTGGGTGATCGCGGATGATGAAGAAGATTATCACGTGGTGGACGCGGGGGAAGATGCGCTCCCCTTGAATCCCGGCGAGTACTTCGTGTTCGGCCGGTCCGCTGAGGCAGGGGAGAACGGCGGTGTGCCCGTGGACTATGTCTACCAGAATTTCCAGCTCAACAACTCGCTGGATCAGGTGAGCATCGTAGTGGACGGGCTGGTGGTGGATGCAGTTGAGTATGACGGCGGTCCTGAGTTTCCCGATCCCGACGGCGCGTCCATGTCGTTAAGCTCGGATGCGTTCGAACCGACCCTCAACAACGCGGGGTCGAGCTGGTGCGCGGCGACCACCGCGGTTGACGGCGGCTGCGGAGACCTGGGCACGCCCGGCGGTGCCAACCCGTTGTGCGACGCGGACGATGACGGACACTCCATACCCGGTGGTGACTGCGATGAAACCAACCCCCTTGTGAATCCCGGAATGGACGAAATCTGTAACGGCATCGATGACAACTGCGACACTACCGTCGACGAGGGATTTGACGCAAAAGGCTCTCCATGCGACGGGTTGGATAGCGATCAGTGCGAGAATGGTAGCTTCACCTGCACCGCGGACGGCCTGGCCGTTGAGTGCGTGAATGAAGACCCCGCGGGGATAGTGGACGTCTGCAACGGCATGGACGACAACTGCGACGGCTCCGTCGACGAGGATTTTGACACAAAAGACCTCTCTTGCGATGGTGCGGATACCGATGATTGTGAGAACGGTACCTGGACGTGCACCGCCGACGGCTCGGGGGTTGAATGCGTCAACGAGACGGTGACTGGAATCGTCGATATCTGCGATGGCCTGGACAACGACTGCGACGGCTCGGTCGACGAGGATTTTTCCACCAAGGACGTCCCCTGTGATGGTGCGGACACCGATAGCTGTGAGAATGGTACGTGGACATGCACTGCCAACGGTCTCACCGTAGAGTGCGTCAACGAGAATCCGGCGGGTATTGTCGAATTGTGCAACGGTCTCGACGACGACTGCGACGGCTCCGCCGACGAGGATTTCAACACTAAAGACCTCCCCTGTGACGGCGCGGATACCGATAGTTGTGAGAACGGAACCTGGACCTGCACTGCTGGTGGTGAGGGAGTTGAGTGCGTCAACGAAACCGAGACCAACATTGTGGAAATCTGCGACCAGGAAGACAACGACTGCGACGGCGAGGTTGATGAAGACTGGGTTTGTTGCCTGGAGTTGGGGGATTCGTGCGGCGGCAACAACCAGTGTTGCTCCGGCAGTTGCAACGTCAATTGCTGCGAGGCGGATTGCTCCGCTGATACCTGGGTTTGCGAAGACAACGCAGCCACCATGCGGGACTACTTCTGTGACGACGCGGGGCAGTGCACCTTCCAAGTGACTGCGACTGAGGATTGCGGCCAGAACGGTGCTTCGGGCAACTACCAGTGCGACGATCAGAAGGTGCTGGAGGAGTTTCTGACCAAGGGATGCAGTGGTGGTTCCTGCTATTCCAACCCGAGTTGGAACACGGTGTCCACCTGCCTGGGAACATGCGGGTCGTGGTGTTTATCGGGCGAAGCAGCGTGCGGTGTTGCTCCGGAAGGGACCCAGAACGCTTCCGATTGTGCTTCGGACGGCTGGTACTGTAACGGTATTGACCGTGAGCAGCGGGACTACAAATGCGACGGCACCGGCACCTGTATTTACGAGGTGCTGCAAACCGATGTCGGGGGCGCGGATTGCAACGTTCCGGGCCTCTTTGGCCCCTGCGTCGCCGGCGTGATGAAATGCCAGGGCGGGGAGTTGGTCTGCACCCAGGTGGTGTTCCCCGACCAGGAGGTTTGCGACAACGTGGACAACAACTGCGACGGCACGGTTGACGCGTTCGACGAAGTGTGTTTCTCCGAGTGCGAAGCGGGCGTGAAGCACTGCTTCGGCGGGGAATGGGACAGTTGTTCCGCGCTGGTGCCGAAGGCTTGTACCAACTACGCCAATTGCCAGATCGAGGACATGTGCGTGGCGCAGTGCCCCGACGCACCGGCGGAGTCGTGCAACGGTGCGGACGACGATTGCGACGGCGGCGTGGACGAGACGTTCACCTGCACGCCCAACCAGGGTGAAGAGGAGGCGTGCGGCAACTGCGGGACTCGGACTCGGACCTGCACCGGCTCGTGCAATTGGGGCGGTTGGAGTGACTGCGGCGGCCAGGGCGTGTGTTCCCCGGGCCAGTCTTCGTCGGAATCGTGCGGTCTTTGCGGGACCCGGTCTCGTTCGTGCAGCGGTAGTTGTCAGTGGAACGATTGGGAGGCGTGCCTGGGCCAGGGTGTGTGTTCTCCGGCCGCTTCGGAGTCCCAGGGTTGCGGCTTGTGCGGCACCCAGTCCCGGTCTTGCTCAGATTCGTGCCAGTGGGGTGGTTGGAGCGGCTGCGGCAGCCAGGGAGTGTGTGCACCGGGGCAACTGGAGAGCCAGGGTTGCGGCAATTGCGGCACCCAGACCCGGACCTGCAACGCGCAGTGCGGGTGGGACTCTTGGGGCACCTGCTCCGGGCAGGGAGTGTGCTCCCCCGGCGGCAGTCAATCCCAGGGTTGCGGCTTGTGCGGCACCCAGAGCCGGTCTTGTACCGGTTTGTGCC
>CAZVFX010000121.1:17581-21855 GCA_964626565.1 uncultured Myxococcales bacterium
TCCCAGGGTTGCGGCTTGTGCGGCACCCAGAGCCGGTCTTGTACCGGTTTGTGCCAATGGGGCAGTTGGGGCAGTTGCGGCAGCCAGGGAGTCTGTTCTCCCGGCACCTCTCAATCCCAGGGTTGCGGCTTATGCGGCACTCAGAGCAGATCGTGCAGCGGGTCGTGCCAGTGGGGTAGCTGGGGGGGCTGCGGTAGCCAGGGTGTGTGCTCACCGGGCCAGAATCAGAGCGGAACATGCGGTAACTGCGGGGACCATTCCCGCTCCTGCGGCGGCAACTGCCAGTGGGGCGGCTGGGGTAGCTGCACTGGTCAGGGAGAGTGCTCGGCCGGCTCCAAGACGTCCAGCGGCTGCGCCAATAGCTGCCAGTCACAGACGTGCAACAGTTCGTGCGAGTGGCCCGACCAATGCACCAGTTGCAGTGGGAGTTGCTCCAGCTTCTACCAGTGCGGTTTGAGCTGTCCGGCAACCCACCATCCGGAATCCTACAACTACAGTTCCGGTTGTGGCGGGTCGTGCTGCAGCGACAATCGCAGCTACTGCAAACCCAACTGCGGCAGCAGCTTCTACGATTGCGGGCTCGGGTGCCCGGCCGGCTATCATGCCGAGTCTTACAACTACAGTTCCAGTTGCCTGGGGTCGTGCTGCAGCGACAACCGCAGCTATTGCAAAGCCAACTCCGGAAGTTCTTTCTACAATTGCGGCTTGAGTTGTCCGTCGGGCTACCATGCGGAGTCGTACAACTACAGCTCCAGTTGCCTGGGGTCGTGTTGCAGCGACAACCGCGCCTACTGCAAGGAGAACACGGGGAGTTCGTTCTATGTGTGCGGCCTGAGCTGCCCGGCTGGCTACTACGTCAGTTCCACCAACTACAGTTCAAGTTGCCTGGGGTCGTGCTGCAGTAAGAACCGGGCCTACTGCAAGAAGCAGTGAGGCAGGCGGTAGGCGGTAGGCGGTAGCAACGGCAACGGAAACAAAGTCAGTTGGCTGACGACTCCTGGACTTTCTTCAGCGCCAGTTGAGCGACTGCGTTCAGTTTAGGAGCGACGACGTCTGAGAGCTCCAGGTTCATTTCTAGGGAGGCGGGCTCGACGCCGATAATGGTGGTGCGAGGTCGTTTTCCCACCAGTTCTACCAGGTGGAGGATTTCAAGAATTCCTACCTGGTGCACCGAAGTCTGGTACTTGTCGATGGGGACGCCCAACTCGCCGACCTCAAAGCAGTAGATTGTGCCCGGAGGTTCCCCGCCCCTGACGCAGTCCACGACTACCAGGCGGTCGAGATCGGCGATCACGTCCATGAGCCCGAACCCCTCGGTTCCGCCGTCGAACACCTCAACTCCTTCCGGCAGCGACTCCTTTTCGAGGGTGCGAACCGCATGTATTCCTACTCCTTCGTCGGAGAGCAGAACGTTGCCAACGCCGAGGATCACGGCTTTGTTCATGATGGCTACCTCATGTCGGGATGGTGGCTACCAGGCTGTGGTAGTGGGGTCGACGACGAACTTCTTCGCGTCGTTGCTTTGCGGGTCGATCATGTGGATTGCGCAGGCCAGACATGGGTCGAAGGAGCGGATGACCCTCACCACGTTGATCGGGTTTTCGGGATCGGGCACGGGCACTCCGATGAGTGCTTCTTCGTACTGGCCCCGGACGCCCGCTTCATCGCGGGGCGAAGCGTTCCAGGTGGAAGGCACCACCGCCTGATAGCGCTTGGTCTTCCCGCCTTCGATTGAGATCCAGTGCCCAAGGGCGCCTCTCGGGGCTTCGTAGAATCCGGCTCCCTCACCCTTGTCGGGTACGTCCCAGTGCTCGGTGTCGTGGATCTTGAAGCCCGGTTTCTTCATCTCTGTCTCGAGCTCGGCAAGCCACTTGTACAATGCCTCTGCAACCTGGAGGTTCTCGAAGGCGCGGCTGGCGTGGCGCGCGACAACACCGGGCTTGGCTCCTTTCTTCACCAGGGACATGAGCGCGGGGTTTTTGGCAACCAGCATTCTCGCCAGCGGACCCACTTCGAGGGATTTGCCGTCGTAGCGGGGAGCCTTCACAAAGGTGTAGGCGTCCTTGATGCCCAGGTCTACTTCCTGCTCACCCTTGGCCGGGTGGATCGGGTCGGCGGGCTTGTACCAGGCGTGCTTCACCGATTCAGTGATTTTGGCCTGATCGAACGGCATTACGTTGCCCAGGTCGCCCAGGATGACGCCTGCCGGGAAGAGCGGGTCGCCGCCGTCCTTCTGGTTGAACGCTCCGTAGGAGACGTAGTTCAAGTGCCCGGCGCCCAACCCCATTTTGGCGAGGGGGAAGAGGGGGCCTGTGCCCACTGCGACCACGTCTTTGGCATAGACGTTCTTGGTGAAGTCCACCACTTCGTCGAGGTACTTCTTGAACAGGGCGATTTTATCCGCGGTGGGGTAGGCGGTCACTCCGCCCACCACGATGCTCTGCATGTGAGGAGCGCGGCCGCCAAACACTGCGGCGAGTTTCTTGCCTACCATCTGGATGTGAAGGGCCTTGAGATAGTGATCAACCAGCGTGGTGACCGTCTCCGGGTCGTTCACGCAAAACTCATCCGGCTCGTAGCGTGGGGTCAGCGGGTGCGTATCGCCCGCCTTGACCAACCCGACGATCTTGTCCTTGACCGCGGTGAGTCCGGGGTCCTTGCCCTGGTATTTTGCGATGGCCATGATGTCCAGATAATCGAGGGCCGTCAGGTGGTAGAAGTGCAGTATGTGGTCGTACAGGTATTCTGCGCCCATAAGCAGGTTGCGCATGATCCTGCCGCCCGCGGGAACCTTGGCCCCGAAGGCCTCATCCAGCGCCAGCGCAGACGTGATGGTGTGGACGTTGAAGCAGACGCCACAGAAGCGGCTGGTAATGTAGGACGCGTCTCTGGGATCTTTCCCTTCCAGCATCTTCTCGAACCCGCGGTACATGGTGCCGCTGCTCCACGCGTCTTTTACCTTGCCGTCCTCAAGTTCCACTTCGATCTTCAGATGACCTTCTATCCGGGTGACCGGATCAATTACGATTTTCGTGCTCATGCTTTACCTCCCTTCCGTACCTCGAGCCAGTCGGCGTTGCCGGCGTAAAGGGGCGAGTTGCCGGCGTAGAACGTCGGTTCCGCACAGCCCATGCACGGGCATCCCGCGTCGATGCAGTAGCTTAGCTTGCCGTTGTACATGCGAGTCGGGCAGTCGGAATAGGTGTCTGAACCCTTGCAGCCCTTCTCACCAAGGCACCAATCCTTCTGTTTCGGATCGTTCCAGTCGGTGAGATACTCGTCGTTGTCGAAGTGCTTTTTGCGCTCGCACAGGTCGTGAACGGTCTTCGAGAAGAACAGCTCCGGACGGCCGTGTTTGTCCAGAGGCGGGGCCGCCTTGTTTTGCAGGAAGTAGACGATGGTCTCTACCATGTGCTCCGGATGCACCGGGCACATGGGAAGGTTGATGACCGGCTTGTCTTTTACGAAGTGCGCCACGCCTTTGCCCTGGCTCACCGTGTCGCCAGGGATGCCGCCGAATGCGGCGCAACTTCCTACCGCGACGATAGCCGCTGCTCCGGCTGCGCATTCGAGAAGGATCTCACGGAACGGCCGGCCGCCTACCATGCAGAAGCGATCTTCGGTCGCCGGAATGGAGCCTTCAACCACGAGAACGTAACCGCCTTCCTTGATGGTCTCAGCCATGGCGTGCTCGGCCTTGTGGCCCGCCGCGGCCATGACTGCCTCGTGGTAACGCAGAGACAGAGTGTCCAGTATGAGCTCGGCGGCAGACGGTTGCTCACTGCTCAGGAACGAAATGCTGCATCCTGCGCAGTCCTGGCCTTCAAGCCAGATCACCGGCGGTTTCTTCGCCGCAGCCTCGATGGCTTTGGCCACCTCCTCTCCCGTTACCGGACTCCCCAACGCGAAACGGGGTAGGGATAGCACCGCGGCCACTCCGCCGCAATACTTCAGGAAATCCCGTCTCGAGAGGCCCCTGAACGGTTCGCCCTGTTTCTCTTCCTTACGTTTCATCGGCTCCTCCTTTGCGTTTCGCTGCCAGTCGCCGGGTGGTTGCCTCAAACTGAGGGCGCCCGCCCGGCCACACTCGCAGCGAATTTCTGTTGGAAACTACCTGCCCCATTATGTCAAGTATAGGTATAAAAGCGCGCCCCATATGGCTGTTCTACGTACTTCTACGCGCCGCGTCAAGTAAATAATGCCCATGCGCTAAGTAGGAAATGCCCAGTCGTCAGGGCTTATCAGGCCTCTTGCCGTGGCTAGACCGGAGACTC
>CAZVFX010000122.1:0-21506 GCA_964626565.1 uncultured Myxococcales bacterium
AGAAAAAGCGGAGAAAGTCAACCCAAAAAAGTCACTTTTTTTAAAAAAAGTTTTTTTTATTTTTTTCTTGACAAAAAAAGGGGGTTAAAGCATTGATAATCAGTAAAAACAGAAGTCATAAGTCGTGGACTATCAAAGACTTACAACTGCGCGGGGGGGGCCGCGAGGCCCCCGTCGTGCTGCTACCCCCCGGCGCCGTCGGCGCGGGTCCCCCCGTCCCCGTCGTTTTGGGTCCCCCCGTCCCCGGTTTTTTGGGCCACCATCACGTCACGGGCGTAGCCGCCGGTGTCGTGTACGGCGAGGGTGCGAATGTCGTTGAGTTCGCTAACGTCGTAGATGCCCAGCCCGGACACCCCCATCGCGACGAACAGGTGGTTTCCGGAGAGGGCCATGCGAAGGGCGGCTCCGGGGGTCGCCACTTCCCCGGCGAGACGCAAGGTTCCTTCGCCTCCGGTCTCGAAGATCTTGACCCCTCGGGGGCCGTTGGCGGCATAGAGACGCCCGTCCGCGGCCAGCACCGAATTGACCGAGTCGGGCAGCGCTGCGGCGGCAAAAGGCGCTTCCAGGCGGGGCGGCTGACCCTTCTTGGGTTCTGCCAACGCCGAGCGTTTGAACAGCGCCACGCCATAGGTGGTTCCGCCGGCAACAAGGTCCTGGCCTATGAGGGCGAGATTATAGGTTCGATTGAGCAGTTCGGCGGCCGGGTCCTTTTTCGGTTCTTCCCCAGCCAGGGCGCCAGTGGGCAAGAGCGCGGCGGCCAGGGCCAGAATCAGCGATTTTCGCAGCATCTCATTCCTCGTCTTCGTCGGGGGAGGCATTCATTTCCAGGGGCAACTCAATGGTACGGAAGATCGCCACGAACGCCTGTTCGTGGAGCACCTGCTGCACAATACCCAAACCGTACTGTTTGTGTATGACGAGGTCCCCCTCGTCGTAGCTTTTCTCCCGCTGATAGCGGGGAGCAAAGCGAGCGTCCACATCGTCCGTCAACTTCCGCCATCGCTTGGTGACCTCCGTCCCCCCTGTCGCAGCCCCGCGGTCCGCGCCTGCAACCTGGGCCTGTTGGCGGCGGTCCCTCAGGGCAAAAGCCCGCTTCAACTTCTGCGCCCTGAATTCCGCGTCGGACTTCTCCCGCTTGAAGGCCACCGTGAAGTGACAGGTTCGGCAGGTAACCTTCTTCACCTCCCCGTTGACCACAGAGGCCACGTTACCGTGGAGGTTGAGCTTGCACCGGGTACAGTAGAAATCGACTTCGTCGCCAATTGATTTACCTTTCATCTCCCTACTCCGTATAGAAGCGGATAGCGGCCTCAACCGCCCGGCTGCAGACCGGGCAGAAATCGATGGCGCGCTTCGATTTCATTTTGCAATCAACTGCAGGCCGGTACAGTCCCTTGGCTGAATAGCCGGCCCCTTCGAACGCTCCCACCTTGCCTTCGTGCTTGGCGACCGGTGTGGGAATCGGCACTCCGGACTCCACCATGTCCTTCCACTTCAGCTTTTCGGGACCGTCCAGCAGCGCGGTTATGTTGGGCTCCCTGGGTTCGACTCCCCGGGGGTAGAAATCTGAGTAAGCCACCGACGAGGAGTAGTACTCATCTGCGAGGCCGGCAAAGCCGTGTCCGAACTCGTGGACGAACACGTATTCATCGTACTCGTTGTCGGAGACGAAGATGGAAAAGAAGTTGTAGATGCCTGCGCCGCCGTAGCGGCTGGAGTTCACCATTATGAAGATCGCATCGTAGGGAACCAGCGCGGCCAGGTCCCGCATCTCCCGGTTCTTGATAGTCGTCAGGTAGCGAGCGGAGTCGAAGGTGTTGAAGGTACATCCCAGGCGAGAAGTGTTGAACACCCCCTTGCGCGGCTCCTCAGGCCCTGAGTATTCCGCGTGACTCACCACTCCCCGAACGGATATCTTGTCCCGGTACTTGTTGAAGGGAGGACTCGAGAGCAGCACCTCGGAGTACCGCTGCAGATCCTTTCTCGCCTTGTCGGCCTGGGCCGCGGGGTAACCATCTGCAATTATCACCACGTCGAGGCTGCTGACGGGCTTGCCACCATCGTTGAGCAGCACCACTTCGGCGTCCTTACGCTCCTGGGGCCGCCGCACAAGGTGGGAGGAAGGGTCCACTTCCTGCGCGAAGATCTCAACCAGTTTACCCTTGGCATCGTGGGTGAAAATTTCCAATCTCACCGGTTTCTTGGGATAGGGAAATCGCACTGTCTCCTCGAACACCTTTTCAACCTTCTTCGCTTCGCCGGTGGTCTGCCATTCGCCGAACAGAGTGGAGTACCCCTGCTCGAAGATCGACTCACCTGAGTCCAGGTCCACCACCCGGAAGCGGTACTTGCCGTAGTCCGGGGCCGCAGTGAGGTTCTTCACCGGCCCGGGCCACGGTTCTTCCTTGACCACAACGTCCAGGGAAATGCTCTCCTTTTCCGCGTCGCCATAATGATGGTAGTCCACTCTCATTGCCGCGTCCTCGAACAGGCGGTCGAAGTTGGCGGCAGCATCCTGGGCCATGGCGGACGTTGAAACTGCGAGCAGGCCCGCCACAAGCCCCAGCAGTAGCGTCATCGGTGATTTGCATAACATCGGCAAGGCTCCTTTGGGCGATTCAGCCGGACCTGGTTAGTCCTGCGCCCGAGCATCATATCGGCTCGTTTTTCTCTTTTCAATGGCAAAACGGGGGTCCCCTCTTGACAACATGGAGCGCTTCGTTCGACACTCGCGGACAGGAGGGCCCTATGGGTGCCATGTCCCGCCATCTTCTGCTGGCGGTGGCCGTCGTCGTGGCGGTGACCGGTTGTGAGCGCATTCAAAAAGCGCTTTACCGCCCCAAGGTGAAAGTAGCGTGCCGCATTCTTGAAAAGCAGTGCGTCTTCAGAAACTACGGGGATCCCGGCGAAGCTTGCGTGGAGGTTGCCGTGTTCCACCTCGAGTCGGGCCGGACCGTGCGCTCCCGTCCCGCCTGCTCCGGCCGCATCGATCGGGAGGCGCCGTCGACGGTGGATCTGGTTTTCGACGAAGCCGACCCGACGACCCTGTGCATGGGCGAGCAGTTGGACAAGGACTTCAAGAAGTGCTGCAAAGTGGAGATTATCGAGTTGGAAGAGCCATGACCCTCAAGTCTGCAACGTTGGCCGCCGTGGCCACGGCATTGGCCGTCTGTGCTTGCGCGCCGGAACCCGAGCAGCTTGCGCGCGCCCGTCTGCAGCAGGGCATCGAGGCGATGCAGCGGGGTGACTATGCGACAGCCCTGACGACTTGCGAACAGTGCGCACTGGATCTTCCGGGCGAGCGTTCCGCTCACATTTGCCGCTTGGTGTCCGCGATCCATCTTCAGAATTGGGTGGCGGCTTTGGCCGCGGCTGAATTGCTCGGCGAACAGGAACCGGAATCAGCTTGGGCCGGTGCGGTTATTCTCGACCTGCAACGCCGCCTCAATCGGCCGGTGGACGGTCGCTTTCCCGTGCCGGAAGGCGAGACCGGTCTGTGGGCGTGTCTCGAGGGGTGGTGTAGCGCCGACGGCGAAGAAGGGGAACCTGAAAATGTTGACCCGGTGGCAAGAGCGCTCCTGGCCGTCGCCCGAGGGGACCAGACTGCTGCGCTGCGCCACCTGGAAAGTGCGGAGCGCAAGGGTGTAGTGCCTCGGCTACTCGCCCTCCTGTACCTGAAGACCGGGAATCGCACCGGTGCGGTGGAGATGCTTCCACATCTGGGCTGCCGGGACCTTGCTGCGGGTGAACTTGGCGCCCAGTTGGCGGTATTTCTTCAGGAACCGGCCTTTTTTCGGGTCCCGGGCTGCCCCCCCGGGAGCGCTGATGAAGAGTGGCCACCGGCGCTGGCGGCGGCCGTTGCGCACTACCGTGGGAAGGGGGCGTTGGACGGCTCCATTGCGGAGGCCGTTCCCGGGGACGGGCCGTTGCGGCCGTCCGCTGATTTGCTCATGCTCCGGGCGATGAGCAAACCCCCCTCTGACAGCAGAGAGAGATTGAAACTGCTGGAGGAGGCTGCCACCGCAGACCCTTCCAACGCAGTGGCCAACCTCAATCTTGGATTGGCGCTCATTGGCGACCACCAACTTCGCAAGGCCGCGTATTACCTTTCCCGGGCCCGAGCCGCGGGCACCGATTCCGGGGTCGCTACCGTGTACCTCTACCTCACTCGACTGCTCAGCGGAGAGTTGGAGGTTGCCTCCGGCTTGTTGCAGGAACTGAGTCCCTCGGCGGGCCGCACCTGGCTTGAGTGGCTGCAAGGGCTCGAACCACATAGCTATTTTCAAACCGGTACGGTTGGTGTATCTTTAAGGGAGAGTGGGCGGGACAGCCTGGGGGGCAGGCATTGAGTAGGGAGCGTAGAGGATACGAGCGTTCCAACGTGCAAATTGAGTTCTACTGCTATGTAGACGGCCACCGTTTTGATTCAGCATCCATCGACATATCGCCTTCCGGAGTCTTCCTTCGTACCGACGATGATGTGCCCGAAGCGGCACGCCTGGTAATCGTTCCCAAGGACGAACACTCGAAAGATTTTCCGGTAATGTTGCTCGGCATGGTGGCCCGCAGGCAGGAAGAACCCGCCCCCGGTCTCGGGGTGCGCTGGCTCAGGTGTGTCACCAGGTTCGGAGTCAAGCACATATTCAGGTTCATGGAAGCCTACCCCGAGTTCAGCGCACGGGAGTTGCCGGTGGTTTCCCACACCATGGCTAAGCACTCGGTTATCGGCTACGACTTCACCGGGAATCGCTTCTACATCCCCCGGCGGTCCGCTCGGACCCCCGCCTCCGCGGAGTTGACCTCCCCGGATTTGCCGAAGAACCCGGAGGCCCAGACCCCGCCGGAGGCTCCGGCTTCCGTCGCCTCACCCCCCGACCTCACCTCGTCGGCGGAGCAAGGTGCCATCACCCGCAGCATGAAACAACAGTTCGAAATGGTTACCACACAGATCCCGGTGGAGTTTGCCTGCGACGGCTCCAAGTACAAGGGCGTCATCAAGGAACTGAGCCTCAGCGGGATCTTTCTCGAGGTTGATATCACCCTGCTCAATCTGGACGGCAAGATCCTCATCAATTTCCCCGTCCCGATCCAGGACGACGTTATTCACGCCCGGCTGGTGTGCTCCATTGTCTCCACCGCTCCCCACGCCACTATCGATATCCTTGGCCTGACCCTCTCCATTGATGGAGTCCAACAGAGCAGGCCGGGAGTTTTTGAGCGCTACGCCAAATACCTCTACTATCGGATGCTCGCCAACCGCTAGCCCCCTAATTGATTGAAAAAGCCGCCCTTCAGGGCTAGAGTGCAAAGCGTGGAGGTCTGACCAAGTTCAAATGATCGATAGAACCGGCGAGATTCTGGACGAGAAGTACCGCCTGAGCCGACTCATCGGCAAAGGGGGGATGGGCTCCGTGTATGAGGCGGAGCACACCGTCATATCCCGCCGCATGGCGGTGAAAGTCCTCCATGACGAGCTCGGCCGCCGGCCCCAGGCGGTCGAACGGTTCTTGCGTGAGGCGCGTGCGGCAAGCGCCATCGGCCATCGCAACATCATCGATGTTCAGGATGTGGGAGCGACCACGGACGGCACCCATTTCATGGTGCTGGAACTGCTGGAAGGTGAGAGTCTCTCCTCTTTCATCAAGCAGCGAGGCAGCGTACCGCCGGAGCAGGCGGCTGCGATCACGCTGCAGATCCTGTCCGGGCTTCAGGCTGCTCACGCCAAGGGTATCATCCACCGGGACCTCAAGCCGCATAACGTTTTCCTGGCCCGGGATGGCCGGGGTCGATTCGAGGTCAAGATCCTGGACTTCGGAGTTTCTAAGCTCACCTCAGGCGACTCTTCAGACATGGCGTTGACCAGAACCGGCGCGGTGGTCGGCACCCCGCTCTATATGTCGCCCGAGCAGGCACGGGGAGAGAAGGACATAGATCATCGCACTGACATCTGGGCCGTGGGCGTTATGCTGTACCAGATGCTGTCCGGGAAACTCCCGTTTCAAGGGCAGAGTTACAACGAGCTGATCTCCCGGATTCTTATGGACCCTGTGCCACAGTTGGCTCCCCAGGCCCCCCACCTTGCGCCCGACCTGCTCGCGGTCGTGGAGCGGGCCCTGGCCAAGGAGCGTCAGGGCCGCTACGGTGAAGCCTCCCAGTTCTCCGCCGAACTGTCGGCTCTGGAGTTGGGTTCCCCATCTGAATTGGACGGCGCTGTAGACGCGCTGGACCCTACGGTTTCTCCTTTTGAGACCGTCTTGCTCGCTGGCGGTCAGCAATCTCCTGCACGGCCCGGTGACCGCTTCAGCACATCCGATTCCATCGCGGAGCGCCCGACTCTAAGCTCCGGGGGGCGCTTATCGTCCGTCCCCATAACCACGACGCCGCCCGGCTGGAAACTGCTGATGTGGTACGCGGTGACCATGCCCCTGGCGTGGCTTCCCCTGTTCATTCCGCCTATGGATACCGCGTCCAGTTTGCTATCCCTCTTCGGCTTGGCCGCGGACACCGTCCCCTACGTGGGGTATCTGACCAGTGTCGCCATTGTCATAGTGCTAACCTGGGCCAGCGTCCTGGTCGCCCGCTTCTGGACCAGAGGCAAGCTTGTCCGCTGGCTGCAGAGATCGGAGTTCTTCGTCGTTCCTCTCGCCGGTCTTCTGCTCATCTACCGTTGTCACGAGGTGCTGGTCAACCGGATCAACACCGCGCTGGTCTCCTTCAAATCCTACACCCCCATCGGCACCGCGCAGGCCACCGAAATCGTCGGTCTCATCGGAGAAGCTTGGGACCAGCATGTCACCACATCCGCGATCGTGATGCTGGTCGTGTTCCTGCTGTCGTTCTTTGTGCTGCTCGGCTACGTTTTTGCCCCGCCTCAGGGCCGGCGACGGCCTGACTACCAGCTCCGCTGGCTCATTCTGCCGTTAGGGTTGAGCCTGGTGGTCGTGGGAGAGGTCTTTGTCTTCCCGGGCCGACTCGGCTTGATCGGCGTCTGGCGGTTTCCGGCTTACGCACTGTGGGTGGTGATAGCCATACCGGTCTTGCGCGAGAATCGCCCCGAGGGTCGCGCTACTTCCTTTGGTTGGCGGGCGTTGGCCGCAGGGGTTACCGCCCTGGTAGCCCATACGTCGCTTAGTTGTGCGGCCGGGTACAAAATGGCCTTTGAGTTTCTGCGTGCGAAGCCCCATGAGGCAATGCCGGTACAGTGGGAACGCACTGCATATATCGTATTCGACGGATTGACCGCCACCTGGGCCCTGCTCCTCCCGCTTCTCGGCATGCTGGTGGCAGTGTGCCTGCCCACCCTGGGACGAGGCAGTGAGCGCAGCCGGTGGGGCCGGGTTCGGTCAACTCTTGGCGCGGCTGCGATTATCGCACTCACCGGTGTTCCTCTGCTGACCTTGAGCGCCGGCCATGACGCCACCCGCAGTGCTTTTGCCCTTCCCTGGGGCAAGCCGGGAATCGTTGAGATGATGCCCGGCGCGCTGGGCCCGGATCAGGACCCCGCCTTCTACATCGACCGCCGGCCGTCCACTCTCAGCCGGGCCAGGCTTGAGCTATTCAGGGAATTGGCGGGCAAGCCGATTGCCGACTATTCGGCTGCCGGTCTCCTGAAAGCCCTGGCAGGGGGCGACCGGTGTCCCCGGGTGCTCGCCTCGGCAGTGGCGGACCCCGCCGTCGGGCCCAGCCCCACCTCGGCGCGGTGCGTAACCGCGATTGAGGCAAACCTCTACTGCCGCCTCCGGGGAAAGAGGCTACCCACGCCCGAGGAGTGGGAAGCCAGCGTAGGCGTGCTGCCGTCGTCCACCCAGGTCCTCGATCACTCTTCTGAACTTCCCAGGCGGGAGAGATTCGGCGAATGGACTATGCGCCTGGTACACGATACTCCCACTTTTGAAGTGCGCGGACTTCCCGCGGACGACGCCGCTTCGAAGGGCCAATTACGCCCTGAAGAATTTTCCGAGAATGTTGGGTTTCGGTGCGCTTTTCAGCACGAAGATCAAGAAAAGTAAAATAAATTATTCTTTTGCCCTTGACAAGGGCCCGCCGGATACTTATAAACCATTACCAGCGACCGTTCCTACCGGAATTGTCGCATTTGGATTGCCGTTGAAGAAAGGTTGTAAGGAGTAGAGTCATGAGCAACTACGTATTCTCCACCATGCGAACGCCCACTGTGTACTGCAAGAACCGGAAAAAGAACCTGCCCACGCTCGATTGTGTCGACGCCTACGTAGACGCCAACGCTATCCCGAGGAGAAGGAGCGCTTGTTTCAGGTGCCTCCAGGGCCAGAAGACCCGGGCCGACTTCGCCTGCAGCTAGATCGCCTCAGTGGTGTATCTCGAATTCGTCCAGAACTGACCCATCGGTGTGTCTTGCGGTGACCACCGCGTCCTTGCCGTCGATATCAATCGTCATGAAGTGGTACTCGGACGCATAAAACTCGATCTCTTCCCAGTCCTTGTTGTGAACCGTATCCAGGGCCGCCCCGCCCCCGCCGGTGATCACATAGTGCATCCCCTTGCCCATGGGGATGAAGCCCCGCTCGTAGTCGTGGGTATGACCGCAGAAGAGAACGTCCACATCGGTATCTGCGATCTCCGGAAGGAGGAAGGTGGCAACCAGCCACTCCCCCACATACCCCTCGGAGTCCCACTGCTCCGAGTATGGCGGATGGTGGAAGAACACGAAACGCCACTCGGCTTCGGTGTACTCAGGGGACGACAACTCCGCCATCAGCCAGTCGTGCTGTTCGCTGCCCTCGGTATAGTCATGGTTCGTGTCCAACAACACCAGGCGGGCATCACCATAGGTGAGCGCCATGTAATTCTCCGGCGCCGGTTGGGAAACGTAGGCATAAAACCAGTCGGCGTCGTTTTCATGATTTCCGATGGCCACGTAGCTAGGCACATTCCCTGAGAACGCGGCCAGAGGGTCGAAGTACTCCAACTTCCACTGCTCGTAAACTTCACCCGAACTGACAACGTCACCCACGTTGACCACGAGCACCGGCTCAGAAGCCGCGATTCCCGCAGTCACCTCGGAAGCAGCCCAGGGCTGGGTCCGACTGTCCCCCCACACCGCGAACCGGAACGGCTCCGGCCCGGAGGGAGGCGTTCGAAACCGGTAGACTTCGGCGAGGAGCAGATCGTCATGGCAGGGAACAACCCGGTAGTAGTAGTCAGTCCCCGGTTCCAGCCCTTCCATGGTGAGCTCGTGGATAGTCCTTTCAGTTTCTTCGGACACGAACCGGCCATAGTAGGGATCCGGTCCGAACACCACGTCCCCCGCACAACTTTCGACCGTTTCCCACATGACGGTCATGCGATCCGTTTGCGCGTCCTGGAGATAGGGCTGTATGTAGACCGTGGCAGCGGGCTGCGGTTCCACACAAAGCTGGTCGGGTGCGGGTCCGGTGTTGACGCAACCGGAGGCAGGGTGGCAACTGTCTTCAGTGCACTCCAGAAGATCGTCGCAGTCTACCTCAACTCCTCCACATCCGCCCAATCCATCGCACGAGTCTTCCCTTGTGCACGCGTTGGCGTCGTCGCAAAGCGCCCCTGCAGCCACCGGGACGTTCACGCACTCGCCGGTGACCGTATTGCACGAGTCCTCGGTGCACTCGTTCCCATCGTCGCAGTCCGACGGACAGGGGACAACTACCTCACCCGCCGCGTCGGCGACGGCCAGGTCGGCTGCGTCACCGCCGCCGCCGTTGCTGCAAGACACCATCAGTGCGGCCATGACCAGGATTCTCTTCATCGTCCCCCCTACCCCATCTTGCCCAGGCGACGCCCGGAAAGAAGGTGAAGGTGCAGATGGAAGACTTCCTGTCCTCCGTCCCTATTTACGTTGGTTACCACCCGGTATCCACTCTCGGCGACGCCCAACTTGTCAGCCGCCTCAGCCAACGCCCGCAAAGTGCCGGCCACAAGTTCGGCGTGCTGAGCCCCAACATCGTTGAGTGTGGCGATATGTTCCTTGGGGACGCCCAGATAGTGGATCGGGGCCGAAGGATTGATGTCCTTGAACACAATGGCAGACTCGTTCTCCACCAACACCTCAGCCGGAATCTCCCCTTTGATAATCTTGCAGAAGATGCAATTGTCGTCCATGACTCCCCTTTCAAACAGCGGCCGGCGCATTGGACTACTCGTCCCCTGCACCCCACTCATAGTCAAGGCGCTGTCCCACCGACTCGATAAGCAGATCGAGGTCCAGCTCATCCACCTGTCCATCCGGGTCCCCCGGCCCCTCCTCACTCGTGATATCGGCAAGCCCGAGATAAGCGGGATTGCTCACGAAATAGGACCCGTAACCCTCGCCCATGATGATATTCACCTGATAGCTGAAGCTCATTTCCACAAGGTCTTCGCCGTCGACAACGCCCGACAGGTCGAGATCGCCGGGGAGTCCGGCGTAGAGATGCCTCATTTGCTTGCGGCGGGGATCGGGAATCACCCGCAACACAGGACTGTCCACAGCAAGCTCAAACTCGGCGTCACCGGAATCCAGTTTCACCGCCTGGTCGGAGAACGTTCCATCCGCATGCTCGAATGTAATGGGCAGAGTGAAGGAGAACGGAGGCCCCTTGGTCTGCCGCGCACGCAACCGCCAGACCATTTCCTCGGGGAAGAACTCCCCGGCCAACTCCGCCTTGATATACCCCTTCCCTTCCAGCCATTGCGCGAAGAATGCGTCGAGGTCCTGTCCGGAGACCTCCTCCAGTACGTCAAACAGTTCGAACACGCTGGCGTACTCGTAGCCGTACATTTCAACGAACAGGGAGAGCGCGGCGAGCAAAGTCTCCTCGCCTATCTCCGTCCGGAGCATGTCGAAGACCTGGGACCCCTTGTTATACACGACCTGATAGTAATATGGACTGGTGTGCACATAGGGGCTGATGAGAAACGGTTCCTCGTCATGAGGCACCGTGTACATGTAGGACAGGCCGTTGTCGACAAAGCCCCACCGGCTGCCCGTAATCTGCTCAAAGTGATAGTTGCTGGAGAACTCGGCCAGGCCCTCCGAGATGATTATGCTGGGCACATCCGCCATTTCCACGAAGTTGCCCCACCACTGATGGCCCAGTTCGTGGGAGATCAGCATGAGCGCTCCCCAGTAGCCGTTGCTTCCCGGAGGCGCCTCAAAAGCAAACTTGGACATCATTATCGTGGAGGCAGGGCCGAACCCGCCGGAGAAACTGTTGGGCATGGTGACTGCGTCCAGCTTGTTCCACGGATACTGGCCGAAAAGGTCGGAATAGAGCCCGAGGACACCCTGAATGATTTCGATTACGGAACCTGCGTTGGGCGCCTGCTTCGGCAGGGTCACCACGGACACCGGCGTATCTTCCCAGGCTCCGTGGATGGTCTGGAACTGACCCACGGAAAAAGCGAAAAGCCCAGTGTGGAATATGTGCTCGAAAACGAACTCGATGGAATCGGAGTCCAGGTGCGGCGTGGCGCCCATGAAAGTCCCGGTGCCCCCAGCCGCGTAGTTCTCGTAGTTCTTGCCGGAAACGAAGATGCGCATGGTCCCCAGAAAGACATCGTCGAAATTGTACTTCGTGGGCAGGAATTGCGAATGTGTCACATACCAGATCCCACCAGAGAGCCGGCACGTCGGCAGCATGAACTTGGTCTCACAGTCAAGCTCTCCACCGTAGACGAAGGTCAATTCGACCTCCTGCTCCGGGTCCAGGGGCGGGTCGAAGGTGATTTTGATGAGGTCGCCTTGGTGAGTGTAGTCGAGAACGTTCTCAACATCCACCGTCAGCGAGACCAGTTCCGGCAGTTCCAGCCAGAACGTAGCACTGTCGGTCTCCTCCAAGGCCACGAAGCTGACCCGCGTCTCAGCCTGGAGTTCCCCTTCCTTAGTGAGGTCGAGGTGGACGTCGGCGTCCATCCGGATGATGTCCAACGGCCCCAGGTTGGCCTTGGTGTACACCGACCTCTCCCCGGGATAAGCGAACTGCTGGAACATCTGCGCCTCGTTCTGCAAAGCCTCGGCCGCCATGGTGAGTCCGGCATAGAAACTGTCGGGGTCGTATTGCTGCACCACCTTCAGCGGGGCTCGTTTGACTACCGGAATCCGGGCGTCTGCGGGAAGTGCCGGGCACAGCGCCAGTGCAATCATCACCATCAGGGCCGGGAAAATAGTTGGTCGCATATCCCTAACCCCCATTGTCGTGGTCTATGCGGACCGTCCCGCCAATCCAGGTGGCCTCTACCAACGACCGATCAGGCCGACGGATGAGTCGCCTCGCCTCGGTGAAGCGCAGAGGCGACTGCCCCGGACCCTTCATCTTGAATTCCACCGACATCATGGGGACCGGTTCATCTATGGTGCGCCCCCCGCACTGATCAGCCCCGCCCCAGGGGCTCTTGGCCTTGCAGAACCTGGCCACTCCGAAAGTGAGCAACCCGGGCTCCAACTCTTTTGCTACGCTCTTGGTGAAAACCGCTTGCTCTGCGCCCAGATTTGCCAGCGGCACACTTTTGACCAGCTCAACCACTTCAGGATCGTACTCGAGATAGAAGGCCATGCCGGCAATGCTGCCGAGGTTGGATGCAAATACGTAGAATGCCAGATTCTGCTTAGGCTCTCCCGCACCAACCCGCGTCACGTAGACCACCGGGCCACCGATCGGTTCCACGAACGGCACGTACTTGGAGTCAAAGGGCTTGCCCGGTTCATGATGCGTCGCGGTTTCGCCGCCCCCGGCTGAGTCCTCCCCACGGGTCTCCAGGATATCAGTCGACTGCCGGGAGTCGACTCCGATGTCCGGCGTACCGGATGGGGAAGGGTCCGAACTGCAGGCGGTTGCCAAACTGAAGAGCAATATCAGCACAATGTATAGGGGGCGCATCTGACCTCCGAAAATAAAGCAGAGTCTTTATACCAGAGACCGCACGGAGAATGCAACAGCATGTGCGCCTGCGTGCGCCACGCCCTTAGGTCTTGACCCGCCGCAGTACCTCATAATAAGCTGTGCGGGTGTTACCTAAGTGAGCTTCGGGAGGCCCCATGTTTCTCAATCGATTGGCCGCGCTGTTTTTGGTCGCGGTCCTGTTGACTCCACTCTCCTGCAGTCGAGATGCGGAGGACAAGAAGACCCTCGTCTTGAGCTACGGTCGGATGTTCCCCGAACACCGGGCCACACTGGAGGAGCTGCTGGCCCGATTCGAGGGCCGCCACCCCGACATCCGGGTGGTGCTGCATCCCCTACCTCCGGTGACAGATCTCCAAAGGCTCTTTTATCTCCAGTCGTTTACCGCGAAGAGCCGGTTTATCGACGTTTTCGAACTGGACGTCATCTGGACGGCCGAGCTGGCTGCGGCGGGCGTACTCATGCCTACCGAGGGGCACGTTCCTCCCACTCGTTTTGACAGCTTCGAGAAGATAACCATCGAAGGGGCATCATATGACGGCAAGATTGTGGCCGTCCCCGCGTTCCCTGCGGTGAGCCTCCTGTTCTACCGCCGGGACCTGCTGGACAAATACGACGAAGAGCCGCCCGGCACGTTCGCCAGGCTGGCTGAGCTGGCGGTGAAGATCGGAAGGGCGGAGAAGATCAGCGGCTTCGTCTGGCAGGGTGACATGTACGAAGGTCTGGTTTGCAACTTCATGGAGTACTACCGCGGCCACGGCGGTGAGGTGGAGATCCTGGAAAAGGGCGTTCGGCTTGACGATGCCGCAGCCGTGGGCGCGCTGAAATTCATGAAGGGACTCATGGACACCGGAGCATCGCCGGAGGACGTCCTGGGCTATAAGGAACTTGACTCCCGAACTGCGTTCATCGAGGGCAAGGCCGTCTTTGCCCGCGGTTGGGATGACCTGGCGGCCATGGTGGACGGCCCGGACAGTGCGGTGGCCGGGAAGGTGGGCATCATACCGCTGCCCCGATTCGAAGGTCACCCCTCGGTGCCCACGGTTGGAGGTTGGATGCTCGGAGTCAACAGCAGAACCTTGTACCCCGACGCAGCCTGGAAGCTGGTGAGGTTCCTGTCCGAGGAGCGGAGCCAGGCGGTACTGGCACAACACTTGGGGCGCCTCCCCGCGGATCGCTCGGTCCCCATCCCCGACCGGCCGGGGATTGAGGGCGAGGAGAATGTCCTCGAAGTGCTGAAGTACGGCAAACTGCGTCCCATCAGTCCCTACTATCACGAACTCTCCATCATCCTCCAAGAAGAGATACACGGGGCGCTCAGCGGCGCCAAGAGCCCGGAGGAGGCGGTTGCCTCGGCCGGCAAGCGGCTCGCCGTCATCGAATTGCCCCAGAAGGCAGGGCCGGAGTTCCCGCGGGCCCTGCTCAACCCGTCTACCGTGTATTGAGGAGGCGATAATGGAACCTTCCCTGGCTGTTATCGATTATGTAATCATCGCCGCCTATATGGTCTTCTCCATCGGCGTGGGAGTCTGGTTCTCACGCCGGGCGTCCGGCAGCACAGACGACTATTTCGTCGGGGGCCGAGCCATGCCCTGGTGGCTCATCGGAACCTCCATGGTGGCCACCACGTTTGCGTCCGATACTCCACTGGCCATGACCGAGATGGTTCGTGAGCACGGACTGTGGCGTAACTGGTTCTGGTGGAACGGCTGTATTGCACAGATCATGGCGGTTTTTCTCTTCGCACGCTTGTGGAGACGCGCCAGGGTTACAACCGACAACGAACTGTTGGAAATGCGCTACACCGGCAAATCTGCCGCTGCACTCAGAGGATTCAAGGCGGTATACTTCGCGGTCATCTTCAATTTCCTCGTTATGGGCTGGGTGATTCGGGCCATGGCCGCGGTCGTAACCACCATGATGGATATCAACGAGTGGGTGGCCATTACGGCCTGCATCATCGTAGCTCTGGTCTACGCCGTTATGTCGGGGTTCTACGGGGTGGTGGCTACCGACCTGGTGCAATTCGTCATCGCCATTGGAGGCTCCATCTACCTGTCGGTGGTGGCAGTTTCCAAGGTGGGCGGCATGGACGTGTTGAAAGCCAAGATCATGGACAATCCGGACCAGGGACAACGGATCTTCGACCTGTTTCCACCGCTATCGGGCGAGATCGGGGGGCCATTCGTGGGGTTCCTCCTATTCATGATGGTCATGTGGTGGGCCCACCCCTACTCGGACGGGGGCGGGTACATCATTCAAAGGATGTCTTCCTGCAAGAACGAGAAGCACTCACTGCTGGCGACCCTCTACTTCTCCGTTCTCAACATGGTTCGGGGATGGCCATGGATTATCGTCGCCCTGGTGTCCCTGGTGCTCTTCCCCGACCTGTCCGGCACCAAGCATGGCGATACCGGCGCCTATCCTATGGTGATGAATACCTATCTTACCGCGGGCTTCAAGGGGCTTCTGGTTACCTCCTTCCTGGCCGCGTTCATGAGCACCATCGACACCCACCTGAACTGGGGCGCCTCTTACATCATGACCGACGTGTACCAACGTTTCATCAAGCCGGAGGCTTCTCAGAAGCACTACGTCAACGTGACCAAGGTGGTAGTGGTTTTGCTCATGGTAGGTGCGGGACTGGTGGCATCGGTTCTCACTTCCATTTCCGCCGCGTGGGAGTTCGCCTTTCTCATGGGCTCGGGCCTGGGCCTTGTTCTCGTGCTCAGATGGTTCTGGTGGCGTATCACCGCGATCAGCGAAATCGTGGCCCTGGGCGCCTCAGCCCTGCTTGCAGTTATCAACCTGGTTTTGTCCCTCACCGTTCCCGATATGGAGATCTTTGGTTTCGCGGTGGGCACCATGCCGCTGCACATAAAGGCCTTCATCATCATACCCATCACCATCGTGGCCTGGGTAGTCGCTACCTTCCTTACCCAGCCAACCCCAACCGAGGTTCTCATCAAGTTCTACAAGCGGGTACAGCCGGGCGGATTCTGGAAGGTAGTTCCCAAGGAAGTCCGCGAGAGCTCGGACAACGTACTTGGCGTTGGTTTCTTCTGGGACTGGCTGGCCGGACTCGCCCTTGCATTCGGGCTTACCTTTGGTGTAGGCGCCTTGATTTTCCAAGAGTGGCTCATGGCGCTGATCTACCTGGTGGTGTGCGCACTCGGGTCGCTTCGAGTGTATAATACCATTCGCAAAATGCCCGACTCCACCGCCGAGCCTGCCGAAGAAAAACACTAGGTTACCCGTCGCTCAAAAGCCGTGTTTCATACCAATTGTCCGACATCTGTCTGCTTGCTAACATTGTCACCGTAAGACCGATGGCGGCGGTGCAGTCGAAGGTTTTAAATGCGGGGAGCCTTCGACAGATAGTATGCACCGCCGCCGAGGTTTTTAACCCCTCCCAAACAAGCTGATCGTGGCCTCGGGCGCGGTTGGTCTATTCGCAGTTTCCAAGCTGGCAGGTCTTGCCGACGCCGCAAGGCAGGCCGTCTTGCACCGGGGTCCACTCTCCCTGCGACAGGGCAGGCTGGCATTGAAGGCACTCATTACCCGGCTTGAACGCCCCGGCCGACTGGCATTCGCCGTCGATGACGCAGTAGGTGTGGCCGATGACGAATTCACACGCGGTACCGGCGCAGAAGTCTTTCGTGCATGACAAATTGTCTTCGCACCAGCCGCAACTTCCACTACAGCCGTCCCCCCCGCATTCCTTGCCCAGACAGTCCGCCGTGCACAGTCCCGGCTTGCACTGCCCCATATTGCACTGCGTTCCCAACTGGCAATTCCCGCAGCTTCCCCCGCAACCGTCATCTCCACAATCCATGCCGATGCACACCGGGGTACACTTGCACGTGTTGTCCTGACAGTAATTGCCGGTCTGGCACTGGCCGCAGTTAAACCCACACGCATCGTCCCCGCACTCCTTGAAGAAACAGTGAGAAGCGTGATTGCAGCACACTCCCTGATAGCAGTGGTGGCCCGGCGCGCACACCTGACCGTCATCCTTGCCGGTCCAACCCACCAACGTCGAACCGGGAATACACACCAGGCACGGCTGCCCGGGCATCACATCCCCGGGCGACCGGCAGATGCCGTCGATCAGGCAAGATTCGCCGTCCGGTGAATGGACGCATAGTCCATCCTCGCAGGTGTCCACGGTGCAGAACAGGCCATCGTCACAAACCTGCCCTGCCCCACCCGGCCCGCAACTTCCGCCGCAGCCGTCCGAACCGCACTCCTTGCCGGTGCAATCGGGTTGGCAGCACCCCTCGGCCGTGCACAACTCGCCTTCGTTGCAACATTCCCCCTGGCATTTGGTATGCACACATTGGCAGATTCCGGACATGCACTCTCCATTGGGCCCGCAAGGTGTCCCGTTAAGCATGCTCACCCACGAATTCAGCGACTTGTCCGGTTCGCATGTGCCGCACGCGTTTAGAGGGTTTGTTTCACCCTCCTCGTAGCATTGGTTCATGATGTAGCACCCTTCCTCCGCCGGAAGGGAATAGCATGCCCCCAGCAGGCAGTCGTCCTGGGTGCACCACTTACCGTCATCACAATCGCCGCACTCTCCTCCGCAGCCGTCGGGTCCACACTCCTTGCCGGTGCAGTAAGGAAGGCAGACGCAGAGTCCGCCCTGGCACGACTCCTGGACATTCTCACAAATACCGCACGAGCCCTCACAGCCATCGCTGCCACACTCCTTGCCCTCACAGTACGGCTGGCAGAAGCAAAGCCCTTCCAGACACGCATCCTGAGGGCCGGGGCACAGGCCGCAATTGCCCCCACAACCATCGTCCCCGCAGATCTTTCCATCGCACTGCTGTAGGCACAAACACAGTCCGTCAGGAGTGCAGTCGTGGAGCGGGGGGCAATCTCCGCAAAAGGCGCCGCAGCCGTCGTCGCCGCACTCCTTACCCTCGCATTCAGGCGAACACTGACACGCTCCGGCAACGCACTCGAAGCCGGGATCGCACTTGCCGCATAATCCTTCGCAACCGTCGGGACCGCACTCCTTGCCGGTGCACATCGGGTGACACTCGCCCGGGACGCACTCCCCCAACTCACACACCTCCGCCTCACCGCACTCACCGCAACTATCACCGCAACCGTCACTGCCGCAGTCCTTGTCCGCGCAGTCGGGTACGCACAAACAGGTGAAGTCAGCCAGACAAACGTGGCCATCCGCGCAAGGGCCACACTCGCCTCCGCACCCATCATCGCCACACTCGCGGTCGCCACAGTCCGGGATGCAAACGTCCACTGTTTCGGCTTCACGGATGTCAACGGTTTCCACTTCTGCAACGTCCGCAATATCGGGCAGCTCAAGGGTCTCTTCCGCCCCGGTAATCTCAGGTTCAACGAAAGCTGCCGCCTCTTCGCGGGGCACGGTGCTGCCCGGAGAACAGGATGCCAGGTGTATCAACGATAGCGTGACGAGAACTCGACACATGCGCGCTTACTCCGTCCCCTGCGCCCTGGTTGTGACCCCCGCCCCCCACCAGGATTCCCCCTGGGAAGCGCTGAGCACCACTTCCACCGTCCCCGTGTCGATATCCAATTCCAGGATCGCGCCCGAAGAATCAAAGGCGTATGAGTTGTAGCCGTCGCCGGCAAGTCCGTACACGTTGGCATAGCCCGCCAACTCGCCGACCTCGCCTAGGACCTGCCCGTTGGAAGCGTCCACCTTCACCAGCACGTCGCCCCCGAAGAACGAGTTGCTGTTCACCGCGGCAAAGGTACCCTGCCCCTCGACGGAGTATGCATCGCCGCTCGAGGTGTAGCCCGACCCGTAACTGCCCAACGTGGTAATGGTCGCCAGGTTGCCCTGTGGCTCAACCAGGTTCCACGAACCGTTGTTGCCAATACCGATGAGCGACTCCTTTTCGGGGTCAACGGAGCCGGCTGGCACGACCGTGAGGCCGTTGAAACTGGAGGGTAAGGTCGCCAGTACGATGCACTCGGCGTTGATGGCCGAACACCGATATACTCGATCGAAGGTAACTCCGAAGAGCAAGCCGTCGTAGTCGATGGCTATGTCCGTCATCTGGTGGCCGCCGCCGTCGGCCGGCCAACCGAACGGCCCGACCATGATCAGGTCGCCCGATTCCGGGTTCCACGCATACAAGGTCGAAGAGGTGTGCGCGTAAATCAGGCCCGCCATCGCAGGGCCCGGCCATTCATCGTCCAACGGCGCCTCGTCCGAAACATCCGGGACACCGTCGTTGTCATCGTCGTCATCGCACTCATCCCCCATTCCGTCGCCGTCAAAATCACCCTGCCCCGGGTTCGAATCCCACGGGCAGTTGTCCTCCTCGTTCGGCAGCCCGTCATCATCAAAATCCGCCGGCTCAGACACCTCGTCCGGCTCAAACACCTCGTCCGGCTCCGACATCTCATCCGTAGATTCGCCATCGGGGTTCCCCAGATCAGGCGGTATGACATCCACCACGTCGGCTGTGCCGCCGTCACCAACCCCCTCCCAATCTCCACCCTCGGAGAGGTCAAGGATTGGCCCCGTATCGGCAACCATTGTGTCAGCCGAGAAATCCTGGGCGCGGGCATCTACCACTCCGCAGCAATCTACCCCAACTTCTTCTTCCGGACTGCCCCTGTCGCCAACTCTCACATCCATCAGAAAAGAAATCTCCGGTGAGCCGGTGTCGCCACCACCGACCGGTTCCCCCGAACATGCCGCCAGGAACAGCAACAGAACCGCCGCAAATTTCGATCCCCTGTTCGCCCTCATCTTCCCCCTACCAACGCCAGAACATGTCCAACTCCGGAACCACCGATTTCGTAGGGATCACAAAGTTGATCCCCGGGAGGTTGAAATTTCCGTACCCCAGGCCGACCAGGAAGTTGAACGAACTTCCGGAGTAGAAGAAGGCCGGAACCACCGAAAATGCGGTGGGAAATTCCAACCCCGCCACCCCTTCCGATTGGGCCGCACCCACAACTTCCACCGTCGTATATTGATCAGGGTGGTAGGTCGTAGTCGCCTTGGCCGAAACATCCATAAATAGCAGGTGCCGCGTCCGCACCAGAAAAGCCCACCCCCGGCTCAAGCGCATCTCCAAGTTGACGTGCGCCTGTACATTGGAAGCGCCCGCTGCTCCCTTCAGGTTCTCTTCATCATACTCACCCTTGACCACCATGGGAGAAGTGACCAGCCCTGCACTTACAGTGAAAGTGTCATCGAGCCGCCTGGAGACAATCGCTTCCATAGGCACGATATTGAACCTGGCCGGTGGACTGTCTGGAGCCAGCTTCTGCACATCCAACGTCAGCAACCCGATCTTCCCAGAAACTTCCCACGGCCCGCTGCTCCACAAGCTGAACTTTGCCGACAGGTTGCCGATGCTGCCGAACCACGGCCAGGTGTAGGTGGCAACCGTGACCCAATCCCACGGAGCCCACGATACGTCCCACATCCCTACGGCCCACTCGCCGTCCCGCAACAGATACGCAGTTTCGTCGATGATACGCTCGTCGCCCTCGTGGTACGCTCGAGCGTATCCGGGCGCCAGCAGCACCGCGAGCAGCAACGCGCCTAGAAGCCTATTGTAGTTCCTTCGTCGTTTGTGCATTGTCTCGCTTCAAAATCACATGTCCACTCGCCGTTGGCCGCCCGGAACCCCTGCTCCAAAGGGCTGTTGAAGTAGACAAGATTGCCCTGCTCAACTTGCAGGTTGATTTCCGTTTGCGCCTCCAGGATTCGTAAGCCCAGGTCTCCATCACTCGGCACGCCGTCGATCTCCACGAGACCATCGAACTCGATCACCAGGTCAAGAATCGGTTCCTCCCCCCCCGCCAACATGTCGCCCGTGTGGATCGATACCGCACCATCGATTTCCAACTCCCGCAGCCCCGACTGATACCGGCAGTTCTTCGCATCGCCCCAAATCACCGGGTGGAATCCGGTGTCCGCAAAGACACCAGTCAAGTCTATGACGCCGTTCTGCTTCTTGTTCACGGCAGGCGGTGTTTCGCCCCACCCCATGCAGATACGGGAAACACGCACGAATCCGTCACCCTCCACCACCTCGCCGCCCACATCCACCGGGTGCAAAACCGTCTCCAAACCGCCTCCAACAACCAGGGCACTGGTATTCGTCTCTTCACCCGCGCCGCCAAATCCACCAAGCGCATCTATCAGAGGCCCCAGAGTATTGGAACTGGTCACCGTATCCACCGTCTCGAACAAGGTAGCTACCACCTCAGCGAGACTCCCCTCATCAAGAGGCGCACTGGGCTCCTGGAACTCGTCCACCAAACCAGCCAGACTGGGCGGATCCGGGATCTTCTCCACTTCCTGCGTGGCACAGCCCCCTGCAACAAACACCACCGCCCCCAGGCATACCACCCACCTATTCACCTCACTCACCTCTCTCCTCCTCGGCTTCAACCTGAGAATAGCCCCCCCCACTCCCTCCCGCAAGCATTTCCGCCACCACCCCACACCCGCAAGCGGCCCCGAACGACAGGGACGGGGGGCGCCATTCTGCCCCCGAACGACAGGGACGGGGGGCGTTCACCTGCCCAAAATTTGCTCTCAATCCGAACCGATGGCCGCACCAAAGGCGATCGTCGACAAATGTCGAT
>CAZVFX010000123.1:0-21355 GCA_964626565.1 uncultured Myxococcales bacterium
GATTGGAGTATACACCCTTGGCCGGTCTCCCGGAAAGGGTCAGGTTCATTTAGTCTCGGTCTCCAGCCCTTTTCTGCTACAATGGGAAGGCTTGGTGAGCAGTTTGGGAGGCGATAAGATGGGGAAATTTGTCAGATTCGGGTCCGCGGTGACCTTGTTGTTTCTTTTCGGATGCGCGAGCGGAGTCTCTGAAGCGCCGCTGCTGGAGGTTGGAGCAGAGGAAACCCATGAATACCGGCAGGTTGCCGATGTGGATGAGACCACGCCTGACGTGGTGCTCTTTCCGGAGGTGGTCTCGTGGGACGCCGCCACGGATACGCCGGCGGAATTCACGCCCCTGCCCGATGCAGAACCGGACCTGTGGGAGCCGGGGATTGGCGAGGCGGGTTACCCGTGCTCCGGTGATGATGAATGCCTGTCTGAATTCTGCATTCAGACGGCTGAAGGCAAGCAGTGCACTTCGTTGTGCGTCGAGGAGTGCCCGTTCGACTGGAGTTGCACTCAGCACACCCCTTCACTTCCTGATCCGATCTCTATTTGCGTACCCACTGCGGTGGAATTGTGCCGCCCATGTTCAACCAATACCGACTGTTGGACCGACGGAGTCGACGCGGGTCAGTCGTGCCTGGCCTACGGAGCGGGTGGGAACTTCTGCGGCGCCGCCTGCGACAGCGGCGACTGCGGACAGGGTTACGTTTGCGTGCAGGGGAAGGACGTGTCGGGTGCCGACACCACGCAGTGCCGGAAGGCCGAAGGCGAGTGCCCATGTTCCCAATTGGCGATTGACGCCGGGGCTGAAACCGAGTGTTTCGTTGAGAACGAGTGGGGGATTTGCTACGGCGGCAGACAGTGCGTTGCCGCGGGGCTCGAGCCGTGCTCTGCACAAACTCCGGCGCCGGAGACCTGCAACGGTGCGGACGACGATTGCGACGGCGAGGAAGATGAAGATCTGGAGACCCCACCCTGCCCCGTAGTCAATGAATACGGCACTTGCGCCGGTTCGCTGGCGTGCGTGAACGGCAAGGCTGTTTGCGAAGGTCCGGAGGCATCGCCGGAAACCTGCGACGGCAAAGACAACGACTGTGACGGTGACGCGGACGAAGGCTTTCCGGACACCGACAATGACGGAACTGCCGACTGCCTCGTAAACGACGCAGACGGGGACGGAGTCGTGGACGGACTGGACAACTGCCCGTCTCACTTCAATCCCGGACAGGACGATTTCGACCTCGACACGGCTGGGGACGCTTGTGACCCGGACGATGACGACGACCAGGTCGCGGACGAAGACGATTGTGCGCCCAAGGACGGGGACGTATTTCCGGGCAATGAGGAGACCTGCGACGGCAAGGACAACAACTGCAACTTCCTGGTGGACGAAGGAGAACCGGACAGCGACGGCGACGGCTGGAAGGACTGCGTTGACGACGATGACGACAACGACGGCTTTGTGGACGGCTTGGATTGCGGCCCCACCGACCCGGACGTGCATCCTGATGCGATGGAGATGTGCGACGGAGTGGACAACAACTGCAACGGCCAGGTGGACGAAGAGCTGGGGACCATCACCTGTGGGAAAGGCGAATGCTACCACACCGTGCCCAGTTGCGTCGGTGGTATCTCTCAGGCCTGCGATCCCCTGGAAGGTGTTGCTCTCGAGAAATGCGACGGCATGGACAACGATTGCGACGGTCTTACCGATGAAGATATGGGCTCAACCACCTGTGGCCTGGGCCCCTGCTTCCACACCATCCAGAATTGCGTCGACGGGGTCAAACAGGTATGCGATCCCAAGGAAGGCGCGGGAGCGGAGGTCTGCGACGGAATTGATAACGACTGCGACGGCCCCGTTGACGAGGCGCTGGGGACTACCTCCTGCGGCCTCGGGGTGTGCAGCAAGACAGTGCCCAACTGCTTGGGCGGCGTACCTCAAGAGTGCGACCCGCTGGCCGGCGCCGGCGTTGAGATTTGCGACGCGGCAGACAACGATTGCGACGGTGAGGTGGACGAAGAGTTGGGTGAAACCACCTGCGGCCTCGGTGTGTGTTTGCATACTGCGCCCAATTGCGTCGGGGGCACACCTCAGGTCTGCAATCACATGGAAGGGTTTGAACTCGAAAAGTGCGACGGCATCGACAACGACTGCGACGGGGTGGTGGACGACGAACAGGGCTGGACAACCTGCGGCCTGGGGCCGTGTCAGCAAACGGTGCAGAACTGTGTCGATGGCGTACCCCAGGTCTGCGATCCTGAGGAAGGGGCGGAGCCGGAGGTTTGCGATGGCAAGGACAACGACTGCGACGGACAGGTTGACGAGGAGATGCCGCTGCTGGCCTGCGGCATCGGCCCCTGTTTCCACACGGTGCAATCGTGTGTTGGTGGAGTATCATTCGAGTGCGACCCGCTGGAGAATGCCCAGCCGGAGACGTGCGACGGGGCCGACAACGACTGCGATGGGGAGATAGACGAAGATCTGGGACAGATCTCCTGCGGCGTCGGCCCCTGC
Source organism: uncultured Myxococcales bacterium (assembly GCA_964626565.1). Classification (GTDB taxonomy): domain Bacteria; phylum Myxococcota_A; class UBA9042; order CAIXZC01; family CAIXZC01; genus CAZVFX01. The sequence continues at coordinate 2,507 of CAZVFX010000123.1, forward strand.
TTTCACTCGGTGTCCAGTTGCGTCGGTGGCATTTCCCAAACCTGCAACCCATTCGAAGGTGTTGAGGTGGAAGAATGCGACGGGATCGACAACGACTGCAACGGTTTGGTGGATGAAGACATGGGTCTTGTAAGCTGCGGCGAGGGCGAGTGTTTCCACTGGGTCGAGAAGTGTGTAGACGGAGAGGAACAGGAGTGCGATCCGCTGGCCGGCGCCCTCCCCGAGGTTTGTGACGGTTTGGACAACGACTGCGACGGCGAAACCGACCCCGAGGACACCGATGGATGTGTCCCGTATTATGTGGACGAAGACGGCGACGGCTACGGACTGGAAGGGAGTTCGTTGTGCCTTTGTGACGGGGTGCCGCCCTACCTGGCCACCAAGCCCGGGGACTGCAACGATGACAACATCGTGGTGAATCCGGGAGTCGACGAGGACTGCGATACTGGAGAGGACGAGGACTGCAGCGGCCTGGTTAACGACGGCTGCATCTACTCGACCTGTTTTGCAATGCTCCAGAACAACCCCGGCGCCGAGTCCGGCAACTACCAGGTGGACACCGACGGAGTTGGCCCGAAACCGCCGTTTCTCGTCGAATGTGACATGGAGACCGAGGGGGGCGGCTGGACCGTGGTTCATCATGACAAAGAGCCGAGTGTCTATCTGCAGGGGTGTGAGCCACAGGGGTGCTATGAGGTGACACCCATTTACGAAGCCACGCCGGTCCAGATGAACGACGTCGTCGCCTTGTCCAACACGGTGAAACAGTACCTGCTGTACGAGTGCAAAGGCTCGCTGATCGTAGACAGTTCCGGCCAGTACGGCTGGTGGAACAATGCGTCGGGCGCGAAGATGGGCTACTGGCCCGGCGGTTCGGCCAACTGCGACATCAATGACAACGTCTGGCGCCAGGACGGCGGCTGGATCACCGACGCCGTGGACCTGCCCATTTCCAGTGTCAACATGGGCGACCTTTCGCCTCCCGACGAGGAGGGGCAACTGACCATCGGACCGCTGTATTGCCGCTAGGGGGGACTGCATGCGCAAATTGGGATGGACAACTGTTCTGGCGGTATTGCTGGCCTGTCATCTCTCCGCACCGGCGGTTGCAGAGGACCCGCCGGACGTTGCGGCCGCGCCTGAACCGGAGGTAAAAGCCTCGCTGCACGGTCCCGTGGCCGACGCCAAGGTGGAGGAGGTAAAGGCGTTGCTGGCCGCAGGTGCCGACGTCAACGAAGTAGACGAGTACGGGCGGACGCCACTGCACAAGGCAACCTACCCGACCTTCAAGAACCCGGGGCACCTCGTGATCGCGGGAGTGCTCCTGAAGAACGGAGCCGATGCCAATGCAAAAAGCCAGGGCGACGCGACCCCGCTGCACATGGCGGAGGCTGAGTTCGTGGAGCTGCTGGTCAAACATGGTGCGAAGCTGGACGTCCAGGATGTCAACGGGCAGACCGCGCTGCACCACGCGGCCTGGCTCGACCGAACCGAGAAGGTGAAGCTGCTGCTGAAGGCAGGCGCGGACCCCTCCATCAAGGACAAGAACGGCCATACCGCCCTGGACCGGGCGATGGTTACCACCGACTATCCCCGGCCCAAAGAGATCAAGGAGATGTTGAAGCGGGCGATGGAGAAGGCGGAGAAGGAAGAGGCGCGGTGAGCGGTGAGCGGTGAGCTTTGAGCCAAAACATCAAGGCTTCGGGACGCCTTTGGTTACGACGCGGATGGGGAGGACGTTGGTGGCCATGGCGAAATCTTCTTCGTACTCGATTTGCAGCAGGTAGACTCCCGGGACAGACAGGTCGTACAGTTCGGTGAGGTCGTAGTCGCCCTCGGTGATATCCACCTTGCCGGGAGGCAGGCTCCAGCGAACGTTTTTGCCACGTTTCCCTCTGGGGGCAAACGCCTGCAACACCTTCTTTCCGTAGGGCGTCAACGGCGCCTCTCCGCCGTTAGGCCGGTAGAGGCGGACCCGGTGGTTAGGCCAGAAGCCGGCGTGCCACACCACCTGCGTCTTTTTGCTTACATTCTTCACTTCGTAGCGCATGACCGCCTTTGCTCCGACTGCCAGCACTGGAAACGAATGGTCTCGTCGCTCCTTCAGCATCACCCGGGAGCGAACTCCCACCAGGCCCGAATCCTCGGACTCCGGGTCCTGCCCGACCTTTGCTGCGAGCGCTCCCCAGGGGACGACCGGGGGCTGGGCGATGCCGGCCACTGAAGACACCCCTTCCTCGACGCCCGGGCACTCCTCGATCTCGAAGCATGTGTCGTAGGGTATGAGCGGGCATTGCGCCAGTTCAGTGGCTTCGCCTTGAAGGCTTCGTCTGTAGTTGGCGGCATCGCCAAAAGAATCGTAGGGTACAAATGTCTTGTACCCGTCAGCAGGGCACTTGCCCTCCAGTTGCGGTCGGCGCACCAGCTTGTTCTTCTTCGAATCAAAACTGAACGCAGCGAAACTCCGCGCGCTGGAAATGGGAAGCCAGGGCAGACTGTGATCGCCAAGATCCATCATGTAGAACAGGCCTTCTCCCACCTCTTCCTTTGTTTCGATACACAGCTCGGTGACTTTGTCGCCGTCCAGGTCCACGGTCCGGTAGCGGCGCGATTTCAGCGTGGTGCGGCAGTCCACAACGTTGCGATCCCACTGGTTCAAAGTGTGCAGCACTGTGGGTGTTCTGCCGCCAGTTAGCAGCACAATGTCTTCTTCATCCCCGTACATACCGTCCCACTCATGACTGTGGTGATAAACCGCGGCCCAGATAGCCTGCCCGCCGACCTCAAGCGAACCGGTGCTCCTGTATAGACAGCGATGAGTCTCTTTGTCGGCCGGTTGACTGTCGGCCCGGGAACGGCTGCACTCCAGCGCCTCATTCCACTTGTCTTCTTCGAACAGCGCCAGGCCGTGGTCTTCATGCCGGGCGTAGTGACCTTCCTGCGGTCCCGGCCAGTCCAACTCGATACTCTCGGGAACTGTAGCCGCCCGTTTCGGCTCACCTGCCCACACGGTAGCCGACAGCCCCAGTATCAGCACAAGGAGCGCTGAACTTGTAATGTGCTTCAGCCTCATCTTCTCCTCCGTTCCTCCAGCCTACTGCCATGGAAGTCTCCCCGGTCTACGAATCCAGCCGTCCAATGGTTCATGGGAGGGGGAAAAACTCACCCAGGTCGTTCGCGGACGCGGGGCAGAAAGGCGATTCGGAGAACAGGTCCACCGAGTAGTCATCGGGAAACACCCCGTACAAGTACTCGGCATGATCGTGGTGGAGAACGTACAGGTCGAGGAGCTGTGGGCCGAGTGACCAGCCGGTGTCGTTCACCAGCAGGCAGCCGTCGTGTTTTGCGGTACCACCGGCCGCGGGGACCTGGACCCCGTCCACGTCCGGAACGTAGACCACCTGTCCCTGAAGTCCCCATGCAACTCCGAGTGCAATGGATCGAAAAGGCCTCAGCGGCCCTTCGGAGCCCAGCCCGTAGGGCTCGGCGTCGGGATCTCCCTCGATAAAACACCAGGCGGTGGCTGAGAAATTGCAAGTAGTGTGCAAGGTTACAAGCCTTCCGTCTTTCAGCTTGCCGGTGCCTTCCATGACCAGAGCTGAGGCAAATCCCTCTGATACTGTGGCGATAACCGACTTGTCCACCCTCACCAGCTCTACCTCCGGCGGTCCGGGGTGGTCTTCTTCGTGCACTTGCCAGTAGTAGACCAGCTCGAATATCCCCACCAGCTTCCCAAACGCGGTGCTATCGCCGGGCCCTGCTTCGGAATCGCTCCCGACATCCGGCAAGTCCGTCGGCGCCGGAGTCGTGTCAACCGCGACGTTTGACGACCAGTCAGTCTCCTCCCATGGGAGCTTGACATCGCAGCCGTATCCGGCGCACAGGCCGAGCAGGAGGCTGAGGGCAAGAGTGCAGGGAGTTCTTGTTTTCGACCATCTCACAATAATCAGGATAGGGAGACACCGGGAGAGTGTCAATCAAGCTGGAGCACCCAGCGAAGGCTGAGCAACGGATGAGCGGCGAGGGGGGAAACCGGGATTCTGGCGGAAGCGGTGCACCAGCCGGGCGGTAATCCGGCGTGCCCGCCCCGGGCCAACAGGTAGTCCTCCTCCGCAGACGAATCAGTGCTGACCGTACCCGGAATCTGGTACCCGCCGGCGTACGTACCCCAGACCAACTCGGCCGCATTTCCCAACACGTCGTACAGCCCGAACCCGTTGGGCTCTTTGAGCCCCACTTTGTGCAACGCACCTCCGGAGTTCCCGGCGTACCACGCCAGCGGGTCGAGGTTCTCGTCCGCCCCTTCGCAAGATGTGAGTCCGCCTCCGTAGAGAGGAGTCGCACTACCCGCCCGGGCCAGGTATTCCCACTCGGATTCCGACGGCAGACGGAAGCCGCAGAAGGAATCATGGTCCCACGAGAACAGACCATCCTCCTCAACTTCGTAGCAGGGCGGAAGACCGTAGGCCTTGGAAAGTCGATTCAGAAAGCTGAACGCATCCGCGGGCCGCGCGGCTGCCGGGTACTCGCCGGGGGTAGTCACCTGCAGTTCCGGCATTACCAGGTTCCACAGTTCGGCGGAGACTTCTGTGCGGCCGACGGCCAGCGGATGAGAGAGGGTGAGCGATGGCGCTAACTCCCCCGGCACTGAGGGGCAGGCCGGCTCCGTGTAAGGGCCGCCATCAAGTTGGCCGGCGGGCACCATGGTCAGCCCTTCAAAGCCGATGCCCAATGACACGCATTTCTCGCTGTCGTCACACACGGCCCCCAGGCCACAAACTTCGCCTGGCCCCCTGAAGGAGTAGTCCTCGGCATCGAACCACGGCAAGCATGCCCGGCAGGGGTCTTGTGGGTGCACGGTACCCGCCGGAAGACAGGAATCCTCCACCGCACAGAAGAACGGCTGGACCCTGGTTTTGCAGCTCTCACCGTCCTCGCTTTGTCCCCATTGAAGGCACACTGCAACCTGGGGCACTTCAGGCAGCTCGTCATTGCAGGCGCCAACACCTTCGTCGGGCAAAGCCGCACCGGGCGCGGGAATACCGAGGGAGCACCAGAGAATCTCGGTGCCGCAGGCATCTTGTTCCAGCACCCTTCCTGCGCACTCCTCCCAGTCAACGAAACAGGACGAGGTTTCTCCCAGTTCGTCGCCCAGGCAGGTGTGCAAGGCAAGGAAGGCAGACCGCTGGTCTTCTGCCACCAACCCGGCGAGACAGTCATCCCAACCGGCAGGGTCTTGGACCGTTTCGAGACAAAGCAGCGTGGCCAGGCATTCGCTGACGCAGTTGCCGTTTCCGTCACAGGCCTTACCGTCACCGCACACCCCGCACACTCCTCCGCACCCGTCATTTCCACATTGCTTTCCCGTGCAGGCAAGCGGGCACACGGGAGGTGGGGTCCAGGTCACCTTCTGCTGGTTGACGGGCACCGCAAGCAGAGCTTTGTAAGCAGGTTCAAGGCTCGGAGAGGGCATAACCTCCCCCCGACGGCGGGGCCGGAATATCTCGCCGGGAATCGTCGCCGCGGGAGCAGCCGGGTCTTGCTCGGCAAAGACCACACCGCCTTCGAGCCGCCCGCCATCCTCCGCACATGATGCGATAGCCAGACCGCCGGCGGCCGCGGCCAGGCAGGAAAGAACCAGAGATACGACCGTGGCAATCAGACCCCGCCCTTTTTCCCCTTGCACCCAGGCCTGCCTCTCCTCACGGACCATGGCTTCGCCCGGGTCCCAGGCAGAGTCGACCTCGACCCCTTCCCACCAATCCTCGTCGAACGGGGTAACGTGAACAACGGTCTCGCATCTCGCCTTGGCCTGAGACAGCTCCCCCTCCCCGGACGGAGCAATCGCGCACAGCCGTTCAGCAGTCCACCGGACCGCGGGGCTCTCATGCGCGAATTTGAAGAGAAAGAACTCGAAATAGCCGCACGCCTCACACAGCTCTTCTCCTTCACGTGCGACCTCACCGCACTTACCACAACGCCTGAACCATCTTGCATCTTTCATTCTGGCACCTCCCTCGTTTGCCGATTGTCACCGCCCTACATGCATAGTTTGGCGAAAGCCCGGGGCCGAAGTCCTCAAGTACGGCCGGACATTCTTCCTTGCGCGGCAATGGCGAAATCCCCCCAGCACAGAACCTGTCCGGGCGTTGCGTTTTCGAAATGCCTTTAGGGGGTGGAGAGGGGCAAATGAGAGGAATTCTCACAGCAACCACGGTGTTTCCCATACTGATGACGGCCAACGAGACGGAGAACCGGCAAACCAGCAGTTTCGAATTCGCAACCGATTCCGGAGTCAAAGGATCTGCAACATACGCAGAGGCAGATGCGCAACGCGGTGATTCTTATCGGTTGTGCACGCTTCTTTTTCGAGGTTGGTCAAAGTAACGTGAACTTAGGCTAAGCGGGAGGGATGCGATGGAACTTAGAGGAAACAGGGAGGTGACCGGGATGAGGGCGGCGGTGGGCGAGATCCTGAAATTCGCGGTGGAAGTACGCGGCGCCACGCAAGCCCAGATAGCGGACCATGTGGGCAAGTCGAAGGCTACCGTTTCCAAGTGGCTCAGCGGCAAGCACGACCCGGACGCCGCGTCCATGTTCACGCTTATCGTGGTTTACGGCGTTCCCGACGAAAAATGGCGCCGCTCGGGCACCAGTCGCCCGTTCGAGGCTCCCCGCGAGCTTTTCCAGGGGACGCTGCAATCGTTGCTCAAAGACGCCAACAGGGTGCTGGACCGGACTTTCGATTGCATCGAAAATGCCAAGGTCGGCGACCGTTTGAATCGACCGGGCGGAAAGTGTCGGCCGGAGGAACTGGCCTGGGCCCTGGCCTGCTCGGCTGAGCAGGAGGCGGCCTCGACAGAGGAAAACGCCCTGGTGCTGCGGGTCAAGGGCCGCTGCTTCACCGACCGGGGTAATCACGAGGTTGCGGCGCGGTTCTACCACCAGGCGCTCAAGCTCACCGACGACCCCCTGCTGGAGGCAGCGCTGCTTCACAACCTGGCGCTGGGGTGGATGGTTCTGGGTCTCTACCCTGTCGCAGATTCCTACCTGCTGGGAGCCCAGAGGACTCTCGAGCGGTTGGACCACCGGAAGTACTCAGGTGAACTTCTGTCAGCCTACCGCAAAACCGTAGGGTTCAACCTTGTCGTCCGAGGGCGCATGCTGCTGGAACAGAGCTTTTTCGCAGGCACGCCGCTATCCGAGAAAGCGGTCGCCCTCTTGGGGCAAGCCGTGAACCGATTCATAGAGGCCGAAATGCCGGGCTTCACCTATTGGGCCCAGGTCTTCCACGGACTGGCGACGGTCCTCGCAGCAGCGGGAGCAGACCGCCGGGCGGGCCGGAAGCGCGGCCGGCAGTTGATCGAACGGGCCGCGGAACGGGCACGGGCGGAGGACGACTGGGAAACTGAAGGTTGGGGTCACTTCGCCCGAATCATCTCCCTCCTCCATTGCCGGGAACGGGCGGAAGCGCTGGTCGCCAGCAGCCAGGCGATGAAGTTCATCAGCAAGCACGAACACAGCGAATTGCTGATCTACATCGCCATGGCAAGAGCCCTGGCGATCAAGGCGTTCGCCAGTACGCACAAGGGAATGGACTTTTCGGACGAAAAGACCGACTTACACAACTTGATCCGTGTCGATTATGCCGGCACCTACGACTCGGGGGCACCAGCGGTGGAGATGCTGTTGGCCTGCGTGGACGAAGACAATGGAGGCAACCATGAAGATTATAACTAAGGCGCTTCTTCGTTTGATGGTTTGCGGATGTGCGGCCGTGCTCGTCGTACCGGTCTCCACATTGGTGGCAAAGTCCAATATCCAAACCGGCCGGACCATTTCCGCGACGCTAAATGTGCCGTCCAAGAGCAACCTCCGAGCCAAGAGCAACAGCCCGGCCAAGAGCAACAGCCCGGCAAAAAGCAACCGGCACGCCAAGAGCAACATCTCGGCCCATCGCCCCGCCTGAGTTCGTTCTCTTCCGGGGCTGCTTCCCACAACCTCTCCTTTGAGCTATGCTCAAGCCTCAAGGGAGAGGAACCATGCAACACATGCGACACACTCTGATTGCGCTGCTGACAGCACTTGCATTTCCGGTCCAGGCAAGTGCGGAAGGAAAACTCCCATCTTCTCTGGAACTCGCCCAGACCACGGTCATCACCGATGGCTACGGTGACCGGCTGGCGTTTACGCCCGGCGGCTTGCTGGCGGCGGCGGACGGATACCAGGTGCACTTCTTTGAGGGCGCTACCAGGCTGCATTCGGTGGCGGCCCGTTATCATACCAGCACCGGCGAACTGGTGGTAAGTGAGGACGGCAAGGCCCTGCTCGCCGGCACCCTGGTGGTCACCGGAAAGAACCACCGGTTCGAAGAGCCGGTGAAGACCCGGAACGTCTTTCTGCCCAAGAGGCGCAAACACGGTGGCTACGAAGTGAAGGAGTCGACCTGGAGCGCGGACGGCAAGCTGTCGGTGCAAGGGTTGGGCTATCGACCGGGGAGGTGCAAGAGTTGCAAAGGGTGTGAGACGAAGTACGAAGGGCCCAAGCGAATGGTGATCGCTGTCGACGTCGCCACCGGAGCCCGTCTCGCTCGTCTGGAGAACAAGTGGTTGGGGCCCATGGCGGTCAGTTCGACGCAAATTGCCGTCTTCGACTCCAACACCCTCAAGATTTGGAACCGGGCCGACCTGCCCGCGCCTGTGCTACCGGAGAAAGGAACGGTGAGGGGCAATCTCGGCGGCGCCACTTCGCAGAAGCCTCTGGCGCCGGCACTGGCAGTGCAGGTAGAGACAACCGGTTGGCTGATGATGCGCTTCGGAGCCAGCGAGAAACTGTTGGCCGCGGCCGAACAGCAGGGGTGGGTCAGCATCAGAGAGACCGAAAAATACGCCACCCTGCACCGCTGGCAGGCTCACGAGGAGGCCGCCTCCGCGCTGGCTTTTCACCCGACAAAGCCGATTCTGGCCACCGGCGGGGGGGACGGAAAGGTCCACCTGTGGAACATTGAGGGCAAGCCGGTGAAGCTGGCGACCGCGGCCCTTCCGCCCAGCGAGTACGACAACCCCCGGCCGGAAGACATGGCGTTCAGCCCGGACGGAACAACCCTGGCCGTCGCTCCCTACACTCTGGACCGCAAGGTCGTTCTTTTTACCCTGCAGTAACTAGGACTTTACATTTACCCCGGCAGTATGTAAGGAATGTGTTGCTTGAAGACCAACACACGAGGGTATCCATGAAGACAATACACGGGCTTACGGTTCTGCTGGCCGTAGCACTGCTGGCCGGTTGCGGCGGCGAAGAGAGCAAGGCGGAAGAGGAACTGTTCGTGGTGCCGCCTGGAAAGGCGGACAATTTCTACTCGCTCTCGGCCCAGGAATACATGGTCGAGGGGATAGCGTACGTGGAGTTGGAAGAGAGCTACGACGATGCGGACGACGTCACCAGGACCGATCGCCTGAACCACCTGATTCACTGTCGCCAGATTGCGGTGAACTGGTTCCTGTTGACCTATCTCATGGGGCCGGAGGACAAGCACGACAACAAGTTCGAATCCCTCACCAAAAACGGCAGCTACGAAGACCTGGAGATCACCCAGGATCCGGAAAACTCGCGGCGCTACACCTTCAAGCTAAGGCAGGAAGTGGGTGGCCAACTTGACCTCTTGAACGAACTGCCGGCGACCCTGGGGGAAGATGGAAAACATCACTTCAACCTGCCGGTGGGAAAGGTGGCCAACGCGGATATGGAGAAACTGGACCTGGGCGAGGAGTGGTACCGCAAAGCTCCGTGGAAAAGTTTTAACCCGGCCACCGCTGACGAGAGTATCCTGGAGCACATCGAACTGACCATCTGGCCGGAGCCCCGGTCCAGCGACGGTTGGATCGACTACAATCGGCTGTTCGAAAACGGCAAGCTGACGGTGAGCATCCACTTCGGCTGGGACTACCACAAGGAGTACCACCTGGTGCACTCCGAAGACGTGTACAACTGGCTCACGGGCCAGGGGTTTGATTCGCCGGTGGACTCGTACGCCGATTACAACCGCACCAGCGGTCCGTTGACCAAGACCATCACGGCCAACGGCAACGACGTGGACGTGAGTATCTGGATGTACTGGGGCAAGGCGGGCACCGACGTGGATCCCGACACCGATGCGGGCGGCAAAATCCTCGAGGACGACATGATTGCGGCGCTGGGGACCCGGGACGTTATCATGTTCAGCGGCCACAGCGGGCCGTTCTACGGCTTTGCCCTGGCCAACTGGCGAAAGACCAAGGCTGGAGACCTGGATGATTCGGAGATTCCCGGTATCGACATGCCGGCCGACAAGTACCAGGTGGTGTTGGCGGAAGGTTGCGACACCTACGCCATGGGCCAGGCTTTCCGGGACAACCCCAACAAGTTGGGGCTCAACAATCTGGACGTGCTCACCACCACCAATTTTTCCAACGCGTCGACTGCCGGCGTGGTGAGAAACATGGTTGAATCACTCATTGACGACGACTACGACGGCAACCACAAACCCTGGAAGTACTCCGAATTGCTGCGGCGGCTGGACAGCAACAGCTTCTGGTTTCACTCCATGTACGGAGTCCACGGCATCGACGACAACCCCCGTTTGCATCCTTATGCGAGAGTGGACAATTTCTGCAAGGAGTGCAGCTCCAACGACGACTGCGGCAGCGAGGGAAACCGTTGCGTCAGGCTGAGCGAAGAGGAAAAAGTCTGCTCCGCTGAATGCCTGGGCACCGATGCCTGCCCTGACGGCTACGAGTGCCGGGACGTTGGTGAAGGGAGCTATCTCAAGTATCGCCTTTGCGTCCCGCAGGGTCTTACCTGCCTGGTGGAGCCGGAACTTCCTTCCAAACAGATAATGATCAACGAAATCCTGGCCGACCCCGCACCGGATCTCACCGGTGACGCCAACGGGGACGGAGAGCGACATGCGACTGAAGACGAATTCATCGAGTTGGTGAGCCTGTCCGCCCAGCCCGTTGACCTCACCGGCTGGGCGCTGCAGGATGGTTTCGGCACCCGGTTTGTGTTTCCCGCCGGCAGCGAGATCATTGCCGGCCGCGCCGCGGTGGTGTTCGGCGGCGGCGAGCCGAGCGAGATTCGGGACCTGCTCACCGAGGCCGGCGCAGTGACACTCATCGCGTCGGGACTGGGGCTCAACAACGATGGGGATACCATCAGCCTCGTGGCGCCGGACGGTACCATCGTCGATTCCTACTCCTACGGGCCGGAAGCGGGCCAGGACCGCTCGGTGACCAGGTTGGTGGACGGCGATCCCGATTCGGCCTTCGTACCTCACCCCGGCGATACCCCGTTCTCCCCGGGAACCAAATCTGACGGCGGGCTTTTCTAGAAAAAAAGACACCCCTTCTGCACTTTTTTTGGCCACATCGCATCGCAAACCCCGATAACCATGGTAGAGAGTAACGAGGAAGGAGAAGACCATGGGCGCCGATAATCGGCTTGACCAAGTGCTGAAGGAACGCTTCGGCTTCGACGGCTTCCGGCCCAACCAGGAGGAGGTGTGCCGAGCAGTTGTCGAGGGAAATGACGTGCTTCTGGTAATGCCGACCGGGAGCGGCAAGTCGCTGTGCTACCAGCTTCCGGGAATGGTCTTGGAAGGAACTACCCTGGTCATCAGCCCGCTAATCGCACTCATTGAAGACCAGGTGTCGAAACTGCAGGAGATCGGATGCGTGGCTGAGAGGATCCACTCGGGTCGCAGCCGCGGAGACTCCAACCGCGTGTGCCGGCGCTGGGTGGACGGCGAGTTGGACTTCCTCTTCATCGCTCCCGAGCGTCTGTCCGTACCCGGCTTTCCGGAGTTCCTCGCCCGTCGAAAGCCAGCGTTGATCGCGGTGGACGAAGCCCATTGCATCTCGCACTGGGGTCACGACTTCCGACCCGACTATCGACTTCTAGGCGAGCGGTTGCCGGGGCTGAAACCGGCACCGGTGATTGCGCTCACCGCCACTGCCACCACCAGGGTGCAGGACGACATCGTTGCGGGGTTGGAGATGGGCGGGGGCAAACGGTTCATCAGGGGATTCTGGCGGGACAATCTGGCGGTGGAATCGCGGGATTGTCTGAAGTCGGCCCGGCCCGACCTGGTGCTCGACCTGCTAAAACCCGATGACGCACGCCCTGCCATCGTTTACGTCCCTACCCGCAAGGAGACGGAGCAGTTGGCGGGCCACTTGTCATCCCGGTACTCGGCGGTGCCATACCATGCAGGTCTCGACCCGGATGTACGGGCCGCGGCCCAATCCGGTTTCATGAACGGTGATGCCGAGGTGGTGGTGGCCACCATTGCGTTCGGCATGGGTATCGACAAGTCCAACATACGCACAGTACTCCATACCTCCCTCCCCGACAGTATCGAGGTGTACTACCAGGAGATAGGGAGGGCCGGGAGGGACGGGGAACCGGCCCGGACCTGCCTGCTGTACGGCTGGGCGGATCGCAAATTGCTGGAATTCCTGCATTCGAAGAGCTACCCGCCCCCCTTCTTCCTCTCCCAGGTTCTGAGCAAGGTCCCGGACCGCTGGACCCGCCGCGATGACATTACTTTTGTTTCTTCCTGGGGCGAGGACGACATAGACTCTGCCCTCAAGCAACTCTACAACCACGGGGCCCTGCACTGGACCCCCGATGACCGCCTCAAGGCAACCGGCGCAAAAGACTGGGCGCAGACCTACCGTGAGCAGCGAACCCACCGTTTGAACCAGATCGAGGACGTGCTCGGTTTTGCCCGGTCCGCGGGCTGCCGCATGAACCTCCTGGTGAGCCACTTCAGTCGCGGAGAGGCCGGACACACCCGCTGCATGATATGTGATAACTGCGCACCCGAAGAGGCCAGGTCGAGGACGTTTAGAGAGCCTACCCGCCACGAACTGGTTTGGATGGACGAGATCCTTGAACGTCTGCGCCAGCGTGACGGGGTGTCGGTCGGGCGCCTGCACAAGATCATGTTTCCCGCGGGAAGAACCTCCCGGGAACAGTTCGAAGCGATGCTTGACGCACTGGAGCGGGGCGGATTGGTGAGCCACGATGAAGACGCGTTTGAAAAAGACGGGCGGGTCGTCACTTTCCGCCGGGTTTTCTCCACGAGCGCCGCGGCCGAGCTTCCGGACGGGATTGGAACCAGGGGTTGCGACCTGAAGATCGACGCGGCCATGGCTCACAAGACCGTGGTGGTCAAGGCAACCCGCAAGAAGCGGGGAAAGGGACCTGCCCCCGAGGTGGTGGCGCAGCAGCTAGCCACTGCGCTGCCGCCCCACCACGATGCGGGTGACCCGGACAAGGCGCTGCCGTGCTACGAAGCGCTCCAGGCGTGGCGCAACCGACGGGCCCGGCGGGACCGGGTGCCGCCGTTTGTTGTGTCGGCCAACTCGACGCTGCGCCGGGTGGCGGCTGCGCAGCCAACCACCGAAGAGTTACTGCTCAAGGTCAAGGGAATCGGCCCCCGGATGGTGGAGAAATACGGCGAGGAAATGCTGGAGGTCGTCCGCTCCGTTGTGGAGCAGTGAGCCACCGTTGCGGACGCGGCGCGGCGCTGGTATACTGACCACAACGAGAACACCGGAGGAAGCGATGGTTGACGTTACCCGCAGCGCCATCCGTTCCGTCAGAAACTTCGTGGTCATGATGGTTGTGGTCACCGCGCTGGCCGCGTTGAATTTCTTCCTGGGCGGCTGCAGCTCAGAACCTGCCGCGTACTACGGCCCGCAGCCGGCGCCCGACATCGGAGACACGGCGGATGACAACGGTTTCGTAGCTTACTACGGTCCCCAGGACGCCCGCCCTGCTCCGGACCTGACGGACACCGTTGAGCCGGAGGATGCGCCCCCGGTGGATACGCTCAAGGACGTGCCGGCCCAGCCGGATGAAATCGAGCCGCAGGTGCACTACGGTCCCGTGCCGGTGGACGTTGTTGAAGACGTGCAGCCGGAGCTGCCTCAGCCCATCGACGTCGCCGATGCGGAGCCGCAAGACACTGAGCCCGAGCTCATCCCTTCCTGGTACGGCCCGCCGCCCGAGGACATCGCCCCCGACTCCGATCACCAGGACGCCATCCTGGACATCGACCCCGACTGCCCGCCCATGGGCATCTACGGCCCGCCGCCGTGCACCTCGGACGAACAGTGCCAGGAGCAGATGGGCGACGACAACTACTACTGCGATACCGACAACGCGTTCGACGACGGCTGCGGCGGCAAAATCGAATGGCCGATGTGTAAGGAGAAGGAGTAGTTCTCGGCAATCGTCGGCAGTGTCGTGGACCTCTAATTTTGACTCCTCACCCTTTGGGTGGTGTAATAGTCCATCATCTATGGAGGTGTGGAAATGGCCCACCGAGGCAGGGTTTCCAGGAAGCAGGTGTATATCATCGCCGGGCTGGTTCTGGCCGCGGTTGTCGGGGTGTCTGCGGCTACGGGCCTGTTCGAGGGAATGACGGGCATGGGGACCGGCGAGGAAGATGGGCAGGAAGAGCCGTGGGAGATGGAAGGATGGACCACCATCTCCGAGGAGGAGCTGGAGTCGTGGAAGCCCGACGCATCGTGGTCTCCATACGGACCCGGCGACTGCTTCGAGCACTCACTGAGGATCATCACCTACAACACCCAGTTTCTCCCCTGGTTGGTGACCAAGTACTCCGCCGAGAACGATATCTTGAAGGCTCGCATGATGTGCGGCCGGATCATCAAGGCCGGGGCCGATGTCGTAGTGCTCAACGAGGTCTTCGATGAAGACGCCCGAGGGGAGTTCGAAACCTGCCTGTCCGCGGTGTATCCTCATTTCGTGAGCAAGATGGACAAGGTAGGCGACCTGGAGGACAGCGGGCTCATGCTGTTTTCCCGTTATCCTCTCGGCAAGTTCAACCAGGCGCCCATGGGCCAGCGCGACCCGCACATCACGAAGGTGACTGCGGAAAACCAAGGGATCCCTTTCGACGCCTTTTTCTACTTGTACACCGATGCCGAAGCGGCCACTGCGGAAGACGTGACAGCCAAGGGTGTCGGCCTGGTGCGGGTCCATGTACCTTGTGCCAACAAACACGTGACCATCGGTTTCACGCATATGCAGGCCAGCTATGATCCTCCCGGCGAAAGCCAGGTGACCGCAGAGGTGCGGGACGATCAGATGGACCATATTCGCAAGCTTATCGAAGGGGCGGTAGGTAAAGAAGGCATGAAGACCGAAGAGGTCTACCTGCTGGGCGACCTGAACATCGACGGCAACCTCCACAGCACCGGCACCCCGATCATCATCGGCGGCATGCCGGAATGGAACTACCATTTTGCCCGCCCGGGCAGCTTCTTTTTCGACCCCATGTTCGATGGTTGGGCCTACGGAACGTCAGATCAGGACCCGGGACAGACCTCGGGCGTAGGGTTCCCGTATTTCCCGGATCCGGGTGCGGGTGAGCGCTTCGACTATCTGCTTCACAACAAGCCGGAAGTTCACGATGCACCCATGTGCCTGCAGCACATCCGACTGGCCCGGGAATTGGCCCTCCCTCAGGGCAAGGAGCTGTCGGACCACCTGGGCGTCTTTGCCGATATCAACCGGTTCGAACCGGGCTGCGGTCCGACCAACGCGCACATGGTGAACATCACCCAGACCACAACCTACGTTCCGGGAACCCTGGTCCACCCCGGCGCGATGCAATGGTACCTGGTCACCAAACCGGGCTCGTTTTCGTTCGAAGTCAAGTCCCCCGGCCCCGTGGAACTGTCCGTTTACGAGGAGGATGACCTGACCCGGCCCATCAGAGATTTTTATGGCGAAGTCACTGAATGGGGCCGCCGCTTCGAAGTGCTGAAGCCGCCCTTCTACATCCGGGTCTACTCCCCGGATCGGGGTTTTGCCGGCTCATTTGACCTCACTGTGCACCAGCACACCGGGGACGGGCCGGAGGACGCCATCTCCCTCTACCCGTACATGGCCAAAGAGAAGACCTATCCTTCCATGCCGCTACCCTATGACACGGCGATGTGGTTCGTGATCAAAACGGGGCTCGCCTCCAACGGGACCCACACCTTCCCGCAACTGCAGTTCCTGCTGAAGGAGCACGGGGCCGGCCAGTTCGACTTCAAACTGGTGGACAAAAAGGGAGCCGTACAGGGCCATTCCAGAAGTGTCGCGCCAGGGACCGTCGATGACTACACCCACGCTATCGGGCACTCGTCACTTGCCCTGGGGAACGACAACGGCATCTACTACGTGCGGGTGCTGCCCCAGGCCTCGCCCTTATCCAACAACAAGTTCAAGGTTGAGTTCCGCACCACCCTTACCACCTTCATCGCGTGCCAGCTTGTGTGCGAGTCGCAAACCGACACCGTGGGCGACGACGAGATGTATTACTACTACGGTTTTGACGGCTGGGGCATGCCCGGCTACGAGTTTGTCACTCACTTCGATACCGGCGAACCCCACGGCATGCGGGAGTTGATGCCGGAGTTCAGGTTTGTCAACTCCGTGGGCTTCTCTCTGGCTGAAGACGACAATGATGCAGTAGACGCGGACGACTACTACCACGATTTCGCCGTCAGCTACGCCCACCAGCCTGCGGTTCAACAGCAGTGGGGCTGCAAGGGGCACTTCGAGACCTGGCCAGTCTGGCTCGCGGGCCATCCCGACACCCAGCCGTTTATCGGCCAACCCCAGGGCATCTACCATTTCTGGTACACCATCTCCAACCTCGGAGAGCGGCTGGAGACGCTGGCGAAATGACCTTGGCCAAAGACGAGGGGATGGAGCGAACGTGGAGGAGCATTCTCCCCGCCTTCTACGGGGGCGGCCAGAGCCGTCGCCGCTCAACCCTGGTGACGCTGTGGTTTCAGGCGGCCCTGTTCGGCGCGGCCAGCCTCGCTATATGCACGGCATTGAAAATCGAGCAGGCAGGGTTCATCTCTATCTTTCTTCTGGCCGCTTCACTAAGCGACCGGCTTGACCGGTTGCTGCGCGAAAACCGGACTGCGATACTCGACCTTGGAGTCCCGAGTTGGAAGGCCAACGGGTGGACCGCATCGTGCGTATTGGCCATGTTCGCGGGCGTCGTAACCGCGTACGCAGCGGCTGCAGCTCTTGTCGGACCGGAAGGCGGAGTCAGGTCGTTCGGATTCGCGTTGGATGCTGCCAACTTGAACGAGGGGACGCTGTTTACCCGGCGGTTCTCTTCCCTTGGCGAGTTGTTGAGGCACAACTACCTGGTCCTGTTCTGCATTCTTCTTCTCGCTTTTATCTATCGATCTTTCGGCGCGCTGCTGGCGCTCACCTGGAACGGCTGCATCTGGGGGTTTGTGCTCACGGTGCTGGCAGTGCGTGGCTTCGAAGCCGCCGGGGTCTCGGCTTTAGGATTTGTAGCCATCTCCTCGTGCGCGCTGCTGCCGCACCTGGCGTTGGAAGGCCTGGCCTACATACTTGCGGCCCTGGCAGGCATCTACCTGTCCAAAGCGCTGTTCAAGTACCCTTTCGGCGACCCCGTGCTCAAGGCCTCCGCCGGAAGCAGCCTGAACCATCTCCTCCTGGCCCTGGCCGTACTCCTCGCCGCCGCGCTGGCCGAGAGCTTCTGGGCACCCCTCATGCTGGGCCTGTTGAGCCCCTAGCCGCTAGCCGTGAATTGAACATTGGAAATTGAAAATTGATAATTGCCGTTATTTCTTCTTCGGCGGGCACCGGTCCTTGACCGTCTTCCAGTCAACCTTGTTGAACGCGTCCATGACGGCCTTGGTTTCTTCCTCGCTGTATTCCTCAATGCAGTCGGTGTCGATGGGGGAGGTGTAGACTTCGTAACCGCCGGAATACCAATCCTGGCGGGCCTCCTCTTTCCCGTCGGCGAGCCAGACGAGGCGGAAGATGAGTTTACCCGTGGGTTTGACCCCTTCCACCTTCTTTCCCTTGCCGGACAGGGCCCAGGTAATGGCCCCCGCGTCCTTTACGTCGCTGGGGGAGCAGGGCTGGTTGTAGGTCTCTTCTTTGCCGTCCTTGAAGATGGTCCAGACGCCGGTAGTGGTAGGCCAGTAAAGGCAGTCCCACAGCGCCTTTTCCACATCTTCAAGCTCCTTGACCTTGGCTCCATCCTTGTAGTTCACCTTCTTGATTTTGCCGTCCAGCGAGAACCAATAGGTGTAGGACCCGCCGTCCATGACGCGCTGTTCCGGTTTGTACTCGGCTTTGAGACCACGCAGGTCGATCTTGGCCAGGCCGGCCTTCAGTTTAGCCATTTCGTCTGCGGACAGTTTTCGGTAGAGCTTCCAACCACACTTGTGAGTTCGCTTCTCGCAATTCAGTGACGAATACTCTCCATTGGCAAGCACTCGCCACCCGTTGCTCCCGCCGAAGTGGGAGTGGCCATGCATCTCCATGATGAGCTTTGCCGCGTCGGCCGGCTCAGCCATATCGATGCACGAGCAAGGCTGCGCCCCCGCCGCGACGGGCAGGGCCAGGGAGATCAACAGAGCCAGCAAGCTGGCCGGGTTCAAGAAGGACTTCGGTCCGATCATGGTCTTCCTCCGGAGTGGTCTACTGTCGGCAGACAGTAGAGCATTGGGTGGTGCGGTTGTCAAAAGAAACCGGCAAATAGCCCGCAGGGCGGCATGAGCCCGCAGGGCGGCATGAGCCCGAAGGGCGGCATGAGCCCGCAGGGCGGCATGAGCCCGCAGGGCGGCAAAAGCCCCAGCGGGGCGACTCGACACAGCGAGGGGCGCAAGCCCTGGTCCAATGAACGTTCCTAAAGGAACAGACGAGCCTCGTTAGAGGCGGCATGAGCCCAGAGGGCGGCATGAGCCCGCAGGGCGGCATGAGCCCGCAGGGCGGCAAAAGCCCCAG
>CAZVFX010000124.1:0-20851 GCA_964626565.1 uncultured Myxococcales bacterium
AGCATGATGCCTACACGACAAACGAAGCAAAAAAACTATTTGACATTATCTTTGTGCGCTATCCACTCTGCCGAGAGTTTTCGATGAGGAAGAGATACGCATCATCGAACTTTTCGCTCACTATGCGGGCAAGCAGTTCGAGGAACATCTTTAGGAACATCGTTACTGCTGATCCAGGACGCTCCAGGCCCCTCACTCGCTTTCGGGGTACTGATGCTTCAGGTGGTAGACGAGAGCCTTCTCACTGCTGCGAACAACAATATGAAGAGCAGGAAGAGTGCGGGGGCGCCGGCAGGGTTGGGGCTGGCGTTACAGCCGTCGGATGAGCTGCCTTCTTCGGCGGGCTCTTCGTCAATCTGGGCCGCGGCGTCTTCTTCGGCCGGAGCGTCTGCGGAGACGGCCAGGTCCTCTGACACCAGGTCGTGGGACTGGGTGATGTCGGGGCTCACCACAACGTCGGGCTCCGGCTCAACCACCGGCTCGGGGTCGTCGACTTCCGTGCCGCTGAGCGCCACGTTAGCAGCGCTGCCGGCCTTGGGGTTGGGCACTGCAAACAGGACGGTCCCATCCAGGCTTGCCGAGGGAAGAACCAGTGCGGTTCCATCCGAGGGCAACTCCGCCACTGTGCCGGTTTCCGGGATCACGGCGTACGCACCTGCGACGGTGCCGGCTGCGTCTGCGGACAGCTCCAGCGCCATCCCTTCCGACACTGCGGAGCTCAGCTTCAGGTATGCGGCAGCGGAGCCGGGCGCGGACACCTGTTCGTCGATGGGCGGCCCGGTGAGGCTGGCGGTCTTGAACTGCGGCACGTCGATGAGGTCGTAACCGAAGATACCCCCCGAAACTGTTGGGTCGTCGATGAGGTTGGCTGCAGTCCACTGCCTGAACACCTGGTTGAAACCGCCGCCGTGGGAGAACATGGTATCGATGGAAGCGGTTCCGGACTGCTTGGACGCCACCAGTTCCCGAATACCATCCTCACCCAACAGTTGGTAGAGGTAGGCCCCGAAGAGGAAGCAGGCGCCGTAGTCCACCGGCGGCTCAACCACCAGGGGGGAGTCGGCATGGGAGACGAAGTAGCCCAAGTTTCCCGGGTCTTCATAGCCGCTGTACGCCATGGCCAGTTCGGCCATGGACTCGTCCAACCAGTTCTCCTCGAATTGGTCGTTGCCGAAGTGGGCGAGGTGCTCGTATTCGTGAGCGATCACTCCCTGCATGTATTCCGAGCCCAGGTTCTTCGAGGTGACGTGCACCATGCCCAGCTCGTTGGAGCAATAGACCATGGGGTTGTTCGCGCAACTGGCCATGAAGGGATTAAGGTCTTCCGCGCGGAAGAAACCGTCGAACTCATAGCCGTTGTACCCGGCGATGTCGTAGACAAGGATGGTAACGTCCGGGTCCCCTTCCGCAAAATGGGGCGGGATTCCAAACAACACTTCGTTGTTGTCCACAATGCCGCTGTCGGGTGTGCGGGGCGTGCCCTCTTCCAGCGCGGCGATAAGCGCGTCCACATCGCCCTGCTCCACTTCCGATTCCCACACGTCGTCAGCCACCCAGATTGCGGATTTCTCCCCAACTGCGCGGCACACCGCGGGCACAGTGACGTTTTCGGGCGGCATAACGCTCAAATCGTAGGTCCAGAAATCACGTGCATCTCCAACTTCCGGGAAACCTCTCCCGGCTTTGACCGGGCCGGTCCAGTGGACATCGGGTGCGGGCATTTCCAGTCGCAAGGCCGCGGTTCCACACGGCTTGCCGGCCAGATGTTTGTCCCCTGCCCGGGCGGTCCCAATGCCAAAGACAAAGGTGGCCAGAATCATGGCACAAACAACTGCGCTAGCGATGGTCTTGATTGTATTCACACGTCCCTCCTGCGGCTCTGCCGGCGGATAAGTACACCGGCGGTTTGAAGATTTCGTAGCACTATGCATGGGAATGGCGTGCAGCGCAAGACAAAAGCCCCGAGATGTTGATTTACAACGGTCTGCGCCAGTCCTATAATGCCCAAATCAACGTGGCAAATCCCCGGAACGGGGGGCTAGGAGGAGGTAAAAATGGCGTATATGGGTATTGGAGAGTTGCTGGTTCTTTTCGGTTTGATGGGAGGTGCGTTCGGGGGAACGACGGCTGACCTGGAGGCGCCGAGGGATCAACCGTCCAAGTCTCTGGCCTGGGTGCTTCCTGAGGCGGATATCGCGGCGCACGTGAACATCGAGGGTTCTGTCGGAGCCATCACTGACATGATGGACGAGGTGAGCAAGCTCAGGATTATCACCGACTCGCCTGAGTTCACCCAGGCCATGCAACAGGCCAAGGTGATGATGGACCAGACCTTTGAGCAAGGTAGCAAGGAGGTGGGTCTGGACTTCCGGAAGGATGCGGGCAGTGTCACCTTCAGCATGGCTCTCAACGATGATCAGACCTTTAAGCTTCTCCTGCGTGCGCGAGGCAACTTCGGCAAGTCGCGCATCAAAGAACTGGCCACCCAGGAGATCGCGCATACCGCGCCCTACAAGAAACATACTCTGTACGTTCTCCCCGACGATCGGGAGAGCAGCAACAACGTGTTGTGCCTGGCTGACGACACTACCATCCTGCTGGGAGATCGAACTGCTGTAGAGGCGATTCTCGATGGCCGGAAGCTCAAAGCCGCAAAGAACTCGGCTGCAGCCAGGCTGAAGAAATTCGTGGACAGGAAATCTGCGTCCTACGTTTACCTGGCCCTCCCCAAGTGGGTATCCGGGGAATTACGTCACCAGCGGGACCTCGCACTCGTTGCTGACTTGCTGGACGCCACCGACTACCTTCTCTATGTGGCCGGCCCCAAGAAGGCTTCCCTGGCCATTCAGGCCAACAATGCAACGGCTTCAAGCCGCTACGAGTACATGCTCAAGGGCATGGCCGCGGTAGTGGGGATCATGGAGCCGGCCATGGACGCGGTCATTTACGGAGCCCTGGGCTTCGTGCCGCTGGTGGCTGACCATGAATTGGACCGCGAGGTCAAGGAACTGGTGAGCAATGAGAAGGGGATGCTCGAGTTGGGGAAGTGGGCCAAGAAGCGCTTTGGGGGCAAAGCTAAGGTCAAGGCGGATCGCCGCAAATACCTGATCACCATGGAACTTAGCAATCCCATGAGCATTGGCGGCATAACCATGCCGATGATTGCCGGCGCTGCGTTCTACTCCTTCGCCCAGCCGTTCGGTGGACAAGAGGTCCCCGAGAAACACAAGAAGGACCCCATAATGGCGCCCCCCGAGCCGGAGCCGGTCCCCGCTGACGACAAAACCAACATCGAGTCAGGAATAAAGTAATATCCTTGACTGCGTCGATTATCTTCCCTAATCTCCCCGCGGTTCGTCAAGGGAGTGTGTTCATGGGACTAATAGGAATCAGGCGTGAAGACAAGAGCAGGCACGAGCGGCGGGCTCCCATCGACCCTGCCACTCTGGCGGCCGCGATTGAACAGCATGGAATCGGGTTTGTCGTCGAGCCCTCCGAAATTCGGGTCTTCCCTGACGCGGAGTACAGCGAGGCAGGAGGCCGGGTAGACCCGGATCTTTCCTCCGCCGACCTCATAATGGGCGTCAAGGAAATCCCGGTTGGAAAACTGATTCCCGGCATGGCGTACCTGTACTTTTCCCACGTCATTAAGGGCCAGGACTACAATATGGCCATGCTGCGGCGTCTGCTGGAGCTCAACTGCACCCTCCTGGACTACGAGCGTATCGCTGATGACCAGGGCCGCCGGCAGGTATTCTTCGGCTACCACGCAGGCCTGGCCGGCATGATCGACACCTTGTGGGTGTTGGGAGAGAAGCTGCGGCAACGGGGAATCGGCAACCCGCTGGAGCAGGTGAAGCAGGCCCTTGAATACCGGGATCTGGCTGCCGCGTGCCAGGCGGTGGCGGAGGCGGGGGCTCAGATCAAGGCCGAAGGACTGCCTGCTGGTATTTCGCCCCTGGTGGTCGGATTCGCGGGCTACGGAAACGTATCCCGGGGCGCGCAGTACGTGTTCGACCATCTGCCTCATCGCACAGTTTCCCCGGAAGAGCTGCCCGAAATCCTCGCAGCAGGGGAAACTTCGAACCGCGAGTTGGTGAAGGTGGTGTTCAAGGAAGAGCACATGGCCAGGCGCAAGGACGGTGGGCAGTTCGAGTTGCAGGAGTACTTCGACAGCCCGGAATTGTACACCGGGATTTTCGAAGGCCACCTACCCTATCTCAGCGTCCTGGTAAACTGCATTTACTGGGACACTATGTACCCGCGCCTGGTGACGAGAAAGGCGACCCGGGCGCTGGCCCGGGAGCAGCGGCTCCGCCTTATCGCGGTGGGCGACATCACCTGCGATATCGACGGGTCGGTGGAGATGACCACCAAAGCTACCGGGCAGGACGAGCCGGTGCTCATGTACGACCCGGATACGGACCGGGTCACCCAGACTCTCGCCGGACCCGGGGTCGCGGTGGTGGCCGTGGACAATCTGCCGGCAGAATTGCCCCGGGACTCCACGCTGCACTTCGGGCAGAGCCTGGCGCCCTTCCTGCCTGCCCTGGCGGACATGGACAGGACGAAATCGTTTGCAGAACTTGAGCTTGCACCGGAGCTGAAGAAGGCGGTGATCGTCTGGAACGGTAAGTTGACGGACGACTATCAATACCTGGAGAAATTCCTGTAGACTGCGGAGGTTAGACCCCATGAAGAAAAAAGTGTTGGTGTTGGGTGCCGGACTCGTCGCAAAGCCGCTTGTCCGCTACCTGCTTGATCACGACTTCTCCCTCATTATCGCGACTCGTACGGTGAGCAAGGCGCACACGCTCATCGACGGCCATCCTGAGGGGCGTGCGGAAACCCTGGACCTTACCGATCCGGAAGGGATGGACGCGCTGATCGCTGAATCCGACCTGGTGATCAGCCTGGTTCCGTACACCTTCCACGTACAGGTGGCCCGGGCCTGCCTGGTTCACGGCAAGCACATGGTCACCACGTCGTATGTAAGCAATGAGATGCGAGAACTGGGACCCGAGGCTGAGGCCAAGGGGCTGATCTTCCTCAACGAAATCGGCGTCGACCCCGGCATCGACCACATGTCGGCAATGCGCATCATCCACCAGGTGGAAGCCAAGGGATGGAAGATAGTGTCCTTCCGGTCCTGCTGCGGTGGACTTCCTGCCCCTGAAGCCAACGACAACCCGTGGGGGT
This sequence comes from uncultured Myxococcales bacterium, assembly GCA_964626565.1. Lineage (GTDB taxonomy): Bacteria > Myxococcota_A > UBA9042 > CAIXZC01 > CAIXZC01 > CAZVFX01. The sequence goes on from CAZVFX010000124.1 coordinate 5,200, forward strand.
ACAAGTTCTCGTGGAGCCCCCAGGGAGTGCTCCTGGCCGGCCGCAACTCAGCCCGGTGGCTGGAACAGGGCAAGGTAGTTGACGTGGAAAGCAACGACCTTTTCACCAATGTCTGGCCTGTTGAAGTCGACAAGGTGGGGCCGTTGGAGATCTATCCCAACCGCAACTCGCTGGACTACGTGGGCGTGTACGGCCTGGAAGGTATATCCACCCTGTTCCGCGGCACCTTCAGATACCGGGGTTGGTGCGAGATGGTGAAAGGCCTCGTGGACCTGGGCTGGCTGAATCTGGCCCAGCGCCCTGCGGATGCAAAAACGCTGGGGCAGGTGACGTCATGGCTCTTGAAGGCCGATAACCTGGACCAAACTGAAGACGAGCGCATCCAGGCTGCGGCATCCCGCATCGGACTCGACGCGGACGGCGAGAGCATCTCTCGCATGAAGTGGGTGGGCCTGTTCGGTGACGAGCCGGTGTCGGAGAATGCAAAGTCCATTATCGATGTCCTGGGCGAAACGCTTCAGGACAAGCTGGCCTACCAGCCGGGGGAGAGGGACATGATCGTGCTGCGCCACGACTTTGTCGCCAACACTGCGGACGGCAAAGAGCAGCGCATCACCTCCACTCTGGTAGACTTCGGGATCCCCAACGGGGATTCCTCCATGGCACGGACCGTTTCCCTTCCTGCAGCCATCGCGACGCGCCTCATTCTTGAAGGCAAGATGGACACGGTCGGGGTGAAGGTCCCGGTGGAGCCCGCCATCTACAATCCGGTCCTCGACGAACTTGAAGAGTTGGACATAGTATGCGAGGAGAATTGGGACGCCTAGCATCTGTCACGCTCGCAGTTCTGATGTGCGTGGCCTCCTGCAAGGAGGCGCAACGGCCTGAAGAAGCGGCCTCCCCCGCCGAAATCCCGGCTTTGGCCGGCTTCTCGGTTACCGACGACAACCCCGACCTCTTGTTCCAGTACTTTGAACCGGGGACGGGGAGTCCTGCAACAGCCAAATCTGTGGACGACGTTCCCCAGGCTGCACGAAAGGCGGTTGTGGTCTTTTCCACTGCGTTGAAGAAAGGGGAGTTTCCACCTTCCCAGATCATCGTTGCCGATCTATCGGCCAAGCAGGAGGACGGCACCTACCCTTTCCGGCTGGTGAGCCGGTATGCTGCCCCTGGCAAGGAGTCGGCCAAGCCTGCCGGGAAGCGAAAGGCGGCAAGTGCGACGTCATCGGGCGACGTGCTGGTGTTCACCACCTCGTGGTGCCCCCACTGCCGTACCGCGGTGAACTGGCTGAAATCCAACAACGTTCCGTTCAAGGAGCGCAACGTAGAAAAGGACTCCGGCGCCCGTGCCCAACTGACCAAGCTGGGTGCAGACGCAGGCATCGCCCCGCAAATGCTCAACACCGTTCCGATTATGTACGTGAAAGGCCAACTGATGCTGGGCTTCAATCCCAGCGAAGTGGCCAGCCTGTTGGGGAAGTAGACGCCGGTAGTTACGAGCCGTCACGGCTCGCAAAGGCGGGCGCTACGTACTTAGTCTTGGATGGCAATGCCCTTGTGGGCGAGAAGGTTGAGGAACTCTGCGGAGTCTGCGGTTGCGGTATCGCGGTCGACTTCGAACTGTTCGACGAGGGTTTCGACGACAGTGTCAATTGACACCGGCCCCGCGGCCAGAAGGTCCCAGATAGCGAGTCCCGTTTCGTTGCCAATACTGTGGAGAGTGCCGTCCGCGGTGATGGCGAACACTTCGCCATCGACGATTCTCCAGGCCACGTTGTCGGCCAATTTGTAGGAGTCAGTTGACACGGCAGTATCCTTGCAGTTGCCTTTTTTGCCTCAAGCCCCAAACCTCAAGGCCCAAGCCTGCCTCTCTACCGTTCCAGTTTCCGCCGGCTGCCTGTGACGGCGGCCAGGAACAACATGGCAAGAAGAACGAGTGGCGTCGTGCTGCCCGCACCTGTGGTTGAGCAGCCGCTGCTGCCGCCGCCGCTGACTATCACATCAGCGCACTCTACGCCGTTCCACTCCTGCCCGTCGGGGCAGTCGCCTTCGCCGCCGCATTTGCCTTCGGTGCAGGTCGCGCCTTCAGCGCATTCGCCGCAGCTTCCGCCGCAGCCGTCGTCACCGCACTCCAGACCGCCGCATGCGGGGGTGCAGGGTGAATCGGGGGCCTTGCACAGGCCCTCCTCGCAGCCATACCCCTTGGCACAGCCGCCGCACGTTCCACCGCAGCCATCCGGACCGCACTCCTTGTTCAGGCAGTTGGGCACGCACTGCTCGACGCAGTCGTAAAGTCCCGTCTCCGGCACGAAGCTGCACTGCTTTGCAGTCTCGGCGCAATCCACGGTCACCACCTGGTTGGACACGCACTTCTTCAGCAGCGTCCCCTCACACTTGCCGGTAGAGGTAATGTTGCCGCAACCCGACGGCGCCTGGACGCAGTCGCCATCGCTGCAGGTGAAGTCCTTGGGGCAGTTCCCACAATCGCCACCGCAGCCGTCGGGACCGCACTTCTTGTCCACGCAGTTGGGAATGCAATCGGGCTGGCACTGCCCATCCTGGCACACCTGGCCGGCGGGGCAGCTTCCACACAATCCGCCGCACCCATCGTCGCCGCACGCTTTGCCCGCACAGTCACCGGTGCAGCCCTGCTCGCACTGGCCACCGTCGCAGGAGAACCCCGGGGGACAGACGCCGCAGCTTCCGGTGCAACCATCGGAGCCGCACTCCTTGCCGCCGCAATCGGGCTGGCACACTGCGATGCACTTGCCGTTCTCACACGTCTCGGCATCGCCGCAGGAGCCGCACGAGCCGTCGCAACCGTCAGTGCCGCAGTCTTTGCCGGTACAGTCGGGCTGACAAGGCTGATCCTGGCACAAGCCCTCGAGGCAGGTCTGGCCGTCTGCACACACGCCACAACTGGCGTCGCAGCCGTCGGAACCACACTCCTTGCCGTCACAGTTGGGCACGCAGTCGGTGTTGCAGTGTCCGTTCTCGCAATACCAGCCGCCGGGGCAGCTACCGCAAGAACCGCCGCAACCATCGTCGCCACACTCCATATTGGCGCAATCGGGGGTGCAAGGTCCTTCGGTGCAGTGGAACTCCTGACAGCTCAACCCTTCAGGGCACTTGCCGCAGGTGCCTCCGCAACCGTCATCACCGCACTCCTTGTCCGCACAGTTGGGAAGGCAGCCAGATTCTTCAACACAGTTGAAGCCAACCTGGTCGTTCTGGAATTTGCATACAAAGTTCGCTCCCAGGTCGGTGCAGTCGAACGTCACCAGGTCGCCGTCCTGGCACCACGAAAGCACGGTGCCTTCGCACTTGCCCTGGTACGTGACGTCCCCGCACTCGTTCTCCGCCTGACACAAGCCGTTGAGGCAGTAGCTTCCCGCCCCGCAGGTGCCGCAGGAGCCGCCACAGCCATCGTCGCCGCACTCCTTGTCACCGCAGTTCGGAAGACAACCGGAGCCCGGGCACTCGAGAGGATTGGCGCCACTCGGGTCCGCACCCGCCTGGCCGCAGTCATAGTATGAGTTGGCGTCGTTCCAGCCGCAGCCGTTACCGCCGCAGTCGCCGGAAACCAGTTCGTCGTTCTCGCAATAGTGGAGGACCGTTCCCTCACAACACCCTTCCCAGGTGATCCCCTGGCAGGGGTCTGCCACTGCCTGGCACTTGCCGAACTGGCAGATGTTGCCGTCGGGGCAGGGGCCTCAGGAGCCGCCGCAGCCGTCGGAGCCGCATTCTGTGCCCGTGCAGTCGGGAATGGAGTTGACTCCGCATTCGCCGGTCCCGTCACACGTCCACTCCTCCGGGCACGAGCCGCAGGAACCGCCGCAGCCGTCGTCGCCGCACTCCTTGCCCGCACACTGGGGTGTGCACCCGCCGTCGCAGGAAATCGGGTTTGCGCCCGACGGGTCCGCCGCGCCGCTGGTGCCGCAGTTGTAGTAGCCGTTGTTGCCGTCCCAGCCACAGTTGGGATTGCCCGCACAGTCAAGGCCGGTAAGCTGGCCGTTCTCGCACCACTGAAGCTGCTGCCCGCTGCAACAGCCTTCATAGGTGATACCCTGGCAGTTGTCCGGACCTGCCACGCACTGGTTGCTCTGGCAATTCTCGCCCGGGCCGCACTGGCCGCAAGTCCCGCCGCAGCCGTCATTGCCGCACTCCTTGCCCGCACAGTCGGGGGTGCAACCGCCGTCGCACTCCTTGGGGTGCTGGCCGGAAGGATCGGACCCTGTCTGGCCGCAATCGTAGTAGGAACTCTGGTTGTTCCAGCCGCACCCTTCGCCGCCGCAATCGCCGGAGACCAACTCGTCGTTTTCGCAGTACTTGAGCACGGTGCCCTCACAGCACCCTTCATAAGTTACGCTGCCGCAACCGCCGCCCTGCTCAACGCACTTGTTCGCCTGGCAGCCAAAGCCGGGCTGGCACGTGCCGCAGGAGCCGCCACAGCCATCGTCGCCGCACTCTTTGCCGGTACAATCGGGAGTACAACCAACGCACTGGCCGCTCTGGCAAGCCTCACCGTTGTCGCAAGTTCCGCAGGAACCGCCACAACCGTCGCTGCCGCACTCCTTGTTGGCGCAGTTGGGGGTGCAGCCGCCATCACACGGCTTGGGGTTGTCCCCCGACGGATCTGAGCCGCCGTTGGTGCCGCAATTGTAGAAGCCGCCCTGGGCATCCCAACCACACTGGGGCTGGCTGCCGCAGTTCATCTGCTTCAACTGGCCGTTCTCGCAATACTTGAGAAGCTGCCCGTCGCAGCAACCTTCGTAGGTAATGCCGTCGCAACCCTGGGAAGAGCCGCCGGGATAGCAGTCCCAGTCGCCGTTGCAGGCGTAACCGGGGTTGGCATCTATCTTCGAGAGGGAACCGGTGGCAACCGTCATGGTGATGCAGTGGATCGCACCGGCCCACTGGATGACGTCGTCACTGTTCATGCCCACATGCTGGTAGCCGGGCATGGTCGCCTCCCAGATCGCAGCAGCCTCGGCCTCCATGTCCTTGTCTACCGAATAGGTGGGCCACATGTTGACATTGTTCACGAACAAGGAGTTGATGTAGCTGCGGAATACGTTGCCCGAGTTGTTGGGCATGGGCATACGCACCACGTTCCAACCCAGCCCTTCGAAAACCGCGGCGTTCTGGTTCTGGATCTGATAGTTGGCATAGTCAGCGTTGGCAGAGTACTCCCCGACGATGACGGTGTTGTCGTCAACCAGTTTCTGAGACATATCGATGTGGGTGGTGCCTTCGTTGGCCATCGGCTTGATGATGTGCAACTGGTTGCAGCCCATGTAGTCCTTGAAGTACCCCTTCAGGGTGGACTCCCCTACCCCGTTGTACATGAGCAATCCTTCGGTGGTGAAGCAGTTGCCCTTGGTGTCGCTCATGAAGTTTCCGCCTTCAAAATCCACAGGCATGCGGTAGTCGGAGATGTTCCACTGAATCGCCTGCTTGGCCGGAGTAGCATCATCGTAAATGCGCTGGTGATAATACCGGAAGTCGGTGAATCCGACCTTGCCGCCGGAGAGGATGGAGAACGGGCCGTAGTCCCGGACCCAGATAGAGTCGTTGTCCATCTGCATCCAGTTCAGTCCCGAAGAGGAAACGCCGTAGGAACTCAACAGGTTCTGGAACGCGCTCTTCATATTGGCACCGTCATAAACGACGTAGATGTCGACCACCGGCTTGCCATACTTGACGATGTCGGCGAAGTTCTTCTTGATACCGGAAGGCAGTGAGTTGGAGGAGTAAGTGATGATGAGTTTCTGTGCGGACTCCCACTCCGCAGCGGGCCGCACGTCGGCGGTGGGAGGATTGCTGATCCCGTACCATTCGGGGTGAGAGTCTTTGTAGTCCCCATAGGAATCGCCCTTGTTGACCATCTTCTCCGCGTCGGTCTTGTACACCGGCAGCATCGGCTTATCGAAGCCGGGGCGCACAGCCTTTTCGACGTTGGGCATCTCGGGCGGGACTCTCAAGCTCTGTTCTTCCTGACAAGCAAGAAGCAGTGCGGCAACCATGGTGCAGGCAAGTACCAGTCTCATTCCATCCTCCGACATAAAGAACTTACGATACCGTTAGCTGGTAGCGATTAGCTGGTAGCTGTAACGGCAGAAAATTGACACGAGGTAGTGTACTGACTAGACGCGGTGAGTCAATGCTAAAATCCATATAACTTTGTGTGCGCGGGCGTACTCGCGTTCCCACGCCCAACTATGCATTGCATAATAGTGCGGATTGCGATAGGATTTATCAGCCTTCAAACCGGGAGGGACGGATGGCCCGTGAACCCACGTCTAAAGTTCGAGATATTCTCTCCGAGAAAGTGGAGCAGGCCAAGGCGGGCGATCACTTCGCGTTGCTGGACGTTCCGGATACTGCGAGTGACGGCGAAATCAAGGAGGCCTACTTCCGGTTGGCCCGTACGGTCCACCCCGATTCGCTCCAGAAGTACAACTTGTCCGACCGCCGGGAGGACGCGGCATTTGTATTCGAGAAGGTGACCCAGGCGTTCCAGACCTTGTCCGACCCGGTAAAGCGCAAAACCTATATCCAGGCCCGCCGGGAAGGGAAGCAGGAAGCCACCCCTGAAGAAGCGAGCCGGGCCATCCAGGAGCAGGCCAAGATTGCCCTGCACCAGGGCAAAATGCTGCTAAACCGCCGGGCTTGGGGCCAGGCCGAGACCTTCTTCCGCCAGTTGGTGGGCCTGAAACCGGACGAAGCCATGGGCCACGTCCTTTTGGGCTGGAGTTTGTTCCAGAACAAGGAGAAGGACCTGAACACCCGCCTCGAAGAGGCGCGGGGCAGCTTCCAGAAAGCGATCAAGCTCGATGAAACAAACGCGGACGCCCACTACTACCTGGCTCTGTACTACAAGGAACTGGGCAATGCTGACCAGGTAGCCAAGTACATCAAGGCTACCCTCGAGTTGAACAGAAACCACGTCCCCGCACTGCGGGAGAAGCGCCTGGTCGAAATGCGAGACCAGCAGAAACCCGCGCAACCCGGCGTCGGGGAATACCTCAAGGGCCTGTTCGGCCGCTTAGGGAAGAAGAAGTAGGAAGGGCGGGTCCAGGTTTCAAGCTCAATGCTCACGGCTCACAGCTCACTGCTTACTAGACAGACTTGCCGCCTTGGCGGGCGATGGAGGTCGACCCTCGTTTGAGCATGTCTTTCTGGCCGGTCTCGACCTGGTCCCGGGTATAACCGGGGGCGGCGTGAACGCCGGTATCGAGGCGGATGGCGTCGCACGGGCACGCTTCGGCGCAATACCCGCAGTAGATGCACTTCAAGAGATCTATTTCGAAACTGACCGGCACTTTCTCGATGACCGAGTCATCGTGCTCCGCAGCCTCGATGGTGATGCACTCGGCCGGGCAGTTGGTCGCGCACATCATGCACGCCACGCACCTTACTGAACCATCCTCTCGCACCATGAGTCGATGAAGCCCTCGCCAGCGCTCGGGATACTCCCGCTTCACCTCCGGATACTCCAGGGTGACGGTGTCCTTGCGCCTGATCCAGTTGCGCCAGAAGTGCCGGTTAGTGGTGAGCAGGCCCTTGAACAGCTCCACTACGTAGAGTTGCTCGGCGATGGTCATCTCCGGACGATCCACCTTCTTTACGGTTACAGCCATGAAAGCCTCCCGGGCTACAACTTCACAAATACCAGCACCACCGAAGTGGCGACCACATTCGCCAGGCCGAAGGGAAGGAGCAACTTCCAGCCCATATTCATTACCTGGTCGTACCTGAGCCTCGGCACGGTCCAACGGATAAGCATCTGCAGGTAGACCAGCGCACTCACTTTCACCAGGTAGGCAACGATACACAGCGGATAGAACCACCAGCCCGCCTCAATACCGGCCCATGCCAGTATGCGGTCGAGGTACGGAATATGCCAGCCGCCGAGGAAAAGAACGGCACCGAAGGCTCCCACCAGGATTATGCCGATGAACTCCGAAAGGAAGAACAGCGCGAACTTCATGGCTGAATACTCGGTATTGTACCCGGCCACCAGCTCGGAGTCGGCCTCGGGGAGGTCGAAGGGTGCGCGTTTGGTTTCCGCAATGGACGCCAGCATGAACAAAATGAAACCAAGGGGCTGGGTAAAAATACCCCAGCGGGGGATGACGCCGTACCACATCTGGCTCTGTTCCATGATGAGCTTCTGCGGAATGATGGTGCCGTAGACCATGAGCACGCCCAGCAGACTCAAGGTGAGCGCCACTTCGTACGAAAAAAGCTGCCCCGCAGTTCTAAGCCCCCCGAGGAACGACCACTTGTTGTTGGAGGCCCAGCCGGCCAGGGTGTGCCCGTAGATCCCGATGGAGGCAACCGCCAGCAGGAACAAGAGGCCCATCTGGCTATCGGAAACCAGGAACCACTCAACACCGTTTACCGGGGGACCAAAGGGGATCGCCACAAACACCAGTAGCGCAGGAATGAACCCGAGCAACGGTGCGACGGTAAAAAGGACCTTGCTCGCCCCGGCGGGCACAAAGTCCTCCTTGAAGAACATCTTGATTCCGTCCGCGACCGGGTGCAACAGGCCCCAAAGGGTTATCGGCCCCAGGTTAGCCCGGTTCGGCCCGATGCGCTCCTGAATTACCGCGCTCATTTTGCGCTCCACCCACGTTAGCACCGCGGCCGCGGGCAGTAGGAAGAAGAGCATGATGACCACGCACTTGACAGCGGCCCAGATGATCAGTTCCAGCATGAGGTCCCTCGCCTATTCCGAAGTTACGGCCGCTTCAACCGCCGCACCTTCTTCCGCCTTCTCTGCACCACTCAGCAATTCGAGGGCTCTCGCATTGAGGTCCTCGAATCGCGTATAATCCAACGTTTTCTGCATATTTCGAGCGATCTTCCTAAGTATCACGTGAACTGAGCGGGCCTCTTGAGGTCTGGCCACGGCCCGGGTGGTCTGCTGCGCGATGCCGGCGTGGTTCACGAAAGTGCCCCGCTTCTCGTAGTGAGACGGAATGGGGAAGATCACCGTGCCCTTCTTTGCCGCTTCGTCCTGATTCACCGCGAGGACTACCGCACCCTCTACCCTGGTGCCTTCCGGCGGGCGGGGCAGCTCGTATTCGGTTCCAACCGAGACGATGCCGCACGACTCACCCTCACCGGACGCGCCGAAGATGGCCGCAACATCCAGCAGCTTGACGCCCAGCTTTTCGGCCAGCGCGGCGATGCCGTTGCGATTCGCATTCTTGTCTGCAAGCCGGAGCAGGTCGTCCTTCTCTCCATCGGGGCGGCATCCCAGGTATACGGTGTCCAGATCCAGCGCCGAGCGTGCAAAGGAGAAGCCGGCCAGCGCCTCCTCCTGGCTGCAGGAGCCGGAAAGCACTACCGAGACCTTGCGGCCCCCTGCCACCAGGCTGCTCAACTCTTCCGCCGCCTGTTCGGCAGCCTCGTCGACGGTGATGCGGTGATCCTGGCCGCCCACGGGGCGCGAGTAGGGATGCACGACACGGTCGGTTTCAAACCGGTGGAAGGCCAGCCGCCCTTCGTCGCACATCCACCACTTGTTCACATCCTGGTTTTCCTTCGGCACCAGGCGGTAGATGCGGTCTTTTTCGAAGTCGGCCCGCACGGTGCAGCCCCTCGCACACTCGGGACAGACAGACGGCACCGACTTCAGGGCCCAGACCCGCTTCTTGAAGCGAAAGTCCCGCGACGTAAGCGCGCCTACCGGGCACAGGTCCACTGTGCAAAGGGAGTAGGGATCATCCAGCTTCTTGCCCGGGAACGCGGAGATTTCCGTCTTGTTGCCACGCTGCACCTGCTCAAGCTGTTCCGAGCCGGTGACCTCCCGCAGGAACCTGACGCAACGGGAGCAGTTGATGCACCGCTCCTTGTCCAGCATTACTCTGGGCCCGACGCGAATCGCCTTACCCTTACGTACTTTCTTAATGTTGATACGCGAGGGCTGGGCGCTATGTTCGTGGTAGTGGTCCTGGAGGACACATTCCCCGGCACAGTCGCATACCGGACAGTCAACCGGATGGTTCAGCAGGATGAACTCCAGCACACCTTTGCGCGCCTCGTCCACAACCGGGCTGTCCGTAAGTACCTCCATGCCGTCCCGCACCTGCACTTCGCACGCAGCCAGCGGCTTGGGGGCACCTTTCACTTCCACCAGACAGATCCGGCAGTTGGCCGCGATGCTCAACCCCTCGTGGAAACAGAAGGTTGGAATCTCGGTCCCTCCCTGTTTCGCCGCGTTGAGGATCGTGGTCCCGGGGTCAACCTCGAATGTCTTTCCGTCAATAGTTACAGTGGGCATTTCCTACCTCACCGGTCGATCTCGCCGCCGATCATGTTAATGGAGTCGAACGTGGGAATGATGTCCGCGATCATATGACCGGTCACCATGTCCGCGAGAGCCTGCATTATCGCAAAGCAGGGAGGCCTTACGTGCAACCGGTACGGTTTGCCGGTGCCGTCCGCAACGACATAAAAACCGACCTCGCCGTTTCCTCCCTCCACATATCCGTACACCTCTCCCGGGGGGATCTTCACTCCTTCGAAGACCAGCTTGAAGTTGGATATCATCCCCTCGATAGTGTCGTACACCTCGTCTTTGGGAGGAAGCGTCACCTGCCAGTCCCCCACATTCACCGGCCCTTCCGGCATCTGCTTGAAACACTGCCGCACGATGCTGATGGACTGCCGGATCTCCTCCATGCGAACCAGGTACCGGTCGAAGTTGTCGCCCTTGTGCCCTACCGGCACCTCGAAATCGACCTTGTCGTAAACCAGGTACGGGTGGTCCTTGCGGACATCGTAGGGCACGCCGGAGGCGCGCAGGCAGGGGCCGGTGAAACCCCACTCGATTGCATCCTCACCACTCACCGCGCCAACATCGCACATGCGGTCCATGAAGATCCGGTTACGGGTCAGAAGAGTGTCGATGTCCGCCTGCAACTCCTCGGTGCGCTGCGCGCACTCCTCGAACTTCTCTTCGAATCCCTCGGGCAGGTCATGCGCGACTCCCCCTACCCTGCAGTAGGACAGAGTCACCCGCGCCCCGGCCAGCTCCTCGAACAGATAGTAGTAGTGGTCCCGGGCTTCAACTCCCCACAGCATCGCGGTGAACCCGCCCAACTCCAGGGCTGACGCCGCAATTGCGGTCAGGTGGTCCTGAATCCTGGCTATTTCGCTGATGATGGTGCGGATATACTGGGTCCGCAATGGCACCTCGATGCCCAACAGCTTCTCCAAAGCCAGCGCCAGGCCGACGTTGTTGATGGCCGGCGAAACGTAGTTCAGCCGGTCAGCATACGGAAAGCACTGGTTGTAGGTGCGGTTCTCGCACATCTTCTCGAAGCCACGGTGGAGATATCCGATGTGGATATCGATGTCCTTGATGGTCTCGCCGTCGACGGACAAGTTCATCTTGACCGTCCCGTGCATGGCCGGGTGCGAGGGGCCCATCTGCAAGAACATCTCCCTGGTGGCCAGATCCGGTACCTGCGGGTTGTTCGCGCTCATTAGCTATTCCTCGTCCTCTTCGTCAACAGTCGCTCCGGGAATCGGGTCTCCGTTCAACGTCGGCATATCCATGGGCGGCTGATAGCCGCGCACCGGGTACTCCTTGCGCAATGGGTGCCCTTGAAACTCGGGATACAGAAGTAATCGCCGCAAATCGGGATGACCATGGAATTTCACCCCGAACATGTCGTAGACCTCCCGCTCAAACCAGGTCACGCCGCGCCACACGCCGGCCACGGAGTCCACCACCGCGTCGTCCTCTTCGAGGGGCACCTTCAACCGGATCCGATGGTTCAACGAGTTGGACCGCAGGTGGTACACCACCATGAAGCGCGCGGTGGCGTCCCTCGACTCCGGATACGCTGAGTAATCGACACAAGTGACGTCGATGGGCATATCGAACGCGGTGTCGGGGCTTTCCTTCAGGAACGTGCACATCTCGACTATGCTGTCACGCTTCACAATCGCCGTGTCGTCGCCCCGGAATGAATGGGTATCCAGCACCGCGTCGGCGAACTTGTTCTTGAGGGTCTTCAGGACCTTTTCGCTCATTCTCTTCCCCGTTACCAGTCAATCGCTTTGCGTTTCCACACATACAGCAGGCCCACCGCCAGTACTGCTACGAAGATCAGCACTTCTATGAGGGCCGCGATCCCCAGCACAGGGTCGGCCAGCAGGCGGCGATATTCCACCGCCCAGGGTAGCAGGAACACAACTTCAACATCGAAGACGAGAAAAAACAGCGCCACCAGGTAGTACTTCACGTTGAAACGCTCCCGGGCATCCCCGATAGGCGGGTTGCCGCACGCGAACGGCTCAGACTTGATTTTTGACTTGCGCTTGGGTCCCGCCAGTGCGTTCAAGATGATGATGGCAACGCCCAGGCCCCCCGCAATAAGGGCCCCTACCAGAATCGGCACATACTGCTGAAGCTGTCCGCCCATGGTATCTCCTGCGATCCGAATCCGTATTTCCCGTCACAAACGCGCACAGAAATACCACCTTATTTTTGGCAAGTCAACGAAACAGTTACGGTGGTTTAAAATAACCTAGGCTGGTGCGCCCGCAAGCGGTCGCGTCAGCGTGCCTTGCGCCCGGGCGGGAAGCAAAATTTGCGGGCTCCGGACGGCCTGCCGGTTCGCTCGAAAATCGCGCAAACAAGGTTCAGCGCAGGACGGTAGCCGGGGCTATGGGTCAGGGCTGTTCGAAGCTCCCCGAGCGCACCATCGAAATCTCCGGACTTGGCCAGCGTCCGCGCATAGTTGGTGCGGGCTACGAAGTTGCTCGAATCGATCGCCACAGCAGCGGCAAAATGGGCGTTGGCCTCATCGTACCGGCCGGCCCGGTAAAGCTCCCGCGCCAGCAGATGCCGCGTCTTGGCGCTGTTGGGCGCCACCTCAACCGCGGCAACATAGAGAGACCTGGCACTTTCCCAATCACCGTTGCGAGCCAAAGTTCGCCATCCGTAAAGGCCGCATACCAGGGCCAGAGTCCCGATGCCGGCAATCCGCAACACCTTGCCGCCATAGTTCGACATCGCGTTCCAGGCCGCAGCCGCGACCGCGATGAGGAAGAAGGCAGAGGGCAGATAGACCAGCCGCTCCGCCATTATGATGGTGGAAAGAAACGCCAGGTTGGACACCACCGAATAGGTAGCAAAGAAAGCCAGCAACGAAATGGCCACTACCCTGGCGTGGACATCCCTTCCCGACTGCCAGGCACAGGTCACGACCGAGGCCAGCGCCCCCACAAACAGCAACAGCCCGGCCCACGCCTCGAAATCGAGAAGAGAGTCAACTGCGGGCAGATGGTTGAGGGAGTAGTCAACGGTCAGATACACCGGCGCCACCAACAGACGGAGATACCAGAAGAACACCTTGAACGGGGTGAGCCATCTGCCCATGAAACCGGCGTCCACCATGGGGTTGTCAGCACCCGACAGGTCACCGGCCAGAAGCCCGCTGAGCACTGCGCCCCGCAAAACCATGTAGCCGCCGAACACCACTGCCAGGCCGGCGTAGGTCCGCCAGTCCCACGCAAAATTCCGCCACGAACCGGTTTCGCGCCGATGCCCCGCAACACGCACCAGGTCCACAGCGACCACCACCCCAACCAGGGTGAAGCCGTTCTCCTTGGATAGAAGTGCGAGGACAAAGACAGCCCACAACAACCCCCGATGCCGCCAGCCCAGCGCCCGGCTCCCCCGCACACCGGACAGATAGATGAGCGAACCCAACAGCACGAAGAGCGCGGCCAGAAGCTCGGCGCGGTTGACGATCCCGATAACCGCCTCGGTGTGCACCGGATGGAGGGCGAAGAGGAGGGCTGCTGAAAAGGCAGCCGGGGCGGTGAGCGGTGAGCGGTGAGATTTGAGCAAGGATAAGGCAAGGAGAAAGACCAGCACTGTGCACAGGCTGTGCAGGGCGACATTTACTACCCGATGAGTTGAGGGGTCTTCGCCGTTGGCGATGCAGTCGGTAAGCGCGAAGGTGAGGGTAGCCAGGGGGCGATAGATGGTGAGGTTCTCATATCCCTCGCGGTTGCCCCAGTAGTTCTTGCCGAAGATTCCCTCGAACTCCAGGGGCCAGCTCGCCCCCCGATTCTCCGTGACTGCGGCTATATCGTCCAGAACGAAGGGCGCATCCATAGCGTTGAGGTAGATGGCCCCGGCGGCCACCGCCAGCAAGACGGCCAGAGCCGACACCCTCAACCTGGTGCCGCGGCCTACCACTTTCTACCTCGCCCAGGAAAGGGTGGAGTAGGAGCGGCTCTTCTCCGTGATGGGGAACTGGTAGCGGCCATCGATGGTTGAGATCCAGATGCGACGCTTGCCGTCGCGGCTGGACACAAACGCCAGGTGCCGGCCATCAGGAGAAATGGTCGGATCCTTGTTGCTTCCCTGGTCCTGGGTCACCCGGGTGATGTGGCCCTCGAGATCAACGGTGAAAATGTCCGAGTGAGCCTCGTCCATGCCCGCAAAGACTACCAGCCCGCCCGGCCCGAAATCGGGTGTGGAGTTGTAGCCCCCGGCCATGGTGAGGCGTCGCTGGCCCGAACCGTCAGCACCCATGACGTAGATCTGCGGCGAACCGGTGCGGTTGGATACAAACGCGATTCTGGCACCGTCCGGAGACCAGCATGGGGACACTTCGTCAGCCCAGTGGTGGGTGAGGTTGCTCTTGATCTTACCGCTGCGCGACATCAAGAAGATGTCCGACTGCCCGCCGTCATCCGCGCTGGCCGCGATCACGCCGCCGTCAGGGGACAGCCGGGCGCCCCGGTAGGAGCGGCCGTCGCTGGTGATCTTCTTGCCATTCAGGTAGAGGGCAGGTTTTCCCATCTTGAAGGAAGTATACAGTACGTCTCCACCCACCATGGAAGGGAGCATGTTGATGGTCTCGCCGCCCGCGATGGTGTTGCGGCCGAATCCGTCCACGCCGATGCTGTAGACTCCCTTGGTTCCCTTCCCGGTCTTGGCGGCAAACAGGATTTTGCCCCCAAACGGCCCCGGCACGCCCGTAATCGCGCGGATCACTTCGTTCACGAAGTTGTGCGCCGCGCCCCGGACGCCGTCTTTCGAAACAGTGGCTTCCTGGAATGAAACCGTTATCTCTTTCTTTCGATTCACATCGTACAGCCGAAAAGACAACTCGTACTTGCCACCGGAGGAGGATACCCGCGACTTGATCAGGTACTTGGCTCCAATGTTGAACCAGTCTTCCCACTTGGTCTTCTTCAGCGTCTCGGTTTCCATATTCGCGATAAAGGACGCAGGGTCGAGATTCTTGAAGAAACCGGATATGGTGAGGTCCCTGGCGATCGTCTCCGCCACCATAATACAGGTCGCCCCTTCCGCATCGCAAAACGGCTGCGGCACCGCGGTGGGGTCCAGCGCCTGAGCGCCGGGACCAACGGAAACGGTAATGGAAGACTCGCCGCCTCCGCCGGGTGTTGCGGCCTTTGCAGGGGCAGCTTCCGCAGCCGGCTTCGGTTCGTCGGTAAGCCCGGGGCGGGCCACCATAGCCAACAGGAGCGAAACCGTGGCGACCTGCGCCACGAGCCACAATTTTGGGACACGCATCCAATCCTCCATACCTGCCCCACGTTTACCATGAAAAGCCTCACGCGTCGAGTGACGGAAAAAATG
>CAZVFX010000125.1:0-20562 GCA_964626565.1 uncultured Myxococcales bacterium
GACGAGCTCTCCAAGGAGCGGGGCGAACAGCAGCACACCTGCCCGTTCCACTAGAGTTGTTTCCTATAGATTCACAATTATGTCGTCGGACTTGTCCGACGGCGTGCCGGCCTGATCGATAACCGAGAGGCCGTCGTTTCCGACAGTCGTGGAGGGTGTCGGCGGATCGAATTCAGGGTCGGGAGTCCGTTCAACAACACACTCGTCCAGGTCGGAGGGAGCATGCTCCATGATGGTCGTCGCGATGGCGCTCGCTGACAGCAAGTTGAAAGTCCCGATGACAACCTGCCCACCCGGTAGCTCCACCAAGGATGCGACATCAGCGTCGATCAGTCCGTCGTCAGTCGTGTAAGTCACCGGAAAGCAATCCATTTGAGGAGACATGGCTCCCATCTGGCGCAACTCGTCTGCCGGCAGGTCAATGGTTGAAAGCGCATCAGAGCACGGTCCGAACGCGCTGCCCCCAAGATCCAACAGGGACAGACCTCCCCCCGTCCCCTGCTCACACACGTCGAAGCCGCCCACCCACAAGGACCCATCGGCCCTGGGCACAACTACGCCGATATCGTTGTCCGGGAGACCCGAATTCGCGTCCCGGTGGGACCACTGATCGTCCGCCGGGTTAAAAGGGGTGCCTCCGTGGTCAACGGCAAAAAGGCCATCGGTTGTTCCCACCCACACAAGCCCCTGCGGGTCGATCGCCACGGTGTACAACTTGTTGGGCATCATGTCCTCGAGCCACGGGAAATGACCCCATTGGTCGTCCCCCTTGTACCAGGGAGTCCCGCCGGGGTCGAGCACCACCAGGGAGTCGCTGTCGTCATTCTCGTCCGCCAGATCAAAGGAGGCAATCCAGACCCGCCCGGCAGAGTCCATTGCCAGTCGTGAGATGTTTGGGTCGTAGACGCCCTCGGAAGCGAACACGGTCCAGCTATCATCTGTCGGCTCCAGCGGTGTACCGGCGTGGTCAAAGTGGACCAGTCCTTCCAGGGTGCCGAGCCACAAACCTGTTCCTCCATCCGGTACAATTGCAGTGATCGTGTTGGCGAGCGCCTTTTGGAGCACCTGCCCGCCCACCCCTCCGTCTCCGATGAAACGGTCCTCGCCGCAGGGATAGCCGATGGACTCACCGCAGCCCGGAATCCGGTACCGGACCTTGAGCGTCCCCCCAAGTCCGGTTTCCGCAGGAGCAACGTAGAACAGCCCGTCGATAAACGTACCGACCCAAACCCCCTCCAGTGAGGGGTCCCACGCCACCGCCAGGGCGCTGTTGGAGTCTCGTACAAAGGTCTCCAACTGAACTTCCTGAGAGTAGTCGACGCTTGGGTTCCGCAGGGGAATGCTGAAGGCCTCATCATCGGAAGGATCCATGGGATCGGCTCCCAGCGAATAGACCAGCAACCCAAACTCGAAGGTTCCTACCCACAGTCGGCCGTAGGGGTCGTAAGCCAGGCTGGCCACGTTCAGCAGGACACGAATATCCCGGGTGATGCTAATCGGATCGTCGTTGGGAAGATCTACGAGCACGTTGAGGGTGTGCTCCCCCTCAGACCAGAGGTGGGCGGGCAGCGGTACATCGATGGTCACCGAACTCGTGGACCCCACCGGGTCGCCATCTTCGACATGGAACACCTCTTCGTCGATGAACAAACTCACCCGGGGAGTCTGGTAGTCGACGCATAGCCCGGTCAAAGTGATCGTGGCAACGCTATTTCCGAACTTGAACAGATCATTTTCCGAATAGGTACTGTCCAGCAATTCGAACGCGGCCCCGCTTTCGTTCTCCTGGCTGATCGCCAGTTCGGCGTTTGGGAGATAGAAGCTCGGGCAGCCTGCACCAGGGGTTGGGAATTCCTGGGGATGTTCCCCTGTCCCCTCCCGCACATTCTCTTCCCCGGGCTGCTCAGGCTGCTTCTCGATGGGCCCGATTTCTGCATCGCTCTGGGGACATCCGCTAAACAGCGTGGCAATCGCCCACGCACACACCGTGATCACGAACAACCGCCGGCACGCTCTTCCCCTTCCATTCCTTCGCTTCATAATCTTCCCCCTCCGCTAGTTGTGAAACACCAGACGCTGCAAGGTACGTGCCGACCGAAGAATGGGACTCGGTTCCCGTCGGAAACTGAAGCCCGCCGGCCCGTCCTGCGCCAGTGGGGGAGCATGCTCCAACTTGGTGCAAACCACCTCCATCCCCTGAAGCAGGAACGGGGCTTGACTTGGAGAGACGATGTTGCTCTAATGCCGCTCTGGTAATTTGGGAGGTCGCCCCGATGACGAAGTTTTCACCCCTTGTTCTGGCCTCATTCCTGCTGGTTTCTGCTTGTGGTCAGCGGTCCCTGAATTCTCCCGATTCAGCCGTAGTGCTCGACGCGGCTGAGACAGCAATTGAAGACGCAGCGAACGAAGTGATCGCCGATCTGGGGACGGAAGAAACCGCCACCCCGGATGCTGGTGTGGACGCGTGCGCTCCTGCATGCGAAGCCTTTAATTGCGGACCCGACGGGTGTGGAGGCAATTGCGGAAAATGCGGCGAGTTGCAGGTTTGCCTGGACGGCGTCTGTTGTTCGGCGCAATGCGAGGAGAAGAACTGCGGTCCCGACGGATGCGGCGGGAGTTGCGGGCATTGTGATGAAGGCGTGGCTTGCCTCGACGGGGTGTGCTGTGACGCCGGCTGCGAGGGCAAGGTGTGCGGCCCCGATGGCTGTGGCGGAATGTGCGGCCTTTGTGGTCCCGGCGAATTCTGCATGGAAGGCCAGTGCTCGGCGCCCGACCAGGACTACGACGGAGTCCCCGACAACGCTGACCTTTTCCCCCAGGACCCTTCTCTCCCGGGAGTGGCCCTTGCCAGCACCGTGTACGCGCACACGTCCGATACTCTGTACGCGATGGACGTCAAAATGTACAAGCTGGACGAGGTTGGCGACTTCGACTGGCCCAACGACGGGGCCACTCACAAAATGACCGACATCGGCATCGATCAGTACGGCGTCCTTTATGGAACCAGCTTTGAATATCTCTACACCTGCCATCCTCAGACCGTACAGTGCCACCTGGTAGCCAAACTGCCCTCGGCATTCAACGGCCTCACCATGGTGCCGGCAGGCCTGGTTGACCCCTCGCATGACGTCCTCATTGGAATCAGTGAGGAGGGTGAGTGGTATCGGCTGGACGTTGCTGACGGCGAACTGACCGCCACCAAACTGGGCGCTTATGGCAACCAGTACACCTCGGCCGGAGATGCCTACTCCATCGCGGGCGTCGGCACGTTCGCAGCAGTCCACAAGGACGGCGTGTGGGACAACTACCTCGTGTCGG
The DNA here is from genome assembly GCA_964626565.1 of uncultured Myxococcales bacterium. GTDB lineage: Bacteria > Myxococcota_A > UBA9042 > CAIXZC01 > CAIXZC01 > CAZVFX01. The sequence goes on from CAZVFX010000125.1 coordinate 3,319, forward strand.
TTGACCCGGCCACGGGCGGAGTGCTGGAAGAGATCGGTCCCATTACAGGATATGTGGGAATCTTCGGTCTGGCCGGCTGGACCGACAAGGCGTTTGCGTTCGACAAGACCGGGGCGGTGGCCGTCATCGACACGGCCACTGCGACCGTCAATGTGATCCACGAAACTGAAATATCCTGGTGGGGAGCAGGAGTGGCAACCAAATTGTAGTGAATAGCCCGCCCGGCCTTTCGTTCTTACTCGCCCATCGAATGGAGCAAGTGATGAAACGCCTGATTACCATCTTCCTGATTCCACTCACTGTCGTCGCACTTGGAACCGCAACCGCAACCGCGGACACCAGCCGGTACAAACCCCACGGAGGTATGTACCTGGGGCTGGACTATGCATGGGGTTTGGACGGAGACAATTTGGGGGACTTCCTGTACCCCGTGTTCGGGTTCAACGAACATTGGCCCGATTTCTACCTGGACATGAATACGTTCCTGCCCTTCGGCTTTGCCGACTTCATCATGTTCGGCATCAAGTTCCTGAGCACGGGCGGCGAAGAGTCTATGCCCATATGGGAGACGTTCAATGATGACGCAGAACCGGGCATGGTGAACATGCTGTCCATGACCGGAAGGTACGCGTTCAAAAAGAACGGCCCTCACAAGCTCGACGCGGGTCTACTATTCGATGTCGCAATGATGTCGCCGGTCGTGAGGGTGCACGGCACAGAACCGGACAACCTGGGGCTCATCAACTTCCAGGTCGGCGCCACCACCGGATATGAGTACGCCACCGACAGCTTCGTCGGAAATTTCGGTTTCCAAATCGGCGACGGCTTCACCAATCTCAGTTCCTGGAATCCTTTCGTTGGCGCCGATGTCTTCCTCCGCTGGGACATGGGAAAACACGCGGCCTGGTACATGCACACTCTGGCGCGGATCCACAGGCTCGATTTCAGTGGCTACGAACCGGTAAGCTACGGTGACATTCCGTCATCAGCCTACGACTTCGCCCGCTGGGAACCGATGATGAGCGTGGATACCGGCATCCTGGTTCTCTTCTAGAATACAGGTTTCACTTGTATCGCACACGGCGGTCGTGCTACGAATTTCCATGTAGTGTCACGCCGCCTTTCTGCGGAAGGGAGCTGAGACGATGCACATGGCTGATGCGCTGGTGTCTCCCGCAATTGGCGCCGGCATGCTCGCGGTGACCGGCGGGATGGTGGTCCACTGTTCCCGCAAAGTCTCCCGGGAGCTGGACGATCGAAAGGTGCCACTCATGGGGGTGGTCGCCGCCTTCGTCTTTGCAGCCCAGATGATCAACATTGCCATCCCGGGTACCGGATCCAGCGGACACCTGGGGGGCGGGCTGCTCATGGCGATCCTGTTGGGACCCCACGCGGCATTTCTGACCATGGCTTCAGTCCTCATTGTGCAGGCCCTCTTCTTTGCCGATGGCGGCCTGCTGGTTTTGGGATGCAACGTTCTCAACCTCGGCTATTTTCCCTGTTTCATCGCCTACCCCCTGTTGTTCAAGCCGCTGGCCGGAGACTGCCGAAAGAAAGGTCGAATCGTGGCAGCCAGCCTCGCGGCAGCAATCGTGGGTCTGCAGTTGGGGTCTGCCGCGGTTGTTGTGCAGACAGTCCTGTCCGGGGTCACAGATCTGCCGGCAATCCCGTTTCTTCTGGTTATGCAACCGATCCATCTGGCCATCGGAGTCATTGAGGGGATGGCCACCGCGGCGGTAGTGCTCTTCATCTGGAAGCAGCGTCCGGAAGTGCTGGATGCGTCCGCACCGGGCAGAGGGGAAGGCTCTTTCGCCCGAGTGCTCTTTGCTCTTGCTGTGTCTGCTGTGCTTGTCGCCGGGGGGCTGAGCTGGTTTGCGTCGCAACAACCCGACGGATTGGAATGGTCTATCGCCGCGGTCGCCGACTCGGAGAAGGTGCCTTTGCCGCCCGAGGATCATCGCACCGCGCTGGTGGAAGGCGGAGCCGGAACCGCCGGCCTTGTTGGGAGCGCACTGACCCTGGCCCTGGCTGCGCTGGCCGGGGTGGCCTTCAGGTGGGGCCGGGGAGGCAGAAGCCATGGCGAGGAGTGAAGCCGGGGTTTTTGACCTGGGATATCTCGACCGGCTCTCCCGCCAGGACACATTCGTCCACCGGCTCGACCCCAGGGCGAAGCTGATTACCACTCTGGTGTTCCTGGTCACCGTAGTTTCCATGCACAAATACGAGCTGTCCGCGCTGACCCCCTTCTTCCTCTATCCGGTCTTCCTCGCCGCGGCTGGAAACGTACCGATTCGTTACCTCGCCCGGAAGATCGCCCTGGTGTCCCCCTTCGCAATTACCCTGGGTCTGTTCAACCCGTTTCTGGATACCGGGCCGCTGGTGCAGGTGGCGGGAATCACCGTTTCGGGAGGCTGGGTTTCTTTCACATCCATTCTCGTGCGGTTCGTCCTCACTGTGGGAGCGGCGCTTATTCTGGTCGCGATCACAGGATTCACCTCGGTGTGTGCGGCTCTCGGGAGACTGGGCGTCCCCAGGGTCTTCGTGGTTCAACTCATGTTCCTCTATCGTTACCTTTTTGTGCTCACCGATGAGACTGTTCGCCTGCTGCGCGCGAGATCGCTCCGCTCCTTTGGTGGGAAAGGCAAAGGCCTGGCAACGTTCGGGCCGTTGGCGGGGCGCCTGCTGCTGCGCACCCTGGACCGCGCGCAACGAATCCACCTCGCCATGTGTGCGCGGGGTTTCGACGGCCAGGTACGATTGTCCCGGCCCTTGCAGTTCCGCCTCCCTGATGTCGTCTTCCTGCTCACATGGACGCTCCTCCTCCTGGGGATGCGCCTGTTCAACCCCGCCGCCGCTACCGGCAGAGTGATCTCGGAGTTGCTGCCATGAGCCATCACATTGTTGAAGCCGCTGATGTCTATTTCGCCTATCCTGACGGCACCAAAGCGCTGAACGGCATCTCTCTTAGAGTGACCCACGGGGAATCGGTAGCCGTTGTGGGCGCAAACGGAGCGGGCAAATCGACCTTGCTGCTGCACCTCAACGGCTACTACGCACCCCAACAGGGTCAGGTGATCATTGGGGACTATCCTATCGCCAAAGACAACCTGGACACCGTGCGAAAGACCGTTGGCATGCTCTTCCAGGACCCGGACGACCAGCTCTTTATGCCCACCGTCTTTGACGACGTGGGATTCGGCCCGTTGAACCTCGGATTGCCGCCCGACCAGGTGGAGAAACGAGTATCTGCCGCTTTGGAAAGAGTGGGCGCGGCACACCTCGGGGACCGGCCCCCGCATCGGCTGTCGGGAGGTGAAAAACGCGCGGTGGCCATCGCATCGGTGCTGTCCATGTCGCCGGACATCCTGGTGATGGACGAGCCGTCCTCCAACCTTGACCCGAAGAGCCGCCGCCTGTTGATAGAATTGCTAAGGACTTTCAAGCACTCCAAAATCATTGCCACTCACGACCTCGACCTGGTGGTTGACCTGTGCGAACGAACCATCGTCCTTAAGGACGGGAAGGTGGCCGCGGACGGTCAAACCGCGGTCATAATGAACGATTCCGCTCTCCTTGAATCGTGCGGTTTGGAGAAACCACTGCGCTTGCAGAGTTGCCCGGTGTGCGGTAGTCAAGAAGCTCAGGGAGGTGATGGAACATGAAAGTTATTGCGTTCAACGGCAGTCCCCGCCGGAAGGGAAACACCTACAACCTGCTAGACGTTGTCCTGGACGAATTGCAGAGTGCAGGCGTGGAGACCGAGCTGTATCAGTTAGGGGGCAAGAATATTCGTGGTTGTATGGCGTGCTACAAGTGCGCCGAAAACCTGGACCGTCGCTGCTCGATCAAGAACGACGTCCTCAACGAGTGCCTGGAGAAGATGTTGGAGGCCGACGGAATCATCATCGGGTCTCCGACTTACTTCTGCAACGTGAGCAGCGAAGTCAAGTCTCTCATCGACCGGGCCGGAATCGTGGCCAAGGTCAACGGCGACATTCTGGCGCGCAAAGTGGGTGCGGCGGTAGTTGCGGTACGCCGAGCCGGTGCAGCCCACGTCTTCAGCTCTATCAACTACTTCTACACCATCAATCAAATGATCATACCGGGCTCCAGGTACTGGAACCTCGGCATCGGCCGAGACCCGGGCGAAGTCACCGCTGACGAAGAAGGCATGGACACCATGAAGGTCCTGGGTAAGAACATGGCGTGGCTTCTAGACAAACTCGCCGACAAGTAGTCAGGGAATGGTCCGGAAACTCAAGGACCGGTTCTTCCAGGAACCGTTTTTCCGCACTCTGGCGACCGAGATCGAAGAGGTCTGTCCCCAGTTTGACCAGGCCCGCTTCTTCCCCCTTCTGTACGATGAGCAGTGGCCTGCGAGGGAACTCAAACAACGGCTGCGGCATACCTCCGAGGTTTTGGGACAGACCTTGCCGGCAGAATACTGCGAGGCAGTGGAGATCCTTAAGAAAGTCGAGGGCCGGTTCGACGGTTTCGAACATCTGGTGTTTGCCGATTTCGTTGAACTTTTCGGGGTGGATGACTACCTCACTTCAATCCCGGCGCTGGAGCTCTTCACCCGGTCGAGCGCCGAATTCGCCATCCGCCCGTTCATTCGCAAATATCCCGAAGATACAATGGCGCAGATGCTCATCTGGGCGGACAGCGACGATGTAAACGTCCGCCGTCTGGCCAGCGAAGGGTGCCGACCCCGCCTCCCCTGGGGCGAGGCCCTGGAGCAGTTCAAACGCGACCCGACCCCGGTCCTGCCTATACTTGACAAACTGAAGGAGGACCCGTCCGAGTACGTACGCCGAAGCGTGGCCAATAATCTCAACGATATTTCCAAGGACCACCCCCACATCGCGCTGGACGTGGCGAAGCGGTGGCTTGCGGAAGCGCCCGGGACGAAGAAGATGGTGAAGCACGCGTTGCGGGGGTTGTTGAAGCAAGGCAACCAGCGGGCCCTTGCATTGTTCGGACTAGCCGACGCCACGGGCTTGAAGGTAACCGGACTGAGCGTGGAGCCCTCCACGGTTCTCATCGGCGGCTCAGCCACGATGACGTTCCGTTTGGTTGTGGCGGCCGGCAAATCGCGCAATGTGCGCCTTGAATACATCGTTGACTATGTCAAGGCCAGGGGACAGACCTCTCCCAAGGTCTTCCAGATAAGGGAATTCGAACCCTCCGCGGGCAGCGCCCATAACATCAAGCGTAAGTTGAACTTCAGCGACAGAACCACCCGCAAGCATTACCCTGGGCAACACTCCGTCACCATCGTAGCAAACGGCAGGAAGATGAGGTCTGTCCCTTTCTTCCTGGTCCAAAGCTGAGGTGCGACAATGTCGAGACCGATAGCCTCCCGAGGCAGAAGACAGCGTCTCCTGCGAGGTCTGTTCTGGCTCGGCGTAGCTGCAGCAGTAGTGGCGGCGGCGGGTTTCGGTTGGATGCTGCACAAGGACAGCAACTACTTCATCAGCGAACCTTACGTCCGGGTATCCCGGGAGCCGGCCAACGTGCTTGTGGTCTACTACTCCAGAAGCGGGCACACCCAAGCCATGGCTCGGGAGATAGCCCGGCGCTACGATGCAGACATTGTGCGTCTGGGTGCGACCGCCTATACCCTGGATTTCGCCGGCTGGCGCCGCTCCGCCAACGACGCCCGCAACGAGTTGGAGACCCCCATCTCGCCCGCGGTGGTGGACATGCGTCCTTACGACCTCGTCTTCCTTGGCTCCCCCATCTGGCTGTTCAGACCTGCACCACCGCTGTGGGCCTTCGCAAGACGGAACAACTTTGCCGGTGCAAGCGTGGTACTATTCAACACCTACAACAGCCGCTTCATTGACGAATATATCCAGCAGTTCCAGAGCCTCGTCGAAGTCCAGGGCGGAAACTATCTCAGCCACATCCACGTCCGCCGCGGCCGCATCTTCTGGCAGAAATCCGCCGCGGAAGTTCTCGTTGAGACACGCCAACAACTGGAAGCCCTCGGCCAGCCCTGACATACCCGCCACCCACGCAAAAGCCAGACCCGGCTGGCTGGAGTCTGAGCGAAGGGCAGAGTTGTCCATCGATTTTCACTGTTGAAGATTGGTTTATGTGATCCTTCTCCTCCCCCTTCCTTTTTCCTCCTTCTTCCGGACAGAGTCCTCCCGTTGGGGAGTGGATGGAGTTGCTCGCTTCGGGATGCAATTTGTAATGCGGATGCAACCCTCATCGAAGCTGAGGCCCCCCACCGCAGGCGACGCGCCCGGAGTTTGCCGGACGCCCGTCTACCCTCGTGCCATGCCTGATTGCCAACGACCGTGGCCACGCCGTACCCGGGTGTCCGAACGACGAAGCCTTCTCCCTTAATATCGGGGGTTTGGAAGTGAGGTGGCCAAACTTTCTGCACTTAGTCCCAAATTATTTGCAACTTGACATTCTACCGATCGGTCGGTATGCTCGGTTCATTTTCGACAGGTGATTCTATGTGTGCCGACGACAAACGTGCTTCTGGAAGCGAGCGGTACTCCTTACTTGGAAGCCCCCTTGTACTCTTGTGCGTGTTGGTGGCGCCTGTTTGGGCGTGCGGCTCAGAAGCCAGTTCGGAGGATTTTCTCGATCAGGGCTTCAGGGCACCCCACGAAACAGCCGGTCCGGACATAGAGGCGGAATTGCCGGCAGAAGAGGCGGACCTTCTTGTCTTGGACCTGTTGAGTTCGATCGACCTTCTCCCCGAGTTGCGCGTCGAGGGCGGCGATCTGATTGACACCGCGGCGCAGGAGATGACTCCCGTTCCCGTTGACGTCGCCCCCGAGTCAGCCACCTACACGGACGTACCGGTGACGCTAGCAGAGGTCGCCGAAGAGGTGGTCGCTGAGTTGCCGGACCCCGGCGCTGCAGGGCCCCAAGCCTATTCCGTGCAGGAATCTGTCCTCGCATTGTTGGGGGCAAACATCCCGGCAGTAATGTTCCTCCCCGACGGACCGGGTCCCTATCCGGTCGTCGTGTTCACCCACGGATTTCAGTTGAGCAACGCCAACTACACGTCCTATGGCGAGCACCTCGCCAGTTGGGGCTACCTGGTGATCATGCCCCAGTTGCCCGGTTCGCTTTTTGCGCCTGCCACCCACACCGCGTTGAAGGAGTACGTCGTTGCGATTCTGGATTGGTTGGAAGGTGCCACTTTGCCGGGCGGCGAGCTTGAGGGAAAGGTGGACCCTGCGCTCATCGGTCTTAGCGGCCATTCAATGGGCGGGAAGATCTCGTTGCTGGTGTGCAGCGAGGACGAGCGCGTCAAGGCGTCGCTTGTTTTGGACCCTGTGGACGCGGCCGGCGGTCCGTTCGGCGGCGACTCCCCCGATTATCCGTCGGTCACGCCCGAGTTGATGCCGGGCATTTCCATCCCCATCGGCCTGGTGGGTGAGACCGTGAACGCCACATGTTCCGGCTTCTTCTGCCAGGCTTGCGCCCCCGAGGACAACAATTTTCAGCAGTACTACATATATGCGGGTGGGCCGGCAGTCGAGATTGAGCTTGTGGGTGCAAGCCACATGTCCTTTCTGGACGAACCTGATTGCGGGTTGACCTGCTCGGTGTGCCCCAAGGGCGTTGATGACCCTTCCCATTCTCGACTGCTCGCGAGAAAATACATGACCGCCTTCTTCAACTACACTTTGCTCGACCAGTACGCCTACGGCGCCTATCTGACCGGTGAACACATGCAGGCAGACTTGGCTTCGGGATTGGTGATCACGGCAAGCAAGAACGGTTTCTAGGGACCTCGACCCTGTTCCTGCCTCCGGCTTTCGCAGCATAGAGGGCACTATCTGCGGCACCGATTAGTGAGGCGGCATCGTCCTCCATGGCCGGGGTAACGGTGGACACGCCACTTCTCCGGTTGACCACGTGCTCCACCTTGCACTATAACTTGAGCGAAGAGTTGGGGGATTCTCATGAAACTATCGCACTATTTGCTGGTTGTATGTCTCGCTTTCCAGGCCTGCGGTCCGGGAGAAACGGAGTTAATCGTCGACGGTGGCGGCCACGCCGACTCAACCGCGGACGTCGGCGACGAACCGGAGCCCATCCTGCCTGACACAACTGCGCCGGAAGAGACTATGGAGGAAACGGCAATCGACATACCAGCGGCGGAATCCGGAAGTGAAATCCCGTTGCTGCAGTGCGATCCGGGCGAAGGGTGTTTCATGGACAAGTGCTCCGAGAACTCCCAGTGCCAGTCGGGCTGGTGCGTTGAGCACATGGGCGAGTCGGTGTGCACACAGGCGTGCAGCGAGGAGTGCCCTTCCGGCTGGACGTGCAAGCAGGTAGGGGCCAGCGACCCGGATCTGATCTACGTGTGCGTCTCCCTGCACTCGAACCTGTGCAAGCCGTGCCAGACCACTGAAGGGTGCAAGGCTCCGGGCGGTGCCGAGGACGTATGCGTGGACTACGGTGATGAAGGGAGTTTCTGCGGCGGAGTGTGTGAGACTGCTGAAGACTGCCCCTGGGGATTCCTCTGCCTCGATGTCATGACCATTGACGCAATCGAGACTCGCCAATGTGTTGCAGAAGCCGGAGTCTGTCCCTGCACCGACAACTCCATCACCCTGTCCCTCTGGACACCTTGCGAGGTCAAGAACGAGCACGGCGCCTGCCAGGGCATGAGGGTGTGTGCTGAAGAAGGTTTGACCCCATGCGACGCGGCCGCACCTGCAGAAGAGCAGTGCAACGGCAACGACGACGACTGCGACGGCGACGTGGACGAACCGGTGGAGGACGAAGGGGACTACATAAACCTGTGTGACGACGACAACGACTGCACCGATGACAACTGTAAGGGCGAAGGCGGGTGCGAGTATGTCGAGCTTAACGAAGGGGAATGCCTGGATGGAGACCCTTGCACCGTCGCCGACCACTGCGAGGCAGGAGTTTGCGTTGGCAACCCCGTCGCCTGCGATGACAGCAACCCGTGCACGGATGACAGCTGCGACGGTGCCGGCGGATGCATGTTCGAGAACAACAGCGCCGCCTGCGATGACGATGATCCCTGCACTGTGGCTGACCAGTGTGCGGATGGTAAGTGCGGCGGACAGGAGATCCCTTGCGATTGCCAGACCGACGCTGATTGTGCGCAGTTGGAAGACGACGATCTGTGTAACGGCACTCTCGTCTGCGACCTGGAGAATTGGCCGTTCAAATGTGCGGTCGCCCCCGGAACCGAGGTTATCTGCCCTGCTCCTGCAGAGGGGCCGGACTCCATCTGTTTGCACGCCACCTGCGACCCGACCACCGGCCAGTGCTCGGAAGTGGCGGACCACGAGGGGTTTGCATGCGAAGACGGGGACGCCTGCACCATCGGGGACAAATGCAGTGAGGGTGTATGTACGAGCGGCGTACCACTGGGTTGTGCCGACAACAACCCGTGCACCGACGACACCTGCGATCCGCTGTCGGGCTGCGTCTTTCCCACCAACACCCTCTCCTGTGATGACGGAGATGTTTGTACCATCGACGACCAATGCAACAACGGAGAATGCAATGGGGGGGGAGCGCTGGTTTGCGACGACGGCAACGTGTGCAACGGCGCGGAGACGTGCGACCCCGACACGGGCTGCAAACCGGGCGAAACACTTGTGTGTGACAACGGGAATGCGTGCGACGGTTTTGAAACCTGCCATCCGGTGAACGGATGCCAAGCGGGACTCGATGCAGTATGCAACGACGGCAACGTCTGCACCGACGACACGTGCGATGCGGAAGGAGGGTGCGTGCACACTCCCAATGCCGCGGGTTGCGATGACGCCAACGCTTGCACCGAAGGTGACCACTGCGACTCGGGCGCGTGCGTGTACTCGGAGTTGAAGGTATGTGCGGATGAGAACATCTGCACGGACGAGTGGTGCGACCCGTTGGACGGGTGCGTTACCAACCTCAACGAAGCTCCCTGTGATGATCAGGACGTCTGCACCACTGGCGACCACTGCCATCTGGGCGAGTGCATCTCGGCTGGTGAGTTGACCTGCAACGACGGCAATGATTGCACCGACGATCTGTGCCTCGCCGGCATCGGCTGTCAGTTCAGTCACAACGTCTTGGCGTGCGATGACGGCAACGAGTGCACAACCGGCGACCAGTGTACCGATGGCTGGTGCCTGCCTGCGCAGGTGTTGGACTGTGACGACGGAAACCTATGCACCGACGATTCCTGCGACGGTGAAGCGGGTTGCGAGTTCAGCCCCAACTCCGCGCCCTGCGATGACGACGACGAGTGCACCGAAAACGATGAATGCAGCGCAGGACTGTGTGTGGTGAGTGACAACGTCGATTGCAACGATGGCAACGAGTGCACGGAAGACGGGTGCGTGCCGGCCACGGGCTGCGACAGTCAACCGGTAGTAGACGGCTCCCAGTGCGGCTCCCTTCCGGGCGAAAGGTGCGTTGGCGGCAATTGCGTTTGCGTACAACTGTGCGATGGCAAAGAGTGCGGCCCCGACGGCTGCGGCGGCTCGTGCGGCAACTGCACCGGACCCCAGGAAGCTTGCATGGATGGCGTCTGTGAATGCCAGCCGGTTTGCGTAGGCAAGGAGTGCGGGTCGGACGGCTGCGGCGGCGAGTGTGGCCCCTGCCAGCCCGGCTTCGTGTGCCAGCTAAACTCCTGCATCGAATCCAGTTGCGGGGAAGGCGAAGCGTTCGGAGGCGGTTGTCTCTGGAAGGTGGGCAGCGACCTTTTCCTGGTGCCCTCAGGAGTCAACTCCGTCAACGTGACCATTATTGGTGGCGGCGCCGGGGGAGGAAGCGGTTTCTACTATCCCGGCGGCGGCGGCGGTTCAGGTTACTACAAGATCGAGGAGGCGTTCCCGGTGACCCCCGGACAGAATCTGTTGGTCCAGGTCGGTTCAGGTGGCGGTATGGAAGAGGAGGGCACCGCAAGCAAGTTCGGTTCCCTGACTGTACAGGGCGGCCTGCCGGGCAAACCCCACACCGGAAACAGCGGGCAGTCCAGCGCCAAGGGCGGCAACGGCGGCTCCGGCGGCGGCGCGGGGTATACCAACACCAGCAACGGCGGCGGCATCGGTTCCGGGATTTCCATGGGGCAGTACGCGGGTGCGCCCGGCACTCCGTCACCGGGTTCAAACCAGGCGGCCAAGCGGGGCCAGGGATTCGGCGCCGGAGGCGGCGGTGACCCGGGTACATCGGGCTACAACAGTTCCTGCGGCGGCCTGGGCGGCTCCAACGGCAGCAACGGCGTCACTGTAGGCGGCTGTGGCGGCGGAGGTGGCGGCGCCGGCGGTCTGATCATCCCGGGCTACGGCAACCCCGGCTCCACCGGCACCACCGCCGGAGCGTCCGGAATTGTGTTCATCACGATGTAGTCAAACCAATTGCACTATCACCCCGGAGGAGTCAATGTGTATCAACATCGGCAAACATGGGGCGGCTGCTGTGGCGGCATTGCTGCTGGTGGCCGCGTGCGGCCACACGACCGTGCCCGTGTTGAGGTCGCCTGCCGAGCTGGCTGCAGAAGAGAACCGGTTGCTCCACTCGGGTCCGACCGACGCACCTCTGCCCATGGTCACCAACGAATCAGCCGCAGGGCGCGCTATCCTGGCGGCTCCCTGCCGCCCGGTTCTTCCTGAAGACCCCGGGTTGAGCCTGTTGATTTCCCGAATGCTGGCTTCAGTGAAGCAGGAGGGGGGCGTGGGCATCGCGGCGCCGCAAGTGGGGGTCAACCGGCAGGTAATCATCGTCCAGCGCCAAGATGAGGATGGCGAACCTTTCAGAGCCTACATCAATCCGGAAATCCTGGCCTATTCCGATGACAAAGTAGTCGACTACGAAGGCTGCCTGTCTATTCCCGGCTGGTTCGGGCAAGTGTCGCGCTCGGCATCAATTACGATAAGCTACTTCACGCCTGAAGGGGACGCACATGTCGACGACGTGGCAGGATGGACCGCCCGGATTTTCCAACATGAAGTCGATCACATCAACGGCGTCCTGTTCGTCGAGATCAGAGAACCGGGGGAGCTCATTTCCGAAGAGGAGTACCGCCGCATCAAAGAGGAGCGCAAGCAGAAGCGTCTCCAGGAGGCAGACGATTAACCCTGGACGCGGACCGCACCCACCGGTAGACTTGCACGGTGTGTGGCAGGCCCGTTCTTTTGGCAGACGAATCGCAGGTGAATCCCCATGAATCGAGCAGTTCTTTCTTTATTCTGTATCCTCTCCGCGTTCGGCTGTTTTCAGGCTCCCGAGCCGTGGACTCCGTTGGCAAAAGACGGGACGGTAGAAGACCGAGGAACAGGCGAGGATGCTGTCCTGCCGCAGCCGGACAGCAAAGACATTCAGGACACCGTTCCGCAGGAGTTGCCCCCCGATGTCGCCCCGGTTGCTGATGCGGACACCTGGGACGCTCCTTTTGTCCCCGATATCGCAGAGCTTTCGGACCTCCCCCTCGACCTACCGGACCAGATACCCGAAACGACGGATGGTGAGACCTCCGACGCCGGCGACGCGGTCCCCGACCTGGACGCTACACTTGATATCGCGGAAGAGGTCGACGGTGTTGATATTGCCGAGACCGACGGTGTTGATATTGCCGAGACCGACGGTGTTGATATTAGCGAGGCCGACATCTTTGATGCCGCGGACGAAATCTCGTTTGATATTGCTCCCGACGAAATCGCGAGCTGCCAGGACGTATGCGACATCAGCACCGCCACCTGTGGCGACGACGGCGTACCGTTGCTCTGCCAGGAAGGAGAAGAAGGGTGCACGGTCTGGGTTGCGGGCGAGGCCTGCCCGCAGAGCCATCTGTGCATTTGCGATGACGAACAATCAGGCGTTTGCAGCGCTGAAACAGCACCGTGCAAGTGTATGCCCTCCTGCGTCGGCAAGGAGTGCGGTGACGATGGCTGCGGAGGTGTGTGCGCCGAGTGCCCCGACGGGTATTCGTGTGAAGAGACCGATGGAGCAACCACCTGCAAGCCGGTTTGCGAAGAGCTTTGCGCCGAATTGGAGTGCGGCGACGCGGGCACGAACGTTTGCGATTGCGGAACCTGTGCCGACGCCGCGGTTTGCAAAACTACAACCTGCGAAGCCCCGGGCCTTTGCGTGATTGGCAACGCACCCGACGGTGATGACTGCGATGACGGCGAAGTTTGCACTACCAGCGACCAGTGTGAGTCCGGTGCCTGCCAGGGGACGCCTTTGGAAGAGTGTTGTGCGGTGGACGCCCAGTGCGATGACGAAAACCAGTGCACCGTAGACTCATGCGAACCCTTGACCCACACATGCATCCACGACAAAGGTGCGGCCAACGGTCTGCCCTGTTACGGCGACACGGACGGGTGCACTGATGAGGTTTGCTTCCTGGGCCAATGCGTGTTCAGCAACACACCGGAATGCGAGCCGTCAGGGCCGTGTGTAGACTCTCAGTGCGTCAGCGTTTCAATCTTCTCACACGACTGCGAGGAGACTCCGGTGGAAGCGGGACAACCGTGCGACGACAACCTGTTTTGTACCGAGGGCGACCTTTGCGACGGTGGTGGGACCTGCGCCCCCGGACCGCAGCGGGATTGCTCCGCAGCAGCGGACCAATGCGAATTGCCCGGATGCAACGAGGACCTCGACCAATGCGAGGTAGCCGGCCCGGCTGCGTTGGACACGCCGTGCGACGCGGATAACGACGGCTGCACCGAAGGCGACGTCTGCGTTTCCGGAGTATGCGACCCGGGTGCGTTGGTCGTCTGCCCGTCCCCGGCCGCGGAGTGTTACGTCGCATCTTGCAGTTCCACCGGACCTGAAAGCTACGAGTGTTTGGAGAGCGAAGCGCTCGCAGGGACCGCGTGCAACGATGGCCTGTTCTGCACCGAACCGGACGAATGCGATGGTGCGGGCGTCTGCACCGGCCCGATGAACACTTGCGGAATTCCTGCTAACCAGTGCTCACAAGTGGCTTGCCTTGAAGACGAGCTGGACTGTGCCGAAAACCCGCTGCCCGACGGCACGCCATGTGATGACGGGGAAGCTTGCACCTTGGCTGATGCATGTTCCGGAGGATTCTGCGAGGGCAATCAGGACGCCTGCGGGGAGCGCCGGGTAAATACGGAAACCAAGCTTTCGGGGCAGGCACCTGTCGCAGGTCCCCAGCAAACGGCTCATCTGTCCTTTGGCACCAGTGTGGCCGTCTGGCGGGCCGGGGATTGGTTGGTCCGAGCCCGACTCGTCGACGATGAGCACTCACTGAGCTATCCTGAAAAGGAGTTGGTTGTAGACTGGCCCCTGAGCTCCGATTCGTGCGGTGTGGGCGACAAGGCCATGACGACGCAGGCGGTGGCCGCCAATTCGGCCGGGAAATTCGTTGTTGCGGCTGCCTATCGATACGCACAAGTCTACCAGCAGCCGGGCAACGGTTCAATCTGCCAGCGAAGGTACAATTACCAACTCTTACTGGCCGGATATGACGGCAAGGGGGAGGTGGTTTCCCCCGCAGTTGAATTGGGGCCGCCCAGCATTATCTGGAACGGCTATGCCAAGAAACTCGGCACTCTCAACGCGGGTGAGTGCTCCTGCAATCATTATCCTGATGATTATTCAGGGTGGATGGGTGCGGGTTTTCCCGACCATCAAAACCTGCCAGGCGACTCGCTGAGCGCGGTCTCGTTTCCCGGAGGCACCTTCGGCGTGCTGCGCCAGGCCATGCACAAGCCTGAACACAACCAGCCGGCAACTGCAGCGGTGTACTACCATGCTGTTTCCGCGGGCTTCGAGGCTAACCAGGAGGGGATCGAACTGGGCCAGTGGTTCCGGCCCCGCGCATGTACCGCCAGCGACAACCAGATGCTCATCGTCTACGATGACGACGCGGGCAATATCGAGGGCCGGTTCATGCAGTTCCCGGGCAACGCACTGAGCGACAGCCTGCCGGTGACCTCCATGGGCGGCGGCAACCTGGCCAGTCCTTTCTGCTCCGCGTTGACGGACGGCCGCTTCGTGGTGAGTTTCACCGACTGCGTCGGGGGCGGGCCGTGCGATGTGCATTTCGAGGTGCTTTCTGCTAACGGAGCGCTCGAAAACATCCACGTCGTCCCGCACTTTTCCAAGGCGGATATTCAGGCTTCGACATCGCCGCCCCTGGCCCTTCCGGGCGGCGCCTTCGCCCTTGCCTGGCACGATGAGAGCGGCGACAACGACGGATACGCTGCTTATGCCGCAGTCTTTGACTCCAACGGGCAGTCCACTTCCCCCAACTTCCTGCTGCACGAAGGCCAGGGCGAAAACCAGACCTGGCCTTCCCTTCACCTGGTGGAAGGGGATCTGTTTGCCGCCTGGACCCACGGCGCGGGTGACCAGCGTGACATTTCGTTCCGGAGGTTTGACCTGGACGGCGAACCCACCACCGTCGCGCCCGAGCGCCTGGCCAGCGGGCCCCTTGCCGGCCTGCACACCGGAGCGAAGGGAGCGGCCTATGACGACGGGTCCTTCGCACTTGTATGGGAAGGTGAGAACCTCGTAGGGGGCTCAGGAAAGGATGTGGCGCTGGGCTTCTTCGCTGAAGATGGCTCAGCAACCGCGGTTCCCATTGCGGCCAACGCCAACGCACTCGAGGACCAGACCGGCCCGGATATTGCCATCAACGCAAGCAACGACGGTGCGGTTGTCGTCTGGGAGCATCCAAACGCAAACGGACAGCGGCGCATAGTCTACCGGGTTTTTGACGATGTCTGGAATCCGCTGGGGCCCGAAGAGCCGGTCAATGAGATCCCCGAACATGAGCAGTTTGAACCCGTCGTCGAGTACCTTCCGGACGGCCGTTTTGTTGTTGCATACGTCAGTGACTACCCTGTAGGCGATCACGAAGATGCCTTTGGCCAGCGCTTCCTTGCTGACGGCACCAAGGACGGCTCCGGGTACTCTATCAACAAGTTGAAGACCCACCGGGAATGGGAGGTTGCAATGACGGTAAAGGGGGGGGCACAACCAACGGTTTTCTACGCCTTTTCCAAGGCCCAGTTCCCCGACGGGCCGTACTTGGGTGTTTACGCCCGGCCTCATCCGGTTGACGGAACTGCCGGCCCGGTGGTTCAGGTTGAAACGGAGGGCGAGCCGCAGCAGCCCGCCCTAGCCTATCATGATTCGACAGGGCTCATCATGTGCTGGAAGGCCGGGAGCGTGGTGGAATGCCACAAACTCGACGACACCGCCAATCTGTCAGGCTCCAAGTACGTACTGCCGAGCGTTGGGGACCCGCAGAACCTCTCCATCGCATACCGTGACGCGACGACGCTCTGGGTAGTCTATGACGACCACTCCCCCGGGGACGGCGACGGCCGAGCCGTGGTCCGCCGCGAGTTGAATCTGGTCACCGGCACGGAATCTCCACCCACACTGCTGAACTGGACCACGGTTGGGAACCAGACCCACCCGCTGGTAGTACCAACTGCAGAAACCGCTATCATCGGTTTCGAGAGCCACTCAGTAGATGAAACCAAATCTGAGATTCGCGTCAGAATCCTCGACTGAACCTCCCTTGAAAAGCAACCGTTCGTTCGCAACTTATGGGCAAGACCAGTTGACGAAGAGGGATCCGGGCGTGCTCAAGCACGAGCGGGAAGACGGATATGCTTATTGGGTATCGAACAGCGCTGACGGCGATCACCGCCATCGTCGTCCTTCTCACCATTGGGGCTGCTGCGGCTGAAGAGCCGGCCAAAGTATTGCCCCCGACGCTCAAGAAATTTGTCCACGCTGAATACCCTGAAGAACAGTTCGAGGCACGTCAGGAAGGCACTGTTGGGATGTTGGTCGAGATTGATGGGACAGGCGCAGTCGTAGCAGTCGAAGTAGTCCAAAGTGCCGGTGCGGCTTTCGATGCTGCGGCAGTTGTCGCCGTGGAACAGTTCGAATTCGAACCGGCGACCCTCGATGGAGCACCCCTACCCGTCCGAATCGGATACAATTACCACTTCAAACTGGAAAAGAAGGAGATGAAGAAGACGGAAGGGCAGAGCCTTAGCGGACGTTTGAAGGAAAAGGGCGTGGGGCTTCCGGTCATCGGAGCCGAGGTGGCGCTGTTGGAGCCCCGCTTGAAAACCACCTCCAATCGCAAGGGTCGGTTCGGTTTCAAGGAGGTCCTGCCGGGAAGCTACACCATGGTCGTCATCCACCCGGAGTTCAAGAAGCAGGAAGCTAAGGTAGACTTTGTTGAGGGAAAGGACCTGGAAATCAAGCTGCTCCTTGAACCGCTGCTTGAAAACC
>CAZVFX010000126.1:0-20558 GCA_964626565.1 uncultured Myxococcales bacterium
ACCTGCGACAAGGGGATCTGCTCCGGGGGTCAACCGCCCGACTGCGAAGACGGTGACCCGTGCACGGACGACACGTGTGACTTTCTGGAGGGGTGCGAGCACACTCTGCATTCGGGCCCATGCGAAGACGGTGACCCATGCACTGTCGGGGAGACTTGCAACAATGGGGACTGTGGGGGGGGCGAGAAGGTCGTCTGCGATGATGGAAATCCCTGCACCGATGATGCATGCAGTTCGGCCGAGGGATGCGTCCACCTGCCCCACGGCAAGCCGTGCGACGACGGTGATCCCTGCACCGACGGTGACTTGTGCTTTGAGGGAGAATGCATGCCGGGAACGTCGGTGGTTTGTCTTCCGTGCGAAAGCGACCTGGACTGCTTCGAATACGACGACGGCAACCTGTGCAACGGCCTGCTGGCGTGCCTGGAGGGGCTTTGTGAGGCCGTGCCGGGTTCTTTTGTGGTCTGTCCGGACGACGACGAGGACGACTGTGTCATTCCGGAGTGCGAGGCCGGGACAGGGGAGTGTGTTTCTGGTCCCGTACCGGGCTGGAAGCTATGCGACGACGGTGATAAGTGCACCCTTGACGACATTTGCGTGGACGGAGTTTGTACCGGAAAGTCCGTCAACTGCAATGACGGCAATTTCTGCACGCAGGACTCTTGCGCTCCTGACACAGGTTGCCTTCACGAAGTTGTCGTGTGCCAAGACGGGAGCGCCTGCACGTTCGACGGTTGCGATCCGAACAGCGGGTGTACATTCGTCCCAGTGGATTGCGACGATGGCGAGTCATGCAGTGAGGACTCCTGCCTGCCGGAAGTCGGCTGCGCGCACAAGCCGGTAGAAGACAGCGTCCCCTGCCCCGATGCCTTCGGGTGGCTGTGCCAGGACGGTGCGTGCGGGCCGCCTCCATGTGTACCGAATTGCGATGGGAAGGTGTGCGGTGGGGATGGATGTGAGGGTACTTGCGGCGAGTGTATCGACGAACAGGATGAGTGTCTCGAAGGAATCTGCGTCTGCGCACCGGATTGCGAAGAGAAGGAGTGTGGAGACAACGGCTGTGGCGGGAGTTGCGGGGACTGCGATGACGATGAATGGTGTACGGTCGATCAATGTAATGCCACCTCGCAGGTCTGCGGCCATACTCCCGTCGCAGACGGTTTGGTTTGCGACGACGACAAGGCGCATACCGTGAACGAGACATGCGTGGCTGGCGTTTGCGACGGTGAGATCATCTGTGTTCCTGACCCTATCTGCGACAGCCTTTCCGACACCTGCACCGGCCCCCTCTGTCGGTTCGGCAGCGTCTGTCTGCCCCTGGAGCCGCCGGTCGAATGCGACCCGAGCCAGAACAGTTCCTGCGAGGGCAACCAGTGCAACCCTGAAACCGGCCAGTGCGAGCAGGCACCATGGAACGACGGATTCCGTTGCACCGATGGGGATCCCTACACCGTTGATGACACATGCCAGCAAGGTGAATGTCTGGGAGTGCCGGGGAACCCATCATGCATCTCAGACCAGAACTGCCCAGACGTCGTCGGCTCCTGTGGATACGTCCCTTTTCCCGGGCAACAGTGGGACTGGTGCGGGCATTTCTGTTTGGAGGACGGCGAGTGCCACACACTCTGGAATCATATGGCCTCATCGTGTGCCCATACCAGCTACGCTATCTGCCCATGGGGTTGGGACCCGTGCTACGACTGGGGATGCGATCCTGGCCCTTACGCTGGGTGCATGCCCTATCCGTTCTTTGAGTGTTGTGCCAGTGCCCTGGACTGCGACGACGATGAAGTCTGCACCATCGATTCATGCCTGATACACTCCTGCCATCATCAACCCGATGGAGTCGTGCTATATCCTTTGGATATCCCACCCTCGTACTATCATTTCCAGTCGGGAACAACTGATGACTGGAACCAGTGGATGATATTCATCCCTGATCGATTTGATCTCTACGTCTCGCTTTATCCGGCGACAAGCCGGCTGCGGACCTGGATATCCCTTCCTCCGGTTATCCTGCCCGAAGCGAAGCCTTCTCAGCTTCAGTTCCAGGTGTCGATGGGGGCCGTTGGCTATCTTTGCAGCAACAACACGCTACACGTACTCATCGACGATACAATTGTCGACACATTCTCCGTCGATGATGCCGAGTTCGCCCGGATTCCCGTTGTCCTGGATCTGACTCCCTGGGCTGGTCAAGCCATCAGCGTGACGTTCGAGTTTGACAGCCATGACTGTCTGCAGGTCAACTATGGGCACATCGATGTCCGAAATGTGAGAGTCATATCTCCAGAGTGTTCGCCGTAGAATGGTAACTACCGATCCCAGCTCGCGGCCAATCTGATCAGCGTTGTACCCGTGAGCCACAATTATCCATTCTGCCCTTGTCCAGGGTCGCTCACACCGGGTTCAACTGGGTGGATTTCGCGTTTTCGCGAGTACCTCTCGCCGTGGCCTTGAAGGGCGTGATCTTCCTTCGTCATCGCGTACACTTCGCGTATGCTTTTTCCCGACTTAGCGGGATTTACCCAGCCCAGCGGGACTCAACGGGCCTTGAAATGATTGGTTTCTTGGTACCCCTCGTCGGGGCGTGACAACCTTGCCAAGGTTGACGTCGGCTGCGGAGATGAGGGACAGGTGCCGGGGCCGGATCACCAGCCGTCGATATCCCTTGACACCTATGGTGTGAAGTCCAAAACTGGAAGCGATTGAAACCAGAGATGGAGTGTCCATATGACGAAACGGCTACGCATGAAGGCGTACTTCTTCGCCGGGCTGCTGCTGCTGGGCGGGGCCCCGCCGGGCTGCGGCGGGGAAGGCTCGGTAGTGGAGGAGGCGGACCTCGGGTTCGAGGAGGTTCTTCCCGACCAGGTCAACGATTTGTCGGTAGAGCCGCCTGAGGATCTGTTCCAGGACACGGGAGGCGGGGAAGAACTCGTCTTCCAGCCCGTTGAAATCTGGGATTTCGGGTCCGATATGCCCGACCCGTGGGGAGACTGGAACAAGCCGTGCGCGGGCAATGCCAACTGCGACAGCGGGTTTTGCCTCGCCCTCAATGAAGATGAGTCGGTGTGCACGGTCACGTGCGTCGAGGAGTGCCCTTCCGACTGGCACTGCAAGGGGGTGGAGACGCCTCCCGACTGGACGTTCGTCTGCATCCCCCCTTCCGGCAATCTGTGCCAACAGTGTGAGACCGATGCAGACTGCTTGTACAAAGGGGACCTGTGTCTTGAAATTGGGGCCACGGGGAGCTACTGCGGCGTCGACTGTTCCGAAGGGCAGCCATGTCCGGAGCACTACTCGTGCATCAACGTGGAGCCGATGGGGAAGGAAGGAAGCCAGTGCTTCCCCGACACCGGAAGCTGCGAGTGCACCTGGGAGCTTGACGGCACGACTCAGGAATGCTCTATCTCCAACCAGTTCGGAAAATGCTTCGGCGATGAGCTTTGCGACGGGCCGAAAGGGTGGACTGAATGCGGTGCGGCGGTGCCGGCGCCGGAGACGTGCGAGGGAACGGACGAGGATTGCGACGGCGAAGTCGACGAGGGCCTCAATCCCATTCCGTGCACGTCGGCCAATGAGTTCGGCGTATGCGAGGGAACGGCCACGTGCGTGGGCGCCGAGGGCTGGTACTGCGACGCCAAGGACCCTTCCCCGGAAGAGTGCGACGGCGTGGACAACGACTGCGACGGGAGCATCGATGAGGAGTTCACCGTGGTTCCCGAGGAGTGCGATGGGCTGGACCAGGACTGCGACGGGTTCATCGACGAAGGGTACACCGATTTCGACGGGGACCAGGAAGCTGACTGCGTGGACCCGGACGACGACAACGACGGGGCGCTGGATGATGTTGACTGTGACCCGCTGAACCCCGAAATCGGCCCGGGGGAAGTTGAAAAATGCGACGGCAAAGACAACGACTGCGACGGCGTCGTCGACAACGATTTTCCCGACTCGGACGATGATGGTATCGCAGACTGCGTTGACGGCGACACCGACCAGGACGGCGTCCCCGATAGCGTAGATAATTGTGTTGATGTAGAGAATCCGGGGCAGGCGAACAGCGACAACGACTCGTTGGGGAACGCTTGCGATGCGGACGACGACAACGACGGGGTGCTTGATGAAGATGACAATTGCCCCGAAAAAACCAATCAGGACCAGGGCGACATGGATGAAGATGGTCTGGGCGACGCGTGTGACCCGGACATGGATGGTGACGGTGTCGCCAACGAATTCGACTGCGGCCCCATCAACCCGGGGGTCTATCCCGGGGCGGTGGAAGAGTGCAACGGCCTGGACGATAACTGCAACACGTTGCTCGACGAGGGCTTCCCGGACACCGATTTCGATCAGTTGGCCGACTGCATCGATCCCGACGACGACGGCGACCTGGACCCGGACATCACCGACTGTGCACCACTCGATCCGGACGTGCATGTTGGGGCGGTTGAACAATGCGATGGGCTGGACAACAACTGCAACGACAGCGCGGATGAGGGATGCCCTGCGGTGACCTTCACCATCCGGGAACGCACCGGATTCTATTCAGTGGAAGCTGAAGGATACCGGGTGAACATGAGCATCGGGGAACCGGTAACGGGTACGGTGAGCAATCAAAACGCAGGCTACATTTTGACCTGGGGGATAAAATGAGCAGATCATTTACAATAGCAGTTGTGTTGTTGGCGCTGGCGACGACGTTCTCGAGCCCCGCCCGGGCTGCCTGGGGCACGTCTGAGATCGCGGTTGAGGGAGAGTTGAAGAACCTGGCCGGCGAGGCGGTAGAGGGACCGGTGAACCTGCAGTTCTTCCTGTTCACATCGCCGGGCGCTCCCGACCCGGTCTGGTCCGAGGTGCACTGGGCTGTGCCTCTCGACAACGGGCGGTTCTCCGCAGTGTTGGGCTCCGACGTGCCGTTGGACGACCCGGCGGTATTCGAGGCCTACCCCGACCTGTGGGTCTCACTATCCATCGACGGAGGGGAGGAGATGCCCCGGCGGGAGCTTACCGCGGTGGGATACGCGATGCAGGCGCGGCATGCGGAGACGTGTGAGACAGTTGCCGGGGCCGTCGGAGATATCGCTTGCGACGGCTGCGTGGGTTCCGGCGACCTTGCCGAGGGTTCAGTGCAACTTTCCCACCTTTCGGGTGCGGGATGTGCTGCAGGACAAGTGCTGCGGTACGACGGCGGCTGGGAGTGTTCCACCGACCTCGTTCTCACCGAGCCGCAGGTGGATGAGTATGCCGAGAACAACGGCTATGCCAAGACCGGCGAACTGGCTACGGTGGCGTTGTCGGGCGATTTCGGCGATTTGACCGGCGTTCCCGACGATCTTGCCGATGGGGACGACGACACCACGTACAGTGCGGGCAAGGGGTTGATGCTGAACGTGGACACCTTCTCTCTATCCACGGCGGGATGCACGGCCGGAGAGGTGCTGAAGCGCAACGGCGACAATACCACGTGGGAGTGTGTAGCCGACAACGACAGTGGCGACGTAACTGCGGTGGAAACCGGTCCAGGTCTCACCGGGGGCGGACAGAGCGGAGACCTGACTCTGGCTGCCGACCTGTCAGCACTTCAGGCCAGAGTGTCACAGGGGTGCGAGCCGGGCAGTTCCATCCGGGTAATCGCGGCGGACGGCTCCGTGTCCTGCGAGACGGACAGTGACAGCGGCGACGTCACCGCGGTGGAAGCTGGTGAGGGCCTCACCGGCGGCGGACAGAGCGGAGAGCTGACCCTGGCCGCGGACCAGGCGACCATTGAGGGCTGGGCCAAGGGAGTGACATATGACACGCCCCAGGAGCTCACCGACGCGCTGGACGCCACGTACGTGAACGAAGGGCAGGGCGGATCCATCTCGGGGGCCATGCTCCAGGCCAACTCGGTGACCTCGGCGACGATTACCGACGGCACTATCACCGGTGACGACCTGGCGGACGGTTCGGTGACCGCGGCGAAGATCTCCGGCAGTGTCGGACGAGATATTTTCGTGCGCTGGGGCGGCAACGGCACATGCCCCGGGGACACGGACACCATCTACACCGGCTTCATGTTCGCCAACCATCACGGCCACTCCTCCGGCCCCAACCCCATATGCATTGCGCCGGGAGACCCCGGACCCTCGTCAACCAGCTCCAGCGACCAGGCCCACGTCATGTCCATCGATCACCAGACCGGCACCGGGGTGCAGCAGACCCAGGCGCTCAAGTGCGCGGTCTGCCTGGCTCAGAAATCCCCCTGCCTGGTGGTGTGGGGCACCGACGACTGCCCCGCCTCTTTCGACAAGCAATACGACGGCTTTTCGTTCGGCAGCCATTATTCGCACGGTTCTACCGAGCGAGTGTGCGTGGAGAACGACGGCAGCAGCGGGCTCGGCAACACGAGCAACTACATCTACATCACTACAGTGGAGCAGTCGCCGCCCGGCCAGGGCGGCAACTATCCTACGACCAGAGCAGTCCGCTGCGCGGAGTGTTGTTTGCAGTAGATCACATCCGCACATGCTAGCCACGACGAAGCCTTGGCGAAGTCGGGTGCAGATGTGACTACGGAAGCAACTCCGGATCCACCGGCACTCCGACACTTGTAAACAAGTTGTTCGGATGGGTGTTCATAGGCCAGCCGGTCACGCGCTTGGCAAAGCTCTTCTCCCCCGGGAGGGTGAACAGCAACTCGATGGGTCCGGGGTCGCAGTTGGCGACGATAAACATGCCTCGATGCTGGGTTTCGTTGAGCGTGGAATCGGGGATGTGCTGATCAGAGATGTACCACACATCGCCTGAACTGGGAGTCACCACCGCGCCGACCACGGTCTCGTAGTCGAGGATGTTGTAGATGGTCCCCTGGACGTAGGCGAACTCGGGCTGCTGGTCGACGATCTTCAGAGGGAACTTCACCACGTCGGGGTTGAACAGCCGAAGGTTGCTGTGGATATAGGCGCCGTGGAACGGCTTATCGAACTCCCGGATCAGTGGGAACTCCCCAAAGGGGAAGTCTTCCTCAGCCACGTGCTCCGGACGGTGGGGGAATTCAAAGTAGGCGTCGTAGCCGGCGTCTCCTACGGCGAGGTGGAATGCGAACCCTCCGTTGGGCGGCACGTCGAATTCGTGGATGGGTAGACCGCAAACGTCGAAGATCTTGATAGTGACATCGCCTGTGTGATGTCCCGGGAACAGGTTATCCCAGGCCATCTCGTACACCTGTCCGACCACGGAGAGGTCCTGCTCCGCGCCCTCGGACGAGGAGAAACACCACGCCTCTCCTTTGGAGACCTCGGCTCCAATCCCATCTCCGGCCGCGATATCGGGGGGAAAGAACGACCCCAGGTCGCCGGTCTCCGGCGCGGTTGCTGAGCATGCTGAAAGTGTGCACAGGAGCACGGCCGCAAAGCCGCTGAACCTAATCATCACATGCATCTCCAATGCCGTCATCGTCGGAGTCTTCCTGGTTCGGGTTGTAAACCCCGGGGCAGTTGTCCTCGACATAGGTGAGTTCAGGCTTGTTGGGCGGAATGCAGTCGATGTAGTAGTCCCGATCCGGGTCCATGGCTCCGGTAGTGAACTCTGACGCAAAGGGGTGATTAAACGGGTGGTTGCCCAGACCCTCGAACGCGTTGTTCATATACGGGTACAAGATGCCTGTTCCGGGGAAATTCCCGGGGGAAATATCGCCGTTCTTTCTTGTGATCTCCGGCCACCCCTCCACGTAGTCGTGGACGAAGTTCCAACTGTGGTACACCGCCCCCCGGTCCTCGTACCTGAAGCTGTGAACAATGCCTTGCTTGTCCAACTGCTGGTCAAAGTCCATAAATCCGGCAGGGGGCCCTTCGGTGTCGCGAATCGCGGTGGTGAACATGAGGTTGCCGTCAAAGTCGTACTTCTTCAGGTCGGATTGCCACTGTTCCGGTGCATCCGGATCTACACGACAGGTTACGTCGAGACCGCAAAGGTATGCGAGCACGATGGGATTGGCCAGGGGCGGCGGCGTGGCCCAGAAGCAAGACTTGGCGCCCGCAGGAATATGCCGCTGCTCGATGGTCATGTCGCGGTTGTCGCCGGTGCCGCGGCAGGGCTCGGCATCACATCCTTCGCACTCTTCCGCAGGCCGGCAACAGTCCTGGGGCCGCTTGCACAACTGACCCTCGGGGCAAGGAACTATGGTGTCCGGATCGATGAAAGAGAGATCCCGGTACCCGTTGTCTCCCATGGGGTCCTTGGGATAGGAGCCGTTGCCGTCATTGTTGCACACTTTCTGCTTGGTGATGGGCCCGGACGCATCTTCGGGGGTCCAATTCCAGTACGCATAGGGATTGAACATGGAAGGCCAGGCGCCGATAAGCGCCAGCATCGCTCCATAGTCCTTGGCGAAGAGGATCGCGTTGATGGGGGTGCCGTAGCCTCCCCCGGAACAACCGGAAATCCCCCACGCCCGGCGATAGTGGTCGCGTCCGGCATTGTCGTCGGGGAACTCCTCATCAATGATTTCGCCCTCGTTGTCCAGTTTGTTGCCGTCATCATCCATGCCGCGAACGCGGAATCGCTTCGCCACCGCTTTGCGCATGGTGTGGGTCATGAAATAGGAGTAGTTGGTATAGGAGTTGAAATCGGGAATGAGGCCGTCGTTGGGAATCCCCATGAACTGGGTATAGCAGGTCTTCTGCTGGTTCACGCCCCAGGTCCATCCGCCGCCGCAATAGGGCTCAGGCACCGTCGCGTCGGGGAGGACCAGGAACATTGGCTCCAGCACCCCCTGGGCGGTGAAACGGGGCAACGTCGCCCAGCCGAAGGTGTCCGCCAGGGTCATTCCCTGGCCTCCATAGGTGTGGAGCCCCACCACCGCCGGATAGCGCTGGTTCTTGTTGTTCCAAGGGATACTCGTGTTGTTGATCTCCTGGTCGGGAGAATCGTACTCGGGCGGGATAAACACGTGGACCTTCACCGGGTGAGGATAGCACCGCTCGCACTGCTCCGGCTGTACGGTGAACTCCGTGATTTTGTAGCCGGGAGCCCACCCGGGAATGGTGTGGAAAACCCGGTCGAAAATCTGGTCGCCCAGCCAGATGGTGACCCGGTGGGCCTGGGTCGGCAGCCACTGGGGGATCTCCGCCCCCACCGGGCAAGGAGACTCCTCCTCTTCCGAATCGGGAGGTTCGCACGGCGCGGCCTCGATCACCAGGGCGGGCCAGCGGTGCATGCCTTTCTTCACTTGTCGCCATTTTACGTTGACCGGAACCTCCGCGCCAGCGGTGGCGGTGGTGTCGTCCCAGAGGGTAACGTGGACCTCGAACACCTGATTGTACCAGCCCAACTCCGACTTGTGCTCCGGGAAACGGGTGCCCTTCTCGAACTCCAGCACGATCTTCTTCCGCACCGTCACCATGTCACGGTCCTGGAGGTTCGTCCACACAAGGGGGAGAGCATCGGGGAGATACTCGGGGATCACTTCGTACGTCGGGCCCGGGATCTCCTCCTTCGGGGTACCATCATCTTTCATCAGCGGCACATCGACAAGCGGCGCGATGGTCTCCGAATCCGTGTCTACCGGAGGAGGAGGGATCGGTTTTCCGTCATCGGTGAACCCGAGATCGACCAACTCGGGGGTGCCCCCCCCGACTTCCATGCCACTATTGTCGGAAGAACCGGAACCACACCCCGCTGCAAACAACAGCAGCAGAACCGAACTGACAACGAGATACCTGGTCATATGTGTCCCCTCCACAGTCTATACCGGCATTTATAGTACCATCGGACGTATAGACGCGCAACGTAAGGAACTCCCAAAGCTAGCTGTCGCAAGCATTTCCCACTCCGTCACCGTCCGAATCAGCCTGGTCCGGGTTGTATATTCCCGGGCAGTTGTCTTCGACAAAATTGAGCTCCGGAGCGGACTCGTAAATACAGTCGATATAAAAGTCCCGGTCGGGGTCCAAAGCGCCCGTGGTGAACTCCGAAGCGAAGGGATGGTTGAAGGGATGATTGCCCAATCCCTCGAACGCGTTGTTGACAAAGGGATAGAGCATCCCGGTGCCCGGGTAGTTCCCCGGTGATTCGGTGCCGTCCTGCCACGGGACCTCGTACCGCCCTACAACCTGATCATAGATCGCCTGCCAGTCATGGTAGACGCCGCCCCGGTCCTCGTAGCGGAAGGAGTGGAGTACTCCGCGCTTGTCCAGTTGCTGGTCCAGATCCATAAACGCGGCCGGAGGCCCTTCGAAATCCCTGATGCCGGTGGAAAACAAGATATTACCATCGAAGGGGTATTTGTCGAAGTCCACCCGGAAAATGTCGGGGGCGTCCGGGTCGACCGAACATGTGACGTCGATACCGCACAAGAGCGACTCGACAATCAAGGAAGACACCGGCGGCGGACTCCACCAGAAACAACTCTGAGCCCCGGCGATGATCTCCCGCAGTTCCATGATCACCTGCTGTGTGAGGCCCGTACTCGGGCAAGGGGCGTCGTTGTGGCAGGACCCCTCGCACTCCGCTTCGGGCAGACAATATCCCTGGGGCCATTTGCACACCTGGCCCGCGGGGCACACCGTCGTGGTTTCCGGAGCGATCATGGAAAGGTCCCTGAAGCCGTCCCCCACCGGTTCGTAAGGGTAGTTGGAGTTGGTCTGCTTGTTGCAGATCTGGTCGTGGGAAATGGGCAAGACGCCGTTGGTGTAGAAATAGGCATAGGGGTTGAAGATGGAAACGGTGGTGGGCATCAACCCGTAGACGTTGCCGTACGCCTCCGGAAACAGGAACGCATTATTAAGCGCGCCCCAGCCCCCTCCCGAAAGCCCGGTGATCCCGTAGGCCCGGCGGGCCGCCTCTTCATCGACCACGTTCCCCTGGTCATCCCAGCCCCTCAGCCTCACTTTCGTGGCCAGGTACTGCCGCATGGTCCAGGCCAGCCAGAACGAGTAGCTGACAAATGAAGTGTCGTTGGGAACGTCGGCCCCGATGCCCAGGAACTGAGTGTAGCAAGTGTTACCGCTGGTCCCGGGCCAGGGCCAACCGCCGCCGCAATGGGGCTGGGGCACCGTACCATCGGTGAGCACCAGAATGGTGGGCTCCACAACCCCCTGGGCCGTAAAGCGGGGGAGGGTTGAATGACCGTAAGCATCGTACATGCTGCCGCCCTGGCCGTTGTAGCCGTGAAGACCCACCAGTACGGGATAACGTTGGTTCTTGTTATTCCACGGAAGGCTGGTGTTGTTCAACGCCTCGTCTACCGAATCATACTCCGGGGGCACGAACACGTGAATGCGCACCGGAAAAGGGAAACACCTGGCGCAATCGCCGTCGCAGAACTGCTCGCAGTCAGTGGGGACCGGCACTTCCCAGCTATCGATCACTTTGTAGCCCGGCGCCCAGGCCGGAATGGTGTGAAAAACCCGGTCCAGAATCTGGTCCCCCAGCCACGCGGTCAACCGGTACGCAGTGCTGGGCAGAAACTGGGGCACATCCGCATCGAAAGGACACCCCGGCTGCTCCGCAGACGTGCAGGGCGCAGCCTCGACAATCAGGGCGGGGCGGCGAAACATCCCTTCCTTTTCATGACGCCAGGTCAATGTGGTCTCCACCACTTCACCAACGGCACCACTGTCGGCATCCCACAGCGTAAGCGTGGGCTCGAACACCTTGTTGTACCAGTACTCTTCGTCCGCGTTTTGAGGCATGCGGGTACCCTGCTCGAACTCCAGCACAATCTTCTTGCGAACCGTCACCATGTCGCGGTCGGCCAGGTTGGACCAGACCAGAGGTAACGTCGGCGGGAGGTAGTCCGGAGGGCCGGCGTCCGCCACCTGCCCGTCCCCGGGGGCTGTACTATCCAGCACTTCCTCTGCAGTCTCCGCGTCAAACAAGACTTCATGAAGTGTGCAGCAATCACCCTCCCCAGCAGAAACTTCCAACACCGCACCTTCGCGGCCCGAATTGTCAGGCCCTGCAGCCACTTCCAACGTCCCATCGGTGGACAACGAAATCTCAGACTTTGAGCCCGACCCGCACGCCATCAACAGCAGGCAGGTTACCGAAACCGTTGCCTTTCGCATCCTCTGAATCCCCCAGTGGTGGAAGCTGCTTGCCACGAGAATCTTACCAACCTGTTTGGTCAAATTCAATCTTCCGTAGGAAGACACTTGACAAAATTGGTTCACCCATTTAGCCTTTAGGCTGAAATTCACTGATTATGGGAGGGGAGCAAATGGCGCGTCCAAAAACAAATAAAGGCCGTACCCCGAGAGCGAGCAAGGGGCCTGCCCCACGAAGCCTGGTTACGGGTGCGTGCGGCTTCATCGGCAGCCACATGGTGGAGGTCCTTAGCGAGGCCGGACACGACATTATCGCCGCGGACCTGCAGTCCGCTTGGTCCACCGATTCGTTGGAAGCGGCCATGTACCCGGGGCTGGTGAGGTCGCTGGCTGCGGAGACGCACAACATCGACCTGGCCGACCCGGGCAGCCTCAACGCCTTGCCTACCGATGTGGACTACGTCTTCCACGTAGCTTCCATCTTCAACTACACAACACCGCTGGACGTAATGCAGAAGGTGAATGTGGAAGGCACCCGCGAGTTGGCGGAGCGGTACATGGGCTCAAAGCGGCTGAAGCGTTGGGTCCAATGGGGGGCTGGTGGAGTGTACGGCCTGCCTTCCACTCGGGACGTAGACGTCTTCACCGAGGAGTTGGCCCCTCAGCCGGCGAACAACTATTTACGGTCCAAGTGGGAACAGGAATTCCTGGTCATGGAGTTGGGTCGCACAAAGAAGCTGCCCTATACCATCATCCGGCCGACCACGGTGTACGGCCCCCGGGGCGGCTACGGCTCCCGCCAGCTTTTTTTGGGCGTCAAGGACTCTCCGGTAGTAGCCATCCCGGGCAATATGACCGGCCACATTCCATACGTCCACGTGCGCGACGTGGCCCGTGCCGCGCTGCACCTGGCCGGCCATCGGGGAGCCAAGAACGAGGTGTACAACCTCAACGACGACACCGACATGACCACGGTTGAGTACATGCGGGCGTTGGCCAAGATGTACGGCAAGCCGTTCGTGAAACTCCCCCCGGTGCCGCTAAAACAGATCCTGTCGGTGCTCTCGCCGGTACTCAACGCCCAGTTCCACCTGACCCGGGATGTGCTGAAAACAAAACCGTTGGTGGAGCCGGACATGCTGGCGTATGTGACCGAGGACTTCAAGTACTCCAACGACAAGCTGAAAAGCACCGGCTTCGAGTTCGCATACCCGGATGCGCGCCAGGCGTTCCCGGAGACTTTAAGGTGGTACCTGGAACATTTTGCCGGCAACGGGCACGGCAAGGGAGGATTGTCATGAGCAGCGCACGACTTGCCACAGCCACTCCGCTACACACCCGGTACGACCACCGCTCGTTGTGCCTGTTGGATGACCGGTTCCTGGAAGAGTTGATGCAGGCGGGCACCATGCCCGACCCCAGGGAACTCGAGGGTTGGGAATTTAACGGTTTCAACACCGGCGACCTCGCCTTCGCGATCCGCAAGTTCCGCAAAGGTTTCTACGCGGCCAGCGACCCTTCCGACGAGATTTCGGACGATGGCTGCGGGGGCTACAACGTGAACATCGTCCAGAACGGCTTTCTTGAGGATTGGCAAGCCGTCATCAAGAAGGGCACTGTGCAGAAGCACTCGTACTACCGCGCCTACCCTGTCAGATACGACGAAACGGACAACCTGTATCCCAACTCCATCCTCTTGAACTACGGCTGCCCCCGCACTCCCAAGTGGAACCCGGCCTCGGGCCTGAGAGATTACCTCGTCCAGGTGTATCCCGATAATCCGGATCTCCTGCTCGGAAAAGCCTATTTCGCCCTGGCCGGCAAGCGCATTTTCGTGTCGTTCTTCGTTCTCGAACGGTCGAACCGAGACGGCGAGGTGTAGGTCGTCGCACTTGCAGTACCGTGAATAAGGAGGCTCTGGCCAGCCGTAGCAGCAACGCCCATCGGTCTTCAACCAGACTTCAAACGGCACTGCCTCCCCGTCCATCCTTCTGACCCCTTGTCCGGCCGTTTTGAAGTCAATGCGTCGAAGACGTGAGCCACACCTATACACCAGGCGCACTGTAAGCGCCCACCATGCCCCCGGGCCAAGGGGATGGATGGAGGAGTTTCTTGTGCGATTTGAACAGGGCAAGTAACCAGCCAGGACCTGTGCAAGAAACCCCTGTTTCGACGACGCCTAAGTGTTAAGTGTCAAGTCGTG
Source organism: uncultured Myxococcales bacterium (assembly GCA_964626565.1). Taxonomy (GTDB): domain Bacteria; phylum Myxococcota_A; class UBA9042; order CAIXZC01; family CAIXZC01; genus CAZVFX01. The sequence goes on from CAZVFX010000126.1 coordinate 14,233, forward strand.
ACCCCCTGCCTCCCAATCCAAACACAGCCCCGCTAGGGGCCAAAGCCGGTAGCGAAGGGCGTCAGCCCTGGAACCCGATCATCCAATTCCGATTCAACCACCGTCGCATCGTCTCCGGCTTTCGCTACCGCGTCCTCACGCGCCGCAGGGGCGGCGACAAGAAAGGCCTCCAAGCACACCAACCAGTGCCAGCGCATGATCACCGTTAGGGATTTGGATGATCCGATGTCCAGGGCTCACGCCCTTCGCTACCCACTTTCGCCGCTCTGCGGCTGATTCGGATTTGGATGTTCGGAAGGCGCAAGGCCGCATGAACACTGGGTGCGCTTGAATCCGCATCCAGTGGGTTATAAGACCGATTGGACCGATAAACAGCATCGCTAGAGCGAGTGCAAAGGCGGCAGCCTGAGGCTGCATATTCGCGAGGCTGCGACATCGCCGCAGACGAGCGGGGGGTGGCAATGAGGATCGGCCGATGTCGCTGGCGCGGCCCGGCGCTAGAGTCTACCCGCCGAAGCCTAGTGCGAAGGAGGGCTTAGGGCTTGGTTGGTTAACCGAGCGTGGGAGGTTGGGGTGGGCCGTCTTCCGGCTCATTGAATTTGGGTATCTACGGCAACGGCGAGGATAGTGCGTACTGGCCTTCAGCCAGTGGTGGGATAGGCTTTCAGCCTGTCCCCGTCGCGGTGCTCCTGAACCGCTTGCGAAAGGGCCACGTGACTCCCCTGCTCAAGGGATGGATGGACCAGTTTCTTGTGCGATTTGAACAGGGCAAGTAACCAGCCAGGACCTGTGCAAGAAACCCCTGTTTCGACGACGCCTGAGTGTTAAGTGTTAAGTCGTGACCCCCTGCCTCCCGCCGGACGAGTAGTCTCGACCTATCCCGACCGCATGGACCATGCGTCACAAGCAATTGCCGATGTGCAAGAACTGGGCTCCGGCGCCACCGCCGAACACGATAGCGAATCCAGCCTTCACAGCAAGCCCGCACACAGAGTCGGGCAGAGACTGCTGGGCCAAGAGACTCGGCAGATATGGGTCGGCAACATCTAGGGCAAGGAGCGTCCCCTTTGCACCTGCAACAAGCAGCCGCTCCTGCATCGGCCTGACGGTGTGCACGGTATCGTCGAGAATGAGATACTCGGACAACTTGCCCACAGCGGGGGCAGCCTCCAATTGAAGCACCTCAACCCCGTAGATGAACCCGGCGTACCCCAGCGCTCCAACCATTGAGAAGCTTTGTGCGCCAAACAATGGGGACTCGTAGGAGCCGATGATGGCCATACCCGCAGGGTCGGAGACGTCTACTACCAGCAGTTCTTCGGCAGCAGCATACAGGAGGTCACCGGAGAGAAACATGTCGTGGGAAGAGGCCGGCAATTCATGAATGTCAAGAACGGTTCCTTCCGCAATGTCCAGACTGACAAGCAAGAACAGACCAGGCCAGACCAGGTCGCGCGTGGCCACATAGGCGACGTCATCAGACACGATCATCGACGTCGGATAGCCCTCCCAGTCTACGGCTATGTTGCAACTAACATGCGGGTTGAACGGATTGTCCACGTCAACACATGTGATTCCCGCCGTCGTTGCGACGTACGCAGTCTCGTCCAACAGTCGAATCTTGCGGGCCGATCCTGGTGTCGGCACCACTGACACGAGTTGCAAAGAACCGGGAAATCCGACATCGTAGACTTTTACTCCCCCATGTCTGGCAGCAGTAATCAGGTATTGCTTTGTCAGCGCCGCGTCAAAAATGGCCCCGGGCAGATTGTCGGTTTGACCAAACAGTGTTGGCTGAAGAGGGTTGGATACGTCCACGATTCGGAGTCCACCATCTCCTACAGTGATCACCAGGTTGCCGGAAGCCAGGACGCCCTTGCCGAGGCCGCCTTCGGTCTCGAGCCACCCCAAGAGCATCGGCTCAGATGCATCAGTGGCATCGAGCGCTTGCACCTTGTCGAAGCGGGAAAGGTAGGCCATGTTGCCGGATACTGCCAAATTGCCGAAGTACTGATCGAACACCGTGGTCGAGGCAAGGAGTATTCCGCCGGACGGGTCGCACTCGAATATCCGCAAAGACGCATGGGAGGGGAACGTTCCTGTCAATATGTACAACCTGCCGTCCCGGAGCACGACTTCGCGGCAGAAGCCCTCCGAGGCTCCGCCCTGAGTAGGGAAATCCACGCTGAGTTCGGGCAGCCCCATCAAGACCTGCTCGTTGAGTTCCAGTACGTCGACTGACACGGCGGCGTCGCTGATGGACACCACAATGACGTACTGGTCAGAAACTGTAATCTCCGAGATGTCGGTCGAATTCGAAAAACTGGCTGTTATTGACGGGGCGGAGGGGAGGGAGAGGTCGACGAGGTGTACATCACCGTTCTCGCATGCAACGAGCAACGATTGTGAGTTGGCAAGCTCGAAATCGGCTACCTCACAGCCCGCATCGAACTCTGCTACTTTCTCGGGATTCGTTGGGTCACCAACGTGTAAGATGTGATACACTGGCTGAGAGAATCCGGGGCTTACGACTGCGATATCTTCAGCAACTCGCACGCGCACGGCGGACGCTTCGGTTTCCTTTCCTACAGGTACCGGTGCCTGGGGATCTGATATGTCAACTACGTACAAGCCTGCCGGCCCGAGCGCAACGTAAGCAAAGGAGCCAGAAACCGCAACATCGCTGGCGTGGCCGCCAACCGTCCCTACCAGCTCCATCTTGCACACCCCATCACTGCATACCCCATCCTTGCAGTCCTCACCTTCCGGACATTCGGCGCAGTCGACGGTGCCTCCGCAAGTGTCGGGTCTAGGGCCGCATTCCATGCCGATCATGCCGCAAGCCATCGGTGTGCAGCACTTGCCGACATCGGTGCATACCTTGGGCGGCTCGCACTTTGGGTTGTGCAAGCAGCCCTCGTCGGGATTGCATGAGTCTATGGTGCACGCATCCCCATCGGTGCAGTTGGCCGGCTTGCCGACGCATACTGCGCCCTCGCACTGGTCGTCCAGCGTGCATGCGTCGCCGTCGTTGCAGAATAGCGGGGCCTCAGCCGGGTCCGGGATGCACAGTCCCGCTTCCGGCGCGCACACCGGAACGACACAGTCGTCCGGATCATCGGGGCACTCCACCACTGATTCGGGCAAGACCTGGCACAAGCTCTCTACGCAGGTGGGAACCCCGTTGCACAGGTCGCCGTCATCGTACTCTAGGCAGTCGCCGTCCGTCAGGCACGGATGGCAGACCACCGTCGTGCCGGCAAGGCACTGACCGTCCTTGCACTTGTCGCCGTCCGTGCATGGGTCACCGTCACTGCAGGACTTCGTGTTGAGCACGTGCAGGCAACCCTGCACCGAGCTGCACGCATCATCCGTGCACGGATTCCCATCGTCGCACGACAGCTTCTCCCCCGGGAGGCACTGCCCGCCTGCGCACATATCCCCGACCGTACACGCGTTCCCGTCCTCACACGGGCCGGTGTGCGCGGTATGCACGCACTCGCCTGCGTTGCACTCGTCCAGGGTGCACTGGTCACCGTCGTTGCAGTCGACTCCGTCGCACGGGTCGATGAAGACCTCAATCTCATGAATGTCGGGGAGGACGGGCAGGTCCGGGTCGGTTTTCGTGTCCGGCAGTTCCGGCTGGACATCGGGTTGATGCAACTCGACCGTGTCGCCGACCGCGCGGTCCTCGACCGGGCCGTCCACTCGGCCCGTGCCGTCACGGGAACTGGCTTCACTCAGATTATCGCTGGCATCGGGGGTCCCGGCGTCCGTGCTTCCGGTTTTCGCCTGCCGCGAGCAGGCAGGGCCAGCCGTCAGTGCGAGCAAGAATGCGCACAGGATTCTTCCGGGTGCCAGGCTTCTCTCCGGTGCCCACATGTTTCCCCCTAGGCGAAATCAGGCCGTTCTCTTCTTGTTACAGTCTACACCCGGGACGACGGCCCATCAAGGTGGCGCCTCAAAAATACCCTTCTGAGGGTAGTCACGGCGCAATGGAAAAAACCTGGGCCGGGTTGGTGCCCGGAATCTGCTGTTTTTCCGTGAATTGCGCTCCACAGTCCCATTTTGTACCCTGTTTTCAAAGGACCCGTGTTTCGACGACGCCTAAGTGTTAAGTGTTAAGTCGTGACCCCGTGCCATATGTAGCCCACCCGCCATTTGTTCCTGGCCGGGCTGTTTGACAGAGGCGGGGAGCGACGAGCATAATGTGTGTGGAGGCGGCCAGTCCCGTTGGAGGATGACCATGAAGATATCCCCTGCCCTTGCTGGGCTTCTCTGTTTGCTGTTGCTCCTTGTTCTGAACTGCTCAATGCAGGGCACTGCTGGCGTCGCGGCCGGTGATGCCAAGCCTGCTGATGCCACAGAGAGCATTCTTGGCGATGTGTCCGGTGATGCCATCCCTGCTGATACCCCAGACTTACTCGCCGACAGGCCTGACAACGGAGACGCCGCACCCGAGATTGTCGCTCCTTCTGACGTGCGGTGGCACTTTGAAGAGCAGAGCGAGCAATCGGCCGAGAGTGACATACCTCTGGACGTCAGTTCCATGGCAGACGAGGCAACGGCAGATTTGTGTGTTCCCGTGTGCGAAGGCAAAGAATGTGGCGACGATGATTGTGGCGGCACTTGCGGTGTTTGTGCGCCCGGCCAAGCCTGCATCAACAACAACTGTCCGGCCGAGGGAATGACCTGTGACGACGGAAATGACATCAATTGGGACGGATGCACAGATGGCCAGATAACCGAGTTTCAGGTAAACTCCCTGCCAGCGGCCATCAATTTCAATACTGGACCAGACGTCGCCGTGCTCTCCGGCGGCGCTTCTGTGGTTGTCTGGACCCACTGTGGTGAAGATGAGCTGAACTGCCAGATCGTCGGTACGAGATTGACGCTTGGCGCCGACAGTGCGGAGGAGGAATTCACGATCGCCAGCGACGAGAACACCAGCCATTGGCAGCCGGCCATAGCGAGTGCGGAGAACGACCAGTACGTGGTGGTGTGGAGAGCAACGACCGGTAACCCGCAGAACGGGAAATCCGTTATCGCTCGTTGTTTCGCTCCCGATGGTTCCGCCGCAGGGCCAGAAATCCAACTCAGCGGCGTCGGCCCGGCCGTCTGTGCACGTCCGAGAGTACTCGCGCTGGGAGAGAGTCGGTTCGTTGTCGCCTGGTCAAGCTGTCCATTCGTTGACGAGTCGGCGCAGCAGGGGCAGGACGGTTGGGGCTGTGGGGTTGTGGGCCGGTTGCTCACTTGCCCGGACAACATTGAGACCCAGGAATTCCTCTTGAGCGACGCTTTCCTGGGGAACCAGTGGGCAGTGGCGCTGGCACCCGCAAATGAGGACGGATTCGTGGCCGCCTGGCACACTGGCTACTATTGGGGGCACTGGCCCCGGGAGGGTGTCGCGGAGGGGAAATTCGGTAGGACGTTTGCCGGAGACGGCACTCCCCTCACCGGCGATTTCGAGATCGCTTCTCTCGCTGAGAGCAAGGAGGCACAATGGAATGCGCTTGCCCCTACCCCCGGGGGAGGATTCCTCGCCGTCTACCCCACTGGAGGTGTCTTCTCACAGGTGTATGAGATACGTGGGCAGGCATTTGGCGGCGGCGGCGGAAAATTGGGAAACAGCTTCGAGGTCAGCTCCTCCGAAGTGGTCGTGGCTCATTCCTTTCCCGCCATCGCCGGCTTCGAACAGGGAGGCTACGTGGCGGTCTGGAATATGGACCACCTTGACGGCAAGGTTTCTAGCGTCATGGCTCAGAAGCTGGACGCAAGCGGAGACAAGGTGGGTCCCCTGCTGCAGGCAAACGTCTGCGACGACGTGTTCGACATAAACTATCCATCGGTTGATGTCTTCAGCGACGGAAGCTACATGATCGTGTGGACCTACGGCACGGGTGGCAATAAGTCTGTCTTCGCCCAGCGTTTCGATGCTGAAGGCAACAAGCTTTATCATTAGCTAGCGTCTCAAAAATACCCTCTCAGGGTATATCCCCGGACCTATGTTTTGGCATACAATCGGAGTCGGCATATGAACCGAACTTCGACAGCAGGAGGAACTGATGAAAGGTCATGGGGATTCGGGATGCGGGCGAGGCTCAGGTGAGCCTGAAAGTGATTGCGGGAACAAACATGAAGGAAGAGCCCGCGGCCATGGGGGCAGAGGGCTCAGAAGAGGGCCACGGGATGGCAGAGGTCGTGGAGGAGGCGGCCGGGGCTGTGGCGGTGGTCGCGGCGCGGGCCGCAAGGGGGAAGGCTGCGATGGCAGAGTCGGGGGTCACGACTTAACACTTAACACTTGCGGGCCGTCCTAGCCTCTGCTA
>CAZVFX010000127.1:0-20461 GCA_964626565.1 uncultured Myxococcales bacterium
CGCGGCCGACGCGTGGCCCGATACACTACCCGCGGGGGGGGGGGGGGGGGGGGGGGGGGGGGGGCCCCCCACCCCCCCCTTCGGCAACGGCTCATCGGCAAGAAACAACCAGGGAGATTTTCGCCAGCGTCAGATTCGGCTGGGCGGAAAGTCGTAGTTTCTCTATACGTTTCTTCAGCAGTCGGGTGATCTCTTCAGCCAATTCCTTGGAGGTCGAGCCCACCGCGACCGAGGTGACCTCGATCTTGCCCGACTTGCCGATTCTGATGGTCAGGTCGACGGCCACCCGGCCGTTGGCTGCGGCCTGTCCCTCTGCAGCCAACGCGTCGGCCAGTTCCTTCAGTGTTGCCGACAGTTTCTTCTTGAGCAGCTTGTTGACCTCTTGCTCGGAGACGGGGCCCTCCAGCACCACCACCGTATCCGGGCGGCACCGGCAATCCCAATCTTCAGATTCTTCATCGGATCGCGAGGCAACTGTCGCACCCGTGGAGGATGCTTCGCCAATATCCTCTGTCGCAGTTTCAGCCGGCTTGGCGAGGATGGGCATGACCACCTTGGCGGCCTTGTCCTTCTCCCTCTCCTTTCTCATGGGGCCTGCCGCGCCGCCCACGCCGTGCCGGAAGTTCGGCGCCAGAGCCGGCGCCGGGGCCGGATCGTCGCAATCGGCCATGGGCTCACCGCCGAAGATGCCTTCATGGGAGACCCCTTCCGGTATCTCTACGGGCACGTGAATCGTTTCCAGCTTTCCCCCCTGTCGCCGGGCTTTCTCCTCTACCGCAACGAAAGAGGTGTATTTGCTCATGATGCGGTACTTGATGGCCAGTGCGGTGACCCGTTCCACCAACTCCTCGTCTTCGCCTCGCACCATCTTGTCCATGAAGTACTTGATCTTCGCCCTGGCCCACAGGGTGGCCAGCACGCCGTTGTCCGGCTCGTCCTCGGGAAAGCGGACCCGGATCTCCTGCTTGAATTTCCCCCCGCCCTTTCTTCCGGTGATGATGAAGCTGGCCTTGCCCGAACCCTTGTACAGGCCGTGGACCACAAGGGGCTGGCCTGCGAAGAGGTCGTTTATCGGGGAAGGGAATACTTCTGAGATTTTCACTCCGCCTTCGGTTCGAACTTCAACATCCACCAACACCGGGCTGTCGATACGCCGGTAGAAGCGTTCAACTGCTGCAGACGGGGATTCGTCTTGCCTGACATAGGTGACATAGCCCTTGCCCATCTCGGCCATGCGGTCCAACAGGAAGCGGTTTACCGACGAACCGATGCCGAATGAAAACAGGCGAGTGTCGCCTGCCTTTTCCCTGATCGCGTTGAGAATCTGGTTTTCGTTGCCGATGTAGCCGTCGGTCATGAACGCGACGATCCGCATACGCTTGGAGTCGCTCGGATAGTCCAGGGCCGCCTCGATTCCCTTGATCATCTGGGTGCCGCCGGTGCCTCGCATCTGGTCCACGAACTGCAGCGCCCGCTTCAGGTTCTCAGGGGTGTTGGGCACCGGCCCGCGAGAGAAGCCGTTGGCCGAGTCGGAGAACTTGATTACCTGGAATTCGTCGTCGGGCCGCATCGCTTTGAGCGACTTCTTCATCGCTTCCTTGGCCTTGGCCATCGGAGTTCCGGACATGGAACCGGAGCAATCCACCACGAAGACCAGTTCCCGGGGAACTACCTCGTCATTCTCGGGTGCGGCCTGGGGCTGGAACAGCAGCATGAAGTAGTTGCCCATCTTGGACGCGTGAAACAGGTTGGCTACCTGCAGGTTTTTGCCCGCGGTTTTGTAGCGCAGGATGAAGTCCTTGTTGGGAAGGGTGTCGTGGGCCTGCAGGGTCACCTTCACTTTCTTGCCTGCTTGCTTCTCGATGTTGATGTCGTGAGAGGGAGACTCGAGGTCGCTCAGTTCAACACCGCTGCTGATGGTGAGGGCCAGTTCGATGTCGTGCCCGGTTCGCTCTCCCGGCTTCAGCACCGGTGGTGCGATGCGCCTGGCGTCGCGTACCCCGGCGGGGATGTAGCGTGGGCCGACCACCATGGGGAACGCAAATTCATAGCCGCCGTCTTCGTACTTCAGATCTTCCACATACCTGATGCGCACCCTGATCTGGTCGCCGGGCAGAATATTCGCGACCGATTGGGTAAAAAGATTGGGGCGTTCCTGTTCCAGAAGGCTGGCCGTTTTGCCCTGACGCTTCGCCTCCTCGTAGATCTTGCGCGCCTCTTTCCTCTCCTTCATCACGCCCCGGACCACGCGTTCACCGATCACCATTTCCATGTCATCGACGGCTGCGGCCTGGGGAAGGGGGAATACATACACTGCTTCGATGGGATGGTTGTAGGGGTTGGTGAAGTACTGGGTCACCCACACCCTGGCCAGCATGCCGGAGACCTCCCCCTCCACCGCGGTGTGGGCGAGGGGCAGGGCCATGACCCTCCCCTCTTCGGTGCGCACCCGCATCTGTCCTTCAGGGATCTCGCGCGGGTCATCGATCTCTACCGGTTCAGCACCGTGGAGGCGCTGCCAGATGCGCTTCTCGACATCCGGGGCAGCCCCTCGTTCATCAGCCTCAACCGGGGTGGGAACACAACCCGATGGAATCATCATCAACGTTATTGCGGCCAGCAGCAGCTTGTATGTTCTGGGCATCTCCTCCTCCATGCCGGATCGCCGACGAAGCAGGAGAGTATACGGGGCAGCATCGGGAAAGTTCTATGGGGTGGTACTCAGGTGAGGTGAGGCAGACTTATTCGGCGGCAGGGGCGACGGCCTCGGTGGGCTTCTCTTCTGCCTTGGGTGCTTCTTCGCCCTTCGGTTCTTCTACCGGGGGGGTGGCCTCGGGCTTCTCAACCGCCTTCTCTTCGAGGGCGGGAGGGGGAGCCATGCCCATGCCGAGGGCCTGCAGCGCGATGTTCAGGTCGCCGGTCTTTTCGATCTGGCCGACAACGGCCTCAACCGCAATAAGCTGGGAGAGAATCTCTGCCTTGGCTTTGGGAAGTTCTTCCGCCATTTCCGTGATTCCCTTCTTTGCTTCCTCGATGCCTTCGTCCCACTCTTTGGCCAGATCCAACGGAATCCACTTGCCGTCGACCTTTACCATCTTCACCTTCTCGGTGTCGCCGGCCATGGTTACGGAGACGACTACTGCATCGCCGAATTTCTCGTCCTTGACCGTCTCGAGCTGCTCAACCTGCACTGCGGACAGCATGGCGAGGAACATGTCCACCTGGGCCTTCTGGGTAGTGTCGGCCAGGTCGAAGGACATCTTAACCAGCTTGGGAGCCGTTTCCTTGGCGAACTTCTCGAAGGAGAAGGTCTTGAGTTTTTCGAGGTCGGTGAGGCCCATGGCTTTCAGCAGGGCCCACATTTCGGCCACGGCGTCGATGGCTTTCTTGATGTCCTCGTCCTTCGCCGGGATTCCGAAGCCGGCGACGGCCTTGACCACGCCATCTTTCTGGGTCACCAGAAGCTTCACGATCCGCTCGGTCAGTGCGATGGACTTGTCGAACACCTCTTTGTCCATGGCGTTGGCGAAGCCGTGTACCAGACCTTCGATGTCGCCAACGTATTTGGCCGGGAACATGGCGAAGATCGGCGTGACGTCCTTGGCCTGCAGGGCCTTGAGCGCGGCGTCGATGGTTTCTTTGGCGCCCAGGTCGCCTGCGGGTGCGGCTGCGGGCTCTTCCTTCTTCTCTTCGGCCTTGGGCTCTTCCTTTTTCTCTTCGGCTTTCGGCTCTTCTTTCTTCTCTTCGGCCTTGACCTCTTCCTTCGCTACTTCGGCCTTGGGTTCTTCGGCCTTTTCTTCGGCCTTGGGTTCTTCGGCCTTCTCTTCGGCCTTCTCTTCCTTCTTGGCCTCTTCCTTCTTGGCCTCTTCCTTCTTCTCCTCAGCCTTGGGCTCTTCGGCCTTCTTCTCAACCTTCTTGGCCTCTTCCTTCTTGCCCTCTTCCTTCTTTTCCTCTGCCCCCTTGCAACCGGCGAACGCCAATCCCAGGGACACCAGCATGACTACCAGCAGGTTCCAACGCATGATTCTTTCCTCCTTTCCTGTTTCAATGCTTGTGTGCCTAACTCAGTTAGTCGGGTTCGCCGACAACGCTATCCCGTAAACACGGCTCTTGTATATGATCGCACGGGCGGTGTCAAATGCTTTGTCAACGGGAATTGTCAGGAAATTGACGCACCGAGACGTGTTGCTGTCAACAATTCGACAAAGTGGCCCTTTTCGCGGCTGGGGCATCGTTGCGCCGCCCACTGTTGATCGGGCAGATCGCCGGCGCCCGGGTCCAAAATGCACGATTTCCGAGGCGGCGGGCGCTTTTTTTTCGGTGCCTCGGTTGTATGGTACAGTTGTTGCTTGGGAAGTGGGCGTTCGTGTCATGGCTGAATCGCCGTTGACAACGAAAATGAAATCTGGCAATGTCCATTCCCCCTCGGAGGTAGACTGAATGGCGAGTCGTTACATACCATCAGCGCAACAACATCTTAGGGAGGCCCATCGGGAGCCTCTGGGAGACTCCCCCGCTCCCGTCAAGTATCTTGATAGCCTGAAACCCTATGATCCGGTGTCTTCGCTGGCCAAAATCTGGAGCAAACCGACCCAGGTTCCGTTCAAGCTGGATTGGAACGAATCGACGGTGCCTCCTTCACCCAAGGTTTACGAGGACATCGTCGCATTCCTCAGTCACTCAAACCACCTCAACTGGTACCCTGAACTGGGTAGCACTGGAGTCGCCGAAGGTCTCTCGGAGTACGTGTCTCTCCCGACGGATAACATCCTGGTTACCAACGGCTCTGATGATGCTCTTGAGCTGGTCTGCAAGGCTTTCCTGGGCCCGGCCGACAAGGTGCTGGTTCCCATGCCCACTTACACCCACTTCCTGGTGTACGTGCAGGCCCGGGGCGCCGAGGTCGTTTCCCACTATCCGGAGAACATCTTCGATAACGATGTGGAAGGGATCCGGCAAGCACTTACCCGGGACACCCGGATGGTGTACCTCGTAAGTCCCAATAACCCTACCGGCGTTACCTACAGCGAGGAAGAGGTCGAGGGACTGCTGGAGTCGTTCCCCGAAACGATCTTCATCGTCGACGAAGCGTATTTCGAGTTCCACGGCGAGTCCGCGGTCGCACTGGCCGGACGTCACGACAACATCGTGATCACCCGCACCTTCTCGAAGTGTTTTGGAATCGCAGGCCTCAGAATGGGGTACCTGTGCACCAGCACTGGAGTAATGACACACCTTAAGAAGCTGTTCAACCCCAAGAGCGTCAACCGGTTGGGGCAGATTGCAGCCATGGCGTGCCTGAGCGATCTTGAGTACTATCGCAACTACTCCGACGAGGTGGCCGCCTCCCGCGAGTTGCTGAAAGAGACCTTCGCCGCCCGGGGCATCGAAGTGATGCTCACACCCGCGAACTTCGTCCTGATGAGGGTGCCCGACGCACGTCGATTCTGCTCCCTTCTCGAAGAAGAAGGGGTGTATATCCGCGACCGCAGTTCCATGGAGCGCCTTGAGTCCTGCGTCCGGATCTCCGTCCCCAACCTGGAGCAGACCAGAGAACTCATCGAGCGCATCGAGCGAGTCCTGGACAGATTATAGTTCGAATTTCTCCCCAATCTCGATTCTAGCGCCCGCGGCGAAGTCCGCTGCGGCCATACGCTTCTTGCCCGCCAGTTGAACCTCGGGGATGACCACAGAACCGTCGCCGCAACCCACGGAGAGACCGGCTTTTGAGATGGCTTCGATGACGCCTGGTGTTGCGTCGGCGGTCTGGGCCGGCTCGAGGAAGGGGAAGAGTTTTAGCCCCTTTCCCCGGAAGGTGGTGTGTGCACCGGGCCAGGGGTAGAAGCCCCGCACCCGATTCATGATCTTGTTCGCCGGCCAGTTCCAATCCACCCGTCCGTCGTCCCGGGTCAACTGGGGCGCCCAGGTGGCTGCCTCGTCATCCTGAGGCGTCGCCTCGGCCTTGCCTGCAGATATTTGCGCCAGCGTCGCCACCAGCAGCCGGCCGCCCAATTCCGCCAGCCGGTCGTGGAGCGATTCTGCGGTGTCTCCCGCATCGATGGTCACCGTCTCCAGGGAGAGCGCGGCCCCGGTGTCGAGCCCCTTGTCCATCTGCATGATGGTGACGCCCGTTTCACTCTCGCCGTTGGCGATGGCCCAGTGAATGGGAGCCGCACCCCGGTACTTCGGCAATATTGAGGCGTGAACGTTGATGCACCCGAACCGTGGGATGGCCAGGATTCGAGGTGGGAGAATCAGGCCGTAGGCCGCCACCACGATGACATCGGGAGCCAGCTCTTCCAACAGCTCCCGTGACTTCCGGGCCAGCCGCCGCGGTTGGTGAACCGGAACTGCTATTTCACCACAACATATCTTGACCGCAGGCGGCACTGCTGAGCCGCGCCGCCCCTTGGGGCGGTCAGGCTGGCAGAATGCACCCACCAGTTCATGGCCCGCCTTCAGCAGGTGAAGCAGGATCGCCGAACCAAAGTCCGGCGTACCCATGAAGACGACCCTCATTCCTCTTCCTGTTCTTTGAACTGTTTTCGGTACTCCTTTAGCGCCATGCGCCGCCGTAGGGGCGACAAGTAGTCGAACATCAGAACGCCGTCCAGGTGGTCCATTTCGTGCTGCAAAGCCACAGCCGGTAACTCTTCGCCCTCGACCCTCACCGTATTTCCGTCAAGGTCCTGGGCTTCCACAACCACGCGATTGGACCGTTTCACCTTCACCGTCATTCCAGGCACACTCAGGCACCCTTCTTCCCATTCGATTTCCCCTTCCCTTTCGATGATCTCAGGGTTGGACAGCACGATGAGGTTTTTGCCACGGTCCTCCCCAGTGGCCACGTCCAGCACCAGCAGCCGTTTTGCCACCCCGATCTGAGGTGCCGCCAGGCCTACACCGTCGTTGGCCCACATGGTCTCGGCCATGTCCAAAGCCAGCGTCTTCAGTTCTTCCCCGAACTCCTCCACCGGCTCACACTTCTCCCTCAACACCGGCTCCGGAAAGAATTTCAGCTCCAACTTCGCCATGCTACCCCCTCGCCACTCCCCAGGATGTGCCCTCCGGCGTATCCTGCACCGTGATGTTTCGAGCCAGCAATTCATCTCGAATGCCGTCGGCCGCGGCAAAGTCACGGTCCTTTCTCGCCTGAGTGCGGTCGGCCAGCTTACCCTCAATCCAGCCCACGTCCAACTCAAGGCGCACAACGTCCCGCGCCCTGATCTCTTCCAGCGCCTCTGCAGGGTCCTTCTCGAGGATTCCAAAGATCCCGGCGGCCTTGGTGATCACCTCGCGCATACGCCTGAGGGTAGTGATGCGGCCTTGCAGTTTCTTCTTTTTCGCCGACCACTCGTTGCCGGCGCGGAACAACTCGAACAGGTGGCCCAACGCCGCGGCCGAGTTGAAGTCGTCGTCCATGGCCTGCTCAATCTCTTCTTCCACCTTCTCCGTGCCCGGGTAGAGATTGTCACCTTCGTTCCCGCCCATCTCGATGGCACGGTCCAACTTCAGCAGCGTCTCATACATGTACTCGATGCGACCGGTAGCCTCGTCCAGGTTTCTCGAAGAGTAGTTAATGGGGCTCCGGTAGTGGGTCGACAACAGGAAGGTGCGCACAGCTTCGGGGTGGTACTTCGTCAGCACCTCCTTGATGGAGAAGAAGTTGCCCAGCGACTTCGACATCTTTTCTTCGTCAACGTTTACGAAGCCGTTGTGCATCCAGTATTTGACGAACTTCTGCTGCCAGGCCGCCTCCGACTGGGCGATTTCGTTTTCGTGGTGGGGAAACACCAGATCCTTGCCGCCGCCGTGGATGTCGAACGATTTGCCCAAGTGCTCCGCACTCATGGCTGAACACTCGATGTGCCAACCCGGACGCCCTTTCCCCCACGGGGAGTCCCACGCCGGCTCTCCTTCCTTCGAGGGCTTCCACAACACGAAGTCCAGCGGGTTCTTCTTGTTGGTGTCGGTTTCCACCCGCTCGCTGGCGCCGGCCATCATGTCGTCCAGGTTGCGGCGGCTCAGGTAGCAGTACTTTGGGAAACTGTCGATGGCGAAATAAACCGAGCCGTCGTCGGTAGCGTAGCCGTGTCCGTTTTCCAGCACGTGCTCGATGAGGTTGACGATCTGGGGGATGTGGTCTGTCACTCGGGGTTCGATGTCGGGCCGGGCACAGCACAGCGCATCCATGTCGTCGTGGTAAAGCTCAATGTTGCGGTCCGCCAGTTCGGTGACCGGGATCCCCATTTCGTTGGCCCGCTTGATTATCTTGTCGTCCACGTCGGTGAAGTTGCGTACGTACTTGACGGCAAAGCCGCGGTGCAGAAGGTACCGATAGATGACGTCGAAGGCAACGTAGCAGCGGGCGTGGCCGATGTGGCTGGTGTCGTAGACGGTAACACCGCACACGTACATGCCGATCTTGCCCGGCTCGAGCGGCTCCAGTTCATCCTTCTTCTTCGACCACGTGTTGTACAATCTCAATGCCATCTTCGTCCTCAACGCATGCGGGTTTGATACAATACGATCAATCACCAAGGAATTTCGTGATTTACGGGCGCGAAGTCAAGGAGTTTTCACCCCGGGGGCTTACTTGAGGCGGTATTCCAGTCCGGCTGCCACACCCCAGTCGAAATCCTCTCTGGGAACAACTGCGAACCCGCGGACGTAGGGCACCCACGGTGAAAACTCGTCCACGGACAGCGCCAGTGCGGGGCGTGCGGCGATGGAGAATTCCTCCAGTTGGGGTAGTGATTTGGCGTCATAGAAGGTGTGTCTCGCCGCGTCGGCGGAGACCCCTTCCAACAGCAGGCCCACGCTGCCGGTCAGGTTCACAAGCGGCAGGTCGAGGCGGTACGCCGGCCCCAGGCACAGTGCGTACACCATGGCCGACTCCACCACCAGGTCGAGGTTGTTGAGGGGGACCCCATCCACGAAGGTGCCGCTGGTATCCTGCTGGAATTTGACTGAGGGGTCTCTCATGGAGAATAACATCTGGCCGTCCAGAAAGACGTGCAGCCCCGCGGTGAAATAGTACGCGGCCCCGAGTTCGAATCCGGCAAAGGTCGGCGGGTGGGATGTGTCCACCGACGCACTGCTCTTGGAGAACACAGGCTGGTAGAGGCGCGTCGCCGCACCCAGTCGGAACGCGGCCAGCGGCCTCTCCACCGGCTCCTCAACCTCGGGCGGTTCCGGTTTCTCCACCACGATGGGCTCAATTGCGGGCGGGGGCTCCGGCTCCACCTTCTTCACCGTTTCCACCAGGGGTAGTTCCGGGATCGCCACCACCGGCTTCGCTTTTTCTTTCAACTCCAACCCGTATTGCATGGTTAGAGTTTTGGCCGTCTCATCCTTGAAAATCACCGGTACCTTTAGCGATGCCGGTTCAAAGCCTTCCTTGCGCGCGGACAAGGTGTAGTAGACGATGCTGTTCTTCACCGGTTGTACCTGGGTGAACACCACCGGCCGGTTCTTTTTGACCACTCCCATGGGAATGTCGTTGACGAGCACCTCGGCGCCCACCGGGTCGGAGGAAATGAGGAAAACTTGCCCGAACACGATGGGAAGCTGCACGTTGAGCACATAAGTGTATCCGGGAGCGCCCAGGGGGCAGAGGTAGGTGTCGGGCACGGAGGTCGCCCACGACTTGTCCAGCTTGGTCTTGCCGGAACACCCCGATGCCGCGAACCACAGGGTGATTTTGCGTTCGGTGAAAAACTGCCGGTTGGCGCCGCCCCGGGGGATTTCTCCCATCCGCTCCACCGTGGGCACATCAAATTCGAAGTCTCCGGACAACAGCTTGCCCTTGCCTTCCTTCAGTTGGGGGATGCCCAGGTTCTTGTCCGCCACAGTAAGGAACGATGAGTACTGGCGGGCTCGGATGCCGACCTTGGACAGAGATTTTCGGCCCCACATCGCTATCTTGGCTCTCAATTCGATCTTCTCGCCCGGTGCAATTCTGCCGTCGGAGTTGCCCCGTGAGCTGCCCGTTTCGTCGTCATCCACCGCGACGCTTGCTAATTTCAGCTCCGGAACCGCAGCCACGTGCACCTTCAAAACGGTGCGGGACTTGGGCCCGCCCGAGGCATCCACGAGCATGGCAAAGGAAAGATCCATGGGCCCGGGCAGATCGGGATTAAGGACCACGTCGAACGGCCCCACGGTCGCCCGCTCTCCGGGACTCAGTTCCGGCAGGGGCAGCCGGTCGGTGAGGACCGCGGCGTGGCGGCACTCGGGAGGGGCTTTGAGCGACTCCTCAGAGCCGGGCTGGGGGCACGGCTGCAGGTTGTTGTCCAGGGGAACCATGCGGGCCGAGGCGCTCAAATATGGGGAGCCCTTCGAAATATTGATGAGCCCGGCCTTGATTCCGAACACCTCTCCCGGGTCCACGTGCCCGTTGGCGTTGCCCTCGAACCCCTGGTCCTTGGAAAGCCACACCTTCCCTTTCTCCACCACCAGGTCGCCGACCTTCTTGCCCACTTTCATCTGTCGAAACGGCACTTTCCCCTTTCGATAAGGCGTGCCCATCATGCTGTTGCAGTAGGTTCGAAGGTACTCCTTGAACTCTCCTGAATTCTGGCCTGTGGCTGCCACGTCCGCCAGCCGGGTGGCGAGCACCGGATTGTCGGCAACCTGCTGCAGGCAGCGCTGCAGACCTTCCCCTTCCCTGCTGCCCGTGAGCACTGCTTCGAGTCGGACTCCCGACAGCGACAGCACGGCCGATTTCAAGGCGTCCACCGCCTTGCCCTCCTGCAGCCGGGAGCCGAAGGCCGAAGAAGCGAACACTGCGTACCTTCCGTAGTTTATGTCGAGAGTCTCTTGCAGCTTCTCAGACGATGGAGCGCCTTCCCGCTCATCCTCCAGTCCGGCGCTCATGGTAGCCGACGGCCCGGCCTGGGCCAGGGCCGCGGCCGGCATCACGGCTGCGGCCAGCAGGAAGAGAGCCGCCAAAGATATCGCTCCGCTAAACGCGTGTCGACCAGACATATTGCCACTCCGTCGCTGTTTATACTCCATCGGGATCTTATCAGCCCGCCAAGGTCGTGTCCAGAGCGTCGTGAACCACACCAAATCACTTGCTTTTATGCCGCTTCCCCTTATCATTAGGCTAGGCTTGTAGCCAAGTCCCGGCGAGGTCGTAAAGATGATCCCCCTGAAAGTGATTTGCCCATACTGCGAAGCAGATTTGATGGACCACGAGACCGTTCTCGACGGCAACGCCTCAATCGGACTGAATCTGCGGCTGAGCGAAGAGGTGTTCCCCCTGCATTTGAGCAGTATCTACGGCAGCTTCCGCTTCGACACCAACGTGCAAGTCGGCATGGGGGAGCAGACCGAACTATTCTGCCCCGCCTGCGACCACGCCCTGGTGGTGAAAAAAGAGTGTGACATTTGCGCCGCAAGCCTTGCCATGTTGGCCCTGGCGGTCGACGGCGACGTCTACTTCTGCTCCCGTCGGGGCTGCAAGAACCACAAGGTGGAGCTGCGGGACCCCGAGCGTTCTCTGGGCGAACTGTACGGTGACGTTCAGAAGCAGGGTCTGCAGGAGAGCTGAGGCCGCCTCCCCCGACTTACTTTCTGTTGTATATCACTACTGTTGCTACTTACTTAGGCTTTCAATACAATACAGCAGTACGCTTTCGTCTATGGCCCGCGGTTTCTGCCGGCCGCTGTCGGAGGGAGAGGATGCTGAATCGAATATTGTTGGCTGTGGCCGCTGTGTCGATGCTGGCCGCCTGTGGCGGCGGTGGAGGAACCACCGGTTCCGCCGACGGACAAGGAAACGATCAGACGGGGGAGATCAAGAAGTGGGAGGTGAAGCCCACCGACGCTGTGGAGATCCCTTCCGTTGAGGTCATTTTTGCCGACGTGCACCACAAGGACGAGGGCGGTCAGCCTGAGACAAAATATGAGTTGCTGGAGATCTCCTTCGACCTGGTGGCCAACTGCTCGGTTCCCCCCTTCGATTTCGGCTGCCCCTGCGATGGCAACACAGACTGTGCGGGCGGGTGGTGTGTCGAGGGGCGGGAAGGCAAGGTGTGTTCCCAGAACTGCTACGAGGAATGCCCCGACGACGGGTTTACTTGCGAGGTGCTCAGCAGCACCTGCCCCGATTGCGAGTACGTCTGCATTCCCAAATGGCTGGGCCTGTGCCGGCCGTGCAACAACAACAGCGACTGCCAGCAGAGCGGCTACTCCACCGGTTCACTTTGCGTCTCCTGGGAGGCCGATGGGAGTTTCTGCGGGGCCAAGTGTGAGAGCCATCACGACTGTCCTACCGGCTATGACTGCAACGAGGTGCCCACCGCAGACACCATCGAATTGCAGTGCCAGCCCAAAGCCGGGCTGTGCGCCTGCACGCTGCAGTACGTGGAGGACGGGGCGACCACTGACTGCTATTCCGAAAATGAATTCGGCACCTGTTTTGGAGAGCGGTACTGCTCTGCCCAGGGCCTGTCCGACTGCGATGCTCCCCCGGCCGAACCCGAACAATGCGACGGCCTGGACAACGACTGCGACGGGGGCGTCGACGAGGAGCAGGACATCTGCGGCGGCGGCAAACTGTGCCTGTGCACCGGTGATGACTGCGGCTGCGTGTGCCCGGAAGGGATGGTGGACTGCGGTAGCGGCGTGTGCGTGGACCTGCAAACCGACGTGGCCCACTGCGGCGGCTGCAACGATCCGTGCCAGGCGGACAACGTCGAGACCTTCGTATGCCAGGGCGGTCAGTGCAAGATCGCCAAATGCCAGGCCGGCTTCGAGAATTTTAACACTTTCCTGCAAGATGGGTGCGAGTGTCCTATTGAGCCTGAAGTATGCGACGGCGCAGACAACGACTGCGACGGCGCTGTCGACGAAGGCGACGAGATCTGCCCCGGCATAGAAGAGTGCGAGGGAACTTGCGAAGACGGGCTGTGCATCTGCCCGGCCGGCTGCGACCTGTGCGACGGTATCTGCGTGCCGCTGCTGGCCTACTGGGACGATCCTTCCAACTGCGGCTATTGCGGCAACATGTGCGCTCTGGATAACACTGTGCTCCACTATTGCGAGGGCGGCGTGTGTGGGCCGCTGTCCTGCCAGGACGGGTGGGCCAACTGCGACGGCTGGCCCGCCAGCGGGTGCGAGTGGGAGATCTTGCCGGAAGAGTGTAACTGTGTGGATGATAACTGTAACGGCGACATCGACGAGCAGCCCCTCATGGGATGCCCGCCGCCCAAGGTGTGCGAGGGATGTTTGTGCCAGTGTCCGCTGGACAACCCCCTCATCATGGACTGCGGTGAGGCGGGCTGTGTGGACATCTCCGCCACCGCGGACCATTGCGGCTGGTGCGATAACTCGTGTACGGACATGGAGTGGCCCGGGGTAAAAACCTATGGCTGCGAAGAGATGATGTGCACCATTTTGCAATGTGAGCCCAACTTCTTTGACGTCAACACCCAACAGTGGGACGGGTGCGAGTGCGAAAAGACTTCGTCCGCCGAACTTTGCGACCTTATCGACAACGATTGCGACGGCGAGATTGACGAAGTTCCCCTCACCGACTGCCCGGCGCCGAAAATCTGCGAGTTCGGCTTCTGCTCATGCCCCCTTGACCAGCCCAACCTCCAGGAGTGCGAGGTCAACAAGTGCACCGACATTCTGGTCAATCCCGACCATTGCGGCTGGTGCGACAACGATTGTGACGATATGGGACTGGAGCACGTGATGCAGTACGGCTGCGAAACCGGCATGTGCACCATCGCAGCCTGCCAGTTGCCGTGGGTTGACACCAATGAGTTGATCTTTGACGGCTGTGAGTGCGAAAAGACCTCCCCCATGGAAGTGTGCGACCTGTTGGACAACGATTGCGACGGCGAGATCGACGAACTGCCCAACAACTGCATTCCGCCCAAGCTCTGCATGGGTGGCGACTGCATCTGCCCGCCCGACCAGCCCAACCTGCAGGATTGCGGCAACGGATTCTGCACCGATACCTACACCAACGCGGACCATTGCGGCTTTTGCGGGAATGCGTGCGAACTGCCTAACGTCGGCTTCCAGAAATGCGAAGAGGGGCTGTGTGTGGTCGCAGCCTGCAAGCCGGGGTTCAAGGACTGCAACACCCAGCCTTTCGACGGGTGCGAGTTCGAGATCAAGCAGGAGGAGTGCAACGGCTTCGATGATGACTGCGATGGCGACATCGACGAAGGGGCCATCGGCATAGGGCAGCCGTGCGACAGTAACCTTCCCGGACTTTGCAGCAACGGTATTCAGTCGTGTGAGGACGGTTTGCTCAAGTGCAACCCCAACATCCAGCCGGACCAGTTCCCCGAAGTTTGCGACGGCAAGGACAACGATTGCGACGGCGCCGTCGACGAAGAGAACCCCGGCGGCGGCGGGCCGTGCACCGTGCAGGGGTTGAGCGGCGAGTGCAAACTCGGGCAGTTGGAGTGCACCAACGGATCCCTCACCTGCAAGCAGGTGGTTTTCCCCCAGGCGGAGATTTGCGACAACAAGGACAACGACTGCGACGGCCAGATTGACGGCATGCAGGAAGACTGTTTCACCATGTGTGGAGATGGCAAAAAGACGTGCAACGGTGGCCAGTGGGGAGCCTGCTCCGCGATGGAGCCCAAAACCTGCATGAACTACAACAACTGCCAGGAGGAACTGGTTTGCGTGCAGCAGTGCGATCCCAAGCCTCAGGAGACCTGCAACGGCCAGGACGACGACTGCGACTGGGAGATCGATGAGACCTTTGCCTGCACGCCGGGCGAACAGAAAGACCAGAACTGCGGCAACTGCGGCAGCCAGACATCCACGTGCTCCAACAACTGTACCTGGGGCCAGTGGAGCCCGTGCAACGGCGAAGGGGACTGCAACCCGGGGCAGAGCAAGTACGAAGGATCTTGCGGCGACTGCGGCCAGGCCAAATATACCTGCTCGAACCAGTGTTTCTGGGATTACTCCGGATGCACTGGCGAGGGGCAGTGCTCGCCCGGCTCGAGCAAACTGGAAGGGTCGTGCGGCAAGTGCGGCCAGAAGGAGTACTCCTGTTCCAACTCATGTTCCTGGAGCTACCAGGGTTGCACCAACGAGGGTGTGTGCTCCCAGGGGCAGAGCAAGACGGAAGGAAGCTGCGGCAACTGTGGCGACCAGCAGTATTCCTGCAACAGCCAGTGCCAGTGGCAGAAGGGTTCCTGCGTCAGCCAGGGCGCCTGTTCCCCCGGGTCCACCAAGAAGGAGAGCTCCTGCGGCAATTGCGGCAAGAAGCTCTACCAGTGCACCAACTCCTGCAGCTGGAGCTACAGCGGCTGTACCGACGAGGGCCCCTGTTCTCCCGGGCAGACACAGTGGTGCAACGGTTGCGAACAGAAGAGTTGTAGCGGCAGTTGCCAGTGGAGCGGTTGCGACAGCTATTGCGGCGGCAGCAAGACCGGTGACAACTGCTACTGCGACTCGGGTTGCGTCAGTTGGGGGGATTGCTGCGACAACGCGGCGGATGAGTGCGATCGTCCCACCTGCATCGGCCAGTGCGGGAGCCATGGCGGCTACGACTCCGCGGTCGGCGGGGATTGCTGGTGTGATTCCGGTTGTGTCAACTACGGCGACTGCTGTGTCGACGCCCGCGACGAGTGCGGTGTGCATACCTGCCGCGACAACTGCGGCAAGGAGTTCTCCGGGTGCGACTGCGATTGGAACTGCTGGATGACTTCCTGCTGCGCGGACAAGGACGACTGGTGCGGATAGCCGCACCCTCCACGCGATCTAAGCGTTTCACTTTCCAAACCTTTCTGATATAAGCGCTTCCGTGTGCATCTTTTTGACCTTGCGGGAGGGAGCATGAGCAACCTGAATCTAACTTTGGACCGGCTGTGTGTAAACACCATTCGGACCCTTTCCATGGATGCGATCCAGAAGGCGAATTCCGGGCATCCCGGGTTGCCCCTGGGCGCGGCGCCCATGGCGTATGTGCTGTGGCGGTACCACTTGAAACACAACCCTTCCGACCCGAAGTGGCCCGACCGCGATCGGTTCATCCTCTCCCCCGGCCACGGCAGCATGTTGTTGTACAGCCTGCTGCACCTCAACGGCTATGGCCTCTCCATGGACGACATAAGAGAGTTCCGGCAGTGGGACAGCCTCACCCCGGGACACCCTGAGTCGCTCCTCACTCCCGGCGTGGAAGCCACCACCGGTCCCCTGGGCCAGGGCAGCGTCAACGCGGTGGGCATGGCAGTGGCCGAGCGCTTTCTGGCCAACTACTTCAACCGGCCCGGTTTCGACATCGTGGACCACTTCTCCTACGCCCTGGTTTCCGACGGTGACTTGATGGAAGGCCTGGCCGCGGAGGCAGCGTCGCTGGCCGGTCACCTGAAACTGGGAAAACTCATCTACCTGTACGACTCCAACGACATTACTCTGGACGGGCCCATGGACCTGAGCATTTCCGAAGACCTGGCAGCCCGCTATCGGTCCTACGGCTGGCAGGTGCTCCACGTTGCGGACGGCGACACCGACCTGGCGGCCATCGACGGGGCGATCCATGAGGCGAAGGCGGACACCACTCGTCCCTCCATCATCATCGTAAAGACCACCATCGGCTTCGGCTCACCCAACAAGCAGGGCACCGCCGCCTCCCACGGCTCGCCCCTGGGCGAGGACGAAATAGCACTTACCAGAAGAGCGCTGGACTGGGAGTGGGATGAACCTTTCTTCGTGCCCGATGCCGTTCGAGACTACCTGTCCAACGTGCGGGCCGAAGGCGGAGCCTGCCAGGGGGCGTGGAACACCCGTTTCGAAGACTATGCCCGGGAGTTCCCCGCGCTTGCCAGCCAGTGGGAGCAGGCGTTCAGCGGGTCCCTCCCCGAAGGCTGGGACGTGGATCTGCCGCAGTGGGCACCGGGAGAAAAGGCGGCCACCAGGGCCGCGGCCGGTGTCGTGGAGAACGCCATCGCGGCCAAGGTTCCGTGGCTCATGGGCGGGGATGCGGACTTGTCCTGTTCCACCAAGTGCACCATCAAGGACGGCGGCTCGTTCAACGGTGCTACCGGGGAAGGGCGCAACATCCACTACGGTATCCGCGAGCACGCCATGGGCTCCATCGCCAACGGCATCGCGTATCACGGAGGCATTCGCACGTACGCCTCCACCTTCTTCGTCTTCGCGGACTACATGCGTGCCTCCGTGCGTCTGGCCGCGATGAACGACCTGCCCGTTGTGTACATCTGGACTCATGACAGTATCGCGGTGGGCGAGGACGGCCCCACTCATCAGCCGGTGGAACACCTGATGTCGTTGCGCGTGATCCCCGGGCTGCACGTGGTTCGCCCCGCGGATCCCAACGAAACCGCGGCCGCCTGGGCCCACGCCATGGCCCGGGGCGACGGACCCACCGCCCTGGTGCTCTCGCGCCAGAGCCTGCCCGCGCTGGACTACGCGCAACTGGGTGCGCGAGGCGACCTTTCGCAGGGCGCCTACGTGCTGGCCGACGCCGATGATCCGGCTGCGATTATTATCGCGACGGGGGCGGAGGTGCACCTGGCCTTGTCGGCCAGTGAGACCCTCGCCGCCGAAGGAGTCGGCGTGCGGGTAGTCGCCATGCCCTGCATGGAGTTGTTTGACGCGCAGCCCGACGAGTACAAGGAGTCGGTGCTGCCTAAGGCCGTCACCGCCCGGGTGACGGTGGAAGCGGGTGCGACCTTAGGGTGGCAGAAGTACGCCGGCCTTGACGGCATAACCTTAGGCGTCGATGAATTCGGCGCCTCCGCCCCCGGTGACGTCCTCGCCGAAAAGTACGGCATGACCGCGGCCAACGTGGTTGCAGCCGTGCGGCGAGCGCTCGCTTAGTCCACAACATGGAGGTATCACTTATGAGGTTGCACATTGTATCCGTGCTCCTGGTTATTACCCTTGCGCCCATCGAAGTACAAGCAGCCGTGGTGGAAGAACCGGCCGACGTTTCGGCTGCGACGTGCGAGGGGGCGGACTACCAGGCCTGCCTCCGCGACGCCGGGGAGGTTCTGGGTGAGCCCAGGATGGTGATGAGGCTGGGCCGGGGCAAGGCATTCTGCGAAAAGGGGAACAAGAACGCCTGCCTCATGATCCGCGCCTTGCGTGAAGTGGCCGCAGAACTCGAGCAGAAAAGGGAGAAATTCGAGAATTCCTGCAAGGCCGGGACAGACGATGCCTGCAAGGCCTTGACCGCGTTGTACTCAAAGCTCCGCTGCAACGCCGCGGAGAACAACGGCTGTGCGGCACTGGGGATGTTTCACGATGAGAACGGGGCGTTGTCACTGGCTGCGCGCTATCGAGGCCTGGCATGCGAGGCCGGCGTGTTGCAGAGTTGCTACGAGCAGGTGTTTGATCTGGAGCAGCTCGGTCGCACGGCCGAAGCGGAATCAGTCGCCGGAAAAGCCTGCAAGGCCGGGGACCAGAGGTGTTGCGAGCTGCTGCAGAAGCTCGCCTGTGACCGCGGCCAAGAGGAAGGCTGCAAGAACTCGCCTGAGACAACCGAAGAGAAGTAGCACCAGTCCGATTGATCTTTGCCGTCCCCTGAGCTAGACTTGTGCCCTATCGTTCAGCACGGCGGACGAGATGCTATATGGGCCGTCGAAACAGGGAGTTGGGATGAACAGAAAAGTTGGAAGACCAGGCATGCGAACAGCCTTGCATCGGTTGGGAGTTGCAACTGCGGCTCTGGCATTTGTTTTGGGGTGTGCAGGCGCGGAGCAGGCGGGGCCGAAAATCGACAAGCAGCCCGTCAAGGTTCCAGCCGTAGAGAATACAGCGGCGCCGGCGGCTGCTCTCAAGCACGGCCCCTGCGAGGCCGACAAGGCGTACAAGGCGTCCGGCCTCTTCGAGTGCAAGGACGGCCGGGTCCACCGCCCCGCGGTCGTTGAGTGTCCGTCCACAATCGCCGATGACTCCGCCGAAAAAGCCGATCCCAACCTGAAGAATGCGGACGACCGATGTAATCGCAATGCAGATTGCTCCGAAAAGCCCAACGGCTACTGTGCTGCAGAAGGTCAACTCCCTTCCAAAATGTGTCACTACGGCTGCACCAAGGACTCCGACTGTGGTGCGGGTGCACTGTGCATGTGCGACAACCCGGTGGGCCGATGCCTCCCCGCCGCTTGCCTGTCGGACAAGGAATGCGGAGAAGGGCTGCTTTGCTCCCGCTTCTACGCGCTTGACGACATGGATTACGGCGCCTTTGCTTGCGACACTACCGCTGACGAGTGCAACACCGACGACGATTGCCGCCCCGGCGAAGGCATGGACCGCTCCTGCGTCCAGGCCGATGGCGTCCGCAAATGCGTCGTTGGCGCCAGGCCTGTCTATTAGAGAGGCTCTCCAGTTGTTCTCGAAGGTGGCGTTCTGCTACCTGACACACCGGACTCTTACGAGCCCCTGGACGCTGGCGAAGGAACCAGTGTAGAAGTCCACCCAGAACACGTGCCCCCAATTGGAGTTCGAGTCTTCAGTGGACGACTGGTAGGCACTGCACGTATCCGCCAGCCCTTCCGGCGAATAGCATCCGCTCGCAGGTCCACCCAGGTGCTGACAACCGGCACATGATTCGTCTTGGCACAGGTAACTTATGCAATCGCCAATCGCGATGTTGCAGCTCCCGCCGGCTTCGGTGGCCGGGCAACCCCGGATCAATCCTCGCAGTTCGTCGATGGTCGGCAGGCGCCAGTCGGAGTGACCCGCCAGCTCGAGGTCAAGACAGAATTGTACTGCCGGGTCCTGCATCAATTTGTCTTCGCTGGGCTTGGCCTCCCACATCAGACCGGTGGCCGGGTCGGTCCAGGTAAGGGCGGTGACGCAACTCCCGGCCTCGCAGGCCTTGCCCGCACCGCAAGTCAGGCACGCACCACCACCGCTACCGCAATACTCGGCAGTGTCGCCAATCTGGCACATTCCCCCACCGCAGCATCCGGCGCAACCCGTGGCGCAATCTTCCGCACAGTTGCACTGGTCTTCACCCGCGCCGCACTGGTCGTCGCCGCACTTCACCTCGCACTGACCCTCCTGGCAGCTCTCGCCAGGCGGGCAATCTCCGCAGCTTCCCGCACAACCGTCGTCTCCGCAGAACTTGCCGTCACAATCGGCCTGGCATACACACGCGCCTTCGACGCACAAGTCCTGCATTCCCGGACATTCTCCACACGTGCCGGCGCAGCCGTCGTCACCACAGTCCATACCGTCGCACGCGGGTTGGCATACACACGCGCCCTCGACGCAAAGCTCCTGCTGTCCGGTACAATCCCCGCAGCTTCCTCCGCAGCCGTCGTCTCCGCACAGTTTGCCCTCGCACGCCGGCGCGCAGCATGTGCCCTGGTAGCACGTTCCCTCCGGGCAGGCATCGCCTTCGGAAGCCGGGTCGTGGATGCAACCGGTCTCCGGGTCGCAAGAGTCGCTAGTGCAGCTGTTGGCGTCGTCGCAGTTCAACAACGGCAACAAGGAGAAACAA
>CAZVFX010000128.1:0-20026 GCA_964626565.1 uncultured Myxococcales bacterium
ACCCGCCAGGCACCGGGCGATCATGGAAGAGATTGAAGGGGGTGAACGGTTACTATAATAGAAAGCCGACATATGACTCGCATGGAAAAGGACGGGTAAGATGCGTATTTCGACCACTATCGGATTGTCGGTGTTGTTCGGTGTTACCATGTTGTTCGCAGGCTGCGGGGAGAAGGCGCCTGGGAGCGAGGAAGCGCCTGTCGCTGCAGAGCAGGAGCCGCCCGCGGTCAAGGAGGAGCAGCCCGCCGCGGTCAAGGAGGAGCGGCCCGCCGCGGTCAAGGAGGAGCAGCCCGCCGTCGTCAAGGAGGAGCAGCCCGCCGTCGTCAAGGAGGAGCAGCCCGCGGCCGCCATGGAGGAGAAGCCCGCGGCTACGGAGGAGGAAACGCCGGTCGCCGGGTTGGCACTATCCTACCCTCTGGACGGCACCCTCTTTCCTCCCGAATCGGCGCCGCCGACGTTTCGCTGGGAGGACGGTTCTTCGGGGGTTTTGTCCTGGAGAATCATCGCCGGCTTTGACGACGGGGCAGCCAATTTGGAGTTTGTCTCGGAAAAGTCAGAATGGACTCCGGCTCCCGCCGATTGGGACCGAATGAAGAAGCGTAGTCTGGAGAAGGAGTGCCGGGTGACGATTCAGGGGTTGGAGAGCCCGACTTCGACGACGGTCGTGTCCGCCGCTTCGGTCCGCATCAGTACCTCCTCCGACGAGGTCGGGGCCTCCATCTTCTACCGGGATGTGATACTGCCGTTTATCGACGCGATTGAAGACCCTTCCGAGATCAGATGGCGATTCGGCTCGGTTTCTTCCCTCGAACAACCTCCCGTGGTGCTGGAAAACCTGCCTGTTTGCGGAAACTGCCACTCCTTTTCCGCAGACGGCAAAACCCTGGGCATGGATGTCGACTACGCCAACGACAAGGGCTCGTACGTTGTGGTCCCGGTGGGCAGGGAAATGGAGTTGAACAGCGATAGTGTAATCTCCTGGAGCGACTATAAGCGCGATGACGGCAAGACCACTTTTGGCTTGCTCTCCCAGGTGTCTCCCGATGGGCGATACGTGGTGAGCACTGTGAAAGATCGTTCAGTGTTCGTGCCCAGGCCGGACCTGGCGTTTTCGCAGTTGTTCTTCCCCATTCAAGGGATCCTCGTTGTCTACGACCTGGAAACGGGCGAGTTCAACGCTCTGCCCGGCGCGGACGACCCCTCCCTGGTTCAGAGCAATCCCACCTGGAGTCCTGACGGCAAGACCATTATCTTTGCCCGGGCCAAGGCTGCGGTCATTCCCAACCTGAAAGACGAGAAAGCGGTTCTGTTGGCCAGAGAGGAAGCAAAGGAGTACCTGGACGGCAGCAGGAAGTTCCTGTTTGACCTCTACACCATTCCATTCAACGACGGCAAAGGGGGGACTCCGCAGCCGTTGTCGGGCGCGTCCGACAACGGCATGAGCAACTTCTTCCCCCGCTATTCTCCCGACGGCAAGTGGGTCGTGTTCTGCAAGGCCCGGAGCTACATGCTTTTGCAGCCCGACTCCGAGTTGTACATAATGCCGGCCGAGGGCGGCGAGGCTCGCCGCATGGAATGCAACACCAGCAAGATGAACTCGTGGCACAGTTGGTCTCCCAACAGCAAGTGGCTGGTGTTTTCCTCAAAGGAGAACGGCCCCTATACGCAATTGTTCCTTACCCACATAGATAGTGAAGGGCGCTCCACGCCGCCCGTTGTCTTGGATCGGTTCACGACCGCGGATCGTGCGGCAAATATCCCGGAGTTCGTGCCGCTTCCACCTGATGCGATCCAGGTAATGAGGGAGAACTTTCTGGACGACACCAGCTACGTGCGGGCCGCGTCGGAGTCTGCCATGGCTGACGACATGGAGGCGGCTAAGAAGCACTTGCGGATGGCGCTGAAGATAAACCCGAAGAACGTAGAGGCACACAAGGACCTGGGCGTAGCCCTGTCCAAGGGTGGCGATTCGGACTCGGCCATCGAGCATTTCGAGGAGGCGATCCGCCTGGCTCCTGCCGATTCCGAGGCCCACGTCAACCTGGGCATGGAGCGCATGGGCCAGGGCGACACGGCGGGCGGGATGACCCTCTTTGAAAAAGCTGTGGCCCTCGATTCGGAATCGGCTCTGGCCAGGAGCAAATTGGGGACCGCGCTGCTTGAGAGCGGTCGGATCGACGAGGCGCTTGAACAGTTTGGGGAAGCTGTGCGACTGTCTCCCATTGATCCCGGTCACAACAGCAACTACGCATTCGCGTTGGCCAGAAACGAGCGGTACGAGGAGGCGATCACCTATTTCGAGAAGGCTCTCAGGTTGGACCCGAAGATGGCCGAGGTACACCACAACCTGGGCCTCTGTTTTGCCCGCTTGAACCGGCTGGAGGAGGCTGTTCCCCACTTCAAGGAGGCGGTGGAGCTGAATTCCTCGGACCCGGACTATCACAACAACCTGGGCATGGCGTTGGTGCATTCCGGCAAGCTTGAAGAGGCGGTAACCCATTTCCAGAAGGCGTTGGTGTTGAAGCCCGATTTTGATGCCGCCAGATCCAATCTGGAACTGGCCGAGGCGACGGCGCTGCAGGGTGCGGCCGACCTGAAGACTTTCGAGGAGGTGGCGGCCGACAACCCCAACAGCGGGGAGGCCCACTTCGCGCTGGCCCAGGCCAAGGCCCAGGGTGGGGATCTGGAGGGGGCTCTGATTCATTTCGGCACCGCGGCCAAATTGGCGCCCGACAACGCACTGTTGCAGCTCGAGTACGGCATGGCCTTGGCCAAAGCTAACGATCACGACGGTGCGGTGGAACAACTTGAAAGGGCGGTGGCGTTGAATCCCAACAACCCTCTGCCGCGAGACGCGCTAGCCCGCAGCCTGTCCCTCGTGGGCAAACTGGATGAAGCCTTGCCCCATTTCCAGGAGGCTTTGAGGCTGTCGGGCGGCCACCCGTTCGTGCTTAACGACCTGGGCGAGGCCCTTGCCCGTGTGGGCAGGTTGGAAGAGGCTCGGGTGCAGTTCGAGGCCGCGGTTCAAGCCGGTCCCGATTTCCTTGCAGCCAGAAAGAATCTCGAAAAGGTAGTGGAGGCGTTAGAAAAGAAGCAGTCGCCGGCTCCGTAGAAGTTCTTTCAGCACGAGCAATTCAGCAAGTACTCTAGCAGTCGCAACTGTCGGCAACGCCGCATCCCTGGTCGCAAGAGGCATCGTCCCACTGTGTTTTGGGGCATGTCCACCCTGCCGGAATTGAGCAATCGAGGACGCAGTTGCAGTTGTTTTCGGCGCCGGAGCACACACCGTCACCGCATTGTGGTCCGCACACACCGGGCGGGCAGTCGCACGAATCGAACCGGGCGCAGGAGCAGTCGCACACTCCGTCACCCCACCAGGAGTCGGGGCAAGCCCAGTCGGTGGAGTCCCAACAGTCGTCGGGGCAGGTGCAGACTGTTTCGCCGTCTCCACAGGCGCCGTCGCCGCAGGAGGGCTGGACGCCGCACTCGCAGGCCAGGTCCAGTTGGAACGAGCCTTCGGCCTGGTTGAAGCCGTCAACCGCGATGTAGCTCTTCACGCCCGACGTAATGTATGCCTTGGCCGTGGCGTCTCCGTACTCGGCGCAGTAATCCGCACCGCAGGCCGTGAGGAACATTACATCCAGATCCACCTGGCCCGGGTCGAGGGTGGCGGTGGCGATGCCGGTGCAATCGCCGGGGAGTACTTCGTAGACGAGGTCTGCACCATTTTCGGAGTACTCGGTGCAGTTGTAGGAGTCCAGATCATCGCCGCCGCCCACGGTGCTGGCGGTTACGCTCTGGCCGCACTCGATGGTTCCGGCCAGGTCGCACGAGGGAAGACATTCTTCGGGAGTGCAGTCGCAGGAGTCGTCGATTCCGCAGTCGCAATCGCACACGCCGTCGCCCCACTTGCCCAAGGGGCAGGTCCAGCCCACCGGGTCCCAGCAGTCCTGGATGCAGGAACACTCGTCTTCCTCTTCGTGGCACACCCCATCATTGCAGATGTAGTCGACGCCACAGGCGCAGGTTGTCTCGATGGTGTAGTCACCGGAATCTCCCAGGTATCCGTCGACCACCACGAAATAGTCGTGGTTCTCTTCGGTCTCCCACACGACCTTGTTGCCGCCGAAGGCGATGCAACCTGCGGCCGCGCAGCCCTGGTCGGCGTCGAGAATGAACAGGTCCAGGTCTGCGTTGGACTCAACGAACGAGACCTTGGCCATGCCGGCACAGTCAGCGTGGAAGGAAAGCACCTGCTCCGGTCCGTCCTCGGCCCACTCGGAGCAGGCGAGGTACTCATCGAGAAGATCGGTGGTGCCTTCGCCGGCGGTGCTGCCGGAGAAGGTGGAATCGCAGGTAATGGAGTCGTATGCGGTGCACTTGTCGTCCTGGTCGCACTCGCAGTCCACCTGGACCTTGAAGTCTCCAACGTCGCCGTCGGTCCCGTCGATTACCAGGTAGGTGTTGATGTCTTTCGTCGCGGTCACGCTCACAGAGCTCTCTCCCGCGCCGAGGCAGCCGTCATTGGACAGGCAGCCGGGAAGGGCGAAGATGTCCAACTCTCCTCCGGTCTGCTTGATGAAGGTGGCGGTGAGCGTGCCGTCGCAATACGGCTTCACCTGGATGGTGTATTCGGGCCCGCTGGCGTCCCACCAGGCGCAGGAATAGTCGCTCATCTTGTTGGAGTTGCCCCAGGTGGAGTCTTCCAGGGTTGCGCCGCAAGACATCTGTGCATCTATTTCGCAGACGCAGGTGCAATCGTCGGGGCAATCCGCGCAGTTCTCGTCGACGTCGCAGAAGCCGTCTCCGCACTCGGCCGCACACTCTTCCGGCTCGCAGTCACAGTGGTCCACTGCGAGGCAGTCGCAGTCGCAGCTACCGTCGCCGAAGAGGGCTGCGTCGCAAGTCCACTCCGCAGGAATGGGGCAGTCTTGAAGACAGTTGCAGGAATCTTCACCTGCGTCACAAGAGTCGTCACCGCAAACCGCCTGCTGTTCGCAGTTGCAGTCCACGGTGAGGAGATAGCTGCTGATAGCGCCGGCGTAACCGTCCACCACCAGATACTGTCCCACATCCTTAGACGCGGACATGACCAACTCCGAACCGGAGTAGTCGGCGCACGCGAAATTGCCGCAATCCGCAGGGTTTGAATCCAGCACGAACAGGTCCAGGTCCGCGGACATACCGGAGAGGCCCACAACTACGCTTTGTGAAGTGCAGTTGGGTGTAAAAAGATAAAGGTTTTCGGGGCCGCTTTCGTTCCACGACACGCATTCCGGGTAAGAGTCAAAGGCCTGAGTCGAGCCTTCGGCGCCGTTGTTCCCGACCACGGTGGAACCACACTCGATGGCGGTGGCCTCCTGTTGGGGCAGGCAGGTGCAAACCCCTGTTTCACAGGAACTGCCCGGCGCGCATGCACCGCAGCTTCCGCCGCAGCCGTCGTCACCGCACTCCTTGCCGCCGCAACTGGGCTGACACTCGCACGCGCCGTCTTCGCACAGGCTGCCGGGAAGGCAGGTGCCGCAGTCGCCGTCGCAGCCGTCGGGCCCACATTCCTTGCCGTCGCAGGCGGGCTGGCATTCGCACAGTCCGTCGACACACAACTCCTGGAGTCCGGTGCAGGTGCCGCAGCTTCCCTCGCAGCCGTCGTCACCGCAGTCTCTGCCGTCGCAGGCGGGCTGGCATTCGCACAGTCCGTCCACACAAAGATCCTGTTGTCCCGGGCAATCGCCACAGGACCCCTCGCAGCCGTCGTCACCGCATTCCAGTCCTTCGCAAGCAGGCTGGCACACGCACGCGCCATCGACGCACAGGTCCTGGGGCCCGGGGCAGATTCCACAGGTGCCCTGGCAACCGTTGTCGCCGCACACCTTGCCCTGGCA
The DNA here is from genome assembly GCA_964626565.1 of uncultured Myxococcales bacterium. GTDB lineage: Bacteria > Myxococcota_A > UBA9042 > CAIXZC01 > CAIXZC01 > CAZVFX01. The sequence goes on from CAZVFX010000128.1 coordinate 5,883, forward strand.
GGCCGGTTGGCAGATGCACAGGCCGTCAATGCATAACTCCTGGGGCCCGGTGCACGTGCCGCAGCTCCCCTCGCAGCCGTCATCGCCGCAGTCCTTGTCTGCGCAGTCGGGTATGCACTCGCAATCATCGTGCACGTTGTTGCCGTTGACGTCTTTGCTCTCCGGAATTCCGGGAAGGGGGCTGTTGACAATGAGAAGAACCACAAGCTGTACGTCGATGATGTCGATGCTGAGGTCACAGTTGATGTCGGCCAGTTCAAAGCCGGCGAGACATCCCGGCGCGACTTCGTTGAGAGCGGTCAGAACAGTGCACTGGATGTCGATAACGTTGACGCTCCCGTCCGCGTTCACGTCGCCCGTGAGGGCCTGGGCCGGGGCCGGCGCGAGTGTGAGCAGAAAGAAGGCTAGTAGCAGAGCGGTCGTTCTTGTCTTCATCTTACGTCCTCAGGAACCGTTGTGGCGCTCCACCGCACAACCGTCCGATGGCGGAAGTGACGCCGAATTCCGTGTGCTGGGGCGAAGCTCAGTTGCCGTTGTGGCCCGGCCGAAGTTCCTCCGGCCCCTCGTAGCCTGTAGCTTCGGGAGGCGCCTCTCCGAGAGCGGCTCTGCCTACCACGGGTGGAGGCACGTTCACCTCCTGGTCCGGGGCGATGTGAGTCAGGTAGAGCCCCGGCCCAACCTTCCTGATGAAGTTGGAGTCGTTCTCGGGGTGTAGCTCCTGGGGGATCCCGGCGTTTGCCGGGATCTCCTCTTCCTCCGGTTCGAGGATCTTCAACTGGGCTGCCTCTTCTGCAGGGACGGCGTTTTCTTCATCAACGGCCGGTGCCTGCTGAAGCTGATTTGCCGCCGGGCCCTCCTCCATGTCGGGGGAAACTTCGGCGCAACTCCAGCAGAGGAACAAGGCCGCTGCAACCAACAGGCTTATTTCATAGATCTTTTTCATTGCTTACCTCCTGTACACGCCGCGGGTCTGGGTGCGACCCGTGCAAGAACTGCCGCAACCCCAGTTGCACCAGTAGCAGCCCCACCACCAGGATTGACAGAAGCAGAGGTGGTTGTTCCAACCGCCATCCACCGGTTTGAAGCCCGACCACTTACCGTGGGCGACCCACATACCCATCCAGCACTGGTTCTTGTTGTAGAAGCCGAACCCGCTGTTGCGCCAGGTGCTGCCGCTCTTCTCCTTGTCGCAGGAGCCCTTGCAGTTGTCGTGGCTGCTGTAGCACGATTGCCACATGCCGCTGCCCCAGTAGTTCTTCACCCACTGGCAGGTGGTCTCAGCCCGGATGCCCCGGCAGGTGGGGCAGCCGGCGAACTGGCCGGTACGTTCGGCCCAGGCCAACGGTGACTCCTTGGTGTTGCCGGTGCCGCTGGTGTTCTTCCAGCCGCTCATGTCCCACTCATCCACGCTGCCGTCGCAGTCCTGGTCCTTGCTGTCGCCGTTGCAGGTGTACTGACTGGAGCCGGGGTAGCAGGTGCCGCAACTGTCGTCGCAGTCGTCGGTCTTCTTGCTTCCCGAGCACGCAGTCTTGGGTGCGTGGCCGTCGCCATCGTTGTCCGTGCTGTTGGACAGGTAGTGGGCTGAGTCGTTGTCGCAGTGGTCGATTGCGTTGGTCCCGCAAGAGGCTACGGCAGCCTTGCCGTCCCCGTCGTTGTCATAGGCGCAGTTCTGCCAGGAACCGTTGACGCACTTGCTGGCCGGTTTGGTGACTCCGGAGCAGGAGCCGGTCTGAGTCTCGCAGTTCTGCTTGTCATGAGCCAGCAGGTCGGAAGCATCGTTGGCGTCAACCTTGCCGTCGCAGTCGTCGTCCTTCTTGTTGCACTTCTCCCCCGTTGCATTGGATTCCGTGGGGCAGTAGATGCCGTTCTTGGCTCCGTTGCAGGCGGTGATGCCGCCGGCGCAAACGCCAACTCCGCAGGGCATGTTGAAGCCTACGAGGGTGCCGTTCTTGAGCGTCATGGTGAAGTCTTCGTCGTAGGACCCGTCGCAGTCGTTGTCCAGGCCGTCGCAACTGCTCTCACTGCCGGACTGGAAGCTGGAGCTGTGATTGGAGTAGTGGGTGTTGGTGCACGCTCCCCAACTGCCACCGGAGCAGAGGGACGCAGGTTTCGAAGAGCCGCTGCAGACACCCTTCTGATTTCCGCAGTTCTTCTTGTCGTGAGCGATGAGGTCGGTGGGGTCGGCTGCGTCGGTTTTGCCGTCGCAGTCGTTGTCCACGTTGTCGCACTTCTCGTTGGTGGCGTTGGCAGCCGTGGGGCAGTAGATGCCCGTCTTGGCGGCCGTGCACTTGGTTGTTCCTCCTGCGCACGCACCCACGCCGCAAGTCTTGCCCACGCCTGTGACGGTTGTGCCGTTGGCCTGACTGATGGAGAAATCGTCGTCGGCGGTGCCGTCGCAGTCGTTGTCGCTGCCGTCACAGGAAGACTCACTTCCCGCCTGGTAGAGTGAGTTGTTGGCTGTGTAGACGCTGGTCGGGCAACTCTGCCACGAACCGTTGACGCAAAGGGAGGTGGGCTTAGTCGAGCCGGCGCACACACCGCTTTGCTTTTCGCAGACCTTCTTGTCATGCACCAGCAGGTCCGCCGGGTCGCCGGCGTCAAGTTTGCCGTCGCAGTCGTTATCGATGTTGTCGCACTTCTCGCCGCTGGCGTTGCCTTCGCCCGGGCAGTAGATACCGTTCTTCGACGCGTTGCACGCGGAATTGCCGCCTGCGCAGGCACCCGCGCCGCACGGGTTGTTGGCGCCGTTCACGGTTTGACCGTTGAGCTGGGTCATGGAGAAGTCCTCGTCCACCACCCCGCTGCAGTCGTTGTCCTTACCGTCGCATTTGGTCTCTACCGAGGACTGGAAGTACGAACTGTAGTTGCTGTACTCGGTGTTGTTACAAGCGTCCCACGTGCCGTTGGTGCATCTCGACGCCGGCTTCCAGGAGCCGGAACAGACGCCGTTCTGGTTCTCGCAAAGGGTCTTGTCGTGAGCGATGAGGTCGGTGGGGTCAGCAGCGTCAGTCTTACCGTCGCAGTCGTTGTCTACCGCGTCGCATTTTTCGTTGCTGGCCTTGTACTCGGTGGAGCACTTGATACCCGATTTGGCCGCATTGCAGACGGTGAGACCGCCTGCGCACTGACCCACGCCGCAAGCCTTGTTGATCCCCTTGGCCGAGGCACCGTTGAGCAGAGTCACGGTGAAATCATCATCGACGGTGCCGTCGCAATCGTTGTCATAAGCGTCGCACGAAAGCTCAGTACCGTTCTGGAAGTGCCCACTGTGATTCCCGTACTGAGTCGAGGTGCAGGCCGACCAGGAGCCGCCCTGGCACAGGTAGGCAGGCTTGCTGGAGCCCATGCAGACACCGGTCTGATTTTCGCAGAGAGTCAGGTCGGAGGCCACCAGGTCCACAGCATCGGCCGCGTCGGTCTTGCCGTCGCAGTCGTTGTCCGCCGCATCGCAGATTTCCGCGGCTGCGTTGGCTTCCGTGGGGCAGTAGATGCCCGACTGGTCTGCCAGGCACTTGGAGGTGCCGCCGGAGCAGTTTCCGACTCCGCATCCCTTGTTGATGCCGCTGACCACTGAACCGTTTAGCAACGTCTTGGAGAAGTCTTCATCAACCACGCCGCTGCAGTCGTTGTCGAGGCCGTCGCACTTGGTCTCGGTGCCGGACTGATAGTTCGCGGTGTAGCCCGCGTACTCGACGTCGTCGCACGCCTCCCAGTTACCGCCGACGCATCTGGAAGCAAGCTTGGTGGAGCCGCTGCATACGCCGTTCTGGTTTTCACAGCTCGTCAGGTCGTTTGCCAGCAGGTCCGAGGGGTCAGCCGCGTCTGCTGCTCCGTCGCAGTCGTTGTCAACCGCGTCGCAAACCTCGGGACTGGCATTGGCTTCCGTGGTGCAGTAGATGCCCGACTTGTCGGCCAGGCAGGCGGTGGTGCCGCCGGCGCAGGAGCCGGTTCCGCAAGACTTGTTGATCCCCGTCACGGTGGCGCCGTTGAGGAGCAACCTGGTGAAGTCTTCGTCCACCGAGCCGTCGCAGTCGTTGTCAATCGCATCGCAGCTTACCTCGGTGGAGGCCTCGTACGCGGGTTTGTTGGTGACGTAGGCCGCGGTGTCGCATGCAACCCAGTTGCCGTTCTGGCACAAGTTGGCAGGCTTTATGGAGCCGGCGCACAAGCCGGTCTGGTTCTCGCATAAGACCGGGTCGTTAGCCACCAGGTCCACGGGGTCTGCCGAGTCCACCTTGCCGTCACAGTCGTTGTCTATTCCGTCGCACACCTCGAGGGTTGCGAGGGCTTCGGTGGGACAGAATATGGTGTCCCCGTTTTCGGTGCACTCGGCGGTTCCTCCGGCGCAAACTCCCGTACCGCACGGATCCCCCGACTTCTGGATGACCGTGCCATCAAGGAGCACCACGCCGAAGCCATCCGCCACACCGTCGCAGTCGTTGTCGATGCCGTCGCAAATTTCGTCGTATGCCAACTCTTCGGAGGTGCAGTAGGCTCCGCTCTTGTCCGCAAGGCAGTCGATGAAACCGCCTTTACAGATACCCGCGCCGCACGGTTTCCCGATCCCCTCGATCACCGTGCCGTCCAGGCCGGTGAACAGGACATTGTTGTCCACCATGGCGTCGCAGTTGTTGTCGATCCCGTCGCAGGAGGTGTCCGATTCCTGGTAAGTGTGGTCGAACGCGGCGTAGTCGGCCGCGGAGCACTCCTGCCAGGCTCCCCACACGCAGTGGGCCGCGGTCTTCTTGGCGCCGAAGCAGCTACCGTTCTGTTTTTCGCACAGCATCTCCGGCACGACGAGTCCCGGGTCGTCGGAGTCGGTGAGGCCGTCGCAGTTGTTGTCTTCGCCGTCACACACTTCAGGGAGGCCGTCGTGGGTGTCGGGGTCGTCGGGCGCGCAGTCCACTGCATCGCCGATTCCATCGCCGTCGGAGTCAAGGGCGTGGATTTTGTACAGCTTGTCCTGCCAGGGCGAGACGGTCCACAGGTAGGATCCGTCGAAGGCCAGCCCCGTGGCCGCGATCTGCACGCCGGCCTTGAAGGACTGGACGACGGAGCCGGTGACCGGATTAAGGATCCGGACCACGATTCCGCCTTCCTCCTCTGTTTCCCGAATCGCGACGTATAGATACTCGCCGTCCCAGGTCATGCCCATGGGGTTGGTGCCCTGATAGGTGGACATGACTTCGAAATCAGCCACAATGTCGCCCGTCACGGGGTCTACCTTGATGAGGGTATTGTCCGAGCCCAAGATACCAGCGGCCATCCACCAGTACTCGCCGTCCCACGTCAGCCCCTTGGGCCAGAAGTCGAAGGTCAATTCGACCTCCACCGTGGCGGTAGCCGGGTCGAAGCTGCACAAGTAGCCGTAGTTGGTCACGAACCACAGTGTACCGTCCACGTACTCAACGTCCGACACGTGCTGCCCGTACATCAGGCCCAACTCCCACGACGCGACTACGGCCCCGGCCGGAGTCACCTTGAACAGTTGGACGTGGGTGCCGAAGTCGTCCGCGGAGATCCACAGGTGGTCGTCACCGTACGCGATGCCTCGCTCATACTGATCGTTGGTGGCCGCCTCCATGTTGGGTACATCGAGGGTTTTCACCAACCCCCCACCAACGGCGTAGGCTGTCCCAGCCCATCCAACAATCGCCAGCACCACTAACAGCGCCCAGCCTCTCCTCCCTCTCATACCATCCTCCCTTTTCAAAAGTGGACCCGGGCCCGGACCCGGTTCCGTCACTAGGGGCAAGCCCCGCAATCATCCGGACAACTGGTGCAGTCCTCACCGAAGTTGAAGTCGCAAGCTTCGCCGTCTCCATCTCCGTCCTGACCGCAGCAGCTGCCGCAATCCTCTTCGCAATTCAAACAGTCTTCGCCAAACTCCTCATCACTGTCGCAGTTGTCTCCGTCTCCATCCTTGTCTATGCCGCAACACGTACCGCAGTCCCAGTGGCAATTGGCGCAAGTCTCACCGTATTCGGTGTCGCACATATCCCCGTCATTATTTCCGTCGATCTTACAACATGAGCCACAGTCGGTGAAGCAGGTGAAGCAGTTCTCTCCGGCCTCTTCGTCGCAGATTTCGTCGCCGCAATCCTGGGAACCTTGAGGTTTGTACTCGCATTCACATAAATCTGCATTCCAGACGTGCTGCGGCTCGAAGCAGGGGTAATCCCCGAGGCATTGACAGGTACACGATTCCGGCTCCATTACCGCCTGGATTCCGTTGATCATACCGCACTGCAAGTCGCACAGGCACGTGCACGTTATTGGATCCAGAATGTAGTTGGCGCCGCAGTCGAGGTTGGGGTCGCAGACGCACAGGCACAGGTCCTCATCAACAACGTAGGGCTCGAGGCATTCCAACTGGCAGATGAACTTGAACATGCAGTCCGGTTCGCAGGTCTCCCCGCCGTTGGGGCCCTCGTCGCACTCCTCGATACCTTCGTATAGGATCCCGTCGCCGCAAGTGGCCTCCTTGCAGTCGTTGAGGCATCCGTCTCCCTGGAAGTCGTTGCCGTCGTCGCACTCTTCTCCAGGTTGAACGATGAGGTCTCCGCAGCCGGGCAGCTTGCAGTTGCCCAGGCATTCATCAAACCAGTTTATGTTGCCGTCGTCGCATTCCTCCACCCCTTCGTGGAGTACGCCGTCCCCGCATTTGGCCAGGGTGCAATCACTCTTGCAGTCATCGGTATCGATAAGGTTTCCGTCGTCGCAATCTTCACCGAAGTCGATGTATCCGTTGGGGCAGCCGGCGCAGATGTCCAGTCCGGGCGAACACCCTTCAGGGCAAATTATGCCGGGTCCCAGGAGGTCGTCGACGGTGCCGTTGCAATCGTTGTCGTAGTCGTCGCATATTTCCTGTTCCGGGTTTTCCGGATCGCAGGGTGCGATGCAGCCGTTGTCCAACTCGCCGTCGCAGTCGTCGTCCACCGCGTCCCAGCACTCCTCCTCCAGGGCGGGAGCGAGAGGCTCGCACGGAGAATAAACTCCATTCTTGCACGGTTGGGCGACAACGTGGTGGCAGGCTCCGACTCCGCACTCCTCAGCCGGGTAGCCTTCGTCAACCTGCCCGTTGCAGTCGTTATCGATGCCGTCGCAAGTTTCGAGACCGGCGCCGAGGAACGGGTCGCACTCGGGAACCTGGCCATCAACGCAACCGGCGACTGGATGCTCACACGCGCCCACTCCGCATTGAGTGATGGGAATTTGCTCATCCACCAGCCCGTCGCAGTCGTTATCCTTGCCGTCACACTCCTCCGCAATCGGCACGCAGGGGGTAAGCTGGGGGACGACGAGGGGTTCGAACGGGCTGTTCTCATTTTCCAGCGGGCTTTTCATATAGACCGTAGGGCTGCCCTTGGGCCATCCGCCCTGCTGATAGTTCTGCAGGATTACTGCGACCCCGATGGACTGATCCGGAGGCAGATTAGTGACCCCCGGAACGATCGCTTCGTAGAAGCCTGAACCGGTATGCTCAGCGGCGTAGAGGAATCGTTCAGGCACCTGGGTGCCGTCCGCTTTCTCGGAATAGGTACAGCCGGCATCGCAGGGAAGGTACTCACCCAGGTCGTCGCCGGAAACGAGGCCCAGTTCGAATCGGACCTGGAGCATGTCGGTCATTGCCTGAGGCTGCTCCGACCCGTCTCTCACCTCGACCTCCAGTAGCATGGAGGTGGGCGGGAGGGTCTCGTACGTCACGTTGACAAAGTGACTCAGGCCCACGTTGACCAACGCTCCGCTGTACGCGTCGAAGGCTTGAATCTTCGGCTGTCCGCCCACTTCGAAATCGGGGTAGATGTTGGCCGCTGTCAGGTTGTACCCTGCGAATTCCGGGTTGCCCGGATCCACCACGTAGTTGACGATGGCCTGCAGGTCGGCAGCGGAGAATTTTCCGTCATTGTTGAAGTCTCCGTTGCCCGCCAGGTTGCCGGGCGGGTCAATGGAGACGGCCCCGGCCACGAACTGCCGGGGTGAGGCGCCGCCCGCGCCTTCCAGGGCCGGGCAACTCGCGCCCGGGCAATTGACGGACATCTCCAGAATGGTCCCGCCGATATGGGCGTAGGTTCCCTGAACCAGCTTGCTGTTCCGGGCCGCCAGAGTAAAGGTGGCCACGGTGTTGGTTCCGTAAAGCTCAGAGTTGTTGGTCGGCACCACCGTGATCTTGATTTTGCCGGGGGCCGGATCGTTAATGGCCGCGGCGTCCGCGGGTATGAGAACTTTCAAGTTGTCACTGCTTGGCTGCTTCACCTCGAAGAGGGTGGAATCGAAATCGATTTCGATGCTGAACGCGCCGAGCGGGTCGTCCCCTGAGTTGATTCGAACTGGAATGTCCACGGTTTCACCGGGCTCCACCAGCAGCGGTACGGCCAGGCCGGAAGCGTTCCCGAGGTCAACGTCTCCCACCGCGGGGTCGAGGTTGCATTTCACCCACTTGGAAGGGGGATGAGTCGGCGGAACCAAGGGTGCGGGCTGGGAGAGCAACGGGTACGGTCCCGGGGCAAACGCCGGGGGCATGTCCACGCCCTGTTCCAGTTCCACCCAGGTTCTCACCAACCCGCTGTTGAGCAGGGTTACCGTCCCGGTAGCCGGATGTATCAGCGCATAGTTGGAATCCGACGGATCGGTGAATTTGGCGTTGGCGTGATGGAACACCACCAACTGGCTCACGGTGACCTCGCCGGCTTCAACGATAACTCTTCTGGTGCTGTCGTTGAACGTCGCCACCACCCGGGGGGAGCCTACGGTTTCGCCGATGAGCCCGTGCTGATCGGGCATCTGCTCCAACATCAACTCGGTGATGTCGGCATAGTACTTGTTGTCCGCATCGGTGACTCCGGGGCCTTCCACGATCATCTCCACGGTGTTGCTGGAGAAATCCAGGTAGAAACCCTGCACGTTCACCTCACCCGGGGCAGCCGCGGCGAGTTTGTCCACCTCGATGGAGATCACACTTTCGTCAGGTATACCGAATTCGTCAGTGACGAGTAGAACCGCGTCCTCCGAGGTGGTCACTATTTCGTTGCTGCCGTCGGTGAACCATTCAACCAACTCTGCCCGGGCGGTCTGGTAGGCGCCGGTTCCCTCGATATGGGAAAGGGCGTGTTCTTCAAAGACCGGCGGGTCGAAGTCTTCGAGCACCTCGAGCACCAACTCCTGGTGGCCGACAACCTCTACCTCGGCTATTGCCTCAACCGTATCGAGGTAGGTGCCCGGCCAGCTTGCCTTGACGAGCGCAGTGCCGGTGCCTTCGCCGGTGCTCTGAACCGAGCCGGGAAGGCAGCCGGGGGCTTCGTCCGTCTGGCAGATTGTGATGAGGGACTCGCCGGAAATGATGTCGTACTGGGTCCTCATGTCGATGGTCATGTCCATCGCCGAGCCGTCATCAAACTGGATAACTACCGCCAGTTCGGTGGCAACCGGCAGCCCCTTCAGAATCGCGGCCGGATCTGCTTGAGTTACCGCCAGTTGGGTGGTGGAGGGAGAGAAGTCGGCTCCCACCGGGTCGGGAAGAACCACTTCCACCATGCCCAGGCCCGCCGCGATGGTTGCACCGCCGGAGACAAGTTCGGCGTTCAGCCCGTCCGAACCGGTGCCCGTGGCGGTAACCGAGTCCCCTTCCACCAGCACCGTGGCTTCTCCGGAGCCGGCGTTGACCTCAACGTCGGGGTCGCCTGTAATTTCGAAACGGTTGCCGTCTGCACATACCAGGAAGACGGCATAGTTGGCGGTGGCGCCTTCGTTTTGGAACAACCCGGAAACCAGCGCAGTAGCCTGGGCCTCGCCCAAAGGTGCGGGCACGGGGTTTGGCGCACAGTCCACGATCTCGATGAGGGCGGGTACCAGTACATCCAGTGACAACGGTTCTACCGCTTCCTCAACAACCGCGAGTTCAGCGGTGGCCACCGGGAGCCCTGCCGCGGTGGACGCGGTAATGAGCACGTCGCCGGGAGCCGCGCCTTGCATTTGGGCCAGGTCGGAATTCCACCAGGCCACCGAATCGTCGTTGGATTTCAACTGGGCGAACGCGGTGAGGTCGGTCTCCACCGGCCCGCCGGGCCCGTTCAGATTGGCGGTCACCGAATAGAGGGTGCCCTGGTAGTGGCCTTCCCAGCCGGAGATCTGCTGAAGCTGGGAGTCGTTGAGGTTCAACTGGATCTCATCGAGTGCGTAGGTTTGCACGGGGAAGTCGCGGGTGAACGTCTCCGCCGACACCGAAACCGATGTGGTCCCCGGGGCCTGGGGGAACAGTTGTCCGTTGGAGCAACTGGCGATGGCCGGGTTGCCCGGGGAGCAGTTGAACTGGTCCTTTGGCGCCGGAGTCATGTCTTCGTTGGAGAAGGTGGCTACCAGCACTGCAGAACTCTCTTTGGCTCCGCCAATCGCGGTCATGTCGACCAGGTGCAGGTCTTCCAGCCAGGCGAGCATGCCCAGCGTCTTGACGCCCAGCACAGACAGCAAGCCGGTATTGGATTGCCCGAAGCCGCTGTGCATCTGCATCGCGCCGTCAGCAAGAATGTTGTTTCCGCTGGTATCGAGCAACTCTTGTACCGATCCGAGGAACTGGCCCCCGGAACCGGGAGTGGCCTGCTCCTTCACCTTGAAGAGCAGTTTGCCGAGGATGATCTCGCCAGTTACCAGGGCGGTATCCGAGCCCACGTTGCGGGTGGTGGCGAGGGCAATCACGCCCGCGCCGGCGTTGTCCACCACCGACGCCGGGTTCAGCCCGGTGTTGGTGTCCTCGAACCCGACGAACTCAACGATGTTCGTGGCATAGTCGATCTCGAGTTGCAGGGACGCGACTGTCATGGACCCGGTATTGGCCCACACAGTTGTCTCTACGGTATGACCCTGCATTACCGGTCCCAACGGCATGGCCAGGCCAACCTCGCCCTGGCCCAGGGTCAGCTTGGCGGGGGTCGGCAGCTTGACCGCGGTGGCGGAAAACACCGGGGATGATACGCCGCCTGCAAACGCGGTGATTTTGAGGGTGCCGCCGGATTCAAATGCAGCCGGTGGGAGAGTGTACTCGCCCGCGTACACGCCCAGGCCCGCCTGTGCGAGTGAGATCTGATCGTTGCCCCAGAACGCGGTCAGACTGGCCTGAACCGCGCCGAGACCTTCTACCGGCCGCCCCTCTGCGTCGGTGACGAACGTCAGCAGTTGCAGGACCGGAGAGTCGGCATAGGCAGCCTTCTTGTCTGCCCAAAGCTCGACCGAGCCGACCTGCCCGGCCGTAATCGGCACGTTCTCGTCTGCGGAAACCGTGTCGTGGCACTGTGCCGAAACCGCGGCTGCATCCGACGCTCTGGTGATGTCCCACAACGCGCCGTGGTAGAGTCCTTCACCTACTTCTGAGGTTCCCAGGGACTGCCCGATGGAAGAGTTGAAGCGAAGCAGCGCGCCGGCCATGGGCGGCCGGTACGGTTCGCACGGGTCGGCCATGGTGTCTTCATCCACCTCTCCGTCGCAGTCATCGTCAGCCAGGTTGTTACAGATCTCGGGCAGTCCGGCGGGGTCCTCCACGCCGCACTCCGTGCCGTCGCCTTCCGCGTTGCACACGAGTACTCCATTGGTGCACAAGTCGCTGTCCGCCCCGTCGCAAGGAGTGCCCAACTCGTCCCAGGTTTCATCTACCGAGCCATCGCAGTCGTTGTCCAAACCGTCACACAGCTCCAGGTCCACCACCAGGTCAACGCAAACGGTGCCGTTCCCCTGGGGATTACATTCGTACGCGCCGTTGGGGCAGTCGTCGGCATCGGGACCGTCGCAAGCGGTACCCAGTTCCGGCCAGGTTTCATCCACAAATCCGTCGCAGTCGTCATCCTGGCCGTTACACTCTTCGACCAGATTCAGAGGCTCAGAGCAGGTCACAGACATGGACTTGCGGCAGACGAAAGGAGAGCAATCTTCTGCCGGCGCTCCCCATTGGTGGCCTTCCGTCAAGAGGATGTAGAGGGCATCGTCCAGCGGGTGGCCGTCGCTCCATTGCGCCTGGTTGAACGGTTCCCCGGTCACCGACATCCATTCGCCCTCGGGCGCGAAGCGGTGGACCCCCACCCAGGTTTCCCCGCCGAAGCCCAGTACGAAAGTCTCCTCTTCCTCATCGGCTGGAATCACCAGCGCTCCGCCCCAGGCCTGGCATTCGTCCTGCGCGTCGGGCCACGTCTGGCAGTCGGCAAACTTCTTGTAACACCCGTCCCCCCAGCCGGTATCATCGGCGCACTCGCCCGCAGTGCAGGTAAACTGCCCGTTCTTGCACAAGTCGATGTCGCTGCCGTCGCAGGGCTGGTAGAGGTGCGGCCAATCCTCGTCGTTCTGGCCGTCGCAATCGTTGTCCTGGCCGTCGCAGCTCTCCACAATCGGTTCGTCTCCCTCGCACACTGTGGAGACTCCGTCGGGGGCGCACACGGTCTCGCCGGAAGGGCACAGGTCCGCGTCGATGGAGTCGCAAGGTTCACCCAGATCCGCCCAGTCTTCATCCACCTTGCCGTCGCAGTCGTTGTCCGCACTGTCGCACACCTCGGCCTTCACAACATCGCCGACGCAACCTACCGAGGCTCCGTCTGCGGTGCACTCCCACAGCCCACCCTCGCAGTCGTCATCATCGGGTCCGTCGCAAGCAAATCCGAGTTGCGGCCACTCGTCATCAACCAGGCCATCGCAGTCGTTGTCCAGGCCGTCACACGCTTCCGGCGACGGGGTGTCGCCCTCGCACGCCAGGCCGAGCCCATCGGGTGCGCACGCAAAGATCCCATACAAACAGGAGTCCGGGTCGTTGCTGTCGCAGGGCAACCCCAGCTCGGTCCATTCTTCATCTACCATGCCGTCGCAGTCGTTGTCCGCGCCGTCACAAGTCTCTGCGCTTTGAACATCGCCCTCACAATGGGTGCCGTCCCCTTCAGGGTCGCAGCTCACTACGCCGCTTTCACAAGAGTCTTCATCGGGCCCGTCGCAGGGGGTTCCGATCTCCGGCCAGAACTCGTCCACGGAGCCGTTGCAGTCGTTGTCCACTCCGTCGCAAGTTTCCGCCGCGGGAACAGCCGCAGAGCAGGCGGAGAAGCCGGTGGCTCCTTCACAAGTCTTCGTGCCCTGGCACGCCCCGTGCTGGTTCGACTTGGTGCAGGAGAAGGTCTCTCCCACGGTCCCGGCGTCGCACGCGCAGGATGAGGACGAAGGCAGGCACACGGGGCCGTTGGCCTGGGCCAACTCGAGGCAATAGTAGCCGGTGGAGCAGACGAGGCCTGAACCGCACACGGGCAGGCAGAACGCTCCTTCCTCAAAAGTGACGCATTCGAAGTCCACAGCCGGACAGACTGTTTCCCCTTCACACGGCTGGCACTCGTGCCAGGAAATGGGGACGCAGACCGGCTCCTCATCGCTGTTGAACACTTCGGTGGAACAGCTCCACAGCTTGGGGCAGCCTGCAGTACAGGGTCCTGAGCAGAGCCCACCTTCAGGATCGTCCAGGCAGATGGTGCCGGGGCAGTCGGAGTCCAGTTCACACTCTTTGCCAATCTCGTAGTCGATCTGCTGTACGTCGACTTCGGTGGTATCGATCTGGACGACGTCCACTTCCGAGGCCTCAGTGTCCACCGCACTGTCCAGTTCGCCCGCCACGTCGCACTGGTCACACAGATCCGGTACGTCGACGATGTCGGCGTCTTTGGTCTCGGCCGGCGTTTCCGTGGTCGTGACGTCGATGACCTCAACCTCCGCGGGCACGTCGGCCGGGGCGTCGGTTTTCACATCGGCAGCAGGAACGTCCTTGGTCTCTGTGACCAGATCCTTGGTCCCGCTGTCTTCTTCTTCTTTGCTGGCCTGTATGACCGGAGAACAGGAATACAGAACCGCCACTGCAAGGGCAATGGTTGTCAGCAAGGTTGAGGGACGTACGGTTGTCAGGCGTCCAAATGCTCTCAACATCGTCTTCCTCCCGTGGAATGCCGGCAATCCGGGTCCACTCACGGTGTGACTGCGTCGAACGTGCTACCTGCTCGCGTATACGTAGCACTTCTTTCTTAAAGACAAGCATAGTGTATACAGAAGTACATGATCAAGAACTTTCTGCTGCGAGAGAAGTTTTCACTATTCGGGCAATGTTGGAATCCGCTTGGAGGCTGTTGCCGGGCTGCGCA
>CAZVFX010000129.1:0-19836 GCA_964626565.1 uncultured Myxococcales bacterium
TCCGCCCAACTAGGCTGGCCCTTCGTTTTGTGGGGATACATCAAGGTCTGACCCCCGGTCTTTGCCGGCGAGAGGCGGGAGGGGCTACTCCAACAGGTCGATTTCGGTGTTGGGGGCGGTGGTGCCGGAGGGGTTGGGGCGGTCGGCGAAGATGTCGTGGATGACCATCTTGTGGAACGTGGGATCCTGGGTGACGTCGATGGCCCTTTCGGTGAGGGGGAACTCCTCGGTGCCGTACCAGGACGCTTCGTCCTTGGGCAAGCCGCAAGTGTACTTGTAGTGAATCATGGTGCCGGGTGCAAACCCGAAAGTACCGGTCCACTTCATGTCACCCGCTACTTCGTCGGGGGCCTCGCCGTTGTCCACCAGTGGGATCTTGTTGGGAATCCACTGGGCGAGCTGGTCCTGATCGCCCGAAATGTAGATGATGCCGTTGCCCGCGGGCGGCGGCGGGGTCTGAATGTCCACGTAGGCGTCGATGGGCAGCAGCGTGCCGCTCACGTCAACCTCGAAAGTCACGTACACCATGGTGGTGACGTCCTCGAAAATCACCTTGCTGCCCACGTACGGGGAGGTGTCGATTGCGTTGTCCGCTTCTGCCGCGACGATGAAGATCTCCAGCGGGTCGCCGAACTCCATTTCCAGCGATGAAAACGGGATCTTGAATTCCAACAACTTCCCGCCCGCTACCGGGCCCGCCATCTCGATGTCGTTGGCAACGACCTGCCAGCCACCGTTGCCGTCCGCCTTGCCCAACTCCAAATTGGCTGAACCGCCGGAGAAATCTACCCGGATCTCCCAGGCCGCTCCCGCGCCGGAGAACTGGATGGGCAGGCCCTGCCTGGTCTCCATGTTCACATCGTTCTGCTCGTAATCTCCGGTGTCGGGATTCAGGATGTGCTTGTGGTTGGTGTAGATGCACACATCGTACGGGGTGGAGAGCTTGGCGGT
The DNA here is from genome assembly GCA_964626565.1 of uncultured Myxococcales bacterium. Classification (GTDB taxonomy): domain Bacteria; phylum Myxococcota_A; class UBA9042; order CAIXZC01; family CAIXZC01; genus CAZVFX01. The sequence continues at coordinate 952 of CAZVFX010000129.1, forward strand.
GAGGTTCTCGTTGAACAGCAGCGCCAGATAGAAATCTTCCCCCTTGTACCCGAAGTACACCTGGGCAATGTCGTCGTCCGGCCCGGCCATGGTGCCGCCGGAGTCGTTGTCGTACATGAAACCGCCGTCCTCATCCCACTCACCCTCGTTTGGGGTCCACGTGCCGTCCAGGGTGGGCGGCGTCGTGAACGGCCCTTCCATGGCCTGGGGTTTCTTCTGCACGATGGGTGCAAATTCCGGCACGTCGAAGGGGTCCTTCCCCTGCAGGATCAGCGCCTCGTTCATGAAGGTATACATGCCCACCAGGTGGGTGCGGAAAGCCTTGTCGAAAGGCGTGTCGTCGTTGGAAGGCGACGTCATGTCCGCGCCGTACCACCAGAACCAATCGCTCCCTTCCGCAGCATAGATCTCGTCAAAGGCCTTCCACGTGAACCACTCGACACTCCCCTTGTCCTCCGGTTCGGCAGAGGTGGGGTTGGGCTGGGATAGGCCCGAAAGCTGGAGCACCTGCCTGGTTTCGGTGAGGTACTCCCACCCCTGGTTCTCTTCTCCCTCGCCGATCCAAATGCTGAAGGAGCCGTCAATCCATGAACCGGGGAAAAGCGGTTCCAACTCTTTCTGCTCGCTGATGGGATGTGCCGGAATGCCCCGGTCCTGGTTGCCGTCGATGTACTCCGCCATGGTTACGGTCACGATTTCGCCGAGCTGAAAAGACTCGGAGAGGCCCTCGTACAGGGCATAGAAGAACGCCTTGCCGTCAAGATCCTTCTGATAAGACTCCCACGCGTTCTCGCCGTCGAGGACCACCACCACCAGGCGGTCCTTGCCACCAAAGTTGGGGGCGTGAGAGCGGACATCCTTCATAAACTCCGCCGCGGCCACTTCGCCTTTCAACATCTGGAAGGTGAAACCCACCTTGTTGGAGAGCGCCGTATCGCGGAAGATGATCACCATCTCGTCGTCGGTGGAGCCGGCGTTGCCCTCGGACTTGTCCGAGTCGATCTTGTAGGGCACGTACGGCCCGGCGGAATTGCCGCCCACGGCCGTGCTCTTTTCCATAACCGCCTGGTCGGTTGCCGTCCACTGAAGGCCGGCGTCTACCAGGATGTGCACGATATCTTCCGCCACGCTGCCTTCCCCGCACCACATGCCCCGGGCCGGGATTCCCCACAAATCCTCGTGATAGGCCATCGCCTTGAGCACGTGTGCGTACGCGTCCTCCTCGTAGGCATACGCAGGCGAAGGCAGATTGTCCCAGGGCTGGCCGGCGTAGGCCAGGTCGGTGTTATAGATGAGGGGAAGAATCGGATGGTAGAAGGGAGTCGTGGTGATCTCGATCTGGCCTTCCTTGGTGTCCGGGTCGTACATGAGTTTCTTGTGGATGCCGACGATGTTGGCCATGATCTTGTACTCCACCGCGACGAGGCGGTTGGCCAACTCCTCGGAAAACTCCGTGACGGTGTAGATGTCCATGTGGTCGCCGTCCTTGTCGGTGCCGGAGCTCTTCTCAAGAATGTCGGTGATATCCACCACCGTGCCGTCCGGCATGTCCACCGCACCATCGAGGAAATCGGGGTCCATCCACGCAATCTCGAACAGGATCTTCAGCCTGAGGAAATCTTCCTGGGTGAGCAACTTCGGGTTCTTCTCCCGCAGTTCCACATACTGTGGGAAATGCATCATGATCTGGTCCGAAGTGGACACACACGCCCAGGGGTCCTGATAGAGCAGCCCCAACTGCTTCTCTGTGGCGTCTTCAGGCGTTGGAGTGTCCTCCAGCAGAAGGTCGATCCACGGGTCGGTGTGCCCTTTCCACTGGGCCAGGAAGGCCTCCTCATCCACCGTATCGTTGGCCGTGTCCACGTAAGGTCCGAGCCGGTCCACGTAGAACGGGATCAACTGGTTCATCATCACCGGAGTGATGTTCATATTGACGTGGACGTCCGGGTACGGCTCCAGCACGGATGCCATGTCATAATAGTCCTTGGTCGCATGCTTTCTGACCCACGGCCCGGTCAATTCATCCTTCACCGGGTCGAGGTAAAGCGGCTGATGCTGATGCCAGACGATGGTGAGATACACTGAACGCTTGATGGTATCCTTGTTGTGGGCCTGGTCAACCACGTTTCCGTGGAGGTCCTCCACAAGCTGAACGAGCACGGTGTAGGTGAAACCGGGGGCAATCTGTGCGGGATCGGCCAGGGTGAGGAGGGCAAACTCCTTGTAGGTCTCAACGGAGGCAATATCCACCTGGCTCATGTCACTGCCGGTAATGGAGTAGTTGGCCACATCGCCACCGGTGCCCGGGTCGATGTTCTCATCGAAGCGCACGCTGACAGTCTCGCCGTCCGGGGAGAAAGCGCCCAAGACCCACGGCCCCTTCTTGTCCACTTCGGGCTGGACATCTTTGGGTGGCGTGGGAATCTCGCCACCGTCGACGATGTCCTGCAACGGCGGGACGTACCCGTCGTCGGCAACGTCGGGCTCGATCCTGTAGTCGACCACTTTGCCGTCGGGGAGGACATAGATCTTGTGCTCCCCTTCGAGCACATCGTATTCCGGCTGATAAGGCGACGGTTTTCCGGCACAGGCAAGAACGAAAATCACCGGGAGAACAACCACCGATTCTTGGAGAAGACGTCTCAACATGCTTCGCTCCTTTAGGATCAGCGAACTGAGAAAGTAACTGATTCGCCTACGACTTCAGGCTGATCCGGGGTAAAGAACTCAGGCAAAGTCTGATTGCAGACCCCGTCGAATCCGCCATAGCCGTTGGAGATTTTCACCACGATCGACATCTGCTTGCCGCCCTCAGGCAGGCCGTCGGGGCAGATGCTCGACAGCGGAATTGAGGCCTCCAACGCACCCGCAGTACTCACTACCGAACCGGGCAGCCAGGGCAGATTATCGGTAGGGAACAACTTTCGCCAGCCAACGAACTCGGCAAAGGCGAGGTCGGCGCCCATGAAGTAGGACTCCATCCCCCGGGTGCCAAACGCGTACTCGGCGCCATACCCGGGCACGGTCACCGATACTACGTTACTGAGTGCGTCGTCGAGATCTCCACTGCCGGCGTTGTCGGAAAGCATGGTCATGTCCGCCTCGCCGGTGGCGAGACCGAAATCGATGTCCAGGTAGCCAAGGATGTAGTTGGTCTCTTCCACCACTCCCTTGATTCCGATGTACAGGCTGCCGGAGTCATACGCGACGTACAGTTTCTCCAGACTGTTGAGTTCCGGGTCCCAGTCGCTGACCACACTGTTTTCCGCGACCAGGAACAGCTCGTCCCAGTCCTCGAGGGAGCCGTCCACGGTGGGAGTATCAGCAAGTACGTATTCAAACGCGTCCGCCTTGGTGAAGCTGGTGTCGCCCAGGATGACCTCAAAGGAAACCGGACCCGCAGCGTGGGCCGGGGTGAGGAAAGTGAACTGGTTTCCGGACACTCCGCTCGGCTCCACCACCGTGGTGCCACCTACCATAAGAGTCAGAGCCTCATCAAAGCCGGCCCCCAATACGGTTACTGAATTGCCGCCCAGCACAGAGCCGAACTTCGGGTCCACCTGAAGAATGATCGGGCCGTCTCCAGCCTCGACAACAGCCCATTCTCCCGTTTCCTGTATGTCGAAACCGTCAAGGCTACCACCGGCATCAGCCAGCACCCAGTTTTCACCATCCAGAGAGAAGCGGAACGTAAACCGGAAGTCCCCTGCCACATCTGAGTTGAGCTTGGCCTTCCACACGTCGTTGTCGCCGCTTTCGCCGTGATACTCGGCATCGGCCCACAGCCACAGTTCCGGATCCGCGGTTAGCGCACCAAAGCCCACTTGTACCTGCAGCCCCGGACCGGCCCCGCTACCCGCGGTCACGCCCGGTTCCCAGCCCTCGGCATAGACTGTTTCGGATTCCAAATCGGGAATAGAGATAACGCCCAGGGGGGACAGCAGTTTGACATAGTCAACGACGTTGGGAACGTAGGTAAATCCCCCTTCGAGCACGTCTTCCTGCTCGTCGCCGTTGATCAGTTTCACGTCCACTGCTCCCAACTGCCCGGGCGGTGAGGTTGCGATGACATGGCCGGAGTCGACGTACTGGACCCCATCCGCAAGGTTATCGCCGAACAACACGGTTGGGTTGAGCTGAAAATGCTCGCCGTACAGGTGAACCTCGGTGCCGCCGGTAACCGGACCTTCGTCCGGGTCGGCCGAAGTGATAACCGGGGCCACCGCTTCGTCAACATATTCGAATCCCTTGATGAACTTGTCTTTGCCGCCATCGGGGTTGGTCAATACTACGTCGACGCCCCACGCACTGTGCGCAGGCGTGACGCACGAAACCTCACCGTCGTCTACCACCACCACGTTGGTGGCAGGGGAGATGTCAAAAACCACGGTGGCGCCATCCAGAAAGCCGGTGCCGGAAATGGTCACCAGGGAGCCGCCGCCCACCGGTCCGGAGTCGGGCTCTATGCTGATAATCTTCGGCGTGCTGACGTCGGTCTTCTCCTGACACTGGTTGTCGACGCACTCAAACCCCAGTTCACAATCATCATCGAGATCGCACCATTCGAGGCACGAATTTTCGATGCATTTTTCGCCCTCCCCACACTCGTCGTCGAGGTCGCACCAGACTGTGCAGGAGTTGTCGATGCACTTCTCACCTTCGCCGCACTCATCATCGGTGTCGCACCACAGCTTGCACTTGCCTTCAATGCACTTTTCACCATCCCCACAGCTGCCGTCATCGGGAGTGCAATCGGGAGGAAGAGTGCCCGCACAATCTACAACTACCGCAGTGTTTTTAGTGCTGCCCCAGGAATCGAGTTCCCAGTCGATGGCGGCGGGCTCGAAAACGCCGTCGCCGGCGCAGGAGATGTAGACCTCCACCCCTTCGGCCGCGCCCATCTGAGTTCCCTCGCTCAGGATCTTGTACTCCATGGCGCTGGGGCCGTCGTAAGTGTCTTCCCCACTCGCCAGGACCACGGTGAACTGGGCCTTCTGGCCGTCGGACAAGAGCCCGGTGTGCTTGCCGAGGTTCTTACTCTGGATGAACGTAAACACGCCGTCCTCAGCCACATCGTCCCCCTTGTTGCCGTCGGGGCCGAGGTCGAGGACCTGCACCGGAGCCCACATGGTCAAGTTGCCCTTGACGAACACGTTGACCGTCTCCCACCCTTCCACCATCGCAAACTCGGGGTTGAGGTTGGCTACGTCCACGGTCACCTTCACATCCACAGTCCCGAACGCATCCAGGGCCATGCCGACGGCGTCGACTGTCTTCGTGCTGCCTTTCGGCACCATGAACTGGCCGTTGGCGCCGCTCCACATCCAGAAATCGAGCTCGTTGAGCACGCCGTAGTCGAAGGTAGTCTCTTCTTCCGCCTTGAAGTAGACTTCCGTGGAGAAGATGTGGTCCCCCGCGGTCGCTCCCGTCATCTCGTGCCCGCCTTCCCGCACCGGGCCGTCATCGTACAGCAGCGGATAGGGGCCGTCGGAAGGCAGCCAACTGGTCGCGTAGGCGATGGTGTTGTCTTCCGAATTCCAGGCAAAGGAGCCGGTCCATTTGATCTGGCCGTCTTCAAACGTCTGGTTTGCCGTGTCATCCACGTAGAAGGTTATTCTGGCAGTGCCCGCAGGCTGGAGCCAACGTTCATTGCCGGTGACCTCGTAAGGCTCAACATCGCTGCCACCGCCGCTGTCTTCGGACACGACGTCCGTAACTACCTCGATATCATCCTTGGGTGCGTCCCGGCATGCACCCAAAGCCAGGGCAAGCAGGGCAACCAGTACGACATTTTCGATTCTCTTGTTCATCTTGAAGCCTCCCAAAAAAGCAAGAGCCTAAACAGTATAACCAAGTGTCAATGCCGGCGCATCGCAGGCCCCTCGCTCGCCCTCGGGGTACTGCCTGATCCTGGCCCGTGGACCCTGACTCTGGACCCTGACCCTGGACCCTGCCTATTCCACCCACATGGTGCCGGCATTTTTCAGGGCGAAGCCGTCATCGTTGCCGAAGGTACCGGTGACCTCCGGAAGATCGCAGTAGTCCCAGGACAGACCGTAGTCCTCGGAATACCTCATCGCGTACCTGAACCTCGCTTTCTCTACCGGGGGAGCCACCTCGCCAGCGTAAACCTGGCCGGCTGAGCAATCTGCCCCCGCCTGTTGGGGGCACTCCGCCACCGCGGCCATGGGATGGAACGTCCAGCCCGGCTCGTAGGTCGGGTCGGGAAGATCGTAACAGGGAGGATACCCCACGGGGCAGACGTCGGAGTCGTTGCAGCAAGCGGGGCTGAGACCCAGTTCCACTGCCAGGCCGGGCGCCAACTCGACGTCCTCCATGGCCAGCAGACCGAACACAGGATAGCTTTCCTTCCCCACCACCCCGGCAGGTACGCCCAACGCAGCATCAGGCATCTGAGCCGGGAACAACAACGAGCAGGGTGCAGTGCCGCCCACGGTGTAGGTAAGCCCCGCCTTGGCAGGCTCTCCGCCCGCGTGGATCAACACCACCTTTGCCTCCGCCGCGGGAAACCTGGGTGCGGTGAAAAGTAGACGCCCCGGATCCACGGCCAGGAAGCCGGGCACACCGGGTAGCATGTTGTTTGAAACGGTCATGTCCGCCGCGGTATTTACCTCGATGCTGAGTCCCGGATTGGGGCGGAAGTTGGAACCGAGGATCTGCACCAGGAAGCCGCCCCCGTTCTTGCCGGTCGGGGGAACCACGGAAGCGATAGAAGGCGCCTCATCGGTCACTTCGAAACTCCCTTTGACGGGCCAGATCTTCGAACCCGGTTCGTCGCATGTGGGCGCTACAGCCCCTGCGGAGGGGTACGCGTCGGGCTGACAGTCTCCATCGGTGTCCAGTTGGTTTTCATGGGTATCGGAGAAGCAGCCAGGAGAGACCTGCTCCGGCCACGGATTCCTTTCGCCGATGCACAGGCCCTTGTTCACGTTGTCGTCTGCCTTATTACTGGCCTCATCGCCGAAATAGTCGTAGCGCACCACCAGGCCGTCGCCGTTAACATCCGCCAGCTCCAACAGCCGGTGATTGCCGGGCCACTCTTCCGCACCGCCCCAGGACTTCTGGCCGGGGAATCCGTAAGTGTACTTGTAGCCGACACGCACTCCCTTGCGCTGCTCCGCACCCGTTCCGATCTTGATGTAGGGCAGGTCAAGAACGACGGTCCATATGTTGTCCCCCGCGATTGCGTCTCCCCCTTCCCCGTCATCCCGCATGGGAATCGTGTTGGGAGCCCAGTTGCCCAGCGCCTTGTTGACCGCGGACCACTCGGACTTGGTGAGGCAATCCTCTTTCTTAGCGCCCGCGCACGAGGGCGTCAGCGCGTCGGGATTGTCGGTCTTCATGCCGCCGACGATGAACATCTGCTTGCCATCTTCATCGGTGGCAGATTTGAAGGGAGTGATTACCGTACAGTTGGGGTCCCGGTTGCCCAGGTTCACATCCACCATGAACACCGTGGTGATGGTGTCGGACGGCTCGCAGGCCAGCAGCTCAATTTCGGCCGCAGAAGCGCTCAAGGCGGTTTCGAATGGGAGGGTAGAAAAATCGGAGTACCCGTCGCCGGTGTAGTCCACATTCGCGGCCAGCAGGAACTCCGGATTCAAAAAGACGCCGGTACTGTCGGGAAACAGGAACAGGGGCGGAAGGAAGCGGTCCCCTGCCGACGCGGCGAGGAGCCGAGCCACCTGAGAGTAGAAATCATAGACCGGGCCGGTGAAATCCATGGCGATATTCCTGGCCAGAGTCTCCAACGCCTCGTTGGTCGAAGCGACGCTCACCGACGACAGGCTTTTGCCGTTTTCAAAGACATTTCGCAACATGACAAGGGTCACCGCCGTGGTGCGGTCGTCCAGGTTGGACATAACCCTGTTGGACGCATGGTCGATGCTCTCCGGCGGAAGATCCTGGCGCCAGTGCGCGTTAGCCATGCCGGCCAGATGATAGAAAGGCTGGCCGCCGATAGATGTATCCTGGGGGTCATAGTAGATGTCCGGGTTCTTTGGAACCTCCACGGCAAGCCCGAGGATCCGCACCGGGCCGTCCGCGGCCACCACCACCAGGTTTCGGTAGCTGGTGCTGCCCGGGAAGGTGGTCTCGAATCCGCCGGCGCCGTCCGAGGTCGTGCCGTACGCGCCCAGGTATGTACCCGTGGGAGCAAAGAAGTCCACCGCGGCGTTGGGCAGCGCGAAGACCTGTCCCCTTACCAGGTAAGGATCCGGTGCGTCGGGCACCCAATCAGGACCTTTTTCCGTGGCGCCGTCAAGGAGCGGTTGTTCAAATCCGCAACCGGCTGCGGCGATCATGATTACTAGTATAAATGCAGAGTATCGGTTCATGTCGTCCCCCCTACCATGCCACTTCAAAGGTGGCTTTGGAGCGCCAGACCTTCCAAAGCTGGTCGTCGAGTTGCATCTCTTCCGGCCGGTCTTGATCCTTGTACAGGTACTCAATGTAATAATTGACCGACGCTCCTCCCCAGCGATAGGCGAGCCAGGAAAACGCCTTCCATTTTTCCGTGAGGTAGTCGCCGTATCCGCCCGACTGGTCGCCGCTGCGATTCACTTCGTCCCAACGGTCGTATTGGCCGCCGAGAGCGAGAGTCAGCGACGGGGCCACCGGCATGGACGCCTCGACCCGCCCGATGTAGATGTTGCCCAGATAGTCGTCCGCGGAGTGGACTTTTCCACCTTTCTTTATCTTTCTGAAATCGTCGTCCCGGATGTATTTGAACTTACCCTCCACCTTCAAGCCGAAGTCGAAGGAGTAGCCGCTTTTCAGCACGCCGATCATGGTCTGCCGATCCTGATCCCGTCGGTACACGCTGCGCGGATCCCTTCCCCGGTCCGCGGACGCGTTGTCGTACTGATACAGGTCAGTATCGGTGTAGCCGTCCGAATAGAGGAAGGTGGGGTATTTATCGTCTATGTCGCGGTCCTGCATGTTGGTGTCGTAGGTGAGATAAGTGAACTCTCCAACCACTCCGAGCGCATCACCTTCGTATTCGGTCAAAGCGGTTCCACCTATCCAGCCGATGCAGCTTTCGAACCACGGTTCGTCGAAATCCACGAATTCATTGGCAAGGTTCAAGGTGGGCAACTGCCCGCCTTCCAGGAAGCCGTCGGTGAGGAGCACGTCGTCCTCTCTTCGGGCACCGAAAATGGAGTTCCAGTCTTCGCCGATGAAGAACCCTTCCAGCTTGAAACTGAGGCCCATTTCCAACGGATCATCGAGGAACAGCCGCCCCCTGAACGCGGTGTCGTAGACGTCGTCGTAAACCACGGGGAACATGCTGTCGTTCTCGGCCACTCCGTTGGACACAAAGTCCTCGCCAAGCCGGGAGTTGGAATATCCGGCCATGAGGTGGGCGTAAGTGAAGTCGCCCGGTTCCATCTCGATTTCCAGGGTGGAGACGACGTTTTCGAAACGGGGATAGGTGCCCACCGCGTTGTCCATGGAGCATCCCGGGATCGGATCGTCCATGGCGTCTTTGCACCCGCCGGTTACACTGCCCAGAGCATCGGGGTCCCAGCGATCGAACTCCACATCCCGGGTGTAGGTGCCGACGAGGGACACCTTCATCCAGTCCAAGGGCTCGGCGTCGAGTCTGAGTCCGTAAGCCCAGTCCTGAGTGAAGAACGGGTATTCCAACTTGTCATCCCCCACTCCGGTGCTCCAGCCGGGGCCGACCCAGAGTTTAGGAAGGGCAATCACTCCGCCGTGGAAACGAAGCAACCCGGAAGGAAGCCCGCCCTGGGCGAAAACGCCCCGGGCGTTGTCGCGATCGATGAACCGCACCTTGCCGATGGTCCACGCGTTGAACATCTCCAGGTTGGAGGCTCCGACCCGGACCCAATCGATAATGGGGATATCGGGATTGAGATTCACGTAGAAGCCGCGGAACTTGACGTACATGGCCCGATTCATGCCCAGGCTGTCGCCCGAGGTGTTCTCTTCACCGGCGTACTCCCATTTGCGCTCGCCGCTCTCCCACCAATCGTGCCACATGCCGCCGAACCGGGTTTTCAACCTCGCCCCAGCGTCGACATATTTGGAGACATTGCCGGTGAAATTGAGTTCAAACTCGGTAGCCACGCCGTTCTGCCCCACGATGTCATCGGGCCAGAACGGGTTTCCCAACCACAGGACCCCCTGGGAGTCGGTGTTGCTGTACAGCCACTTGGTGTACAGCTTGGCGGACATGTCGAAGTTGCTCTTATCCGCGGCCACCTTTCCCGGAAGGGCAAAGAGAACCGCGAGGCAACATGCTGCCGCAAGTGAGGTACATCGGGTCATTATATCTCCCCTTTTTCAGGCTACTTGTTTTCGGTGTTCTAGTTGGACTTGTGCCCTATCTATACAGCAGGGGCAGGATCGCCAGTTTCGCCTTGGCGGTATCCGACCCGGCGCAGGTGTACTTCAGCGCGTCGTACTGCTCTTTTGCCTCGCCTGCCTCACCGGCAGCCTTTCCCACCAGCATGTCGAGGACGTGAGGGTCGCAGTCCCAGTCGCTCCCCCCACCGAACCGGTGGTCCCCTTCGATTTCGTTAACATCCCGGGTGAGCAGATCGTTGGCGTCCGGATAACCTTCGTTGCTCTGCACCACCACCTGCCAGCCCCACCCTTTCTGCGGCGCGCCTAGGTCCTTCTTTGGTACCGACACTATGAGTCTCTTGCCCTTGACCTTCACCTTCTTCGGAACGACCACGTCCGCGGCCATCTCCTTGGCCTTCATCTTGGTTTCCATCTTGATCCGGCTGGCCGGCTGCGGGCTGATCACCACCACCTTTTCCCACGCGGATTCGTCGGCTAGAGCAACGTTGAGTCCGGGGAGGCCCTTCTTGTGGCCGGAACCGGCTTTGTGGTCGGTGTCCACATAGATCTGCACAAATTGAAGAGAGAAGCCGTTACCCGGCGGAGTCCACCCCTTGGAATCCCACGGGTCGGTGATGCGACTCTTCAACGTCACCTCGAACTTGACGTCCGCACCTTCGTCGGTGATCTTCACCTTGGTGAGGTCAAAAGAACCCGACTTGTACACCGAGTTGGTGGGATAGACGAAAGTACCGGGTCCCTTGTCGTCCCCGGTCGGGTCCTGGAAGACGATGGGTTCAAAGGCCAATGCGGTGCCGGCGAAAAGCAAAACCACCGTCATCAAAAAGAAGTTCAGGATCTTCATCTCTAGCCCCTCGCAACAATTTGAAAGTGTTAAAAACGCCGGAACCTTACTGAAAGCCTGCCCACCTGTCAACGCGAATATGCGCGCGTTTGACGTGGGCGCATGCATTAGAGTACTCTGTCAGCCGGTCAAAGGGGAACTTACCACACCACCTGTTGACGAGAGGTAGGAGATGAAACGGGCGCTTGGAGCTTGCTGGTTGTTGCTGGTGGCCGTGGGCTTTGCCTGCGGCGGCGAAGGGGGAGTCGAGGTCAAGCCGGACCAGACCTCGGCCGAGGACGCAGCAGAAATCGCGGCGCCGCTGGACCTGACAGTTGAGATCCCACTGGCGGACCGCGGCGGCGAGCCGGAATTTGATACCGGTATCGACCCGGATGTTGACACCGCAGATCTGCACCCCACTGATCTTGGCTGGACGCCCGGCCCCGGCGAGCCGGGGTATGCGTGCACCACCCCCGGAGACTGCAACGAGGGTTTCTGCATTCACACCCCGGAGGGATTGCTGTGCACGCAAACCTGCCAGGAAGAATGCCCCTTCGGGTGGGAATGCGCGCTGCATGAGCCCAGCCTCCCCGACCAGGTGTTCATTTGCGTTCCGGGATTCGTGGATCTCTGCCGGCCCTGCGCCAACAACTCCGACTGTATGACCAACGGCGCGGATTCGGGCCAGACCTGTGTGGTCTACGGGGAAGAGGGGAACTTCTGCGGAGGTGCGTGTGCTGAGGACTCTGATTGCCCCTCGGGGTATATGTGCACCGCGGCCGACGACGTGTCGGGCGGAAGCGGACTCCAATGCGTACTGGAAGAAGGTGAATGTGCCTGCGCCCAACTGTTTGTAGATGATGGTGCTCATACATCCTGTTTTGTGGAAAACGAGTGGGGCACTTGTTTCGGGCAGCGCAAGTGCCTGGCCGCAGGGCTCAGCCCCTGCGACGCGGCTACCGCGCTGGCGGAAGTTTGCGACGGCCTGGACAACGACTGCGACGACGCGGTGGACGAAGAGTTGTCCGGGGGCGATTGTGTGGTGGTGAACCAGTTCGGCGCGTGCCCGGGAGTGGAGACCTGCGCCGGGGGTAACCTGGTTTGCGAAGGGACCGCGGCCAAGCTGGAGCAGTGCGACGGCGAGGACAACGACTGCGACAGCAAGATTGACGAGGATTTCCCCGACACCGATGGCGACGGAGTCGCCGACTGCCTGGAAAACGACATCGACGGCGACGCCATCCCCGATGGGCTGGATAACTGCGAGGGGGATTTCAACCCGGACCAGAAGGACTTCGACCTGGACTTGCTGGGAGACGTCTGCGACCCCGACGATGATAACGATTTCTCCCCCGATGAAGCCGACTGCTCCTCGTTGGACCCCGACGTTCATCCGGGGGCGAGCGAAGAATGCGACGGCAAAGATAACGACTGCAACGCCCTCGTGGATGAAGGATTCGACGACAGCGACATGGACGGGTGGAAAGACTGTGTCGACGAGGACGATGATAACGACGGCACCCTCGACACACTGGACTGCGCCCCGCTGGAGCCGCTGGCCCATCCGGGAGCGCAGGAGGCGTGCGACGGCGTGGACAACGACTGCGATTTTGACGTCGACGAAGGATACCCCGACGCTGATGGCGATGGCGATGCGGACTGCATCGACCAGGATCAGGACGGCGATCTGCTTCCCGACAATATGGACAATTGTGCCGGGGTGCCGAATCCGGGACAGGAGGACCTTGATGGCGACGGGGTGGGAGACGCGTGCGACCCCGACGCGGACGGCGACGGCATACCCGACAGTGCGGACAATTGTGTGGGTGTAAAAAACACCCTGCAGGGCGACCTGGACGGTGACGGTGACGGCGACGCCTGCGACGACGACATGGACGGAGATTCTGTGCCCAACGGCTTGGACAATTGTGCCGGGGTGCCGAATCAGGGCCAGGAAGATGCGGACGGCGACGGTGTCGGAGATGCTTGCGAAGACGATGCGGACGGCGACGGGTCGCCCGATGCCATCGATTGCGCGCCGCTGGAACCCGCGGTACACCCGGGCGCAGAAGAACTGTGCGACGGAGTAGACAACGACTGCGACCTGGCGGCCGACGAAGGATACCCGGACTCCGACGCCGACGGCGTCAAGGACTACGTCGACGCGGACGATGACAACGACGGCGTCCCCGACGACGGGGACTGCGCCCCGCTGGATCCCGACGTACTCCCGGGGGCAGGTGAGGAATGCGACGGCATCGACAACAACTGCAACGACCTCGTCGACGAGGAACTGGGCACGCTGAGCTGTGGAAAAGGGCTGTGCTCCCACACCGTCGCGGCGTGCGCCGACGGCTTGCCTCAAACCTGCGATCCGTGGGAAGGCATTGGCGTTGAGGAATGCGATGGCGTGGATAACGATTGCGATGGGTTGGTGGACGAAGACCAGGGGACCACTACATGTGGCCTGGGAGTCTGCCTCCATACGGTGCAGAATTGCGCCGGTGGAATCCCTCAGGTATGCGATTCCATGGAAGGTGCTGAAGTCGAAACGTGTGACGGAAAGGACAACGATTGCGACGGACCCTCCGATGAGGAATTGGGCAGCACCACCTGCGGCCTGGGGTTGTGCGAACACACGATCCAGAACTGCATCGCGGGAATCACGTACTGGTGTGACCCGCTGCAAGGAGCGACGCCTGAAGTTTGCGACGGGCTGGACAACGACTGCGACGACGAAATCGATGAAGAACAGGGCAGCGTGACCTGCGGCAAAGGGATCTGCCAACACCAGCAGCCCTACTGTGAAGCTGGCAAGGTCGCGGTTTGCGACCCTTTCCTTGGCGCCGAACCGGAGATTTGCGACGGAGTGGACAACGACTGCAACGGGCTGGTGGACGAGAGCATCCCGCCCCTCGTATGCGGCTTGGGAGTATGCGCCAAGGTGGTAGCCGGATGCACCGACGGCGTGCCGGGCGAATGTGACCCCCTGGCCGGCGCGGGTCAGGAGGTCTGCGACGGCAACGACAACGACTGCGACGGCCAGGTGGACGAAGGGATGGGGTACTCCACCTGCGGCGTGGGCCAGTGCCTGCACACTATAGCCAACTGCGAGGGCGGTGAACTCCAGCAATGCGACCCGCAGGAAGGGGAGTCGGAGGAGGTGTGTGACGGCGTTGACAACGATTGCGACGGCAAGACCGACCCGGAAGACACCGACGGCTGCGAGACCTTCCTGCTGGACTCCGACGGCGACGAATTCGGCCTCGACGGTTCGGTGAAGTGCCTGTGCGAAGCCGCCGCACCCTACACCGCCACGGTGGGGGAAGATTGCGACGACGGCAATCCGCAAGCCAACCCGGACGAGGAAGAGTCGTGCGGCACCCAGTTCGACGACAACTGCGACGGCGACATCAACGAAGGTTGCACCATCACCAGTTGCAAGGCGGAGCACGAACTGAACCCCGATTCCCCCTCCGGCGTGTACAGCCTCGACCCGGACGGTTTTGGTGGCACCGACCCGTTCCCCGTCTACTGCGATATGGAGACCGACGGCGGCGGCTGGACTCTGGTAATGAAACAGAAATCAGGCTCAGGCTACAACTCAGACCTGTCGGTGATCAAGTGGACCGGCTGGTCCCAGGCCAGCCAGACCATGAATCCGGAAGACGCCTCCCTCGACGACGCCAACATGGTGAACCTGGCATACACCCTGCTGGACGTGGCGCAGATCCGTCTGACCGCTTCGGAAACGTGGGTGGACACCGATTCCGGGGCCTGGACCCGGACCATCAACACAACACCGTTCGACGCGTTGAGCAACGCCAAGGGCAACCAGACCGGCAACGAAGGGACCACCGACAACACACCCTGGGCCGCAGCCCCGTTTACAGATCATACCTGGACGACCACCACCACCAACTACGGCCTTTGCTGGCGGGCGGGACCATGGTTCAACCGCACCAGCTACGAAAACACCTACGGCGGCATCAAGTGGGGCTGGCTGTTCAACAACGAGTGCCATTCCTCAAGTACCGATACCGCGGAAGGCCTGGGCTGTTGCGGCAACCCCGACTGGTACCGCGAGAGTCCCTGGACCCTCTACCTTTGGGCAAGATGATGATTGGAGACGTCAAGATGATCAATCGAAGCTTCGCATTACTGCTGCTTCTTGTTTCCTTCGCCTCTGCTGCCTGTAGCGATGCAGCGGCAACCGGGGACCTCACCGATGCTACGGTTCAGACCCTGGTGAGCACCAATTTCCTCAATGCGGGGGAGACATTCAAGGTCACATGCATCGTCATAAATAAGCACGGCAAAAAGGTGCCTGCAGACACCACTTTCGCTGTCGATCCGGGAAAGGGGGTCATCGTGCAGGGAACGGAGCTGACCCCCCAACTCCCCGGCGAGTACGCAGTGGCGTGCCGCATAGCCGGCGAAGGGATCGTGGACAAGACACCCGAAACGGTGATCGTCACCATGGACAATATTGCGAGCATCGAAACAGTGCTGGACAAGAACAAGGTGACCGCGGGCGAAAAGGTGGTGGGCGTCTGCCAGGTGCGCGATATTGACGGCGAGTGGGTGGGTTGGGAAACAGAACTCCTGGTGGACCCGCCCTTCGGGATCGAAGTCGACGACCACACAATCTCTACAATCATGATGGGCAAATATGATGTCGCCTGCCGCGCGTTGGGCCTGCCCATTGTCGACAAAACTCCCGAGCTGCTGACTGTCTCGGCCGGAGACGCCCAGACGGTGAGGGCGACCATCAAGGAAGAGGTCGTTGAAGCGGGCACCGTGGTGCCGGTGTTGTGTACCATCGAAGACTCCATGGGCAACGTGCTTGAGCACCAATCCGTCATCGACCCGCAGGAGGGAATCGAAGTGCAGGGGTCGAGCATTCTGGCCAAAGTCGCCGGCGAATACGACGTCACCTGCTCTGCAGCCGAAGAAGAAGAGCTGGGTTCGTTGGAGAAGATCCCGGATCACCTGACGGTCCTGGGCGGCGAGCCCATGGTGTTGACCCTGAAACCCAAGCCCAAAAAGGACGCGTACAAAGTAGAAGACATGGTCGCCATCCTCGTGAGTGTGGAGGATGAGCACGGCAATCTCCTCGAGGACTTTGTCGAAGAGGTCATCTTGACCGCGCCCGAGGAAATGGACGTCACCGAAGGGGGCAAGTACGTGTTCCCGTTCGAGGGCACCTTCACCTTCACCGGTGAACTGCCCGCACCCTTCGACCACCTGTCCGACGAACTCACCCTCTACTGCGACGACACCGGTCCCACCATAGTGGTATTCAAGCCGGAGCGGGCCGCAACTCTCACCGGTGAGCAGATGGTATCGGTGGAAGGCAACGTAGTAGACAACGTCTCGTCCGTGGTCGAATTGGACATCAACGGAATCAGCGTGCCGGTGGACGCGGAGGGGAATTTCTTCCACGTGGTAGAAGCAGCCCACGGCATGAACATCTTGACCCTCGCAGGCTTTGACGGTTTCGGGAACGACGCCAAGGTCGTTCAGTCGTTCTACTACTCCACCGGCTACGTGGACTACTCTTCGGAGGAGATTCAGAATGTGATTCTAGAGGAGGCGTTGCTTGTCTTCCTGGGGCAGAACTTCCTGGACGACGGCGACCACGACAAGGCGAACGTCGACGACCTGGCCACGCTGCTGGAAATTCTGCTGGATAACGTGGTGGACCTGGTAATTCCGGGGGACGGCATCCCCCTGATCGACACCGTCATCCCCGACCTGCTGAACTACTCGCTGGGAGTGGCCGGCTTCGGAGTTACAATAACGGGCGACCTGGAGATTGCCGTCCATCTGGAAACCATCACCCTGGCCGCGCCGTACGTGAGCATCGACACCCGGGAGGGCGGGATCGACCTGGCCATCAGCTTCCCGGGGACGGACGAAAACCCCGGGGTGTACGTACAACTGCTGCTGGAGTTGGGCTTTGACCTTACCCTGGACGTCAACCTCGGCCCGGGATTGGAGTACGAGATCTTCATGGCTCCGTTCACCACTGTGGAATCGTCGGTGTCGGTGGAGACGCTGGTGGTTTCAACCAAGTTGGATATGGACAAGAATCCGGGCGAAGACCTCGCCCTCTCCATAGGGGAACTGAAAGTGGAGCCCATAGGCATCCACGTCTCTCCGTTGCAGGACCTGGCCATCGAATTGGGGCCGGTAGAGGTCAACGGAGTCGAAGTGTTCGACCTGGGCTCCGTGCCTCTGGGGCAACTCATTCAGAACTTCGACGCGTTCCTGTCCGATTTCATAATCGACCCGGTGCTCAACTTCCTCATCCCCATGGTGACAGACCTGCTGCAGCCCATCATAGAAAGCCAGGTGTCGCCCATGATCGAAGATCTGCTCAACCAGTTCGAACTGGAGCTGCCCATCCCCCTGCCCGCGCTGCCTGGCTCTCCCGGAGACGTGACCATCACCTTCAAGACGGCGCTGTCGTCGGTGCATTTCAGCGACACCGGCGGCGAACTGGGACTGCTGGCCGGCTTCATGGCCCCGAAAGGTGTGGACCGGGAAATTCTGGGCAGCATCCTCAGAATGGGCTGTATGGGCGGGCCACAGGTGCCGCCGGAGTTTGATTCTTCCGAGAAGATGTCCCTGGCCGCGGCTTTGGACATGGTGAACGAACTCCTCTTCTCCATCTGGTGGGGCGGAGGCCTGGCGCTGACTCTGGATGACTCGGTTCTGGGCGGGCTCTCGCTTGACGGTTTCGGCGTAAGCAATCTAAACGTCTCCACTACTTTCCTGCTGCCGCCCATCCTGGATGACTGCACCGCAAAGGGTATGGTGGAACTTCAGGTAGGAGATCTGTTGGTCGACCTCTCACTGACCGTTTTGATCGCGCCGGTCAAAATCTCCATGTACGTGAGCGCGGCCCTGGACGCAACCATCTACGGGCAAGGCAACGAAATCGGACTGGAAGTCCTCGGGGTGACGGAACTGGGCACCCAGATCATGAAGATCGAAGGCAACTTAGGCCCGCTGGCCGGCATGCTCGATATCGAAGAGCTCATCGACAACGTGCTGGTGCCCATGATCCTCGAGCAGGTGAGCAATCTCTCCCTCGGAAGCTTCCCCCTCCCCGAAATCGATCTGTCCGCCCTCCTTCCGGGCATTCCTCCCGGAACGACACTCTCCCTGACCAATCTCGAAATCGGTATGAAGAGCGGCTATCTGCTGTTCGGTGGAGAATTGCAGTAGTCTATCGAGAAACCCGCTCCCGACGAGACGCCCAAATAATTTGCCCGCAAGTGCACTTTTTTTGGCCAGATCGAATTCGAACCCCCGATATTAAAGGGTAGAAGGTCAATCAGCCGCGCCGCGGGGACCGCGGAACCCGCATGCATCAGACGGCAGTTGGCTCGTTCTTTGAACTGGTACGGGGGTTTACGCCGTTCGGCCGTGGGCGCCGGGTTCCAATGGTGGGTAAGTCGGCCTTAAATATGTACCCAGGAACCGCTCGTCGAATACTCACGCCTGAATCACCTCTGTCCAAAAAGGAGAGAAGAAGAAGAAGAGACCCACCCAAACATAAACCACCTCACCCACATCATATCAATGGAGTAGTCTGCGCTCACCTCCCGCCTGACCAGACCAGTTGGGGTTGGGCGGGTTTTTTGGGGTTGGGCGGGGTGGGTAAATAAAAGGAAAATGCAAACGACATGGAGTCG
>CAZVFX010000130.1:0-19814 GCA_964626565.1 uncultured Myxococcales bacterium
CCTAGCTGCCTCAGTTGACTTTGAGACGCCGAAATGATAAGAAAATCGCCGTGAAAACAGGCTGAGAGGGTCAAACGATGAAGATCTTAACGATCGCACCGCGGTTGTCCAACGCGTTTCTCGTCATGCTGATGACGGTTTTTGTAGTGACCGGCGCCGCGTCCTGCGGCAAGAAGTCGGGCAAGGCGAAGCGGAAACCGAAGAAATCGACGCCCGCTTCATCACGGTCGGCGGGAGAGGAAAACCGGGCCGAAGAGATCACCGAGGAAGGGGCGGAAGTGGTGCAGGTGGTCGCTACCGTGGGTGACCGTAAGATCGACATGGTGCAGTACGACCACGAGATGAGGCGTCAGACTCGTCACTCTCGAAGCGACGAGGCTGAGGACCGTCTCAGTTCACTGGTGTTGAAGCTGCTCATCGAAAAGGAACTCATCAGCCTGGCCGCTGAGACAGGCGGACTGTCCGTCAACGATGAAGAGATTGACGAGGAGATACGGGCGGCCACCGAGAGGCAAGGAGGGTCCGAGGCCCATCGCACATTTCTGCAATCACAAGGGTGGACACCCGAAGGGTACCGGGTGGAAGTCAAGAACGTGATTCTGCGCCGCAAAGTGAGAGAGCAACGCTACCCGGTGAAAGTCACCGACGAAGATGTCGCCCAGTACTATGAGAAGTATGCGGCCGCAGGCAACAAAGGCGAACGGGTCCGGCTTGCCAGGGTGCTGCTGCTGGTCAACCGCAACGCTGCGGAAAGTGACTGGCTGGCGGCCGAAGACCGGCTGCGCGCGATCAAACTGGAAATCGACCAGGGCCTGCCCTTTGCCGACGCGGCTAAGAAATACTCGGAAGGAGCCTTTGCCAAAGCGGGCGGAAACATGGGTCTCGCCGGCCGTCGTCGCCGTCCCGCGGAACAGTTCGCCCGGGGCTTTGAAATGGAAGTCGGAGCCGTGGAAGGCCCCTTTCGCACCAAGGACGGGGTCCGCCTTATCAAGCTGCTGGAGAAGTTCGAGGAAAACGTGGGGACACTCGAAGAAGAGAAAGACAAGATCCGCAAAGTCCTTGAAACCAAGTCTCGCCAGGAGTTCAACCGCAAGTTGATCAAGGATCTCAAACGCGAATTTCCAGTCCGCAAGTTGCTGTAGCCGGTGGGTGCGATCAACAAGTTCAGCCCCGAAGCCCTCATCCTGGGCGTAGAGTCGTCCTGCGACGAAACCGCGGCCGCGGTGGTTTCCGGGGACGGAAGGGTGCTCTCCAATATCGTCTCCTCACAGGTGCCGGTCCACGCCCGTTACGGCGGCGTCATCCCCGAACTGGCCTCCCGGAATCACCTCATGGCCGTACGCCCTGTGGTGGACGAAGCGCTGACGGAAGCAGGCGTTGCGCTAGGAGACGTTGATGCCATCGGAGTGACCCGCGGCCCCGGCCTGCTCGGCTCCCTGCTGGTAGGAGTGCAGTTTGCCAAGGGGCTGGCCACCGCCACCGGCATCCCCCTCATTCCGGTACATCATGTCGAGGGTCACATTACCGCTGCTCTGCTCGTCGACGGCGCTGAACATCCCCACGGACCACTCGAATTTCCCTACGTCGCGTTGGCCGTTTCGGGAGGACACACCAGCGTCTATCTGGTGCGAGAGCCGGGAAATTATGAACTGAAGGCGGTAACCCTCGACGACGCGGCCGGCGAGGCCTTCGACAAGGTCGCGCGGTTGCTCGGCCTGCCCTATCCCGGCGGGGTGGAGATCGACCGGCTGGCCAAACAGGGAAAGCCCGATGCCCTGGACTTCCCGCGGCCCCTTCTTCCCGGACGTCCGGGCAAGGCGCCAAATCGGAACTTCAGCTTCTCCGGCCTGAAAACCGCAGTGCGCGTGTTTGTGGAATCTCAAACCGGGCTCGAAGATGCTTCTAAAGTGCCGGTGCCCGATGTCGCGGCCAGTTTCCAGGAGGCCGTCGTAGACGTATTGGTGCGCAAGACCTTCCTCGCGGCCGCGGCCGCGGGCGTTGACCACGTGGTGCTGTCGGGAGGAGTTGCGGCCAACAGCCGGCTGAGGAGCAAGGCGGTGGACGCAGCAGGTGAAAGCGGACTCAAAGTTCACCTTACTCGTCTGTCCATGTGTACCGACAACGCAGCCATGATCGCGGGTGCCGCCAGGTTCGGCAGCCCGGTCACAGGCCGGGAACTGCTCGCCCTGGAGCCTTTCGCCAGCGGCCAACTGGCGGACGGCTGATGGCCAAGAAATCCCTGGGTCAGCACTTCCTTACCGACCCCGGCTCGGCCCGGGCGGTGGTGCGGCACGGCCGCATCGGGCCCGACGTTGACGTCCTGGAAATCGGGCCGGGCAAGGGATTCCTGACTCGCCACCTCATGGCTGCGGGCGCCCGCCTGTCCGTGGTTGAAAAAGATGACGTATTCGCCGCAGCTTTGACCCGGCAGTACGCTCTCTCCGGCGTAGATGTGGCAGTGGGAGATTTTCTTGATCTCGAACTACAGCCATATGCGGGCCGCGTACTCGTAGGCAATTTGCCCTACAACGTCTCCCTCCCCATCCTGCGGCGGGCGCTGGACCATGGCGAACTGTGGCCGCGCATGGTGTTCATGTTTCAACTGGAAGTCGCCAGACGTCTCTGCGCTGACGCGGGTGGCAAGGAGTTCGGCATCCCTACCATCATGGCGGCCGTAACCCATCGGGCGACCATCGTTCGCAAGGTGCCCGCCGGCGCGTTCCATCCCCGCCCCCGGGTCGATTCCGCGCTGGTGCTGCTGGAACCACTCGAAGAACCGCTGGCAGCCCCCGGGGAACGGCAGCGCTTCCTGGACTTCATCGCCGGCGCCTTTCGGTACCGCCGGAAGACCGCGGTGAACGCCATCTCAGTTACCCATGAGCTTTCCACGGCAAAGATCGAAGATGCGCTGGCAGCCATCGGGGCCGACAAGAAGATCCGCCTGGAGAAGCTCCCGGTGGAACGGCTGCTCGCGCTGTACAGACTCCTCACCTGACCCTCATTTGCAATTTCTCCATTCCCCTTTACAATTCTCTAAGGACCTCAACGGTGGTTGGGGGCATTTGGAGAGAGGCACATGAAGAAGAAGAGAAAGGTGCTGTTGGCCGAAGACGACCCCGCTTGCGCAGCAGTGATGAAGCTGACCCTGGGCCGTGAAGGATTCCAAGTGCTGCACGCCCCGAACGGCCGCATCGCAGTGGAACTGGCTCGCGCCGAGGACCCCGACATTATCCTCATGGATGTGAACATGCCCGAGATGGACGGCGTTGAGGCGTGCCGGCTTATCAAGTCGGACAAAGCTGTCAGGGATGTGCCGCTGCTGTTCCTCACCGCCAACGATGCACCTGCCGACATCGTCGAAGGGCTGGCTGCCGGCGGCGATGACTACATCACCAAGCCGCCCCTCCACTCCATCCTCCTGGCCCGCATGACGGCTCAACTGAGAGTTCGTGAACTCCACGAGGAGAACATCTCATACATGGAGGCGCTCCACGCCATGAAGAGAGAGGCCGACACCGCAATGCTTCTGGGCGGGGTCTCCCACAACTACAACAACCTCCTTGCTCCCCTGCTGTCCACCGCATCGATGGTAGGAAAAGCCATGGAGATGGGCGACCAGGAAGATGCCCTGGAAATGGCGGGCGAGATAGCCGACCTGGCGGCCGGGCTGAAGAAATTCAACGATCGAGTGGCCCTGGTGCGCAACGCACCCGGCCCCGGCGAAGGCAGCGTGCCGCTGGGCGACGTGCTGGGCCCGGTGGTGGAGCTCTTTACCTGTGCACTGCCCGCGGCCATGACCTTTGAGCAGGCGCTTGAGCCGGCCGCGGCCGAAGGGCAGGTGCCACAGGGCAAGCTGGACGACGCCCTGGTCGCACTGCTGGTGAATGCTAAAGAAGCGCTCGAAGAATCCGGCGCCGGCGGCGCCATCCGTCTCGAAGCGTCGGTCAGGGAAGGCGACGCAGGTCCCCGCATCGTGATCCGGATTCTTGACGACGGCCCCGGTGTTTTGGAGGACGACCTGGCCAACGTGCTGCTGCCGTTTTTCAGCACCAAGAAGACAGTCGGTGCAGGCCTGGGGCTTACCCTCGCACAGCGCAGCGTGACCCGGATGAACGGCACGCTGTCGGTCGCCAATCGCGAAGACGGGGGCCTTGCCGTGACCATAGAACTGCCCGTCGCAGAGTAGTAACTGATGTCCATTTGGGAGGCCACGTTGCGCATGACACGCACTTTTGCCATCTGCTTGTTTCTGGTGCTGCCGGCTCCGGCCTGCAGCTCGGACAGCGGCGACTCCTATAATCACTGCGTCAAGGACAGCGACTGCCTCCCAATCGGTGTTTGTATCGACGGGCTGTGCGGGAAGGAGTGCCTTCACAATAATCAGTGCCCCGGCGCGCAAAAGTGCATCGAATTCAGATGCCAGGAGCCCCGGCCCCCGGCCGACGTGCCCCGTTCCACAGATACCGGTCTGAGCGACGTCGCAGACGTTGCGGATGAGCCGGACGCAGCAGTAGTTCCCGATATCGCAGAAGACGAGTTTTTTCCTCCCCCCGACATCAAGGCCGAGGACAACAAGCTACAGGATATTCCGGTCGAGCTTGAGCCGGAGGAGGTCGAAGAGGAAGGGCTGGCACCCGGTTGTGAGCCCACCCAGGGACCCTACGGAGCCGCCTGCTCCTGCAAGGAGGAGTGTGCTTCGGCCCTGTGTGTTGAAAACACCATCACCGAGACTGGGACCTGTACCCAGTTCTGCACCAACGACAACCAATGCCCCCAACCCGACGTGTGTGTCATCGTCGACGACACCGGGATCTGCGTGCCCAACGACTCAGGCCAGCCTTCGTCGTGCGACCCGGCCGAGAACTATTGCTACAAGCAGTTGGTCGCGATCAACAAGGTCAACCAGTGTGCGTGCACAACCCCGTGCACCACCAAGGCGGACTGCCCGGCAGGATTCGCCTGCCACGCGGATAATGAAGTGTTCATCAAATACTGTGTGAGCGTAGGCGAGATGTGCGCCACCGGCTACGTCCCCTGCTTCGGCGAATGTGCAGGCGACCCCTCCATCGGCCAGGGCTTCTGCACCGCCCTGTGCGTGTCGTCCGCAGACTGCCCCGACGACTGGACCTGCACCCCCATCGGCGGCGGCGTGTCCATCTGTAATCCGGGGTAAGTTAGTTACGAGCCCTGACCGTCACGGCTCGTAGAAGAATTGCTGCCGATTCCAACTCTGGACATTCCCATGTCCATAGGTAGAATGATGCGCATTGACACTGAGGTGACCGGATGCGTCTGCATGCTCTTGTTGTAGTCCTGGCGTTTTACCTGTGCTCGGCTTGCGGCGGCGGTGGTGGCGACCCTGCCGATGTCGCGGCCTCCGGCGACGGTGCGGTTGCGGATGTCGTAGTGCCCGTCAATGCCGCCGAGATTCCTCTCGCAGAGACCGGGCAGAACTGTAACCCCAACTGGGTGCTCCAGTTCTTCGGCATCGAAGAGGGTATGGCTCTTACCTCCAACAAACAGTACGCGGTGCAGGCCCAACTGTTCAACCCGGCAACGGGAGAGTGGCTGAGCGGTGAAACCGTCAGCTTCTCCATTTCCGGCGAAGGCGGGGCCCACTTCGTCGCGCCTGACGGCACGACCAACGAAAACGGAGTCGCCGAAGCGATGCTGGAAACCGGCGCCACCGAGGGGGTAGACTATACCCTCACAATCTCGCATCCCTGCACCGATTCCGCTTCCCTCAAGGTCCATGTGCAGCCGCCCGCAGTGGGCTCACTGCTCGTTTCCCTTGAGGTCTCAGATGAAGTGCTACTCATCGACCCGGGACCTTCGCTGGAAGTCTACGTGGACAAGCTGTCCACGCTGTGCGCAGCCGCAGTGTACACCGACCCCATGGGGCAGAAAGTGCCTCTCCCCGCAGGGGAGACGGTAGTTGAAATCCCCAATGTCGAAGCCGGCCCCGCGTACGTTGTGGTGGCCGTCGCCCGGGACCTCGTGGGACAGGTCATCGGCGCCGCGTGCGAAGAAGGGGTGAACGTGCTCGTGGACAAGACCACTGAAGTGAGCCTCAAGCTTTCCCCCCTCGCCCTGGCCCCGGAAGGGACCTATCAGTTCGAGCTCAAGGCCGACCTCGCTAATCTCCTCAAAGAAGAGCAGGCCGATCCGGGGGCTACTCTGCTTGACCTGGCCACCGGTGCCGGCGGCGCGGTCACCGAAGCCATCGTCGATGACCTCGCACCCTGGTTTGAGGAAGGATTCCCGGAAGAGTGCGGCGACGTTCCCGCCGCCATTGGCGCGGGCGTTGACGCCGCACTGGAAGGTTATCCTCCAACGGGCGTAGAGGACGCAGCCGCACAATCGGCCGCGCTCCTGGAATCTCTCCTCGATTCGGTTACGGTGGCCGGCAAGCTCGACCTGCAGCCGGCCCCGGAAGGAGTTTTTACGGCCGAGCTCGAATACCAGTCGGTCACCTTCTCCGGGCAACTCCCATGTGACGGCTGCGAAGACAAACTCACGGTCACCAAAGACCTGTTCGACCTGGGCGAGATTCATCTCCAACTCGGCGAGCAGTCCTTCCAACTGGCGCCCGAAGGCTACGACCAGTTCACCGTGAGTTCCTTCGACCTGGGCCTCTCCCCCGGCCGGTTCAAGCTTTACGCGTTCGTCAACCTGGTGCTCCCCGCTTCTGGCGTCGAGGATGCCATAGATGGGGTGTTCCCGGACTACATCGACTGCGAGGTGGTGGTGGACGCGGTGGACGAAGAGACCATGAATTGTCTCAAATTCAACTCGCCTCAGATTGATCCGGTCGCTTCCTGCGAGTCAGCCGTCGCCGGTTTGACCGACGAATATTACCAGGCGTTGGCCACGTACACCGTGCCTCAGCACCTGGCGTGCTCCGGAACCGGGCAGTTCAGCGATACGGACGGCGATCTTGCGGCTGACGAATTCTCCGTGAGCTTCAACGGTGACTTCATGCACGACGGAGAGCCGGCAGGCACCTTCATGTACCCCTTCTCCGCGGAGAAATAATGAGCATCAAACTGGTACTCCTCGACATGGACGGGACCCTGACTACTGTGACCTCGCCGTGGCAGTACGTACATGAACAACTGGGAATATGGGAAGCGAAGGGGCTGCCTCTGCTGAACTCCTGGCTGGAAGGCGAGATCTCTTACGAGACCTTCTGCATCGAAGATGCAAAGGCCTGGTCCGACCACGGCCTCAGCTTGCAACAGGTGTACGAGATTCTGGCTGCCATCCCGGTGCCGAAAGCGACCGATGAGTTCCTCCTGGACCTTCACCGGAAGGGGATCTCCATCGCGATCATCTCCACCGGTTTCACCTTCAACGCCCGCGTCATTATGGAGCGGGCCGGCATACCCCTTGACGCAGTGTCCATAGCCGCTAACGAATTGGCCGAAGAAGACGGCGTCATCGTGCCCGCCCTCAATGTGGTGGCCGGGGCCGGCGACGGGGGCAAGGCCGCCTGGTCGCAGCGCCTTATGGAGCGACACGGCGCCACCCCCGCCCAAACCGGCGCGGTGGGCGACAGCTCCGCCGACATACCGATGTTTGAAAGCGTGGAGCATCACTACAAAGTGACCGGTCCCAAGGACCTGTCCCTGATACCGTGGATCTAACTGGAGCTGGTAGCATGCACAAACTGTTCAATCCCGAGTCAGTCCTCGTCATCGGAGTTTCTCCCTCGCCCAGCAACATGGGTAAGA
Organism: uncultured Myxococcales bacterium; assembly: GCA_964626565.1. GTDB lineage: Bacteria > Myxococcota_A > UBA9042 > CAIXZC01 > CAIXZC01 > CAZVFX01. Next base: position 7,734 of record CAZVFX010000130.1, read on the forward strand.
ACATCGTCTACAACCTCATCGCCTACGAGTATCCCGGAAGGGTCCACCTCATGGGCCGTAAGCCGGGGAATGTGGCCGGCCAACCGATCCTCACGTCCTTTGACCAGATTCCCGATGACATCGATGTGGCCGTCGTGCTGACGCCCGCGGCGCTGGTGCCGGGGCTGGTGAACGAATGCGGCAAGAAGGGCACACGCTGGATGGTCATCGAAACCGGCGGCTTCAGCGAACTGGCGGACGACCGCAAGGACCTGGAGCAGGAGGTGCTGGAGGCCGCCCGGGAGTGGGGAATTCGGTTCGTAGGCCCCAACGGCCTGGGAGTAATCAACCGCGCCGGCGGAGTTGTACTTCCCTTCATGCGCATGCCCAGCCTTCCCCCCCCGGGAGAGTCAGTCTGCTGGCCCAGAGTGGTGGCGTGGGAATCGTTTACCTCCACGCCCTGGCCGCAGTAAACCAGGGCCTCGACCGATTCGTCTCCATGGGAAACAAGCTGTCGCTGGACGAAACAGACTTCCTCGAGTATATCGGGTCCACCGGCTCCAGCGACGTGGCCTGCCTGTACCTGGAAGACGTGCGCCGGGGAAGGGAGTTTTTCGAGGCGCTGAAGGGGTTTCCAGGCGCGGTAGTGGTGCAGAAGGCCAACGTCTCCCAAGCCGGTGCTGCTGCCGCCCGCTCTCACACCGCGTCCCTGTCCACCGATGACCGGCTGGTGGACGCGGCCATCAAGCAGGCCGGGGCGCTGAGGGTGGAGGACATGGCGACCATGGTCAACGATGCCATGGCCCTGACCTTGCCGCCGGTCCGCGGCAATCGGCTGCTCATTCTTTCCCGCTCCGGCGGGCATGCAGTCATCGCCGCGGACTTTGCCGAACGCGCCGGATTCGACCTTCCCGACCTCCCCGACGATGTCGCGGAAATCGCGGCCGCGTCGGGAAGGGCTCACGTCATTGGCGCCTCCAACCCCCTCGACCTGGGCGACATTTTTGACCTGGATCGCTACGCGACAATGCTCGAACGAGCGGTCAGCAGCGACAAATACGACGCGGTGGTGTTCATCCACGTGTTCGCCAGCGCCACCGAAGGAAGGGACTCGGAACTGCTGGTGGCCACCGCAGAGCGCCTGACCAGGGAGACCGGCAAGCCCGTCTATCTTTGCCTGCTCACCGAGGAAACGGAACTGAGACGGCTGAAAAAGGGCTATCGGCATCCCATGTTCGCGACACCCGAGAGCCTCATGAGCGCCATGGCTGCATCGCGCAACCACTACCGCCGGCGTGAACGCATTCGCACCGAGAAGTACCCCGTCCCCCGGGGATTGGATCTCAAAGGGGTGGCAGAGGTGCTGGCAAAGGCCGAGGTCGGAAAGGGCGGCTGGCTGGGCGCCGCGGATGTGTTCGAGTTGATCTCACGGGCAGGCTTTGAGCCCGCCCGCTACCGGGTGGCCGAAAACGAAGCGGAGGCAGTGTCCGCAGCTCAGGAGATCGGCTATCCGGTGGCCATGAAGCTGCTCTCCCCCGACCTGCTCCACAAAAGCCAGTGGGGTGGGGTGGCCCTCAACATCAAGGGAGATAGCGCGGTGCAGGAGGAATTCCGGGTCCTCAGAGAACGGCTGGAGGAGTCCGCACCCGGCGCCGAGTTTGAAGGGGTGTTGATTCAGAAGATGGTGCGGGGCTTCAGGGAAATCTTCCTCGGAGGGAACAGGGACGAGTCGTTCGGCCCCGTGGTCGCAGTCGGTATCGGCGGCACCTTCGTGGAAGTGCTCAACGACATCACATTCAGACTGTGCCCGGTCTCAACCGGAGACGTGGAAGAGATGATGTCCGAAGTAAACCTGTTCAAAGCGTTTCGAGGCAAGCACGGCGAGCCCGGCGGCGATTTCGAACACCTCAAGCAGTGCGTTCACCACCTCTCACACCTCCTGGTCCGGTTCCCCCAAATCGCAGAGCTGGACATCAATCCCCTCAAGCTCGCAGACGAAGGCCTCTCCAGCATCGCCGTCGATGCCAGAATCCGCCTGGCGTAGGGTTTCGGGTTGCGGGTTTCGGGTTTCGGGTTTCGGGTTGCGGGTTGCGGGTTTCGGGTGTTCCTACCGCCTACCGCCTCTACTTTGCTACAGCCTGTCCTAATTCATCGACACATCGGGAGTGAGGAAGCGGGCGAGTTTGGCTTTCTGATCGGGGAAGAGATGCTTGAATTTGACGCTGACGCTGAAGGTCTTGCGGTCCGTGATCTCACCGAGGGCCCGGATCTTCTCCCTGGTTTCGGGGAGATTGAACTCAAGCCAGAGGAATCGATCATCGGCTAGCAGCTCGGCGGGCGTGTCCAACTCAATCCCTTCCAGAGACAGCCTGTTCCCAAGCGCGTGATAGTGGCGCTCCCCGTCCAGGATCTCTTTCACCACAAACGTTTCATCGATGGTTATGTTGGGTGCCTGCAACTGCATTGAAGCCCTCCGTAGCGTTCCGAAATGAGTATAAAGCGGAACGCGATCAGCGCCAAAAAATAGCCCCCTGTGCGCCGGGGCCGTGATTGCCGCAAACCGTTGGTATCAGATCGTTTCACGACCGAACCGGGGTGCGGAACCGCGGGGGGAGCCGAAACGGGCGGTTGAACCAAAGATCTGGCCACTTCTTTGTAAGTGGCTGTAATTGTGGCGTTTTCTCGCTCCGCAAGAAGGAAACTCTTTGGTTTCTTTTTGCCCGCCCAATCGCTACAATATAGAATGATGTTCTGGGTAAGGCAGTCCTTACTGGAGGGATGAATGAACTCAACCGGGTCGGGATGCCGGCGATTTTTGCTGGTTTGGCTGTTGGCATTTGCCTGTGCTTGCTCCAGCACCGCGACTGAGGAGGTCGTGCTGGAGGGGGACCCATGCGATGGCGACGGATTCCTCATCTGCGGCGAGTCCCAGGGCCAGCCTGTGCTTCTCATTTGCCAGCTTAGCGACGAAGGTCAGTACGAGTGGGTGTTGAAGGGGTGGTGCTCTTTCGGCTGCGAAGGTGCAGCCTGCCTGATGCCGGACGGCGGCTCCAGCGACACCAAAGACGTGAAGAGCGGCACCGAGGAAGTGGTGGACTGGAAGCAGTTGGACCTGAAAGTGCCGGACAATCCGGGATTCGAGGAAGGGGGGTGCAAAGGGTATCAGGAGGAGTGTTCGAGCGACGGTGATTGTTGCGACCCGGGGCTGTGCATCACCGGGCCGGGCAACAAGTACGTTTGCACCATGAACTGCGTGGAAGATTGTGGGGAAGGGTGGGTGTGTACCCAGTACGGCTGGCCCGACACCATGTTTATCTGCGTCCCGATCCTGGACAATCTCTGCCAGAAGAGCTGCACCGAGCACACCGACTGCAACGTGGTGAAGGATCTGTGCCTGCCCATCGGTGCGCTCCAGACACCCATGTGCTCACGTGAGTGTATAGAAGATCCCTGCCCGCCCGAGTACGACTGCGTGGAAATGGAGGTGCCCGGCAAGGAAGGGGACATCACCATGCAGTGCCTGCCCAAGTCAGGGGCCTGTGAGTGTCTGACCATGGCGCCGGAAGACTATCAGTCCGACATTGAAAACTGCGGCGACTGCACCATCAAGTGTGAGTTCGACAACGCAACCGCGCTTTGTGAGGCCGGAGAGTGCAAATTGGGTCCCTGCGACCAGGGTTGGTCAAACCTCAACAAGGAAGACGAGGACGGCTGTGAGTATCCCTGTGAGGTCTCTCCCGACCCGGACAAGCCCGACCTCATGAACGACGACAGCGACTGCGACGGTATCGACGGTCAACTCGATGCGGCCATTTTTGTGTCGCCCAACGGCATGGACATCGGCAATCAAACCGGCGACACCGAGCACCCGGTGAAGACGATTTCCAAGGGGATCGCACTGGCCGCGGCCCACGAGCCGCCCTTTGACGTCTATGTGGCCCAGGGTCTTTACGAGGAGCAGATCCTGCTCGAAGACGGCGTGAGCCTCTACGGTGGTTTCAACTCAGAGCTGTTCTGGGAGCACGATCCTTATAAGTATAACACTACCATTCGTTGGAACAGCACCGGCGCGGGCGGGGTGATAACCCTCATCGCCAACGGGATTCAGTCGCAGACTGTAGTCGAAGGCTTCTCCATCGAAGCGGCCAACAACGACGACGCGGGCGGCAGCTCCATTGCGGTGAACATCAAGGACTGCACCGACAAGTTGATTATCTCAAACAACAGTATTCAGGCAGGCAATGGCGGCAAGGGTACGGAAGGTAATGACGGCATACCCGGCCAGCCCGGCGAGCCGGCCTCCAACGGATCCGTGGGATGCGAGTACGACGGCTGCGGTCTGTGCGTCGGCTGTGCGAGCTGCGACCATCTTCCCGGCGGATCGCCGGGCAAGGGTTACTGCGGCAATTCGGGCGGCGGCGGCGGCAAGGGCGGCGAGGCCGATGAAGGCGGCGAAGGTGGCACCGGTGCGGCCGACGGAGCTCCCGGCGGTGGCGGGGGTGGCAAGAAGAACGACGGCTCTCCCGGCGGCGACGGGGCGGTAGGCGCGGATGGGGCTCAGGGAGTGGGCGGCGACGGCTCCGGCACAGTCAACGAGGCGGGCCACTGGGTGCCGAGTTCGGGGACCCAGGGCGGCAACGGCACCAACGGCGGCGGCGGCGGTGGCGGCGGTGGCGGCGGTGGTGAAGATATTGATGCGTTCCTGGGCGCGGAGTGCTACACCTATGGAGCCAGCGGCGGTGGTGGCGGTGGCGGCGGGTGTGCAGGCACCGCGGGGACCGGCGGCGGTGGTGGCGGTGGCAGTGTCGCAGTGTTCGTGAACAACTCCCAGGCCCACGTCCGAGACAACGACCTCATCTTCCGCTTCGGCGGCAACGGCGGCAACGGCGGCAAAGGTGGCGACGGCGGCGGGGGCGGAAAATTCGGTGAAGGCGGGCCCGGCAAGCAGGACGAGGACGAAGGTGGCGGCGGCAACGGCGGCCAGGGCGGCAAAGCGGGTAACGGCGGCGGCGGCGGCGGTGGCAGCGGCGGCGTCTCGTTCGGTATCCTCTGGGTTGGAAACACCAGCCCCAATTGTGACGGCAACGACTACGACAAACAGGGCGGCGGGGGCCTGGGCGGCGTCGGCGGCTCACCCAGCGCCGAGACCAACGGCATCAACGGCAACGAAGGCAGCGTCAATACACCGACAGTCAACTGCTTGTAGCAGAGGGGCGTTCAGCGATCAGGTTTCGGGGTTCAGCTGTTCCTACCGCCTACGGCCTCTCCTTTGCTACAGCCCGCAGTTTTCACTCTTGACGTAGTCAACGCGAACTGTACACTGGCCCCGTGATTTGTTGATGTGCAATCCCTAAAGAGGCGGAGGTCCAGCATGAAGTTCTTTGTCGATACGGCGCAAATTGACGAAATCAAACGAGCGATGGAGTGGGGCTGTTGCGACGGCGTTACCACCAATCCTTCGCTGGTGGCCAAAACGGGCAAGACGCTGGCCCAGGTGGTCGCTGAGATCACCGAGGTGGTGGATGGACCGATCAGTGTGGAAGCCACCGCATTGGACGCCGAAGGGCTGTTCGCACAAGCCCAGGAAATCGCTGCGGTCCACAAAAACATCGTGGTGAAGATTCCCATGACCCGGGAAGGCATGCAGGCAACCCGGAAGTGCGCCGAGGCAGGGATCAACACCAACGTTACGCTGGTGTTTACGCCCCTTCAGGCGTTGCTGGCAGCCAAGGCCGGGGCCACCTACATCAGCCCGTTTATCGGCAGGCTCGATGATATCGCCGGATACGGCATGGGCCTCATCGCCGACATCCAATCCATTCTGGAGAACTACGACTTCGGCTGCGAGATAATCGTGGCCAGCGTGCGCCACCCCATGCATATCCTCGAAGCAGGCAAGATCGGCGCCGATATCTGCACCATCCCCTTCAACGTGCTGGCCCCCTTGTACGACCATCCCCTCACCGACATCGGCATCGAGAAGTTCTTGAAGGACTGGGAAAAAGTCCCTAAGTAGAGTTGCCTGACCTACTCTTTCGCGAAAGTCACATATAGCAGGCTGGCGCCGCGGCGCACGTGGAGAAGCATGGTGTCCCCTGCCTTCATTCTGGCGCACTCTTTTTCGAATTTCTCAGGGGTCCCTACCAACACATAACGAACCCTCAAAACGATGTCTCCCGGGCGCATGCCGACCCGGTCCGCACAGCTGCCTCGCGCCACCGCCTGAACCATCACCCCGACTCCCGGCTTCAGCCCCGCGTGACGGCGGTCGATGTCGCTCAGAGAGGCTACGGCAATCCCGGTTCCGGGTACAAACGGCGGCTTGTCTCCGGACTTTGATACGCCCCCCTCGGAAAGCCGCCCAATCACTACCTTCAGCACCAACAGCTTGCCTTGTCGAAACACAGTGGTTTTCACCACCGAGCCTACTTTCGCAGTCGCGGCCAGCCAGGGCAGGTCCGCATGCTCCCGCACCGGCTTGCCGCCAAACTCCACAATCACGTCTCCCACCTTCACCCCGCCCTTATCCGCAGGGGAGCCGGACACCACGTCCGCGACCAACGCGCCGGAAGCACTCTTCAGACCCAGAGTGCCCGCCATGTCACGGGTCACTTTCTGGATCAGAACGCCCAGATAGCCGCGCTCTACCTTGCCCTCGGCCAATTGGGGCAGCAGCAGCTTCACCATGTTGATGGGGATCGCAAATCCGATCCCCTGTGCGCCCGCCTGGATCAACGTGTTGATGCCGATCACCTCGCCCCGCATGTTGATAAGCGGTCCGCCGCTGTTGCCCGGGTTGATGGAAGCGTCGGTCTGTATGTAGTTGGAGTAAGTGGGCCTGTCGTGGGGCCCCAGCTCCTTGCGGTCCTTGGCACTGACGATTCCCGCGGTTACCGTGCGATCGAGACCAAAAGGGTTGCCGATGGCAAGGACCCACTCACCGATGCGCAACGAATCCGAATCTCCCAACGGAGCCACAGGGAGATTATCCGGCGCATCGATCTTCAACAGCGCCAGGTCGGTGCGGGGATCAGCTCCCACCAGAGTCGCCGCATATTCGTCGGCGTCGGGCAGAATGACCCGGATCTTCCGCGCGTTGTCAACTACGTGGTTGTTGGTCAGCACATAACCGTGGCGGTTGATGATGAATCCCGACCCCATCCCTTCCTCCGGGATGTAGCCGGGCTTCCCCCGGTCTACCGCGATGTGCACTACTGCAGGGGAAAGGGCGTCCGCCAGTTCGGCGAACGCGGCCCGGGGCACCGGACCCGCCAGGTCGCCCTTTTCGCCCTCACCAAGTTCGGTCCACAGCTTGTCTTCGGCCATCGCCGGCGAAACCACCGCCAGCACCACCGTCAGCAGCGCCAATGAACAAAGGTGTCTCATCCGTTCTACCTCCGCCATTTCTACTGGCATAATCCCGGCGAACGCCGGTTTATTCCCTGGACCCTGACCCTGACCCCGCCTATTCCTCACCAACGTCTTTCTTCTTCTGCATCTTTTCGATAAGGGCATCGAAGCCGTCTTTCTTCAACACCTTGATGAAGCTCTTGCGGTAGTTGCGCATAATCGAAACTTCGTCCACCACGATGTCGTATGCTTTCCACGCGCCTTCTTCCAGGAAGAACCGGTAGTCCACGTCAGCAGTCACGTCTTTGGCGATGATGGTGGTCTTCACTTCGGCCCGGTCCTTCTTCTCGCTGTACCTGGTCTCTTCCCTGAACTCGAGGGTGAACTCCCTTCCCCGCTTGAAGCGCCGCAGGTAGGTGCGCTGCAGAAGATTCTTGAATTCGCCGAGGTACAGCTTCTGCTGGTCGGGCTTGAGCGTCTTCCAGCGCTTGCCGAGGCAAAGCTGGCCGAACCGCTCGAAGTGCACGAACTCGCCCATCAACGCACGCACCCCGTCTTTCAACTCGTCGTCCGTCTTGCTCTCCATCACCAGGACCTTGATCTTGGCATTGTTGGTCTCGACTATGTTGCGCGGCTCGTCCGCCACCTTCTCCTGCGCCAGCGCGCCGGTGGCAATGAGCATCGTAATCAGCGCCAATCCAATTATGTTCTTCATTTCTCTCTCCTCTGCCTTCCCTACCGCCTACAGCCTATCCGTTGCTACAGCTTGAGGTGCAATCCGCAGGTCCTTCGACCGCGGCAGGATGGCCTTATTCAATCTTCGTGAACGCCCGCACGCTGACTCCGCACGCGGCGGCCAGGCGCGCGACCGCCAGGTTGTAATTCATTACCGCCTGGTCATGCTCCAGGCGTCGCTTGAAAAAAGCCGACAACGCGTCAGCCAGATCACGCATCTCCGCGAATCCCGATTCATACAGATCCATCTTCGCGATGAGCCAGCCACGGGCCGCCTTGTGCGCGGTGCGGGCCAGACCGATCTTCTTTTTCAGGTCCTGTACCTCGGCGTACGCGGTGGCCACATCCATGGTCACCTTCTGGCGGTACGCTTTGGCCTGGGCGGCCAGCTTGCGCCCAGTCGCGCGCTGCTCGTCCAGCCCACCGATGCGGCTGGCCAGATCCAAACTCAACTTGAATCCCAAACCCCCGCCCCCGAACCACGAGTTGAACGGGTCGTACGCAAAGGGGCTGCCCTGCTCCTCCACCGACCAGGCGCGGGCATAGGTGTAGTAGCCGGCGAAGAAGAAGTCGGGATAAAAACGACTCTTCTCCAGCGAGACCCTCGCCTGCTGCGCAAGCTGCAGCGAGCGCAACGCTTTAAGCTCCCCCCGGCTCTTGTAGGCCAACTGGAAATATGAATCGAGGGTGTCCAACTCCATTGAAAATACCGTCATTTTGCCGGCCGGAAGAAAGGACTTAGATTCATATCCGGTGAGCAACCCCAGCCCGTCGAGGGAGAGGCGCTCCAGGCGCTGCGCATCGAGGCGTCGGCCCGATACCTCGGATTCGTACACTTTGAGCCGCAGCATGTCGACGTCGTCGTACTCCTCGTCGTCTTCATCCCGCAGCTTTTCAAGGTAGGTGCGAGCCCTTCTGAGGTATTTCTCCCCCTCGGCCAGGATGTCCGCCATCCGGGTTGAGAGTTGAAGCCCCAGGTACGCTTCCAACACCATCATCTCGATTGTGGACTGGGCCACCTGTACCTGCGCACCGCCGATGTCCACTCCGTGGCGGGCCATCTCTTTTAGATTGGAGAGCTTTCCGAAAGTGTAGAGGGGCAGTACGCCGGTCAATTCCCCCCTGATATACGGCCGCCAGCTCTCCCAACCGTATTCGGTGCCACCGTTCATGGGGTCGCCCCACTTGCCGGGAGTTCCCGACACGAAGCCGCTCACCGTCACTTTGGGCAGCCACGAGAGCTTTGCCGCAGTGAGCTTCCCCTCGAATTCAGCCAGCCCTTCCCGGGCCGCCTGAACCAACGGATGGGTAGTGGTCGCCTTCTCCACCGCCTGCGCCAACGTGACCGGCTCACCCGCACGCACGGGGCTCGCCAGACCGAGCACAGTCATTGTCACCACAACGGCCGTTCGTAATCTCACACCCACGTCAGATTTCCCCCTCTTTCGACGAACCAACGTCGTGCCTCCCCCAACCGCCTACCACCTACCGCCTGCCGCCAGCCTCATTTCCTTAAAATCTTCTTAAGTACGACGTTATCCCGAGTCCAGGCGAACGCCTGCTGTGCACCCACCACCGCACCCTCGAGTCCCAGCGCGCCCAGGTAGTGGTCCCCTAAGAGCAAGAGGTTCTTGTACCCGGTCCGGCAGGGAAGTCCGGTGAAATCCAGGCCCCCTTCCAGCGGCGCATTGTACACTTCCTGCACCTCGGCCGGGTCCAGGCGGGGCTGCTCCGTCTCCCGATCCAGGGTCGCATACGGGGAATGCACGCTTACAAGCCGCTCACCTGCAAAAGGCACCACCCACTCCAAGGAGTGGAGGATCTTCTTGTTGAGACGCTCGAAGTCGGCAGCCTCCAGGGGCAGGTCAGCCGCGTCGATGCGGGCAGTTACCACCAACGTCTCCGGCGACTCGGGTTCTTCCTCGTTTCTTCCTTCGCGATAGATCCACAAGACGCCGGGGCCGCTCGCCTCCTTCTTGGGATACATGACCAGGATCACGTTTTGTCCCATCGCTTCGGGGATCACGTCGCTCGGGACCACGAAGTTCACCACGTAGTTGTAGCTGGAAGGTTGCAGCGACTTGACGAACGCGTGGAACTGCTGATCCTGCTGTTCCTGGGGGATGAGGGAGAAGAACGGCTTGAACGGACAGTTGCCCACCAGCAGCCTCACCCCCGCGTTGCGTCGCGGGCGCTGGATGACTACTTCGCTGATCTGCTTGCCCTTGAGCAACATCTGCTCCACGTGTCGTTCCGGCCAGAACGCGCCGCCGTTGGCGATGATCCGGTCGGTGAACAGCCGCTTCAATCCATCGATGCCCTGGGGGTATTCGAAGAACCCGCCCATGGTGTGCTGCAGCATCCGGCGCACTGCGAAGGGGGAAACCGGGCGGCCGTGGAGGCGGGACAGGAACAGCACCAGCGCACTCATGGGTGACGAGAACTTCAGGTCGCCCGGAAACTGCACCGGCTCGGTGGCTTCGTCAAAGACGTGACTCTGGCCGAGCTGCTTCTTCAGCTTGCGCCGGGCCCAGAATCCCTTCGGCGGCAGCATGGGCAGCTCAGTCAGGAACCGATCCATCTCGGAGCTGTCCCGAAGCACCGCGCGCAAGAAACGCTCCATATCGTCACTGCTCTCCGGGAACTCGCGAGCCAGCTCTTCGGAATTGAACTGCGCCCGCTCGGAAAGCTCAAAACGCACCCCCGGTGTCACCACCTGCAGGTAGGGGTCGATTTTCTTAGGTTTGTTGCGCATCTCCGCAATCAGGCCGATGTCCTTGAAAAGAGAGCGGACCACCGAGGAAGTGCCGAAGCCATACAGCAGCGGATTGGTCCGGTAAACCTGGGCCTCACCAATGGAATACGAGGACGGCTTAGCCTCCTGGCCCACCACCAGCACCGTGTACCCTTCCTTGGCGCACAATGCCCCATAAGCGAGCCCGGGAATACTCGTGCCGACAACGACTATATCGAAAAAAGCGTCAGGCATAGTGTCAAACCTTTCGCAAAACTATATAGCCAATTGGGCTATGTAACAAGCTTCATTTTGAAGCTTTAAGGGGTAGGACCTGTGGGACGGGGTAGCCCACTGGATGCGCATCCAACGCTTCCGCTGAATTCCAGCAGGCTGGGCCTGCCGGCCCGGTTCTGTCCGTAGACACCCCAATCCAAACACAGCCCCCTTAGGGGCCAAAGCCGGTAGCGAAGGGCGTCAGCCCTGGAACCCCGATCATCCAATTCCGATTCAACCACCGTCGCACCGTCTCCGGCTTTCGCTACCGTGTCCTCACGCGCCGCAGGGGCGGCGCCAAGAAAGGCCACCAAGCATTCCAACCGGTGCCGGCGCATGAGCACCGTTAGGGATTTGGATGATCCGATGTCCAGGGCTAAAGCCCTTCGCTATCCACTCTCGCCGCTTTGCGGCTGATTCGGATTTGGATGTTTGAAAGGCTCGTACCACCTGTACACTCGCCGCTATGGCCACCGGCGTGTTCAGCACACCGGCGGCCATGATTGCACCACGCTCGGTGAAAGCAATGGGCGGACTCCGTCGCTTCATCCAATCCAAACACAGCCCCCTTAGGGGCCAAAGCCGGTAGCGAAGGGCGTCAGCCCTGGAACCCCGATCATCCAATTCCGATTCAACCACCGTCGCACCGTCTCCGGCTTTCGCTACCGTGTCCTCACGCGCCGCAGGGGCGGCGCCAAGAAAGGCCACCAAGCATTCCAACCGGTGCCGGCGCATGAGCACCGTTAGGGATTTGGATGATCCGATGTCCAGGGCTAAAGCCCTTCGCTATCCACTCTCGCCGCTTTGCGGCTGATTCGGATTTGGATGTTTGAAAGGCGTAAAGCCGCATGAACACCGGATGCGTCCAAACCCGCATCCGGCGGGCAGCAATGGGCAGTTTTTCCCTTGCAAACCACCAAGGTTTCGCTACACTAAGCCCTGCTTTGAGACGCTCTTTTCGCCCCGGTAGCTCAGTCGGATAGAGCGAGGGATTCCTAATCCCTAGG
>CAZVFX010000131.1:0-19632 GCA_964626565.1 uncultured Myxococcales bacterium
TCAATTTTCCTTTCCGAAAGATCATCACCCAACCGAACTGTCATCCTGACATCCCCGACGCACCCACTCTCGAACTTGGCAGTGCCTCGCTGGAGGAGATGGAAGGACCTCCCCCATGGTTCAGCGACCGTCGACATCCGCCTGGTTCGCTTGCCGTTGTGTAACGCGTTGTGTATAATGGCCATGAACGACCCGGAGGGGGTTCATGGCCGGTCACTATCATCGCGCTCAGATCCTGTTGGATCCGGAGCAGTTCCGTCGCCTGGCTGCGCTGGCGCGCCGCGAGGGACGATCGATCTCTTCCCTGACTCGAGAGTTTGTGCAGGCGGGGCTCAAGGCCTATCGGCGTGAGCAGCAGCGCCGAACCGCGGCGCTGGGAAGGCTCACCGAGCGCCGCGGCGTGCTGGCGGAGCGTCACGGCGTCTACGGTGGCGATCCGGTAGGCGAGGCCCGGGAGGAGCGGGAGAGCGAGATCGATACCACCGTCGGGGGGCGATAAATGGCGGTGGTGGTGGACGCGAACCTGACCGTGGCGCTGGTGGTGGAGCTGCCCTACTCGGGTGCCTGTCTGCGGAAGGTGCAGGAGTGGCACGCCGCGGATGTCGAGTTGCTGGCCCCGTCACTGTGGCAGTACGAGATAGCGTCGACTCTCCGCAAGCTCACGGCCGCGGGCCACATGGAAGCCGGGGAGGGGTCGGCCTCGCTCAGCGATCTGTGCGCCCTGGGAGTCGCCATGTTTGAGCCCACGCCGGCGTTGTCTCTCTCCGCCCTGGAGTGGGCCGGTCGTCTGGGCCGGCGGGTGGCCTACGACGGCGCGTACCTCGCCCTGGCCGAACAGGAGCAGGTGGAGTTCTGGACCGCAGATCGCCGGCTGGCCACCGCCGCGCAAGCCGCGGGCGCGGACTGGGTCCGCAACGTTGATGAGGCGTAACTCCGAAATGTCATTCTGACATCCCCAAGCTCGTTGTTGGTTCCCTTCTGTCATCCCGACATCCCCGACACACCTATCTTCGCACTTGGAACTGCCCCACTGGAGGAGATGGAGGGACCTCCCCCATGGTTCAGCAACTGTCGGCATCCTCGGCGTGCATTTGCGGGGCCGCCCGGTTTTCCGTAACCTATGGTCCTGGTGAGAACAACGTGACAGAATGAGGTGGCCACTTGAACAACAGACATTTCAGTCCGTGGACTCTGTTGCTCGCGGCAGCGTGGCTCACAAGTTTTGCCTACGGTTGCCACCACGGCTCTTCTTCCTACGGCCCCAAGAAGTGGGCGGACCCCCCTCCAGAATGCTCGTCCAATGCCGACTGCGAGGGCAAGAACTACGAGTGCGACAGCGACGGGTACTGTCACTACGTCCACCAAGCCAAAGAGGGGGACCAGTGCTTCTCCACCGCGGATTGCACAGGGCTTACGTGCTGCTTCGATCCGTATGACTCGGAGGAAGATTGGGCGAAAGGCACCTGTCACGCACACTGCCCGTGCTTTTATGACAAGGCCTGCCTTGGCGGAGAAGCCTGTTTAGGTGCGGTCTCGGGTGAGGGGGCTGGTTCGAGTTGGAACGCCAGCCCTGGCGAGTGCATCGAACTGTCGTCCCTGGAGGAGGGCGAGTGGTGCGACGAGGACGACTGGTTCTGTGAAGGCGAGCTGATATGTCAAACAGGGTTGTGCGAATTGCCGGGGGGAGTAGGAGAGCACTGCGAAGAAGACCAGGACTGCGGCCCTGGTCTTTGGTGTCAGTATTCAAGTGGGGACTGGTGGAACATTTGCCTCGGACCCGTTGGGTCGCTGTGGGCGGATTGCTACCCGGACGGCAGTTGCGGACCGGGGCTTCACTGCGAAAGCGATTGTTACTGCTGCGAAGAGCTGCACCGGGAGGGGCAATTCTGCTATGACGCGGAACAGTGTGTCGAAGGATTGATTTGCAATGACGTGTATCACGAATGCGGTTATCCGGGGCAGGAAGGAGATTCATGTGTGGAGCACCAGGACTGTGACACCGGGTTGCTATGCTCGCTGTGGGTTCAGGGCTACTCCAACAAATGCCAGGAGCCGAAAGAGGAAGGCGAGTGGTGCCTGGTGGCAGACGAGTGCAAGGCGGGGCTGGAGTGCTTCAGCCCTCAGCCTGGAGCCAAAGAGAAATGTGGCCTTCCGGGAGGTGCAGGCTGGGAGTGTCAGGAGGACGCTGACTGCATAGAGGGCCTTCAATGCTACGCGGCCCCCGACGAAGCGACATATTGCCATCCTCTCGGTGGCATCGGCTCCCCGTGCACCGTGGACGAGGAGTGCGACGACGATCTCAGTTGCACGACCGTCGACGGGAACGACCGCTGTCTTCCCTGAAGCGCGTCCCCCAACGATCGTTTCTGAACCATGCTGGGGTCCCTCCATCTCCTCTGGCAGAACCAATCCAAGTGCGGTAACCGGTGCGTCGGGGATGTCGGGATGACAGTTCGGAGAGAAGCCATTCATTTGGTTCGGGATGACAGTTCGGAGAGAAGCCGTTAATTTGGTTCAGGATGACAGTTCGGAACTGTCAACTCGGGATGACATCCTGAAAACCCGGATCGGTTTTTCAGGCCGATTGAGCGCGATTCGACACCATCCGTGGTGTGGTTTGGGCCCGTCGGGGCACATGGTGTGAAAAAACCTTGACATACAAATTGCCATCTCTATAATGCCCGCTTGCAGTTCGACTTTTCTGTTGGTGTATTAACTGCTTTAAGAGGTACCGATGCCGACGATAAATCAGTTGGTTCGAAAAGGGAGAAAAAAGCCGGTCAAAAAGACGAAAGCGCCGGCTTTGCAGTCGTGTCCGCAGAAGCGGGGCGTGTGCACCAGAGTGTATACGACCACCCCGAAGAAACCGAACTCGGCGTTGCGGAAGGTTGCCCGTGTACGGTTGACCAACGGCATCGAAGTGACTGCATACATTCCCGGCGAAGGTCACAATCTGCAGGAGCACAGCCTGGTATTGATTCGCGGTGGCCGTGTTAAGGACCTGCCCGGAGTAAGGTATCACATCGTGCGCGGGCAGCTCGACGCGTCCGGCGTTGCCGACCGTAAGAAGAGCCGTTCCAAGTACGGCACCGAACGAGGAAAGAAGTAGGCTAGAGAGGGAGCAGGAATGCCCAGAAGAAAGACAGTAGAGCCACGCCGCATCGACCCCGACCCCAAGTACGGGGAGCTTCTGGTTGCCAAGTTCGTCAATATGTTGATGAAAGGCGGCAAGAAGAGTGTGGCGGAGGCATTTTTCTACGAAGCCATGGACCGCATCGAAGCGATGACGAAGCAGGACCCGCTCAGTGTCTTTAAGCAGGCGCTGACCAACGTCCGTCCCCACCTGGAGGTCAAGAGCCGCCGGGTTGGTGGTGCGACGTACCAGGTGCCTGTGGAAGTCCGCCCGGCTCGCGCCGCGGCGCTGTCGATGCGGTGGCTCATCTCTTTTTCCCGCAATCGGGGAGAGAAGAGCATGACCGAGAAGTTGGCCAACGAGATCCTGGACGCTGCGGCGGGCCGGGGTGCGACGGTGAAGAAGAAGGACGACACGCACCGGATGGCGGAAGCGAACAAGGCGTTCGCGCACTACCGCTGGTAGCAGTGTCTGGCGTATTGACAAATGAATGAGGGGTTGATGCCGGGTCAGCTAATGCTCCGGCAAGGGTTTATTCCCTTAGTGCCCCGGCGAGAAGTATAAAGACTTAGGTAATAGGAGCCTGAGTATGGAGAAGATCAGAATTCGGCTGAAAGCGTACGACTACAAGGTTTTGGACCAGTCTGTGGCGGAGATCGTGGACATCGTGCGGAAGACGGGCGCCAAGCTTGCCGGCCCTGTTCCTCTGCCGACGCGGATCAACCGCTTCACGGTCTTGCGTTCACCCCACGTGGACAAGAAGTCGCGGGAGCAGTTCGAGGTTCGCACGCACAAACGCCTGCTCGACATTCTCGAGCCGACGCAGCAGACCCTGGACGCGCTCATGAAGCTGGACTTATCGGCTGGCGTGGACGTGGAAATCAAGTCGTAAGGGAGATCAAAAATGGCGAAGGTAGACGTTTTTGATATGGACCGGAAGAAGGTGGAAGAGTTGGATTTGGCCGACGACGTCTTCTTCGGTGAGGTGAAGGAGCACCTGTTCTGGGAAGTTGTCAAGTGGCAACTCGCCCGCAGGCGGGCAGGTACCGCTAATACGCGTGGTCGCTCCGAGATTAGAGGCTCCACCCGGAAACTCTTCAGGCAGAAGGGTACCGGTCGTGCTCGCCGGGGTAGCATCAAGTCACCGCTGCTGCGTGGCGGCGGCACCGTGTTCGGCCCCAAGCCGCGCGACTATTCCTACACACTACCGAAGAAAGTAAGGGCGAAGGCGTTGATGTCCGCGCTGTCCCGTCGGGCTCAGGATAAGAACCTGGTGGTCGTGGACAAACTGGAACTTCCGGAAGCGAAGACGAAACTGGTCGCCGGTTTCCTGAAGACCTTTGAGTTGCAGTCGGCCCTCATCGTGGACCAGGACAATCCCAACGTGGCGTTGTCCGGCCGCAACATTCAGGGCGTCAAGGTGTTGCCGGTGCAAGGGCTCAACGTCTACGACATCCTCAAGTACGACAACCTGGTTCTCACGAAGCGGGCGGTCGCGGCGATCGAGGGGAGGCTGAAGTCATGAAGAGTGCGCATGACATCGTTTTGCGGCCCGTCATCAGTGAGAAGGCGGACTGGCAGAGAGATGAAGACAATGTATATACCTTCGAGGTGCTGAAAGGCGCCAACAAGATCGAAATCCGCAAAGCCGTAGAGGCGATCTTTAATGTCGAGGTCTTTGACGTGCGTACATCGGTCGTCAGAGGCAAGGTGAAGCGGGTCGGGCGGAAAATGGGCAAGCAGCGTAACTGGAAGAAGGCGCTGGTGACCTTGAAGGAAGGTCACTCCATTGATCTGTTCGAGGGAGTCTAGGTTTAGGGAGATACTGATGGCAATCAGAAAGTTCAAACCGACCTCTCCTGGAATTCGATTCATGATGGTCTCGGAGTTTGACGAGATCACCAAGACGAAGCCGGAGAAGAAGCTGACCAAGCCCCTGCCCAGGAAGAGCGGCAGAAATGTGCACGGGCGGATCACTTCCCGTCACCGCGGGGGCCGACACAAGCGGCTCTATCGGGTCATCGATTTCAAGCGCAACAAGTTGGGCGTCCCTGCCAAAGTTGCGGCGGTTGAATACGATCCGAACCGCTCTGCGCGCATCGCACTTTTGCACTACCTTGATGGTGAGAAGTGCTACATCCTGGCGCCGGTAGGGCTCAACGTGGGCGACCAGGTGATCGCCAGCTCCAAGGCTGACATTCGGCCCGGCAACTCCATGCCCATGAAGTACATGCCTCAGGGTACGGTGATGCACAACATCGAGTTGAAGAAGGGGCACGGCGGCCAGATGGTACGCGCCGCAGGCGCCTCTGCCCAGCTCATGGCCAAGGAAGGCAAGTACGTGCTCATCCGGTTGCCTTCGGGCGAAGTACGCCGGGTGCTGGCAGACTGCAAGGCTACCGTGGGCCAGGTCTCCAACGTGGAGCATTCCGCGATTACCATCGGTAAGGCGGGCCGCAGCCGTTGGCTGGGCCGGCGGCCTCACACCAGGGGAGTCGCCATGAACCCGGTGGACCACCCCATGGGCGGTGGCGAAGGGCGCAGCTCCGGTGGCCGTCATCCGTGTACCCCTTGGGGCGTACCGACCAAGGGAAAGAAAACCCGCAGGAAGAACAAACCTTCGAGCAAGCTTATCGTCTCGAAGAGGAACAAGTAGGAGGACACAGTGGCTAGGTCGCTGAAAAAGGGCCCGTTCGTGGACGAGCATCTGATGAAGAAGGTCTTGAGTGCACAAAAGGCCGGCGCCAAGTCGGTAATCAAGACCTGGTCCCGACGTTCCACCATCATTCCGGAAATGGTCGGCATGACTTTCACGGTGCACAACGGCAAGAAGTTCGTGGCCGTCTTCGTCACCGAGAATATGGTCGGCCACAAGCTGGGTGAGTTCTCCCCGACCCGGGTTTTCCACGGGCACGCGGGCGACAGGAAACGGAGGTAAGCTCAAATGGAAGCTAGAGCGATTTGGAAATATGCTCGGATCACGCCTCGGAAGGCCAGAATGCTGGCCGACCAGTTGCGTGGCAAGGACCTTGCGCAGGCAGAAGAAGTGATGCAGATGGTGCCCCGCAAGTCCTCCGCCATGTGGCAGAAAGTGATCGACTCGGCGGTGGCCAACCTGGCGGTGGTCAAGGGTGAGGGAGACCTCGACCCGGACGTCGTATACATTAAAGAAATCAAGGCGGACAAGGGGCCGGTGTGGAAGCGATGGCTGCCCAGGGCAATGGGCCGGGCCACTCGTATTGACAAGCACACCAGTCATCTGACTGTCATTGTAGCGGAACGGTAAAGGAGGCAATCGTGGGCCAGAAGGTTCATCCCATCGGCTTCAGGATCGGCGTTTCCAAGACTTGGGCATCCAAGTGGTTCGAAGAGCGGGCGTACGCAAAGTGGCTTCACGAAGATCTGCGCATCAAAAAGCTGGTCAAGAAGGAGCTGTACGACGCGGGTATCTCCCGGATCCTCATCGAGCGAGCGTCCACCAAAGTAAAAGTCAACGTCTACACCGCCCGGCCGGGCATCGTTATTGGCAAGAAGGGCCAGCGGGCCGACCAGGTGCGGGCGAAGATTCAGAAACTCACCGAGGGCGAAGTGTTCCTCAACATCCAGGAGGTGCGCAAAGCTGAACTTGATGCGCAGCTCGTGGCCGAGAACATCGCTGCTCAGTTGGAGCGGCGGGCGTCGTTCCGGCGGGTGATGAAGAAGGCTGTCGGTACCGCGCTGAAGTCGGGCGCCCTGGGCGTGAAAGTGCACAGTGGCGGTCGTCTGGGCGGAGCTGAAATGGCTCGGCGCGAGTGGTACCGGGAAGGCCGGGTGCCGCTGCACACGCTGCGGGCTGATATCGACTACGGGTTTGCGGTCTCGCGCACCACGTACGGCGTCATCGGCGTAAAATGCTGGATTTACAAGGGCGATATACTCTAGGACGAGACGGAGGTCCCAATGCTGTCGCCAAAGAAAGTAAAACATAGAAAGGTACAAAAGGGCCGGATGCGGGGCAAAGCCACCCGCGGTGCAGGTGTCGAGTTTGGCGATTATGGCCTGCTCGCGACGACCGCTGGGTGGGTGACCGCCAGGCAGATCGAGGCCAGCCGTATCTCCATCACCAGAAAGATCAGGAAGTTCGGGCGCATGTGGATCCGGATCTTTCCGGACAAACCGATCTCCAGGAAGCCTGCCGAAACCCGTATGGGCAAGGGCAAAGGCTCTCCCGAGGCTTGGGTCTGCCCCGTGAAACGCGGCAAGGTGATGTTCGAGGTGGGCGGCGTTCCCGAGGACTTGGCGGTGGAGGCCCTTACCAGGGCCGCACACAAGCTCCCCATTCTTACCAAAATCGTCAAGAGAAGGACGGTGCTGTCATGAAGGCTTCCGAAGTACGCAACCTGACCGACCAGGAACTCGAGTTGAAGGAGCGGAACCTGCGCGAAGAGATGCACAAGGTTCGGTTCCAGAAGTACACCGGAGAGCTGGCGGATACGGACAAGTTGAGAAGGCTGAAACGGGACCTGGCCAGGGTTCTTACCGAGCTTGGCGCCAGGACGCTTGCGGCCAAGGCCGAGAACGGGTCGTAAGGGGTGACGAAATGAGCGAAAACAGCAGGGGAAAAAGAAAGACTATGCAGGGTGTAGTCGTCAGCGACAAGATGGATCGCACCGTCGCCGTCGAAATGACCAGGCGGTTTCTTCACCCTACATATAAAAAATTCGTGACCAGGAAGAAGAAGTACCTGGCCCACGATGAGACCAATGAATGTCGCATTGGCGACAAAGTGGCGATCGTCGAGACCAGGCCGCTTTCCCGGCACAAACGCTGGCGGATAAGCGCAGTTATCGAAAAGGCCAAGTAGGCGGAAGCCAAAATTTTTAGGAGGGTGCCATGATCCAGATGCAGACCATGCTCGAGTCGGCAGACAATAGCGGCGCCAAGCGGCTGCAGTGCATCAAGATACTGGGGGCCAGCAAGCGGCGATACGCCACGGTTGGAGACGTAGTTGTGGTGTCCATCAAGGAAGCCATGCCGAAGTCCAAAGTGAAGCGTGGCGAAGTGCACCGGGCAGTAGTAGTGAGGACTAAGCAGGAAGTGCGGCGCGACGATGGTTCGTACATCAAGTTCGACGACAACGCCGTTGTCCTGCTCAACGCCCAGAGCGAGCCTATCGGCACGCGTATCTTTGGGCCGGTCGCAAGGGAGCTGAGGTCGAAGAAGCTGACCCGCATCACTTCCCTGGCGCCCGAAGTGTTGTAGAGGGGGCATACGAGATGAAGATTCGCAAAGGTGACGAAGTTATCGTTCTGGCGGGCAAAGACCGCGGGAAACGAGGCAAGGTACTGAGAGTCAAGGATGGCGGGAACAGAGTCATCGTCGAGAAGCTCAATATCGTGAAGAAGCACGTGCGCCCTTCCGAAAAGGAACCGCGTGGGGGCATCGTGGACAAAGAAGCCGCGTTGCACATCTCCAACGTGATGCTGGTCAGCGCCAAAGCGGGCCGGCCGGTGAGGGTCAACTTCGCTGAAGTGGAGCGTGGCGGGAAGAAGGTCAAGGTCCGCTACTCCCATAAATTGAACGAGGCTCTCGACTAAGGGGTAAATGCTATGCAGCCGCGTTTGTTGGAAAGATACACTACTGAAATTGCTCCTCAGCTTATGAAGGAGTATGGATACTCCAATCCCATGCAGGTGCCGCGGGTTGTCAAAGTGGTCTTGAACATGGGCTTAGGTGAAGCGATCCAGAACCCCAAGCTCCTGGAGGCGTGTTCGAAAGAACTGACCGCCATCGCCGGACAGAAGGCGTTGATCACCAGGGCTCGGAAGTCGATCTCCACCTACAAGCTGAGAGAAGGGATGCCCATCGGGACCAGCGTGACGCTGCGCCGGGCCCATATGTGGGAGTTCCTGGATCGTCTGTTGAACCTCGCCCTTCCCCGGGTGAGGGACTTCCGCGGAGTAAACCGCCGCGGCTTCGACGGCCTGGGCAACTTCACCATGGGACTCAAAGAACAGATCGTCTTCCCCGAAGTCAACTATGACAAGGTGGAGAAGATCAAGGGCCTGAACATATCCATTGTGACGACGGCGCGCACGGACGATGAGGCGAGGTCACTGTTGACTCACCTCGGCATGCCGTTCCGCAAAGTGTAGGAGGAAGCCAGATGGCTCGAACGACGTTTCTTGTACAAATAGGCAAGAAGAAGAAATTTGCAGTTCGGTACCGGAACCGGTGCCCCCTGTGCGGGCGGCCCAGGGCATATATGCGCAAGTTCAACATGTGCCGAATCTGCTTCAGAACGCTGGCGCTGCAGGGCGAGTTGCCCGGTGTCAGAAAGGCGAGCTGGTAGAAGAGAGGTTTGGAGAATGAGTATTACCGATCCAATTGCTGATTTCCTTACCCGGATACGCAACGCGCTAATCGCGGGCCACGCGGCGACGGAATGCCGTGCGTCCAACGTCAACAAAGAGTTGGCGCGCATCCTTAAGGAAGAGGGCTTTATTGAAGATTACATGCTGCTTGACGACCGTAAGCAGGGTATCATCCGTGTCGACCTGAAGTACCATGAAGGCGCACCGGTAATCGAGAAACTCGTTCGGGCTTCGCGTCCCGGCCGTCGCCATTATGCCGGTACGGACAATCTGCCGCGGGTGCTCGGGGGCCTCGGCGTGGCCATTGTGTCCACGTCCAAGGGAATTATGACCGACCGGGACGCTCGGAAGAAGCGGGTGGGCGGCGAAGTTCTTTGCACCGTCTACTAGAGGGAGAGTCGCTATGTCGAGAGTAGGAAAGAAGCCGGTATCGATTCCGGACGGCGCGGTAGTCAAGGTCGATGGAGACCTGGTGACCGTAGCCTCGAAGGACGGCAAAAAGACACTGCAGCAGGCGGTCCGGCATGTCAACGTGCTGGTGGAAGACGGGCAAGTTTGCCTGGACGTAGCCGACGGCTCCCGCCAGGCGCGGGCGAGCCACGGCTTGTACCGGACCCTCATCGCCAACATGCTCGAAGGGGTCACCAAAGGGTGGCAGAAGACCTTGGAGATCGAAGGCGCGGGTTTCAAGGCGGAGCAGCAGGGCAAGAAGCTGGTGCTGACCGTTGGGTACACCTATCCGAGGGAGTATGCAATCCCCGATGGTATCGACTTGGAACTGCCCAAGCCTGCCGTAATCGTGATCAAGGGAATAGACAAAGAACTTGTAGGCCAGACTGCCGCCAGCATCCGGGCCGTAAAGCCCCCCGACCCGTACCGGGGCAAGGGGATCAGGTACCAGGGTGAGCAGGCAGTGCGCAAGACCGCCAAGGGTAAGTAGGGGCTTGCGGGACCGAGGAGGACGCAGTGAGTAACAAGACGTCGAAAAGAACGGTAGCGAGGTTGAAGCGGAAGAAGCGCATTCGTGCGAAGATTCGGGGCACCGACGGGCAGCCTCGCCTCTGTGTCTTCCGTTCCACCCGGCACATTTATGCGCAGGTGATCAATGACAAATCGGGCGTGACCCTGGCTTCGGCCAGCAGCCTCACTCCCGAACTGCGCAAGGAAGCCGGCGATGCGTCCGGCAACAAGGCGGCCAACCTGGTGGGCAAACTCATCGGGGAGAGGTGCAAGGAGAAGGGCATCGAGCAGGTGGTCTTCGACCGTAACGGTTTCATTTACAGGAAGAATGGGCGGATCGCGATGCTCGCTGAGGGTGCGCGGAAAGCCGGCTTGAAGTTCTAGGAGGAAGGAATGAATCAGAGGACCTACCAGACTTCGTTCGGCAGGCCGGGCGGCCGGCAGGAAGAAGAGCAGGACTTCATCGAGAAGGTGGTCTACATCAACCGTGTCGCCAAAGTGGTCAAGGGCGGGCGTCGTTTCAGCTTCTCTGCTATCGTGGTCAAAGGCGACGGCGACGGGCAGGTGGGCGTGGGCGTCGGCAAGGCCAACGAGGTTCCTGAAGCAATGCGGAAGGCTTCGGAAAGGGCTGAGCGGAACATGGTTAAGATTTCCTTGAAGGATGGCACCATCCCTCATGAAACGTTTGTGAAATACGGTGCTGCGCGGGTCGTGTTGCGGCCGGCCGGCCCCGGAACCGGCGTCATCGCCGGTGGCCCCGTTCGTGCGGTCCTCGAAGCCGCGGGCGTGGAGAACATTCTCACCAAGATCATCGGCACCACCAACCCCCACAACGTGGTCAAGGCGACCATGAAGGCCCTCACCGAGCTTATTTCCCCGGAGAAGATGGCCGCCAAGCGGGGTAAGACGGTGGAAGAGATCACGGGGAGGTAACGGTTATGGCGAAGAACATTAAGGTAACCCTGGTCAAGAGCACTATTGGCGGCACCAGGAAGCAGATCGCCAATGTCCGCTCGCTGGGTTTAAGAAAGCTCCACCAGTCCAAGATCCTGGCCGACACTCCGGTAGCCCGGGGCATGGCCAACAGGGTCTGTCATCTGGTCAAGGTAGAGGAGGTTGACTGATGAAAGAACTTAGCAACCTCAAGGCGCCGGCAGGCGCAGTGAAGAAGAAGAAGCGGGTTGGCCGAGGCCCCGGCAGCGGTAGAGGAAAGACCGCCGGCAGAGGCGAGAACGGCCAGAACTCCCGGTCGGGTGGGGGCGTGCATCCTTATTTTGAGGGTGGCCAGATGCCTCTCTATCGCCGCTTGCCGAAACGTGGCTTCAAGAATATCTTCGCCAAAGAAATGGCGTGGATCAATGTTTGCCAGCTCAACCGGTTCGAGGACGGCACAATTGTCGACCGCCAGCTGCTGAAGGCCTCCGGCCTTGTCAAGGGCAGCCCCGACGGCGTCAAGTGCCTGGGGAACGGTTCGCTGGAGCGGCAGCTCACTGTACGTCTCGAGGCCTTCTCCAAGACAGCCATAGAGAAGATCGAGGCTTGCAAGGGAAAGGCGGAGGTCGCAAGTGGCAAGTAGCCTGAAAAACATCGGCAGCGTGCCGGAGCTGTCCCGGCGCCTCCTGTTTACCCTCGGCATGCTCGCAGCATACCGTGTGGGCGTGTTCGTGAGTGTGCCCGGCGTGGACCGGACGGTCATGGAGCAGTACATGCGCACCGCGCGCACCGGGTTTGCAGGGTTGTTCGACCTGTTCTCCGGCGGGGCGCTCCAGCAGTTGAGTATCT
Source organism: uncultured Myxococcales bacterium (assembly GCA_964626565.1). Lineage (GTDB taxonomy): Bacteria > Myxococcota_A > UBA9042 > CAIXZC01 > CAIXZC01 > CAZVFX01. The sequence continues at coordinate 12,229 of CAZVFX010000131.1, forward strand.
TTGCGCTGGGCATCATGCCTTACATCTCCGCGTCCATTATTCTGCAGCTCATGGCGGTGGTTATCCCGTCGCTGGAGCGGTTGCAGAAGGAAGGCGAGGCGGGCCGGCGGAAGATCAATCAGTACACCCGCTACGGCACTGTGCTGCTGTCCTGCATCCAGGGCTTCGGCATCTCGTTCTGGCTCGACAGCCTCTCCGGCTCCGTGGCCAAGGGCATGGTGCTTACTTCGGGCATCGGCTTCAACCTGCTCACCGTCCTGGCGCTCACCACCGGGACCAGCCTGCTTATGTGGCTGGGAGAGCAGATTACCGAGCGCGGCATCGGCAACGGTATTTCGCTTATCATCTTCGCCGGTATCGTGGCCAGCCTGCCCGACGCGGTGGTGCAGACCTACAAGCTCACCACCTTTGAAGGGGGCAAGCTCGAGCCCATTACCCTCGTGCTTATCGCGGTCGTCGTTACCGCGGTCATCGGGATCATTGTCTTCTTTGAAAGGGGGCAGCGACGAATTCCGGTTCAATACGCTAAACGTGTGGTGGGCCGAAAGGTCTACGGCGGCCAGAGCACCGTGCTGCCCTTGAAAGTCAACACCGCGGGAGTTATCCCGCCTATTTTCGCTTCGTCGGTACTCATGTTTCCGGCAACCATCGGAAACCTGTTCCCGGGCGCGGCCTGGGTTGGCTGGATTCAGGCTCAGCTTACCGCCGGAACCATGACCTACAACGTCGTCTACGTGGCGCTGATCATCTTCTTCTGCTACTTCTACACCGCGGTGACTTTCAACCCGGTGGACGTGGCGGATAACTTGAAGCGACAGGGCGGCTTCATCCCCGGCATCAGGCCCGGGAAGAGGACCGCTGATTACATCGAGCGGGTTTTGGGCCGGATCACTTTCGGCGGCGCGGTCTACATGAGCGCGGTGTGCGTGCTCCCGACCTACCTCCAGGCCGGCTTCGGAGTGCCCTTCTATTTTGGCGGCACTTCCCTCTTGATTGTGGTCGGTGTGGCCCTGGATACGGTGCAGCAGATCGAATACCATCTTATTTCCCGGAACTATGAAGGATTTGCCGGCGGGCGCGGGCCCAAGGTTCGGGGGAGAAGCAGATGAAAATCATTATGCTCGGAGCCCCCGGTGCCGGTAAAGGCACCCAGGCCAGGAAACTGGTTGAGACCCTGCAAATTCCCCAGCTGTCCACCGGTGACATGTTGAGGGAGGCGAGGTCGCAGGGCACCGAGCTGGGCATTGCAGCAGGCGCGTCCATGGAAAAGGGAGAGTTGGTTCCGGATGAGGTTGTGGTGGGAATCGTATCTGAGCGGCTGCAAGGGGACGACCTGGCCAAAGGGTACATTCTGGACGGCTTCCCGAGGACTCTGCCCCAGGCGCGAGCGTTGGCCGATTTGGGCGTGAAGATCGATGTGGTGCTGAACCTCATCGTTGATGAACAGGAAATCGTTGAGCGGCTCACCGGCAGGCTCACCTGCCCGGCTTGCTCGGCCATGTTTCACCGCACCTTCATGCCGCCGGCCGCGGAAGGTGTATGTGACAATTGTAGCGGCAAGCTCATCCGCCGGGCGGACGATAATGAGGAGACGGTGAGAAACCGCCTGCATGTGTACCATGAGCAGACCAGCCCACTGGTGGACTTTTACGCCGGCCAGGGGCTCGTGAAAGAAGTTGGTGCAACCGGCAAGGACCCTGCAACCGTGTTCGCCGCCGTTGGCGAACTGCTTGACTTGGCATAGGAGAATCATGGCTAAAGAGGAAGGCATAGAGGTTGAAGGCACGGTGGTGGAGCCGCTTCCCAACGCGATGTTTCGCGTGGAGTTGGAAAACGGGCACCGCGTGTTGGCTCATGTCGCCGGAAAAATGAGGATGCACTTCGTTAGAATCCTCCCCGGAGACCGGGTGAAGGTCGAACTCAGCCCGTACGACCTTACCCGGGGCAGGATCGTATACAGATCTCCGGGCAAGAGATAGGTGGGATCATGAAGGTACGTTCGTCAGTGAAGAAGATTTGCGACAAATGTCGCATCATCAAACGCAAAGGGGTCGTCAGGGTGATTTGCGTCAACCCGCGGCACAAGCAGAAGCAAGGGTAAGAAGGGGACAAGATGGCACGTATTGCGGGAATCGACTTGCCGAAAAACAAGAGGGTGGACATAGCCTTGACGTCCATCTACGGCATCGGGCGGCACACGGCGCAGTTGATCTGCGACAAGGCCGGTGTCGATGGCAGCATCAGGACCGACAGCCTGGCCGACGGTGAAGTGGCCAAACTGACCCGGGTCATCGACGATGAATATCGCGTCGAGGGAGATCTGAGGCGGGAGGTGTCAGCCAACATCAAGCGGCTGATGGACCTCGGCAGCTACCGGGGTTTGCGGCATCGCCGCGGCCTGCCGGTGCGCGGACAGCGCACTCACACCAACGCCCGGTCTCGTAAGGGACCGAGGAAGACGGCGATCAAGAAGAAACGCGCCGCCACCAAGAAGTAGAGGGAGCGAGACATGGCCAAAGGACCAAGAGGCGGCAAGAAAAGGATAAAGAAGAACATCCCCGTGGGGATCGCCCATATCCAGTCCACGTTCAACAACACCGTGGTGACGTTGACGGACTTGAGGGGCAATACCATCTCCTGGGCCAGCGCCGGGGTGAAAGGATTCAAGGGCTCGAAAAAGTCCACTCCTTTTGCCGCATCGCTGGCTGCTGAGGACGCGGCGAAAAAGGCCATGGAACACGGCCTGCAGAGCGTTACCGTCCTCCTCAAGGGACCCGGCGGCGGCCGGGAAGCCGCAGTGCGGGCGTTGTCCGCAGCGGGCCTGAAAATAGCGCTTATCCGAGATGTTACGCCGATTCCCCACAACGGTTGTCGCCCGAAGAAAAGGCGTCGAGTTTAGCGAAGATGGAGGAAGGAAGTGGCTAGATATACCGATGCAAAATGCAGACTTTGTCGGAGGGAAGGGGTAAAACTCTTTCTCAAAGGGGACCGCTGCAACACAGAAAAGTGCGCCCTGGAACGCCGCGCCTATCCCCCGGGAGAACACGGCCAGGGACGCAGTAAGCGCTCTGACTATGGCGTGCAGTTGCGGGAAAAGCAGAAGGTCCGCCGCGCCTACGGGCTCCTCGAAAAGCAGTTCCGCTCCTACTTCACCAAGGCGGAACGGATGAAGGGGATTACCGGCGAGAATCTGCTGCAACTGCTCGAAAGACGGCTTGATAACGTGGTCTATCGAATGGGACTGGCTTCCAGCCGGACCGAAGCGAGACAGGTGGTTCGTCATCGCCACATCACTGTGAACGGGCGAATCGTCAACATCCCCTCGTTCCTGGTCAAGCCGGGAAACGAGGTCGCGGTCAAGGAGAAGAGCAAGACCCACGGTCGCGTCAGCGTCGTCGTGGAAAGCCCGTTGAGGGAAGCTCCTCAGTGGGTGGAAGTGGACCGCAAGGAAATGAAAGGCACAATCGTCGCCCTGCCCAGCAGGGAAGATATTGACCTTCCAGTCCAGGAGTCCCTTATCGTGGAGCTGTACTCCAAGTAGGCAAACGAGCATTTGAGGAGGACCTTTATGTATAGACATTGGGTGAAGCTACGTCGGCCCAAGGAAGTTGAGACCGAGCAACTCCAACCGGACCTGCACCGGGGAGTGTTCTCGTGCGCACCGCTGGAACGCGGCTTTGGCGTGACCATCGGTAATGCGTTGCGCCGAATTCTCGTTTCTTCCATCAGGGGCGCGGCCCTCAAGACGGTGAGGTTCGACGGCGCGCTGCATGAATTTTCGGCTCTGCCCGGAGTGACTGAGGACGTGGCCGACATTATCCTCAATCTCAAAGGGGTCAGAATGTCCATTCCCGAGGGCGAAGAACGCACCCTCAGTCTGGACATCAAGGGCCCGGCCACCGTCAAAGCCTCCGACCTCGGTACCGACCAGAGCGTGTCGCTCCTGAATCCCGACCACCACGTCGCCGAATTGGGTCCCGAAGGGCATCTGAAGCTGGAAGCATCCGCGGGCATGGGCCGGGGTTATGTGCCGGCTGAAAAACACAGGCTGGAAGACCTGCCCCTGGGCACCATCGTCGTGGATTCACTGTTCTCCCCGATTCTGTCGGCGAACTTCAAGGTGACCAACGCCCGCGCCGGCGAAGACACCAACCTGGACAAGCTGGTCATTGACCTGAGGACCGATGGCTCCATTGAGCCCCGGGACGCCCTGGGACTGGCCGCCAAGATTCTGAAAGAACAGCTCCAGATATTCATCGGCTTCAGCGAAGAGGTTCCCATCGACCTGGTGGATGACGAAGAGCGGCCTGAAACCCTCTCGCCAAACCTGTATCGTCCGGTGGAAGAGCTGGAACTTTCGGTGCGTAGCGCCAACTGCCTCAAAAACGCCAACATTCAGTTCATCGGCGAGTTGGTGCAGAGAAGCGAACAAGAAATGCTCAAAACCAAGAACTTCGGCCGGAAGAGCTTGAAAGAGATTAGAGAGGTACTGGCCAGCATGGGCCTGTCCCTCGGTATGAAACTTGATGGATTCGACCCTGCGAAAGCACCCGCTTCGCTTAAAGAGTAGGAGCTGCTACGGGCAGCAGATGAGGTAAGTTAGCATGAGACACCGCAAGGCGACGAAGAAGCTGGGACGCAAAGGCTCCCACCGCAAAGCGATGATAAGAAACCTGCTCACCAGTCTTGTCGAGCATGAACGGCTCGAGACCACCCACACCAGGTGTAAGGTGCTGAGGCAGGAAGTGGACAAGCTCATAACCTATGGCAAAAAGGGTACGTTGCATCATCGCCGCCTCGCTGCCAAGGTGCTCTACCGCAAGGACCTGGTCACCAAGCTGTTTGATGAACTGGCCCCGCGCTTCAGCGAACGGCCGGGCGGTTATTCCCGCATCATCCCCCGGGGACCCCGGCGGGGAGACGCCGCGGAGATGAGCATCATCGAACTGCTCGGCGCAGACGAGCAATTCCAGCCCAAGAAGCGGCTGGCCGACGTTGCTCCCGAGGCGGAAGCCGCACCGGAAGCGGAAGCCGCACCCGAACCGGAAGCCGCACCCGAACCGGAAGCCGCACCCGAGGCGGAAGCTGCACCCGAGCCGGAAGCCGCGCCCGAGGCGGAAGCCGCGCCCGAGGCGGAAGCTGCACCCGAAGCGGAGGCTGCACCCGAAGCGGAGGCTGCACCCGAGCCCGAACCCGAGCCCGAACCAGCGGCTGACGACGCTCCCGCAGAAGACAAGAAAGACTAACCCCGCGATTCTCTACCCATACTCCCACCAAACCGCTATAATCCTCCCTGCAGGGGGGACTCTATGAGCTATCGGTTTATATGGAAGAAGATCGCATCCAAGGCCATCGGCTCGGCCATCGCCAAGGGGCTCATGGCCATCAACAAAGAAGAGATCTGGGACCATATCGCCCGCACCGAATCCCTGTCCACTGAGCATGTGGTCCAAATGAAGCAGGACATTGACGAGCGGCTCAACGAGGTGGAGGCCGCGGGCCGCAAGGAGCGGGAATTGGTCAAGCAGGTCGTTGCAGAACTCGTGGGGCAGGTGATCAAAGGGGGGAAAGGGTCGTGAGTTCCCTCTATGCATTCATGAAGTTCTCCAGTTCCTACCGTAAGCTGAAACGGTTTCGGACCATCGCTTCGATCCTTGCTCTCCACGGTTTCGGCGATATTGCCACCCGCATCGGGCTCAGGAGCGCCTGGCGCCGGTTCAAACGTTTCGTCACGTTTGGGAAAGCGGAGAGCCCGCAGTACACCATGACTACCGGAGAGCGCTTGCGGTTGGTGTGCGAGGAGTTAGGGCCCACCTACATCAAGTTCGGGCAGATGCTCTCCAATCGGCCGGACCTGTTTCCCCCGGACATTATCAAGGAATTGGAACGGCTGCAGGACCAGGTGCCGCCCTTTGCTTTTGACAGGGTCAAGGAAGTGCTCGAAGAGCAACTCCACCTTCCCGTGGACGATATCTTCGAGGAGATCGAGGAAGTACCCCTTGCCGCGGCTTCCATTGCCCAGGTTCACCGGGCGAAGCTCAAGAGTGGGGAGACGGTGGCCTTGAAGGTGAAAAGGCCCGGCGTCGGCTACACCGTCGACCAGGACCTGGACGTCTTGAAGGCCGTCGCAGCCTACCTCGAAGACAGCGTTCCGGACCTGGCCTATGTCAGGCCGGTCCACATGGTGGAGGAGTTCTCACGTATCATTAAGCAGGAGATGGACTTTGCCAACGAAGTGCGCAACATGGAGCGCTTCGCCGGGAATATGGCCGACGAACCGGTTTTCAAGATTCCTGAGCCGTTCAAGGAGTATTGCACCGAAGATCTCATCGTCATGGAGTTCATGGACGGAGTCAAAGTGACCGATGTGGAAGGGTGGCGGGAAACCTGCTCCCTCGCACCGGGTGAAATTGCGGAGATCGGCACTCGTGCGCTGCTGAAATCGGTTTTTGAGCACCGCTTCTACCACTGCGATCCTCACCCGGGCAACTTCCTTATCGGTAAGGATGGCAGGATCTGCCTCCTCGATTTCGGCATGATGGGGTTTGTCGGTGAGACCAGAATGGAGGAGATGCTGTCGTTCATGGTGGCCCTGGTCTCCTACGACCCCGAAATGCTGGTGGACTCCATACTCCAGGCCGGCCTGGCTCCCGAAGATCTCGACATTATGGAGCTAAGGCGCGACGTCGAGTTCATGATGAACCAGTACTCTGCTTTGAGCCTGGACGAGCTGCAACTCGAGCCCCTCATCAGGCAGGCCAGCGCCACCATCTTCCGCCATAGAATACTGTTGCCCACCGACCTCCTGGGAGTGGCCCGGGCGATCTCCACCATGGAAGGGATCGGCCGTCAGATCTATCCCGAATTCAAGCCCCTCGAGGCGGTGCAGCCCTATCTTATCACCCTCTTCGTGCGACGGGCCCTGGACCCCACCTACCAGTCGGGTCATCTCGTCGACATGATCATGAACTGGGCGGGCCTGCTGAAGCAACTCCCGGAGGACGTCCGGGATGTCATGCGTCGGCTGAAGAAGGGTGAGCTGACCATCAAGTACGAGAACCGGAACGCCAGGGTGGAGATGGAAGAAGCCACTCGCCGGTCCAACCGCATGGCGGGCGTGATAATGTCAGGCATCGGCGTAGCCGCCTCGTTCTTCCTGTTGCAGCTTCCCGACATCCCCGACTTCATCCCCGCCCTCGCCTTCGGCGGTTCCTTCCTTATTGCGTTGTGGGTGTTTCAGGGCATCCGCCGTTCCGGCGGAATGTGATCATCCCCTGTTCGACCGTTCGAGAACGAAGAACGACACGAAAATCCGCTTGCCGGCCAGGGCCGGGTTGGTGGTGGGCGATGGCGGTGGTAAGCGACCCGACTTCGCGCAAGGCTTCGTCGGGCTTCGCCGAGTAC
>CAZVFX010000132.1:0-19415 GCA_964626565.1 uncultured Myxococcales bacterium
ATCTTCTGCCTTCCCATCCTTCCTTTTGGGGTGAATTGGATATTGGGGTCGCCTTCTGACGTGCCGAAGATGCGGAGGTACCGGCGCCTCATGCGACCCGGCTCTGGAGGATGACCCGCGCCACTCCTATCAGTGTAACTCGTGGCTGTTCTGTCAGGACATCGGGAATGGAGCCGGGGAATGCGCTCCGACGCGGTAGGGCACCTGCTCAAGGACTGAGGTATAGAAGAACGCGTCAGCGCTTCCGCATGCTTGGCATCGTCTCACGCAGGTTGAGACAGTCTACGGTGTAGTAGTCAAGTAAGTTTCTGCCAGTGCAACCACTTCCTCAAACCTTGCTGAAGTGTCGAAGAAAGCAAATCCTCTTTGGGTGCATTCTTGTTGTAACGCGATGCTTGTTTCTTTGCGCAACGCGAACTCCTCGGCAACCTTCTCTTGTGAAAGGTCCGGCGACCATGCGTTTGTGGATGGATACTGCAACTCCTCCCGCCACTTTGTCTCGGCACCGGCCACGCAGTATCCCAGAAAGCAGACTCTGACGTCACTTGGAAACAGCGCCATGAGTTGGGAGGCATACTCGGGTGTGATCGCGAATCCCTCCACGCAATAGTGCTCTCCGTTTTCCAGCATGGCGACTATCATCGGCTTGCAAACCGGCCACAGTCGCGGCGCTACGATGGCTTCTCGTTCGTTGGGGTCGACACCAAGAGAAGGCGCGCCGTGGTGGACTCCCATCATCAGGTAGTCGAGACTGAAGAATGGGATGCCGTGCCCCTTCAACAGTCGCCAGGCAAGCGTCGTCTTTCCCGCCCGTCCCGGTCCCCCAATCAGATAGATCATCACTTCCCTTGTGTCAGGCTTCGCTTCGTATCGAACACCATTCTACCCGCATGGCAGTGGCTCAGGCAAGCCACTCCTCAATCTCCTCGATGGGTAGATGGTCCGAGATATCACGGCCGTAGAACGCTCTCTCGATGGTGCCGTCCGGGCCGATGAGAAATTCGGCCGGCAACAACGCTTTGCGCCCCTCCATACGCCCGGGCATGAAACCCTTCTTGCCGGCCGCCAGCAAGTCGCCCACGCCAACCACCCCGGCTTTTAGAAATCCTGCCCACGATGATTCCACCCGGTACAGGTCGTAGAGATGATGTTTCGAATCGGACACGATGGGAAACGGCGGACACTGCTTGCCCACGTACTTCGCAATTCCCTCCGGCGGAGACTGGAACACCGCTACCAGGGACAGACCCCGCTCCTTGAACCCCTCAGCAAGTTCACCCAGCCGACTCACCCGCAGGTTACAATACGGGCAAGACGCATAGCGGTAAAACGACAGATGCAGCCTTCCCCCCCGAAAATCCCGCAGTCGCACCGCGTTCCCTTCCGTATCCACCGCGTCCAACGGCGGCGCCTTGTCGCCAACTTTCAGCCGCATGGTTCACCTCCGCTTTGACCGTACTACCTGTTCACGCGGTTGGTCGGTCCAGCCGCCCGAACCTTACGCGGGCACCCGGGCGGCATGGCCTTCTTCGACCTTGGCCGAGCCCGACATGATGCCCCCCTTGCACTCGCGCGCAATATGCGCCGCTCGTCCACTCCCCCCACGTGGGAGAGACGAGTAATTCCGCCACCACTTGAGCACGGACAACTGGCGATTGCGCACCGTTGGGTGCGCGCACCGAGGCCCCGCCGTTTTCGCGCCCGTAGGGCGCTGAACTCAGACACTCCTGCCGACGAACATGTACGAATTATGAAGAAAGTTTGGCCACATTGCGATCAAAACCACGATAACCATAGTGTAGGCATCGCTGTTTCGACACCCGGGTACAGCGCTGCCCCGGTCGTTGGCAATCAGGCTTGGCACGAGGGTAGACGGGCGCCCGGACTCTGTCCCGGGCGTGTCGCCTGCGGTGGGGGACCCCAGCTTCGATGTGGGTTGCATCCGCTTTACAAATTGCTTCCCGAAGCTGAAGTTCTTTTCTCCACCGTCTCCCCCAACGGGAGACGTGTGTCCGAACAAGGAGGAAGGAAACAAGGGGAAGGTAAGACAAACAAATACGAAAGAAGCTACATACAACTTCAAAGGGAGACGTATACCCTACCCCTACACCAGCCAGTTGTCCTGGGAGGGCAAGGAGATGGGCGACGATCTACTTGACGGACCGAGCAGGTCGAGGACACCGTGAACATCGGCGAGGAGCGAGGATGAGGCGTGGCCAAAGTCACGTCGAAGACGAGGGACGAAGCCGCCGAGCGTCAGCGAGGCCCGATGTTTACCGGTGGCCCGACCTGCGACGGGAGTCAAGTAGATCGTCGCCCTAAAGGAGTTGTCGGAGCGTACGGTTCATGAGGGTGAGGCGTTCGGAGAGCATGCGGGCTACATATTTATGGAGGCCGGCTGCGGCCTCAGGATCTTCGGCCAGCATTCGTTTGAGAGCGGATTTGGACAGTCGATAGACGGTGGTTGCTTGGTCTGCCACGGCTGAGGCGGAGCGAGGGGTCTTCAGGTACATGCCGACCTCGCCCACGATGGTGCCCGGCCGCAGGGTCTGCAGGCGCACCTCGTCTTTGCTACCTCGATCGAGCAGCACGGTTACCTGGCCAGCCTCGATGAAGAACATCTCTTCCGCAGCCGCACCCTGCTCCAGCAGAACGTCGCCGGGCGCCAGTTCCTTACGTTCGAAGAAGTCCATCATGCGGCGGAGCAGATCCACGGGAAAGGAGAGCTGGAGGTCGGTCCTGGTTGTGGGGTCATAGCCTTCAAGGTAGTCGGCCATGGCGATGATCCTTTCCTCGCACCACTCCAAGCCGTGATCCAGGTCCGGCACCAGCTTGACTTCCCCTTCTTCCGTTTCGTCCCCGAAGGTCTTTTCAAGCGCGGCGGTGGCTCGGGGCGACAGGTGTGCGAACAACAGGTGAAAACCTTGCGTGTGCGCCATTTGCCGCATGCGTTCAAAACAACTGAACGCAGATGTATCGATACCGCTCACCAGCCGAAAATCGAGAATCACGAAGCTCACCTGCCCCTCTCCCGAGGCAAGGATCTCGCGGACTCTCTCCAGCAGGTAATTGGCAGTGCCGAAGAACATGTATCCCTGAAGGACAAGGATCTGCGTCCGGTGGCCTTCGGCAGCCAGCGCTTTTTTGTGCCTGCGGTTACGCTCTACGTTGCTCTGGTATTCGGCCCCGGACAAGGCGTGCTTCACCACGTCAATGCGGCTGTATTCCATGATGAAGACCGCGACCGCCAGGGCTACGCCGACGCCGACACCCTGGAGAAAGCCGATGGATGCAATTGCGACGAGAATAGCGATCACGATGAGGTAGTCGGAGCGGGGCAGTCTGGTTGCCGCCTCCACCACCCACTCGGTGAGGAACAGCAGGCCGAGGAACACGAGCATTCCGCCCGCAACCATTTTTGGAAAATAGCCCATGACGCCCGCGCCGAAGATAAGGGCTGCCGCGCACATGGCCGCGGCTATGATGCCGGCGAGTTTTCCCCTCGCACCCAGCCGATGGGCCAGGGTGGTGTCTGCCAGGGCGTGATAGCCCGGAACACCGGCGCCCAGCGCGCCGGCCAGATTGGCGAGACCCGCGGCCTTCAGTTCCTGATTCAGATCGACGTCCTTGCGAAGGGCAAGTTCCAGCCCGGTGGCGTTGAGGAGGGTCGAGATGATGCTCATTACCACGATCGCGCCGATACTGCCCGCCTGGCCCAGAACGGCTCCCCAGTCTGCGGCTGCCAGCTTGCTCGGGGTCATGGGCGCCCACAGACCGGCGTCCGGAAAGGGGCCCAGCAACAAACCCTGGGCCCCGGCGTCAACCAACGACGAACCGGAAAGGAAGTTCACCAGGTAGAACCCGCCGATGCCCGCAAAGATGGTGAGGGGGATGGCGAGAAAATGGCTGGTCAGACGGTCCACCACAAGCAGTGCGATACCGAACCCGACCCCCGGCAGCCAGTAAACAAGACTAGAGCCCTCCGTCAGTGCGGACAGCAGCCCCCCTTCTCCCTCCCCGCCCACCATGACGCCCAAGCCCCCGGTGAGGAGCAGCCAGCCGATGCCGGCCAGAAAACCACCGATGACCGGATAGGGGATGAAGCGCACCAGGTTGCCCAGTTTGAACTGCCCGAGAACAAGGAAACATACGCCGGTCAGAATGCCGGTCAGCGCGATGGCTGCGACCACTGTGGGAAGGGCTGCTTCCGGTGACATGGTGGTTGACAGCGTTGCGAAGATGCCGGCGCCCACCAGGGCCAGGATCGTTGCGGGTATATCCTGGGGCGTGGCGATCATACCGGGATGGGAGCTGGCAAAGACCACGACCATCCCCACCGCCGCACCGCCGAAAAGGGAGAGTCCGATGCCAACAGACACAAAAGGGGCAAGGTCGCCGGAGAAGATCAGCGCTCCGAAGGCCACGGCCAGGGCCACGTTCAGTATGCCCAGGACGACGCCGGCGATGATGCCCGAGGCGAGTCTCCTGCTGCTGCTTTCGCTCTGGACTTCGTTCATACTCTCCTTACCACTCCAACCACTCATACTGCGGGGCTAAAACTCCTTTTCGATGCGAAGGATGGTGCCGGGGACGTAGTGGCCGTTGCCGAGTACGTCGGGAGCCAGAGAGAAGGAGTCGCCTTCCCGTGACGGCGCCAGTTTCGCATGGGTTGACCGCAACCCTCCCAGCCACCACCGGCGGTCGGTGACATATACCATGTCCCCCGGTTCCGCGGCCATGGTCTCCATGGCGCCGGGCGAAACCGCTACTGTACCCTCTGCCAGGGACGCATCTTCCGTGTATCCGGCCCACACCTTTTTGCCCGTCCGGTAGTTGGGTTTGCCGCCTTTGAACAGTTCACGGGCCCGCTCCAGGGAAAATACGGTGAGGCCGTCCATTCTAGCCGTGGAAGGAGCTTTGGTGACCAGGGCCACTACAATGCCGACGCCGAAACAGACGAGCAGGTTATACAAGGCGGCCATGTACTTGAAGGGGTGTACCGCGTCCATCTTGACGCCGTGGGCAAGCGGTGCAATCAGGTACTCAGGAAAGACCTGCCCCAGAACCATCAAGGCCACTCCACCGATGAACGTGGCAATGACTGCCTTGGACGTATATCGACGCCAGAAGACCCCGAGGAACACCGCGGCCACCAAAGGTGGCGTGAGTGTCGTATGGAACTTGGCGTGGGCCTCGTACAGGGTGGCAAAACTGCGGAACGGATAGGTAGCCAGCACGCCGATCAAGGTGGCCAGTGCGGAGAACAGCATCGCGGCCTTCAGGTAGTGCTTGTCCTTGCGGTTCTTGACGATAGGCCGGTAGATGTCGTTGATGGTGATTGCCGCCACCGCGTTGATTAGAGTGTCCACGGTGGACATCAGTGCGGCCACCACCGCGGCGATGAGGAAGGCAAATACCATGGGGGATGAAACGATGGCCGCGACCCGGGTAAAAACTTCGTCCGGGACTGCGTCTGGGCTCAGGATATCGGGCCGGGCGGTGGAAATCGCTCTTCCGACCCAGCCGGCATTGCACACCACGATGGCGGACAGGGGTAGCAGGAACAGGGCGTTACCCGCGACCGCTTTTCGCCCTTCGTTCACTGAGCGGCAAGCCATGAACCTCATGATGAGGCCCTGGTTCAGGAAGAGGAAACCGATGGACCCGGCCACCCCGTCCTGCCAGAACACCCCGACAAAGTTGAAATCCTGTGGTTCGTTGAAGTGGGCCAGGGGCATTTTGAAGGAGGCCGGAAGTGCGCCCCAGAACGCATCGAACCCGCCGAGCCAGTTGAGGCCGAGAAAGAAAAGCAGAAAGCCCCCGATAATCAGGATGATTCCTTGCAGCAGGTCGGTGAAGATCACTGCGGTCTGGCCACCGAAGGTGATGTAGACTCCGGCGACAATTGCCACGGTCCAGACGATGGCGTCGAGGCCGAGGTTGAAGCCCATGAAGTCCACGAGAACCGGCTGCAGCGTTTTGGCCATGGTGAGGAAGCCGATGGCGATGTAGCCCAGCATGTAGCCCAATATTGCGATGGTTGCGAGGATGCGAGCCGGCCGGTTGAAGCGCTTCTCGAAGTACTCCGGAATGGACTTGATGCCGGTGAAATAGACGATTGGCAGCCAGCCGAACATAAACAGCGGCATGAAGAACCAGTCGTTGGTATAGGTCATGGATGCGGAGAAACCGTGCTGGAACCCTTTGGCCGAGTATTTGAGGAACGAGTGTGAGCCCACCCCGGTGGCCACGATGGAGATCATGATGAGCCACCATGAGAAGCGCCTTCCTCCGAAGAAGAAGTCGGAGGTGGACTTGTTGTAGCGGGCGAAATATGCGCCGAAACCGAGCACTGCGACAATGTACCCGATGACGATTGCAAAGAAGAGCATCGGTGAGGGTTTGCCCGCCACCTCCGAACCTGCGCCTACGCTTGCGTCTACCGGGCCGGAATTGAGTGCGGCGATGGAACTGCCGCCGTGGAGAGCCATGAACCACACGAACCCGAACAGGAGCGCGTACAACCAGAACCGGTCGGAGCGTCGTTGCCGATTTGCCGCCCCACTCTTCCAGATCAGCCAGAACCCGAGGAAGAAGATGATCCCCCCGACCGCGTACTGATACAGATACGGTAGCCACGTACGAGCAAAATCCATCTGGGCCATGGGCAGCCTCCCGATGCCTAGGAGCAGTTCAGTGGTCGATAGTAGCATTGCGGTGGTTCTCAGTAAAGACGTTGCAGAAACCGCCTAAGGGCACACTACCACGGGAAGGGTGCCTTCCTCAGCGTCGGCCCCCAGCGCTAGAAAGTAGGCGCGGTTCCAGGTGTCGGTGGCGGCTTCGAGGAGGAGGGCGCAGCGGCCCGCGGCTTCGTCTTCGTTGCCGTGGCCTGATAGGGAGGCAAGGGCTGAGGTGGCGGTGACGGCGAGGTAGGCGCGGTTGATATCCACCAGGATAGTCCAAGCCTGGGGGCTGATCGAGCCTTCGCTCCACAGCCCTTCACCGATGGCGACCCACCCTTCGCTCTTGGTCACTTCAGCGGCCAGCATCTCCCAGGTTTCGTTGGGCGGTTCGTCCAGTTGCTTCAGAGCGTCCCGGTAGGCCCCGTAAACCTCCAGGGGCGAGCCGGCCACCGGGCAATCCAGATACTTGGGGCATGGGTTCGACATGTCGGCAGCATCTGCGCCGGGGGGCGGGTTGGCCAGGATCGCTTTGACGTATCCGTGATTGTAGCCGTAGAGGGTGAGCAAGGAATCCATGAGGGATTCGAAAAGGCCTCCTCCCGGCGGCCCCAGCAGGCCGTCGAGGTTGGTTGCGAACACCTCGGAAGGGGAACCGCTCGCGGCCAGAAGGGCGAGAGCCGCGGCGTTGTCCGCTATTCCCAGGAAGTCCTCTTCCTTTACCGGCCCTTCCTCGGGGCCTTCCTCTCCTTCGCCTCCCGGATGGCTCATGCCCAGATCCGCGTTGTCCCGGAACCACAGGCCTCCGTACCAGCCGGAGAGGTACATATGTCCCAACAGCACGGCAGGCCCGGGGCCTTCCGGATCACAAAGCGCACCAACCGACTCCAGCGGCATTCCTTTAAAGAAGAAGGAGGGCGCGCCGCCCTCGCCACCGGTATCCGCGCACCAGGCACCTGCCTGCTCGGCCAGCAGGTTCTCATCTACGGCCAGGCCGTCGTTGGACCACCACGGATAAGGTGGCAGAACCAGCTCGGCCGCGACCGGGGAAGCCAGTTCCGGAGCCAAATCCACCGTCAACTCGTTTGTCGAGGCATCGCTTACGGCCATGTCGAGACCTGCATCTACCGGGCTGTCGCCGGAGGCACAGGAGAGGCCCGTCAACAGTGCGGGCATTCCGACGACAAGTATGGCTCTGAACAGGTTCACTTGTACGCTCCTCCAAAGTCCGGGTCCACGGTTCGTTTGTGTCCGATGTCGGTCCCCTCGAACACAGGTCGACTATATTTTTTTCGCCTTACACTATCAAGCTTATCAAGAAGGGTCCGTTAAGTTCATTTGTTGCGAAGGAGGTAGGGACATGAAGAAGATAATTCCGATGGTTTTCACGTTAGTCGTTTTAGGCGGATGCGCCACCACCGAGACCAAGGCCGTCAAGGCCGCTGACCTCACCCCCATAGTCGCGCCGATGGCTGTGACCGCCCCGGGGGCAGAAGCTGCCAAACCGGTAGGGACTCCCATGTGGCGAGATGCGTGCTATCGCCTGACCCACCCGCGGTCGGCGAGCAAGCCGAATGTGGTGGAAAGGGAAGTTCCCATCGCCAACGAAGCCGATGCTGCGGTGGCGAGTTGCCTCGAAGGCTTCATGGCTCTGCCCGGCAATTCTGCGGACAAGGCATCCAAGTGTATCTTAGGTGTCGACACGCAGGAAGCGATGTTCTACTGCCTCCAGGCCGCCTTGCCCAAGATGTCGGATAGCTGAGCAAAGTCACTCAGTCTTCTCCCCCAACAGTAGTTCTGGATTCTCGACATAGTCCTTGAACCGTTCCAGACTGCGCGCGCAGTAGAAGCCGTCGGCGATGCGCTCATCAAAGCTGTAGCGGAAGGCGACAACCTTATCCACTCCTACCGTACCGTCGTCCAGCACCACCGGCTGGTCCTGTATCCTACCGATGGCGACGAAGATGGGGATCGTCCCATATTCGTAGAGATGGTGGAAGGGTGCGTCGACACCCACACTACCGAGGTTGGCCAGGAACGCGCTGGCGTACATGGGATCGGGTTGGATCATGGATGCAGGCAACAGTCCGAAGTAGTCCAGGACGCGCTGCCCCCACATGATGAGCCTGATGAGGAAGCGGGGGAGTTTTCCGATAAAACCCATCTCTTTTTCCGAGGTGGTCTTCTCGGTGCCACGCCCTACATTGATGGCCGCGTCGACCCTTCCGGGGACTTCAGCCAACCCGTCGGAAGGCTCGAACTTCACCTTGACCGTGGTGAGTTGTGCGTCATCGGACATCTTCTTTTTGACTGCAAACGACAGCTCGATCTGTTTGCGCTGGTAGATTCTACGCCCCACCACGAACCGGTGCATCATGGGGCGTTCCGCCAGCACTTTCACTATGGCGGCCAAAACGACGTGGAAGAAGGACACTTTCCTCCCCCCTTCTTCTGCGGCCGTAGCGAGGAAAGCCAACGTACTGCCCACCCGCAGTTGCTGCTCGAAATAGACCGCGGATTCGTTCCTTCCGGGCATGACGTACGGAATGAATCGCCGCAGCAACGAAAGGTCTTTTACCCGCTCACCATCGGAACGTGATCCTATAGCCATCTCCCCCCCTCAGTATGATGGTCATTTCAAGTATACGGCTTCTTGTTCGGCCGGCGAGCACACAGTAGCGGTGCAGCCGCCCGCATCGTATTTCCACCCCCAGGAGCCGCAATTACAGAATTCGTTGGAGGTGCACTGGGCGAACATGCCTTGACCGGCAATCTGGCCGCTGTCCCCGTCGCAGTTGAATCCGCCCGAGTAGCTGCCGTTGTTGACGCACACCCCTTGGGCACCGCCGCAGTGGTGTTTCTCGAAGATCAGGTAGTTGCCGTTGGTCACCGGGTACCGGGCGCCCTTGTCGGAAACCTGCCAATCCCCTCCGGGCGAAAGACTGAAGGTCAACGCCTGCCCGTTCCCCAGATAGACCAATTTGGCTTGCGCCGGATTGGCAAAAATGGTGCGGAAGGGGATGGCGTGTTTGACGCCGGGAGCCGGTGCGTCCGTTTCCAGGTGGAATTCGCCCCACACGCCGGGGGTTTCCTCGTGGGGCCAACTGGTAACCAGGGTCCAGCCGCCGCCGGTCATGTCGCAGTAAGCCTTGAGCGCCTGGTCGCCGACGGCCAGGTAGTACACCCCGTCCCCGATTGAGTCTCCTGCGTTGAGGATCGCCAGGCAATCGGGAGCAGGGTTGTTTTCCATGCCGATGGGGCCGACGCATGCGCTGGTGTCGTACGCACACCCTTCCGCGCACGTGAGCACGCCCACGAAATCGTCGCCCAGGACGTCGGCGCAATCATCGGTCTCCAGTTCATCGCCGTCGCACACTTCCTCACCCACGTGTCGAACGCCGTCGCCGCAGAAAGCCAGGACACAGTCGAGGCAGGCGTCTGTGTCTTCGATATTGCCGTCGTCGCACTCCTCGCCGTCTTCGAGGATCTCGTTGCCGCAGCAGTCCGGTTCGGTTTCCAGGAGGCACCCTTCGGCCGGGTCACAGCTTGACAGCTCACACAGGCCGCCTTCCGGGCACAGTTCGTTGACGGGAGTGTGCACTACTTCGGCCAGGTCCGGGTCGCAGGTATCAACGGTGCACTCGATGTCGTCGTCGAGGGAGGGCGGGATGCCCGCGACGCAGCCGGAGTCCGGATCGCACGATTCTTCACCGTTGCAATAGTTGTCGTCGCCGCAGGGCGTTTCAGCCCCGGGGTTGCACACGCCCAGGCCGCATTTGTCGCCCACTGTGCAGAAGTTCTCGTCGTCGCAGGGGTTCTCGTTGGCGGTGTGCACGCATCCCAGAGCAACGTCGCAGGTGTCATCGGTGCACAGGTTGTTGTCGTTGCAGTCCACCATCTGTCCGGATCCGCACCAGCCAACCGTGCACGATTCGCCCTCAGTACAGGCATTCCCGTCATCGCAAGGTAGTGTGTTGGCGTCAAAAACGCACCCTGATTCAGGGTCGCACGAGTCGTCGGTGCAAAGGTTGCCGTCGTCACACACCAGCGGGAGCCCGCCTGCGCACCCGCCGTCGGCGCAGATGTCCCCGGTGGTACATGCATTGCCGTCGTTACAGGGATCGGTGTTGGTCTCAAAAAGACAGCCGGCGGAAGGGTCACACCAGCTATCGGTGCAGACGTTTTCGTCCTGGCAGTCGAGCACTTCCTCGTGTGTGCAGGCACCTTCGCTGCAATGGTCACCGGTGGTGCACGCGTTCCCGTCGTCGCACGCGGCGAGGTTGGCGGCGTGGATGCAAAGGCCGGATTCGTTGCACGAATCGTCGGTGCAGACGTTCCCATCGTCACAGTCAACCGCCGGGCCGGCCGCGCACTGACCGTCTGCGCAGGCGTCATTCAAGGTGCACGGATTGCCGTCGTCGCAAGCACCGTCAACCGGTTCATTCTCACAACCTTTTCCGGGCAGGCAGCTATCCAGGGTGCACGGATTGGCGTCGTCGCAGTCCGCGGTTCCGGAGTGGTCGCACTGCCCTTCCTGGCAGAAGTCCCCGGTGGTGCAAACGTCGCCATCGTCGCACGGGGCGTCGTTGGCCTCGTAGTAGCATCCCAGCGTCTGATCGCACAGGTCGTCGGTGCACACATTGCCGTCGTCGCAGTCCAGGGGCGGGCCGCCAACGCACTCGCCTTCTGCACATATGTCCGATTTGGTGCAGGCGCTACCATCGTTGCACTGAAGGATGTTGTCTTCATAAACGCACCCTTCCAGCGGGTCGCACAGCTCGTCGGTGCATCCGTTGCCGTCATTGCAGTTGACCGGTGCGCCGCCTCCGCAGACGCCGCCGGCGCACTGGCTGTTCACCGTGCACTCGTCTTCGTCAATGCAGGCAAAGCCGTCGTGATCCGGAACCAGGGAGCAAACCCCCGTGCCCGGGTCGCAGGAAGAGGACAGGCAGGGTGCGTCTACGCCGTTGGGTGCGGGACATTCGATGAGCGAGTCAGGATCCACCACGCACTTGAACGGCATCTGCTGGTCATCGCAAAGCAAAGTGCCGTTGCACAGGTCCCCGTCTTCCAGTTGCGCGCAATCGTCGTCGGTCTGGCAATCGCAGGATACGGGGGTGCCTGCGCACTCGCCGTTGTTGCACTGATCAGCGAGGGTGCAAGGGTCACCGTCGTCGCAGGGCCCCTGCTGGGGCGGAAACTCGCACCCGCCGGTCGCGGTACAGAGGTCTTCGGTGCACGGGTTAGAGTCGTCGCATTCTACCATCAAGGACACGCAGGCCCCTTCTTCGCAATGGTCGGCCACGGTGCAGGGGTCGCCGTCGTCGCAACTGCCCGTTTCCACGGGCGAGTTCATGCACCCTTCGGCGCCGGCGCAGCTATCGTCTGTGCAGCCGTTGCCGTCTTCGCACAGGTTGATGTAATCGCCGTCCACCAGGTTCGGTTCGTCGGTTTCGTTGTTGCAGTTGTCATCCTTCCCGTTGCACTCCTCCGGGCCCGGAACTTCGGCGTCGCATTCGCTAAGGCCGTCATCGGTACACACCCGCATGCCCGGGCAACTTCCAAACTCATTCTGGGCTTCGCACGACGTCCATAGCCCAAGCGCAATAGAGGTGTCCGTACAGGGACATACGCCTGCATCATTCATGCATTGCATTAACTCAACACCGTCAACGGTGGTAACGTCCTGACAGGAGAATCCCCACGGACATTCTTCACCTCTCCCCTCCCCAACGTCACAGATTCCGCCACAGAAGTTGCCCACTTCCCCGTAGTCCACGCACGCATCCTGCGCAATGCCGGTGTTGCATCCGGCGCTGTCAACGCACGGCCGGCACAGGTTGGCGAAATTGGAGACGCAGATGAACACCACATCGGGGTCGCTGCCCGCGACCTGCTGGCAACTCCACCCTTCGGGGCACTCTTCCTGGCAGCTTTCCGAGCACACTCCTTCTCCCATGTGCTGCACGCACCAGCCGGACTGGCAGTCCGAGTTGTCCTGGCATTTGTCGAGGAAGCACCCTTCCCCGGGGTTGCATAGCCTTCCCGGAACGTCCGGGGTGTACTGATCCACCTGTTCAGGGAATATCAGGTCGGGCTCTTCATGCACCTCCAGCTCTGCCGGTGACCCCGGGTCCGCGGCCACTTCTACCGGTTGCTCCAGTTCAGGTGCGGCGTCGGTATGTGCATCCGCCACGAGGTCAACCGACGCGGTGGAGCAGGCGAAATAGCAGAGGCTCATCGCCAGGGCATAGGTGGCAGTTCTCATCACAACCTCCGGTTCGTGACCAATGGGGGTAGACTGCTCCCTGACATGTTAGCGCACTCCCCCTGCTCCCTCAAGGGCATCGTAGGCCAGCAGCGCCAATCCGCTTCACCCAGCAGCAAAGCACTTGCCCTGCACACCTAGTTTGCGGCATTCTAAAGATCGACGTTTGAACGAACCGGCGTGAGGGTTGTCCATGCGCACAGAGTTGTCTGCTAGATTGTTGAGCGGGTTCGTATTGCTGCTGTTCCTCCCGGGAGGTTGCGGCGGCGCTGCTGAGCCGGCACCGCAGTTCGTCAAGGGGGATACGCCCGGTCTCACCGACTTCGGCAGCATTGATTCCGGCGATGGCAGCGGCCACATTGTTGCCGACGTGGGCCAGGAGTCCGGAATCGAGGACCTGCACGTCGTTCCCGACGCCGAGTCGCCCGCGGACGCGGCCGTTCCCGACACAAAACCATTAGACACCCTCACGGAAACCACCATCGACGTGGTCGACCTTGCAGACGAGGAATGGGTGGAACCGGACTCCGATGAGGACGGCGTCCCCGACAGCACGGACAATTGCGTTGGCGTGAAGAACCCTCAGCAGGAAGACTTCGACGGTGACGAGGAAGGGGATGCTTGCGACGAAGACGACGACAACGACGGCGACCCGGATCTCACGGACTGTCTTCCCACCAACCCCGACGTGCATTCACAAGCTGTTGAAGAATGCGATGGCATTGACAACGATTGCGACGGCACGGTGGACCTGAACCCGGCGGCCGACTGCAGTATGGACGGCGTTTGCGCTGACGGCGTACCCACGTTCTGCCCCAACGGCGCGGCGGTTTGCGACTATGCGGAAGTGGAAGGCTGGTGCGACTACGACATCTGCGACGGCCTGGACAACGACTGTGACGGGCTGGTAGACGAGGACGACTGGGGCATCTGCTGCGCCTGCGACTTCGACAACGGGTATCCACCGTGGTACCTGGAGTGCGACAACGTAGCCGCCAATCCCGACGACGATGGCGACGGCGTTCTCGACGACCTGGACAACTGCCCGAAGGTGGCCAACCCGGTGCAGGGGGATTTCGACGGAGATCTGGAAGGGGACGCTTGCGACGAGGACGATGACAACGACGGCGACCCGGACGCCACCGATTGCCAGCTTCTGGACGCCTCGATCTACGCGGGGGCGCCGGAGCTATGCAACGCGGTGGACGACGACTGCAACGGTGAGGTCGACGAGGTGTTCGGTATCCTCACCTGCGGTCTCGGTGTGTGCGAAAACATGGTTGCCGAGTGTCTGGAGGGGGTCACTTACGAGTGCGAGCCGCTGGCTCTGGCGGTGGACGAGGTCTGCGACGGGCTCGACAACGACTGTGACGGAGAGGTTGATGAGGAGTTGCCTGACGTAGTGTGCGGTTTTGGACCTTGCACAGCCTCGGTCCCCGGTTGCGTGGACGCTGCGGTTCCCGACTGCGTGCCGGTGGATGCGGCTGGGGACGAGACCTGCGACGGCATCGACAACGACTGCAACGGTTCGGTGGACGATGGTTTGGGGACCACCGGGTGCGGTGAGGGGCCATGCGGCAACGTGGTTGACAACTGTGTCGGCGGTGAAGTCCAGACCTGCGTGCCTCTACCCCCGCCTGCGGGCACTTGTAACGCTGCGCCCGCGTATTGCAAGACCGTCACCGAGGGTGTGGATGTGTGCGGCAACCCCTGTGAAAAGGTGGGCCCCACCTACTGCTACACGGTACACCCGGCGTGCTATGAGTCCCTCCCCGGCACACCAACGGACGCGACCGAGTGCATTACGCCGAAGGGGAAATTCGATTGCGGGCTGACCTGCCAGCCCTGGCCCAACAACATCGGTGCGGACTGCGACTACTGCGTCAAGATCTACTGCGCTTCCGCCGGGGGCAAGGATTGGGCGCAGTTCAAGTGCCAGAACATACCGGTGCCGCCGACTGAGTGACGGCCTGACCCATCTCGAGAACAGTGGTTCAATCCCTGGCGAAGAACAGCCAGTCGGTGACCTCTTCGTCGACCAGATGACTCCAGAAGGTCACCGGGATCACGGTCACCTCGGCGAACACCTCTTTTAGGGCTTCCGCAAAATCGGATGTCTCTGCGAACGACCACACGGCCAGCACTCCCCGTGGGGAAAGGTGCTGTTTCGCTGCAACCAGGCCCTCTGCGGTGTAGAAGGACGCGCTGGAGCTGTCGAGCTGTTCGTCCGGGGAATGATCAACATCGATGAGGATCAGATCGTATTTCTTTGTTGGCGGGAGGGCGAGCCTGGCATAGACGTCGCCCGGCACGGTGCTGAATCGGGTGTCACCGTTGAGTTGTTCTGCCACCGGGAACAGTCCCCGGTCCAGCCAGTCGATCACTTGGGGCAGCAGTTCCATCGCCTCCACGTCGGCCACCCGCGGGGAAGCAAGCGCCTCCAGCGCGGTATAGCCCAGGCCGAGACCACCGACGAGAACCTGCAGGTCTGTCCCCTGGTGCAGCGCGAGCGCTTCTCGGGCCAAGGCCCGCTCCGAAGCCGTATAGTGGCTACTCATGAGGAATTCATGGTTAATGGTGATCTCGGTTACAAAGGTGCCGGGCTCAGACAGGAGTTCCCTGCGCCTGAGGCACAAGAGGCCCAGCGGAGTAGACTCGTAAGCAAGTATTTCGAAGTTGGTACTGCTCATGTCCACGGGCTCCTTGGCATCCAGCCTGGGTTTGTGGTATCCATGAGATGGTAGTGGAGTTGGACAAGAGAATCAACGGGCTGGATGGTTGGCTCGTTGGTATTGGGGATAACTCGATACAGGAGCCCGCACATGGGGAGACCGAATTACAACTGGGAAAAACGTAGAAAAGAGTTGGAAAAGAAGAAGAAGAAAGAGGAAAAGCGCCGCAAGAAGGCGGAGAGGAAGGCCCTTGCCGCCGGTGAGCCGGTAGAAGCGCCGGAAGGGGAAGAGGCCGAATAGCCTCCAAGTCGTTTCCCAGGCCCGCCACCGCTCCACCATCCCGTTCCGCATCCCAGCGGCGGGAACAACATGTGTAGAGCCCGCACCAAACCACCCGGTCACTGACGGCCGACATCCAGGAAAATCGGCGTTTCATTTCTTTCCATCCGGTGATAGCCGTGGTAGAAATAGACGGTGCCAATCGTGTGAGATGGATGGAAAAGTACTGCCCGAAATGTTTTAAGAAATATCCTCAGAGCGCTGAACGCTGCGAGGACGACGGCTCGTACCTGTTCGACCCGGGGGACAAGGACCTGTCCGGGGAGATGCTCGACGACCGCTATCGAGTCCTGGACCGCATCGGACGGGGTGGCATGGGAGTGGTCTATCGCGCCGAACAGCACATGATCAAACGCATCGTAGCGCTGAAAGTGCTGCGCCGCGAGATCGTCCAGGACGAACATGCAGTGAAGCGGTTCCTCCGGGAAGCCCAGGCCATCGCCGCGCTGAGCTGCCGGTATACGATTACGCTCCACGACTTCGGCGTGACCAAGGACGGCCTCCTCTACTACACAATGGAGCTGCTGGAAGGGCAACCGCTGTCCAACCTCATCGAAGGGGGCGGAGCGATCAACCCGTACCGGGCTGCCAGGTTGATTCTCCAGACTTGTGAGTCCCTCAAGGAAGCCCACGATTTGGGAATCCTGCACCGAGACTTGAAGCCGGACAATCTGTTCCTGATAAAGAGCGACGATCTGGAAGAGGTCCGCGTGCTGGACTTCGGCATCGCCAAGTTGCTGGACGACAAGTCCAAGGAGGACATGACCAGCACAGGCATGATCGTCGGCACTCCGCGATACCTGAGTCCGGAGCAGGCGCTGGGCAACGAGGTGGTGCCGGCCAGCGATCTCTATTCCCTGGCCATAGTTCTCTACGAAATGCTGGCGGGAGTGCCTCCGTTCCTGGCCGAGACGCCTATGAAGACCATGTGGGCGCACATCAAGGATCCCCTGCCGGGCCTGCGAGACAAGAACCCCATGGCGGTGGTTCCCAAGAGCCTTGAGTTGTTCCTGGGCAACGCGTTGCAGAAGGAACCCGATGACAGGTACAAGTCGGTAACTGAGTTCCGGGATGCCCTGAGGCGCGCCTTGGAACAGCACGACGCGACACCTGAGACGGTGGCCCTGGGACCTTTGGCAACCACCGACGAGGGCTTACGGGTTCTCACCAGGGCTTGGGACGCGAAACAGGCAACTACCGGGGTAGGCGCCCGCGCCAAGACCGCCGTGACTCCAGCGACGACCAAACCGGGGCCGCTCACGTCTGAGGAGGAGCAGGCTGCGGACGCTTTGGCGGACACGCCCGTTCCGGGCAGCACTCCGGCAGGTGCGATGACTCCTCTGGAGATGCAGGACATGGGGCACGCCATGACCCTCCTCGCCCCGGACATGGAGACCCTGTCCGAAGCTCTCGAACCTGAGGTCCAGCCGGAGAAGAAGCGGGCCTGGCCCAAGGTCGCCATGGGTGTGGGGGGGCTGCTTCTTATTTGTGCGGTGGTGCTCGTTGTATGGCAACCGTGGCTTGGTTCGAGCGCTCCGGAGAAGGTGGACGCTCCCATCCCGGAGTCGGCGCCCCTACCCTCCGGTCCCGCGGCCAGCAACGCGATCGAGGCGCAGCCGGGCGCTTCGGCCATGCCGGCGGATGTGATGGAGAAAGCAGTGGCCCCTGTGGCTGAGAAGCCGGCGGCCGATGCAAAACCCGCGCCCGAGGATGTTGCCCTAGAGGCCAGGGCGGAGGTCCCAGCGCCGCCCGTCGAGGCGCCCATGTCCGACGTAGCACCTTCCAAGGACGTGCTGAGCCCCGAGCAGGAAAAGGCTGCCGCCGAAAAGGCTCAGCAACTGAAGGCAGCCGAGGAGGAGGCCAAGAAGAAGGCGGAAGCTGAGGCTCAGCAGAAGGCCGAGGTGGCTAAACTTCTGGCGGAGGCCCGGCGTCAATTGCGGTCCGGACGATACGACAGCGCCATGAGACGGCTGAAAGAGGCCAAACGCGTCGGCGGCTCCAGTTCACAGATCCGAAAGCTCATGGGGGACTGCGAGGCCGGCGTTCTGGCGCAGAAGGTAGATGCACTGGTGGGAAAGGCCAAGGCCTCCATGAAGCAGAAGGACTACAGCGCGGCCCTTGCAACCCTGGGAAAAGCGCTTCAACTCGACCCTGATAGTGGGAAGGTGAAGAAGCTCAAGGCGGAGTGCGCCAAGCTAAAGAAAGAGGAAGAAGCCAAGGCCAAAGAGGCCAAAGAACTGGAGCAACTGAAGTTCGGGGACGACAAGAAGCCCGCGGAGCCGAAAGAGAAGGACGAGTTGGATCAGCTTAAGTTCTGAAGCACCTGATCATTAGTGGGAGGGGTAGAATGAACACTGGCTGCCGTTATATGAGAATCGTTGTCGTTTCGCTGCTGGCATTTTGGGTGACTTCGGCGGGCGCCAGCCCCCCGGAAGACCCCCAGGAGCACTTCAACCGGGCGGTAGAGCTGGCGAAGGCCGGCAAATACGATGAAGCTGTGGGGCTGTGCCTCAACGTCCTCGAAGACCTGCCCGAGCCGGAGCGACCCCGGGTCCACAAGCTGCTGGGCTTCGCGTACCGCAAGCTCGATCAGCGACCCGAAGCGTGGCACCACCTGAGCATGTACCTCCAATCCACGGGCAAGGCTGATGACGCCATTCGTGAGTGGCTGGGAGAGGTGGAAGAACAACTCAAAGGGACCCACATCAAGGTGACACTCACCTGCGATAGCGAGGGGGTCTCCCTGGGCGTGAAGTCCGCCAGTTCAAATTTGCAGCCGGTCTACGATTGTCCGCTCACCTGGTGGTTCGAACCCGGCAAGAGACAGGTCCTTGCCGGCAAGACCGGGCACCAGCCGAGAACCGTGGAGATAACGGTGCTGAAACTCGGTGATAAGGGGGTCCACAAGATCCATTACCCGGCCGAGACCAAGCCACCTACCAAAGTGACCAAAACGGGAGACGGTGGGAAGGAACCGACGGTGATCGTCCAGCCCGCCCCCCCTGCCGAGCCCAACCGCACCCTGGAGTGGAGCCTTATTGCCTCCGGCGCCGCGCTGGGGGCGGCCGGTGCAGTCTTCCAGTTGATGGCGAACTCGAAGAACGACGATCTGCACGCCCAGTACCTGGACAGTTCAGAACACCCGTACGGACCTGATGCAAAGGCCCTGTATGATGACGCCTACGATGAGGAGGTCAGCCCGAAACTGACCACCGCATATGTGTTGTACGGACTCGGCGCCGCAGCGCTCGGCGGCGGAATTGTCGCGTGGATGCTTGACGAACCTAAGCAGGCTGCAGGTCGACCCGCGCCGATGGCTATCACCCCTCTCGCCTTCCCGGGCGGTTCGGGCGCCATGATGACTCTGGAATGGTGAGAATCCCGAAACCGGCTTAGTTGCCGACTAGTAACCCAGGCAGGACTTGCGAGAGTAGAGCAGGCGTTTGTTAAAATCGT
>CAZVFX010000133.1:0-19413 GCA_964626565.1 uncultured Myxococcales bacterium
TGTGTTTGTTCTCCTGACTTCGTTCGTCGCGGCCGGGCAACCGGCCCGCGCCTCCAGGGAAGGCTTCGGATCCTCTCCGGCGCCGACCTCTGTTTTGCGTCCGGAAGGGAACCTTCCTTTCTTCAAGGGCAACAACCACCGCTACCCGCGGCGGTCAGTGCTCTCCAGAATCTGGCGCAGCGTCGTCGGGGCGCCGCTGAACGTTGTGTACTGGGACCGCCTGGACCTCACCTATGCCAGCCTCCTCGCCACCGGTACCGCGGGCCTCATGATGCCCACCGACCCTTCACCGGACGCTCGCCTGCAGCATTGGCTTGATAAGCGCCGCACTCCCGCCCTTGACCGCGCATTTCCGCCCATAACCACCCTGAAACTCGCGCTTCCGTCCCTGGCCTTCGTAGGCGTTATCGCCGGGTTTGGAAAGCTGGCCGATGAGCCCCGGATTCATGAGTACGGGTCCCTTATGTTCGAGGCAGTGGCCACAGCCCAGATTTTGCATCTGGGCGGCAAACTTATGATCGGCCGGGAGAGCCCCTACCAGGGCAGTGGAAACGGCAGTGTTCACGGCCCCGCCGACAGTGTCGGCCTGCTTCCTTCCGGCACTCCGTCGGGTCACGCGGCTACGGTGTGCAGCATGGCGGGCGTAACCGCGGCGTATTTTGATGACCCGGCGGCCAACGTTGCGAGCCTGGCGGCCTGCGGATATATGGGGGCTAGCCTGCTACACAATCGACAGCATTTCATCTCAGATGTGCTTCTGGGAGGAGCCATGGGCTACTTTGTGGGCAGGTGGGTGGTGGACCATCGCTCCAGCAAGACCCGCTACGGAAAGCGGCCGGAACGAGAGGATGACCAGGTTTTCGGATTTCTGCCGGTGCCCATGGAGCCCGGCGGAGTAGGCGCCATGTTGTTCTGGACACTCTAAACCCTGTACACGCGCTGGCATTGGGGCCTTCTTCGGGTTATATTGGTACGCAGTGAAGGGTGTGGAACCTGAAAGAGGTGGGAGATGAGAGCCTTGGCGATTGCTTTTTCGTTGTTGCTGGTTTCCGTCGGCTGCGGAGGGGATGACGGCGGCGAAGAGTCTGAGCCGGAAGTAGTTGAGAAGAAGGACACCGGCGGTGGTGGGACCCCCAGCATCGAATGCTCCAAGACCTTCTCTTGCGACTTTGGCGAAGTGTGCATTGAGCACGTCTGCCAGATTCCCGACGGCTATAGCCCCGCTGATGTCGCGTACGATTTTGCAAAAGAGGACAAATGCCAGGCCTCGGAGACCTACGGCCAGGAGGTTGCCCTGTCGGACTACCACGGCTCAGTGGTCATACTCTATTTCGCGATCACTCCGTGCGACGCATGTGAAGCCGACTCCCAAGTCTACGAAGGGGTGGTGGACAAGATGGAGTTCAAGGGGTTCGTGGGCATGGTCAAGATGATCTCGGTGCTGCTGCCCAACACCTCTTCTCAGCTCCCCTCCTTCGAAGGGAATCTGAAGACCCCCGTGGTGTTGGATGATACCGAAACCGGTATTGCAGACCACTACGGCGCCGGCAAGGACACGGTGGTGCTAATCAGCAAGGGTGGCTATGTGGCCCAGACCTGGCCCAAGCTGGAGGTCCGGGGCGGCGGCACGGACGAGGCAGTGTTGAAAGACAAGATTATTGAGCTGATAGAAGCTGACTACTAAGGCGGCTGTCAGCTATCAGCGGTCAGCTAGCGGTTCCTTTCTTTTTGTCCAGAATCCACAGCACGATCAGTTTGGCGGGCACGCCGACCGTTGCGTATACGGCGAGCATCATCAGGAAGAACAGGAAGACGATGCCTGCCAGCAGGGCGGCCCAGGCCAGCATACCTGACAGCAGGGTGAGGCTCATCCCCGCGACCGCGTCGATACGGAATAGCTGTGCGAGCACCTGACCGGAAAGGTATGTGTATGCCAGGGCGGCCAGAAAGAGCACAGGGCCCAGGCTCAAGTGCCCGGTAGAGAATCGCTGCCCCCAATGCTGGCACACAAGGGCGGCGAACACTTCCAGCAGCAATCCGGAAAGAAAGACCGCTACCCACAGAAGTTGATTGTCCCATCCCGGCGGTTTGACCAGCATTCCTGCACCCTCTGGTTCACCCCTGCCGTATACCACAGCCCGAGCGCGGAAGGAAAGCTCATTGTGGCCGGGGAGATTTCTGTGGAAACCGAATGAGGATAACTGTAGAATACGTTGGGCTTACGTGCGGAGGTGGTTAATGATCCGGGGTTTTTGCTTCGCTTCTGTTCTCTTCTTTGCGGTCTCCGCGTGTAGCGGTGGCGGCCCTGCGCCGAACCTGGTGATGGTGGGCAATTCGTGCGAAGAGGGTGAACTGGATCTGGTCAAGTGCGGGCAGGCTGTGGGCGGCACCCCGGCGGTGATACAGTGTTCTTCTGTAGCCGGAGGATACTACTGGTCGCTGGTTGAGCAGTGTGTCGGCGGTGAGTGCCAGAACTCTCAGTGTGTTGCCGGTGGAGACGGAGATTCCACCACCATCTTTCCGCCCCGGAAGGACGTTCTTGATGTTCCCGACACGTCCACCGGCGTTGAGTTGCCGCCGGTCGACGAGGATGAAAAAAGTCAGACAGACGGCGCGACTTTGTGTGAGCCCGGGCAGATTGCTTGCGAAGACGAGTACACTACCAAGGCGTGCAACTGGTTCGGCGATGGCTGGGACTATGAAACGTGCCCCGAGGGTGAAGCGTGCGACCACGGCGTGTGCCTGGAAACCATATGCACCCCCGGTGATGTTGAGGGCCTTTGTCTGGGACCCACCTCCTATTCCCAGTGCAACCCCGGCGGCACCGCCTGGGAGCCGGCCTATTGCACCGCACCGCTCACTTGTTTCGAGGGTGAGTGCGTGGGCTGGCAGTGCGAGCCGGGCAGCAAGATGTGCAAGGGAATGACTGCAATCCAGGAGTGCATTCTCGACCCCGCCGACCAGCAGTGGAAATGGCAGGTGGTGGAAACCTGTGAAGGTTCCATCTGCAACGACGGTTCATGCCAGAGCGCGTGCGAAGTGAATCTTAAGGAAAACACTTATCTTGGATGTGACTACTGGGCCGTGGACCTGGACAACGTGGAAGGCGGGGAATTCCAGCCGGTGGCTGTGGTGGTCAGCGTGCCCAGCGAGGAGGCCTCCGACGCAGAGATTACTTTCACCGACCGCTCCTCCAATCCGCCCAAGCAGTTGACGCCCGCAGAACTTGACGTTGAAGATATGCTGGTGCCCCCGGGCGGCCTCAAAGTCTTTATGCTCCCGACCGGAAAGGATGTTGACGGTAGCGTGCACACGAGCAAGTCATTCCAGATCACCTCTACCGCACCGGTGACTGTGCACCAGTTCAATCCGCTTAACGGCTCCATGGTGTTTACCAACGATGCATCTCTCCTGTTGCCGTCAAACAGCGGCGGGCAGGAGTACTATGTCATGGCCTGGCCCATGAGAACCCAGGAATACATGCTGCGCGGGTTTGCTGCGGTGGTGGCAACTCAGCCGGGAACGACCAAGACGGAGGTGTGGCCCACCTCACCCGTCCTGGGCGGCTCAAACGTGCCTGCAATGGCGCCCAATCCGCCCGCGCCCCACATCTTCTACATGGCGCAGGGAGACGTCCTGAACCTGGAAACCGACGGCACCCAGGGAAGCGACCTCACCGGCACCCGCATCGTCACCGACCGCAAAGTCACTGTGTTCGGGGGCCACGAGTGCGCCAACATCCCGTTGGGCACCGACTTCTGCGACCATGTGGAGCAGCAACTGTTCCCGGTTCAGGCGTGGGGGACCCACTACATCGGGGACGCGTTCAAGCCCCGCAATACCGCGCAAAAGGACACCTGGCGTATCCTGTCGGGAGCCGACAACGTGCAGGTCACCCTGAACCCCGCGGTGGCCGGCCCCTTCTCTCTCAACAAGGGACAATGGCAGGAGTTCCATACCGGCACCAGCTTTGATGTGAAGGCGTCGGGCCCCATCCTGCTGGGCCACTTCATGCAGGGCAGCAACTACTCGGGATTCGAGGCTTCGTGCGACAACAGCACCGGCATCGGCGACCCCGCCTTCACCTTGGGCATCCCGGTGGAACAGTACCTCGAAGAGTACATTGTGCTCACCCCGGCGGATGCGTACAAGCAGGACTTCATCAATATCATGTTCAAGATCGGCTCTGAAACCGCGGTCACCGTTGACGGCGCCCCGCTGCCACAGTTGACCGCCGCTTCTCCCGCTGTTCCAGTGGGGAATACCCAATGGGCAGTGGCCCAGGTGGCGGTCGAGGACGGAGTCCACACCATCAAGTCGCCGGAGAATCCCATTGGGGTTACCGCCTACGGCTACGACTGTGACGTCAGCTATGCATACCCCGGCGGTCTGAGCCTCAAGACAATTCAGTAGGCACAAATGGAAAAAGAGACCCTGAAGCAACTCCTTCACAGCCTGAAGGCCGGGGAGACCTCGGTGGATGAAGTGACGGAGAAACTGGCCGCTTTGCCTTTCCGTCTCATGGAAGATGCTGCAGTGGACACCCATCGAGCTTTGCGCATGGGGTTCCCCGAAGTGGTGTTCGGGCAGGGCAAGACCGTGGACCAGATGGTTCGCATTGTCGGCGCGCTGGATGACGCCGGCAGCCCGGTGCTCGTGACCCGGGTGGACGCGGACCAGGCTGCCGCAGTAGTCGGCGCGTTCGGCGAGCCGAGAGTGAACTACGACCCTGTTGCCCGTTCTCTGCTGGTGGCTGATAAGCAGCCGGCAGTGCGGGGCGTCGGCACCGTGGCTGTCATTGCCGCGGGCACTTCTGATCTGCCCGTTGCCAGGGAGGCCGTGTTCACTGCTCGCGCACTGGGGAACAGGGTCGACGAGATCTTCGATGTTGGGGTGGCGGGTGTGCACCGGTTGCTGGCCTTTCAGGAGCAGATCAGAGGAGCCAACGTACTCATTGTGGTGGCCGGCATGGAAGGCGCCCTTCCCTCTGTGGTCGGTGGTTTGGTTCGTCGCCCCGTGATCGCGGTGCCCACGTCTGTTGGATATGGCGCCAGTTTCAACGGCATCGCGGCGTTGCTGGGCATGCTCAATTCCTGTTCCCCCGGCGTTACCGTGGTCAATATCGACAACGGCTTCGGGGCCGCGTACGCGGCCGCGATGATCAATTGTGCTGCCGACACAGATCCAAAGCCCCCCTCCCATCCGGAGTGTTCCGCGGAATGAAGCTTCTGTATCTAGACCTGTCTTCCGGAATCTCCGGCGATATGACCCTGGGCGCTCTCGTAGACCTGGGCGTGCCGGTAGAACTACTGGAAGCAACGGTGTGGAAGGTGGTTCCCAAACAGGTTTCCATTTCCACAAAGAGGGTCTCGGTTCATGGCATCAGCGCCTTGCGACTGAGCGTTTCACTGGCTGAGGGCGCCCGTCCCCAACCTCGGAATTATCAGGCCATTGTAACCTTAATAGAGGAGGCGGGGTTGGAAGCGGAAGTGAAGACCCTGTCGTTGGCGATATTTGAGGCCCTCGCAGTGGCGGAAGCCAAGATTCACGGCACCACCGTGAACGACGTTCACTTCCACGAAGTCGGGGCGTGGGACTCCATTGCAGACGTAGTCGGCGTGGCCGCAGGGCTGCATCATCTGGGGGTAGGGCGGGTTGAGTCGTCCCCGGTTCCCCTGGGGACCGGTTTTGTGGAGACCAGACACGGCACCATGCCGGTGCCGGCCCCTGCGACTTTGGAGATCCTGCGGGACCTACCGGTTCGTGGTACTGGAGTGGAGGCCGAACTTACCACTCCCACCGGGGCTGCGATTTTGAAGGCCGGGGCCTCCGGCTTTGGCCCCCTTCCTCGCATGACCGTGGACGCGGTGGGGTGGGGCGCCGGGCATCGTGAGTTGCCCGACCGGCCCAACCTGGTGCGGGCCGTGTTGGGTGTTGCCCGCGATGGCGACTCCGGCGAATGGCTGCTGGAAACCAACGTTGACGACTCCACTCCGGAAGTACTGGGGCACGTCCAGGGCCTGCTTCTGGACCGGGGGGCGCTGGACGTCTGGATGACCCCGATTTACATGAAGAAGAACCGCCCTGGAGTGCAACTCTCCGTGTTGTGCAGGGAAGGGGATAAGGAGGCGCTGAAGCGGCTGATCTTTGTGGAGACAAGCGCCATCGGGTTGCGGGAGCGCACCGTCAGTCGGACGCGGCTGTCCCGCCGCATAGAGACTGTGCCAACGTCCTTGGGAGAGGTAAGGGTGAAAACAGCCCGGCTGGACGGCGAATTGGTCAATGTCGCTCCGGAATTCGAAGATGTCAGGAAGCTCGCGGCCGCGGCCGGCATGCCCGTAAAATCAGCCTTGAACCGTATCTTGATCGAGCTGAATGAAGGCTAGCGCTCGAGCCTCGCAAGTTCATCAATAATCAGTGATTGGCAGTCGAGTTTCTCGAACCACGAACAAACAGAACAAAGAGCGTTCAGATCATCCCGGCCCAAGGCTCGAAGGCGTTGGTGAACCTCCCCCGCCGAGTAGCTGCCCGGCTTCAGCTTGAGCGCGTCGAGAACCTGCCGGTCGAGAGCGGCTACATCTGCCTCGGGGCCGTCCACCTCAGAGCGGCAGCCGGCCGCAGCCAGGTGCGGGCATGCGCGGCATGCGTCGTCGGGAGAAGCCAGTACTTCCAGCGGAGTTCGTGGATTCTGATAAGCCTCAACCATGCGCAAAAACTGCACCTCAAATTCATCGGAATAGCCCTCGCCGGAATACGCGAGCAAGCAGAGCAGGTGGTGGCCGCGGACTTTCATGATGGTGAACTCGCTGACGCCCTACATGGCGCCGCCGGGGAAGGGGTTGTAGAGTTGCAGATTTACGACCACAACCATGTCCGATGAGTCGTCCAGGTTGTGCTGGTAGCCGAATTCCAGGCCGACGTTGGACGCGGCAATGATGGTCACCCCGGCCGCGATGCGCGTGTTCTCCACCATGGCATCGTAGTTCGCTCCGCCCCGCACAAAGATGTCGTGTACGGGCATATACTGCAGCGCACCGATGTAGCGGACCTGAGTTTCTTCCTTGGCTTCCTCTCCAGGTACCGGTGCGAACATTACGTCGAAGTTGGCCGAGACGTCGAAACCCACCATGAACGGGCCCGACCAGTAGGACACTCCCCCGCCGATTCCGCGGGGGAATTCAGCGTCGCCATCCCGGTACAGGTTGTATCCGGCGAAACCTGCCATGAACTGGTTGCCGATGTTCAGCACGAGGCCCGCATCGCCGGTCCAGATGTCGGCCTCGGAGCCCTGAATATTGATGAGCCGGTGTCCACCAAATCCCACGTGCAGTTCCGTGCTCTGCATTTTGGCTGTATACGACATGGAAAGATGAGCGTTGTAAGAGTCGTCCAGCTTGTTACCCGCGGCATCGTTGCCGCTGTAGGGCACGTAGTCGAATGCGAAGCCCATGGCCAGGTTGAAGATGTTGGGGGTGGAGTCGATCCACTCTGCGCTCAAGACGTGCGCTCCGTCCCCGGCCCCGGCATAGCCGTAGCCTGCCCCGAAGATATACTGGTGTACAGAACCCAGCGCAGCCGGGTTGAGAAAAAGTGCGTTGGCGCCGCTGGCAAACGACCGGCCGTTGCCAGCCATTCCGATAGTGCGGGCCGGGAGCATGTGGTCGTAGGCCGTGATCTGCGCCAATGCGTCTTGCGAGGCCAGCAACGCGGCAACAACAGTGACCAGTGAAACGAGTCTGAGCTTCATGACGAGGCTCCTCCATCCTAGTTGTTTTCAGGGTAACTTCGCATCCCCCTATGGTCAAGAAACCCACCTCATCAGCAAACTATTTCCGCTGGTTCGGGAACCGCCCGACGCGCCGGGTGTCTACTATACTCGACCGGTAAGGCAACGGTCAGGCTGGACCGCCGGTTCGGCGGCCGCAAGACAACAAGACAATTACTACTCCACGAGGAATTCGTGAGGATACGAAGAGGGAGATTATCATGTTCGGGGCAAGCAAATATAAAATTGAAGCAGTCAATGATGGAGAACTGATTGATACCCGGCTCGAGCTGCCGGGAGCCAGAAAAACCCAAGTTGCAATCGACCCCATTGACAGGGCCGCGATCCGGCCCCGCCTCTGGAAAGGAATCGAGGGCCCGCTCGCGAGCATCTTTATTTGTGTGACGCTGCTGCTCGGGGGGGCGGGGGCCGGACTTGAGACCTGGTGGTTTCAAACCGGCCGCTACATGGCGCCTGAGAAAAGAAAGAGCTCCCGGGCGCTGCAGCGCCTGCTGGATGTGACGGTTGTTACCAAAGAGGAGCCGAAGAGCGTTGACCCGTCCGCACCGCCGACGCCGGCAGTGAACATTGCCGATCTCAAGCCGGAACCGAAACCTGAGGCGCCCGCCCCGGGGGACACAATTATCGACATGGGCGGCGGTGAGGGTGATGCCATCAGTCTGGCCGGCGTTGAGCCCATCGATTCGACTCCCGACGCCGAACTGCCCGCGGTGGGAGAAAACGTACGCACCAGAATTGAAAGGGAAGTCGCACGCAGCTTTGCAGTTCCGGTCCACCGCCCTTCCCACCGCAATCACGCGGACCGGGGACGGCGGGCGGCATTCCGCCTTCTCGATGGCTCGTTTGGTCTCGATGCCGGCGCGTTTGAGCCGGGAACCGGGCGATTGAGCAGTGCCCGGCGTGACGGCAGCTTCGGCGTCGGCCGCATGGCCTCGGGCGACGACGGCCATGAGGTGGATTTAGGCGCCATGGCCGATGCGGAAGCCGGGAAGGGTCACGGGGCGCACTCCAGCGGCCACGAGACTCTGCCCGCCCCATTCCTTCTCGCCGATGCTGACCTGCCTGCCGCAGCCGACATGGGCAAGATCACCCGGGCTGCCGGGGACCTTGACGTCAAGGTGGGAAAAGGTAAGAAAGAAACCAGTTACAAGGACTTTGTTCTGGTGCGCCGGCTGAGGCACAAGAGCGGCGGCGATCTGGATAAGCAGGCTGTCTTCGAAATCATCCGCGGCAAGCGGGGTGCGCTGGGCCGTTGCTACCGCCGCCATGCCAAAGACAACCCCTACAGTTCGGGCAAGATCGAAGTTAGAATTCGTATCGATATGACCGGCCGGATCAAGGCCAAAGTGATCAGCAATAGCGTTGAGGATCCCAAACTCGCCGCTTGTGTCGTCAGCAAATTCCACAAATGGGATGTCCCCGCCCCCTCCGGAAAGCCTGTTGAGGTGGTGGTGCCCTTGGTCTTCCGCTCGAAGTAGCGAGGAACCCCCTCCACCTGTTTTTCAAAAATCGACCTATCAAAACCTCCAATCCCCTTGAACTAAACAGAAGCTGTGGCTAGACTACGTGATCTTGACTTAGAGGAGAGGACATATGGGCACCAAACAGAAGATAGAGGAACTGGCCCGGGCCAGGGAGCTTGCGCTGCAGGCAGGTGGCGAGGCTCGTGTCGAGAAACAGCACAAACAGGGCAAGATGACCGCGCGTGAGCGGGTCGAAAAGCTTCTTGACCCCGGGACGTTTACCGAACTGGACATGTTCGTGCGCCACCAGTGCACCGAGTTCGGTATGGAGAAGAAACGTACCTTCGGGGACGGCGTGGTCACCGGGCACGGCCTGGTCGATGGGCGTCTGGTCTACGTGTTCGCACAGGACTTCACCGTTTTCGGCGGCGCTCTCGGCGATGCTTTCGCCTGGAAGATCGTGAAGGTGATGGACCTGGCCATGAAGGCGGGCGCACCCGTAATAGGGCTCAACGACTCCGGAGGAGCGAGAATACAGGAAGGGGTGGTGAGTCTGGGCGGCTATGCCGAGATCTTCTACCGTAACGTGATGTCCTCCGGGGTGATCCCACAGATCAGCGTGATTATGGGACCTTGCGCGGGCGGGGCGGTTTATTCGCCGGCCATGACCGACTTTATTGTCATGGTGAAGAAGACCTCACACATGTTCATTACCGGTCCGCAGGTGATCAAGTCGGTAACGGGCGAAGAGGTCTCGTTTGAGGATCTGGGCGGCGCCATGTCTCACAACTCCAAGTCCGGTGTGGCCCACCTGGCTGCCGAGGATGAGGAGGATGCGCTTGAGACCGTCAAGCTGATGCTGTCATACATGCCTTCCAACAACCTGGAAGATCCGCCGTACGTGGACACCGGGGATCCCAAGGACAGGGAGGATGAGAGTCTTGACCTGATAATCCCGGACAGCCCGGACAAGCCGTACGACATGAAGGAGGTGATCACCTCCGTAGTCGATGACGGAGAGTTTCTTGAGATACATCCCCACTGGGCGGAGAACATGATTGTCGGATTCGCCCGCCTGGGTGGCCATTCGGTGGGCGTGGTTGCCAATCAGCCGGCGGTACTTGCCGGCTGCCTGGACATCGATTCTTCGACCAAGGCCGGCCGCTTCGTCCGTTTCTGCGATGCGTTCAACATCCCGCTGGTCACCCTAGTTGATGTGCCCGGCTTCCTGCCCGGTACCAACCAGGAATTCGGCGGCATCATCCGCAACGGGGCCAAGCTTCTATACGCCTTCTGCGAGGCGACAGTGCCCAAGCTGACCGTCATTACGCGTAAAGGCTACGGCGGCGCCTATGACGTTATGAATTCGAAGCACATCCGGGCCGACTACAACTTCGCGTGGCCCACTGCCGAGATTGCGGTGATGGGGCCCGACGGCGCGGTCAATATCATCTTCCGCAAGGAACTGGCCGCGGCTGAGGACAAGGAAGGGCGGCACGCCGAACTGGTGGCCGAATACCGCAAGCGATTCGCAACTCCTCTGATTGCGGCTGAGCGGGGCTACATCGATGACGTGATTGAGCCGCGGACGACCCGTCCGAAGCTGATAAACGCGCTCAACGCGATTCGCAACAAGAGGGAAGATCGGCCGCCCAAGAAGCACGGCAACATACCGCTTTAGGAGACTGGGATGAACGATCAGGAAAAGATCGCGGTTATCGTCTCGCTGCTGGATGCGCTGGAATCGGAAGCGCGCCCGCAGGCTGAGGTGACCGCCAGGTTGTGGTCGGGATCGCTGCATCCCCACCTGGACCGGTGGGCGTGGAACCCCCGGGGTGCGGACAGCTTCCGCCTCTCGGGAAGGCACGCACTCTTCAACGCCAGGCGAGTAGGCAAGACATAGAGGTTCTAGGATGCAACAGGTGAAGATCACAGATACGATTCTAAGGGACGCACACCAGTCCCTCATCGCGACACGCATGCGCATCGAGGACATGCTGCCCGCCGCGGAGATCCTCGACGAAGTGGGCTACTACTCCCTGGAAGTCTGGGGCGGGGCCACCTTCGACGTTTGTCTGAGGTTCCTCAACGAAAGTCCGTGGGAGCGTCTGCGTCAGCTCAAAGCCAAATTCAAGAAGACCAAGCTACAGATGCTGTTGCGGGGGCAGAATGCCGTCGGCTACCGGCATTACGCGGATGACGTCGTGGACGCTTTCGTGGAGCGAGCCCACGAAACCGGCATCGACCTGTTCCGCATCTTTGATGCGCTCAACGACATTCGCAACTTGAAAAGAGCGATGAACCGGGCCCGGGAGGTTGGCGCCCTGGTGGAAGGGTGCATCTCATACACTGTAAGCCCGGTCCACACCATCGAGCAGTTCGTTCGGTTCGCGGGGCAGCTCAAGGATGAGGGTGCGGACCTGGTGTGTATCAAAGACATGGCCGGAATGATCTCTCCGGGCGCCGCTTTCGAGCTGATTTCGGCGCTCAAGAGCGAGGTCGGGCTGCCGGTTCACCTTCATACCCACTGTGCTTCGGGAATGGCTCCCGCAACCTTTTTGCGCTCGGCACAGGCGGGGGTGGACATTGTCGATTGCGCCCTGTCGCCGTTTTCGTGGGGGACGTCGCAGCCGCCTACCGAAACCGTCGCCGCCATTTTTTCCGAGGAAGGTTACGAATGCGGGCTCGACCAGGAGAAACTGTTCGAGGCGGCCGGCCACTTCCAGAAGGTGAGGGAGCGCTACATGCCGTTGCTGAAGGCTCGGTCCGAACGGGTCGATACCCGGATTCTTCAGCACCAGATTCCCGGCGGCATGCTGTCGAACCTGCTGTCCCAGTTGGACATGCAGGGTGCGGCAGACAAGCTCAACGATGTGCTGGATGAGATTCCCCGGGTTCGCAAGGACCTCGGATATCCGCCACTGGTTACTCCCACCAGCCAGATCGTTGGCACCCAGGCGGTGTTCAACGTGGTCGCTGGCGATCGGTACGAAATGATCTCCCAGGAGGTCAAGGATTACATGCGCGGTATGTACGGGCGGCCGCCCGCACCTACCAGCCAGGACCTGGCCAACAAAGCCATTGAGGGAGAAAAACCGATTGTGTGCCGTCCTGCCGATCTGCTGGCGCCGGAACTTGACGCGGCGATTGAGGGGGTGGCGAAGTACTCAGACAAGATGGAAGACGCCTTGTCCTATGCCATTTTTCCCCAGGTGGCCGAGGCATTCCTGAAAGCCCGGGCCGAAGGGGTGGCTCCCGCGACCACCGAACCGCCGCCGGAAGAGATGGTGAAGAAGGCCGCACCGGTTGAGGCGGTGGGCGAAGGGGACCGCTCCTACACCGTGACGCTGGGTGGGAAAAGCTATTCGGCTACGGTGGAGGCTGCCGGCGCCGAGGACGGAGGCCGCAAGGTGGCGGTGGTTCTCGATGGCTCCGAGCGGTTCGAAGTGAAGCTCAACACCCACAGCCGCCGTCGGCGCCGCGCCGGTGACGCTGCCGGTGGTGCGGACGACGCGAATCGAGTCTCCGCACCCATGCCCGGAATGATCGTCAAGGTGCTTGTAGCGGCCGGCGACCGGGTGGAGAAAGGGGATGTTGTGGCTTTACTCGAAGCCATGAAAATGCAGAATGAAATCAAGACCGGCGTCGCAGGGACGGTGGCGAAGATCTCGGTTGCCGACGGTGACGCGGTTGAGAAAGGCACAACCCTGATGGAAATCGACACGGAGGTAGACGCATGATGCGCAAGGTTCTGATCGCTCTCTTCGCCTTGGCGTTCGCAGCCACGTTGGGTTGCGGCAAGAAGGAAGAAGAGAAGAAGGCTGAGGGCAAGCAGGAAGCGAAAAAGGAAGCCAAGCAGGAAGAGGGCAAGAAGGAAGAGGCGCCTGCCAAGGAAGAAGCGCCTGCCAAGGAAGAAGCGCCCGCCAAGGAAGAGGCGCCTGCCAAGGAAGAAGCGCCCGCCAAGGAAGAAGCTCCTGCCAAGGAAGAGGCACCTGCCAAGGAAGAAGCTCCAGCCAAGAAAGACCTGGGGCTGGACGCGGGTCAGGAGTTCGCCTACGAAGGCGCCCGGGAAGATTTGAAGGTGGTCAAGAAGGGGATCGCAGACGGTAAGCCCAAAGACGTGGATATGAACTGCGCCGTGGTGGCCGGATATGTGGAAACCCTCAAGGGTGTGGAGAACGCCGAGGTCAAAGCGTTCGTGGCGGAAGCCCTGAAAACCTGCCAGTTCGAACGTCCCCTCCTCGTAGCCAAGGACGCAGCCGCAGCCTTGGACGAAGCGCTCAAAAAGGATCCTGAAGCGATTCTACTCTCCGAGTGCATGGATCTCGGCATGGCCCTTGATGAACTGATGAAGGGCCACTCCGAAAACGAAGATGTGAAGAAGCTCAAGGAACTGGCAGTGAAGCACTGTGAGTAGGCTGTAGGTTGTAGGTTGTAGGTTGTAGGCTGTAGGAACTTCTCACTGCTCACGGTTCTTTCCCGCCATCATAGCATTTGCCATGCGATCAATGAACCAGGCTGCGCCTTTGAATCCCAGGAACGGGGCGTCGAAAAGAGCGTGCCAACGGTAGGACGGAAAGCCGAACTGCATGGTGGGGAAGTTCCCGCCCCTGGCACCCAGAAAGTCGCTCAGAATTGCGAGGTCGATATTTTCGTCGGGATTCTCTCCGCCGTACAACTCGCGGTGGTCCTCCGGGTTCGGTTCGAAAACGCAGGTGACCCCCCGTCGGTTCAACGCTGCGGGGAGGGGGTCAAGGTGGTGTTTCATGGCAATGGCAATCAGGCCTGCAACTTTCGCACCCAACTCCTCCATGAATTCGGCGAACGGTTCGAACAGGTGCGGATCCCCCACGAACAGCACCCGGGAGTCGAGGAAGTACTTGCCGATGAACCATTGCACGACCGGCACCAGCCGGGCCAACTCCCGGTCGATAAATTCAGAGGCCCGGGATTCCAGCCCCAGTTGGGCGGCAATTCCCGCCAGCCAGTCAACCGTGGGCCCGATCCCGAAGGGAAGCCCGACTTCCACCAGCCGGGCCCCGGTGCGCTCGGCCAGTATCCGGGCGGCTTGTCGACCGTGAGGCAAAGAGATGATCACTCCTGCATCCCGCACCTGTTGCAGATGGGAGTAAGGCCGGGCGCTGGGCCACATCGAAACGACATTCAATCCCAGGCCCGCGAGCATCCGCTCCAACTCGTCCACGTTGGCCAGGTGGTCGCGCTCGGTGCGGTCCATGAAGTAACCCACCACTGCGACCTTGTTCTTTGAAGGCTTGCCTCCGGCGACGTCGATCCCGGTGGCCAGCGCCTCAAGAGTGGCTGCATAGCCGTCCAACCAGTCCCCTGTCAGGGAGTGCCCGGGAACCTCGAAAAAAGGTTTCCGGAAGGGCGGGTCCATGCCGCGGACGATGGTGTCGTATTGCACGCCGGTGATGGTGGCCATGGGCATGGATGCCAGGAGCACCGCGGCTGCTTTGTCGTCAGCCTCCATGATCCGCAGTTCCTCAGCCAGCAGCGCTGACCGGTCCTCCACTATTCCGTTGACGTCCACCCAGGAAAATCGCACCCGATGGTTCCCCGCACAGTCCAATAGCGTGGAGGCCAGGTCGTGCTTGCCGTAAATGAACTGGGCCTTGAAGAAGCTGCAATCGGGACCATCGACGTAGAGGTGGGCGTCGGGGATCGCATTGATCGCCAGGTACACTCCCAATAGATAGGGGCAGTTGGAGTGGGGAGTGAACTCGGTCAATGGTGTCCTGCTCATCGCGCGCCTCCGCCCAGATACCTGGCGTATTTCCGGAAGAACGGCACCCCAGCCGCGGCAACGAGTCGCCGCAACGTACGCAGGGCGCCGTCAAAACCCAGCTCAAAGAACTGCAGGGAGAATTGGCTCTTTCCCGCGGCCGACAACCGGTGATCAAAGTAAAAATCGGAGTAGAACGAGCGCGCCGGTGAGTCACGCAGCATGCGGTGCAACTCCTCTCGGGAGACGAACGTTCTCACCACCTCAACGCCGTTCTGCCCCGCGTCTGCGAGGGTCGAGAGCATCTGTTCCTCGTCCCCTTCTTCCGGGGCGTAGGCGAGGATGTCGCAGGTGAACCCCATCTCGTTGAGCAAGGGCAGGATGGGGACACCATAATTGAGTTCCGGGTCGGCGAGCCTGGCCGCCCCCCGCTTGTTCACGACGAACCCCAGGGTCAGCGCCCCTGCCCGGCGGGTGAGAGTATTCCACTCTGCGGACAGCGATTTGCGAGCCTCTTCCGACACCGCTCGGGCTTGTTTCTTCATGCCCAGCGCTTCTCCAACCGCCTCGAACCACGCACCCGTGGCAGCCATGCCGTAGGGCGCGGCCGGAGTGAAGGTGGGAACTCCCACGTCGCCGAACAACTTCTCGTAGATTTCCGTGAAGAAGACGTTGGGCAGGAAGATCTGGGCTGCAGCCGTCAGATAATCGTCGAAAATCGACATTTCGATGCGGGGGAACGGCCGGCAGTTGATCCGGGCGCCCATCTGTTCGAGTAGAAGCGTGAGATCCTCAACATCTCTGGTAGCCGGGAAACCAACCAGATTCACCGCGGAAGGATCTGCCTCAGCTTCCGCAAACCCTCTGTCCTCCTTCATCTTAAGGAAGAACTGGAGGAAAGGGTGGGTCCCGCCGTCCGGCCCCAACAGCATGATGGGGACCGGGCAACGCCGTCGCATCGCTTTCAGCAGCGACTCCACGTCATCCCCGGCGATGATGGGGGTGCAGGCATTGTTGACCATGATGATCTGCTGGTCGTCGAGGTCGTTCACCACGCCGCTGAGCAGCCGGCGTAATTTGTCGGTGGAGCCGGAGATTACGTCACCCTCGTCCAGACGGGTCCGATAGTGCTCCACCAGGTCGGAGCGCTCTTCGTGGCGGCTGGAAGGAACGGTGCCCGATTCAAGCCAGGGGTAGTTGTAGAAATCGAACTGATTGTCCGCAATGATCGGGGTAGCGTAGTGG
Source organism: uncultured Myxococcales bacterium (assembly GCA_964626565.1). Classification (GTDB taxonomy): domain Bacteria; phylum Myxococcota_A; class UBA9042; order CAIXZC01; family CAIXZC01; genus CAZVFX01. The sequence goes on from CAZVFX010000133.1 coordinate 16,238, forward strand.
CACTCCATGTCACAATGCTCAATGGATACATATCGTGCGTCCATCTCGAAAGCATGAAATGCGTTGCGCCGGAACTGGTCATCCGCGAAGAAGTTGAACCAGTCGTCCACCGATTCTCTCAGCGTCAAGGTGGCGTCGTCGGGCGGGAGACCCATTTCGGTGCGCCCGGGGTCGTCCATGACCACCTTGTGCAGCGCCGCGACCTTTCTCTTCCCAAGTCTCGCCACGACATGATTGAGCAACGTTTCGAGTTCGGGAGTCAGTTGCTCTCCCTGGTAGGCCACGTCGAGGTTCTTACCCTGGACGAATGCGCCGCCCCTTCCCGGGGGCTGGAGAATTACCACCAGGGGGGCCAGATTGCCGGGCAGGGTCGCCTCCAGCCACACCGACCCGTCGGCCTTGGCGTCCACTGACTGCAGCTCAGCTCCGCGGGCAGCCCCACCATCCAGTTTCAGCCAGTTTTCAAAATCGGCGAAACCTTCCGGCCCGCACCGATAGCTGATTTCGCTTCCGACGAAACCCGCCCCTTCTCCGCCGGCACCGGTATCCTGCACTGCTCTGTCCGAGGGGCGCACTGACGCCGCGCTCTTATTGTCGGCGAGGATCACAGCTTTCAGTTCTGCCACCGTGTAGCGGCCGAAGCGCCTGGCTGCGAGGCGGAGAAGCTCCTGCACAACGGGCGTAAGTTCCTGCCCCCGGTAGGCCACTTCCAGATGCTCGCCCGCAGCAAAAGCGCCTTCTTCGCTTATCGCTCGTAAGATCAGCTCCCGGGACCCGAACAGCGGACTCTCCACTGCCAGCCATACGCTGTCGTCGTCCCTCAGGTGCACCGTTCGCAACCTGGTTTTCAACCCCTGTAACGCCTTGCGGTCAAAACCCATTGCGGATGAGAACCGGGCAACCGCTGCCGGGCCGGCCACGACTACACCTCGTTTCTCTCCCAGCACGTCAGCTAACTCTGCAGCCGGAGCAGGTGTGTGTCCAACCGTGGCAGGATCCGCAACCGCTGCCTGTTCCGCTGACGGCAGGGCCGAGAGCACTCCCGCACCCGTTGCGAACTTGAAGAACGATACCGGCTCCATGGGAGTCGGAAGGGGCAGGGCGGTGACATCGGTTGAGGAGACGTGCCCGGCGATTCCGGCCAGGGAGACGGTGAACTCGTCCAGGGGATCTGATTCCACCATGGTCAGGCGGTTGAGCCGGGCCGACGCCATTGCATCGCAATAGGGCAGTTCCCCGATGACGCTCGTACCGATCCTGCCGCTGAAATCGTCGGCGGTGAGGCCGGGGTCTCCCTCGCCCTTGCGATTGACCACCAGGCCTACCAGCCCGACCCCGTTGATACTGTATCTCACCACCGCGCGGGCGATATTGTTGGCTGCGTAGAACGATTGCTCATCTTCCGACGCGACGATAACCACCTTGTTGCCGAACCCCTCTCTCATAGGGGCCGCAAACCCGCCGCAAACCACGTCTCCGAGAACGTCGAAGATCACCACGTCGTAGCCGCCCTTTTCAATGATCTGAGCGTCCTCGATGAACTCCAGGGCGCGGGCGATCCCCCGGCCCCCGCATCCCACCCCTGATTCCGGGCCGCCAACCTCGATACAATCGATGCCCAGGCGCCCTTTGTTGATGATCTGTGACGGTTCGTCTTTTAACTGGGCCAGCATGGTGATCACGGTGCGGTAGTTGACAAGGTCTTCCAGCAGCAACAGAGAGGAGTCCCCTTTCGGGTCGCACCCCACGTGCAGCACTTTTGACCCGTTCCGAGCATAATGTGCCGATAGATTGGCTGCGAAAGTGGACTTGCCCACCCCCCCCTTGCCCAAGATTACGATGCGGTTGTCATCTGTTTTCGGCATCGATTATCCTTCAGGAGCCTCGCACACCGCGTTCTTGGTGACGTGCTTTTCCAACTTCTTGCACCAGAGTACCTGGAAAGTGCGGCAGCTCGTACTTCCATCCAGGCCCTCCTGGCGGGCGAAGTCGGCGTGTTCACACATGAGGTCGCACCACCGCCGGCGCGTGGTGGATCCCGATTCTGTCTGGCTCATGGAAACCTCCGGGCTGCCTTATGTGGGAACGTCGGCCAATGCATTACGGACGAGGGAGGCCCGGGGGGGCCGGTCGTCGGGCAGCCTCTGCAGCATATGATGGACAATCCTGTCCAGGGCAGCGGGGATCGGAATCTTCGGAAATGCCTCGAATAGCGTTTTGGGATCTTCCTTCACCTTGTCCAGCAGGATCGAAATGTTGTTGGATTCCTCATGATCGCTTTTGAAAGGCGGATAGCCAGAGAGCATCTCATGGAGTACGGCCCCAAGGGAGTAGATGTCACTCCGGGTATCGACCTTCAGGGCCTGGGCCTGCTCCGGACTCATGTATTCTGCGGACCCGCACATGATGTTGGGTGCGGTAGGGCCGGGGCCGGCATCCTCATCGACAAACTTCACGATTCCGAAGTCGAGCACCTTGGCAATGGGCGGACCGCCGGCGCGGTCGCGCACCAGCATGATGTTGTCCGGCTTCAAATCGCGATGCACGATCCCCTTGGAGTGTGCCTCCTCCAGCGCTTTGCAAACCTGGGTTCCAATCTCCACTACGTAGGCCGGAGCCATGGGCGCCGCGACCTCGATAACCCGTGAGAGGGGCAGACCTTGCAGGAGTTCCATAGAGAAATGCAGATGCCCGGTTTTTGAACGACCGAAATCGCGGATGCGAACGAAGTTGAGACCTTTGAGTTTACGGGCCGCCTGGATCTCGAAGTGGAAACGCTTGACCAGCACTGGATTGGAGGCCAGGTGGGCGAGCATCACCTTGAGCGCCACCTCTTCCCCACTCATGTACTTGTCCAGGGCCCGAAACACCGTTCCGGTGGCTCCGCTGCCGATCTGCTCCATGAGGACAAAACGGCCGTCGAACACCTTACCGCTCATGCTGGTGCCGGGATAGACCGGGCAGACTGGAAACTCCGAGTGTTCCGGGCAACGATCTTTGTGCCCGCCAAAGGCGGCGAGGCAGATTGGGCAGTAAGCAACCACACTCCAAGTATAGTGCCAAGACCGGCGAAAACAAGGAGCAACTTCAGCGGGTCGCCGGGAGCCGCAATCCCCCGTGCTGCCTAGCCCTAAAACAAGCGCATATTGACCGACCCGAAGGGCGGTTGTCCAGCT
>CAZVFX010000134.1:0-17527 GCA_964626565.1 uncultured Myxococcales bacterium
GCTAGTTTGCCCCGCAGTACCTGAGCATGCAGGCCGGTGTGCCGCTAAACTGGAACACGAAGAAATCACCACAGTTTCTGACGTGGATTGAGCTGCTCCACTTGCAGCAGCTATTGTCCCAGTTAAAACACACCGTGCGGGCCACGGCCCCGTCGTCGACCGACGGGTAGTTCCCTTGCATCCAGCCCGGTGCATCGGTGCCGCAGGCGTATTTTGGTGGACATGAGGTGGGCATTTTGGTGCCTGCACTTCCGGTGAACCGATACCAGCCGCTGAACCCGTTGTCGCAGATCTCCACGCCGCCGTTGCCGTCGTTGAAATTCACGTGCCGGTTGGACTCGGTGAGGGTCGCGTAGTTCTGGCACTCGGGAGCTTGTACCACTTCGGAGTTGCATTGTCCGTCACAGCCATCGCCCGGAGTGACGTTGCCGTCGTCGCACTCTTCGCCCGCGTCCACCACGCCGTTGCCGCAGCACGGCGAAATGGGCGGGTAGACGCACCCGGTATCGGGGCTGCAGTTGTTTTCGGTGCACTGGTCGCCGTCGTCACATGCGAGGACGCCGGTGCTCTGGCATTGTCCGTCGGTGCAGGTATCGCCGGTGGTGCATTCGTTGCCGTCGGTGCAGTCGCCGGAAGCCGGGATATTCTGGCAGCCCGTCGCCGGTTCGCAACTGTCCGTAGTGCAGACGTTGGAGTCGTCGCACTCCAGGGGCGCGCCGGGAATGCACACGCCGTTGGCACAGAAGTCGTCGGTTGTGCATGCATCATCATCGCTGCAGCCGCCCTCCACCGGTTCGTTCTTGCATCCTGCATCGGGGTCACACGAGTCGGTCGTACAGTCGTTGCCGTCGTTACAGTTCAGCAGGCTGCCCGCCTCGCACAGCCCCTCGCTGCACTGGTCGCCGGTGGTACAGGCGTTGCCATCGTCGCAAGGAATGTTAAGGGCGAGGTTGACGCAGCCGACGTCAATATCGCATGCGTCCGACGTGCATGGGTTCCCATCGCTGCAGGCCAACAGCTTGCCGCCTACGCAGAAGCCTGCCGCACAGTGGTCATCCTCGGTACACGAGTTGCCGTCGTCACAGTCTCCTTCCGCCGGGTCGAAGGCGCAGCCGGCATCGGGGTCGCAGGAGTCGGTGGTGCACGGGTTGCCGTCGGAGCAAGGCAAGGTCGCGCCGCCCTGGCAGGCTCCCAAGCTGCACTCGTCGTTGGTGGTACAGATGTTGCCGTCATTGCAAGGAAGGGTGTTGGTGTTGAAGACGCAGCCGGTGGCGGGCTCGCAGTAGTCGGTGGTGCACACGTTGTCGTCGTCGCACTCGAGGGCGGCCCCCGGTGTGCACACTCCTTGCTGGCACATGTCGTCCACGGTGCAGGGGTTGCTGTCCGTACAGGGCAACTCATTGACGGAATGGGTACAGCCCGTCTCGGGACTACATGAGTCGTCGGTACACGGGTTGCCGTCGTCGCAATCCAGGGGGAGACCGGGCGCACATTGGCCGTCGGAGCAACTGTCGGACACCGTGCAGGCGTTGCCGTCGTCGCACGGCCCCGCCGTGGGTTCGGCGGAACATCCGCCGTTGGGCAGGCAGATGTCCTTGGTGCACGGGTTGCCGTCGTCGCACGCGACCGCCTGATCGCTCACGCACGCGCCGTCCGCACAGTGGTCGTCGGTGGTGCAGTCGTTGAGGTCATCGCAAGCGTTGGAGTTGGGGGCAAATACGCAGCCCGACTCGGGGTTGCAGGAGTCGTCGGTGCACGGGTTGGAGTCGTTGCACGCGACCTGTTGGCCGGCGGCGCAGGTTCCGCCCTGGCATTTGTCACCAAAGGTGCAGGCGTTACCATCGTCGCACGAGACAGTGTTGGGCACGTGGGTGCAGCCGGCCATAGGGTCGCAGTAGTCAGTGGTGCAGGGGTTGTCATCCTCGCAGTCGGCGGCCCCGGTGCCAACGCACATGCCGCCCACGCACTGGTCCTGCATGGTGCACGGGTCCAGGTCGTCGCAGGGTTGGGAGTTGTTGGTATGCTTGCACCCGAGCAGCGGATTACACGTGTCGTTGGTGCATCCGTTGCCGTCGTCGCAGTCGAGGCCGGCGCCGGCGATGCATTCGCCCTGGGAGCAGGTGTCGTTGAGTGTGCACATATCGCCGTCGTTGCAGGCCGCTTCGTTGGGGGTGAACTGGCATCCGCCGGCCGGGTCGCACCAGTCGCTCGTGCATCCGTTGCCGTCGTCGCATTCGGACTGGGAAGTGAACACGCACTCACCGTCCTGGCATTTGTCCCCCACGGTACACGGGTTTCCGTCGTCGCATGGACCGGCGACGGGCTCATGGTCGCAACCGTTCTCGACGCACAAGTCCGACGTACATGGGTTGCTGTCGTCGCAATCGAGGGCCACTCCGGGCTGGCACGCACCGTCCTGGCAGAAGTCCCCGAACGTGCACGCATCCCCATCCTGGCATGGGCCTGCAATGTCGGGGAACGAACAGCCGGAAACCGCGTCGCACAGATCCTCGGTACATTCGTTGCCGTCGTTACAAGTCACGGGCTCTCCGGTGCAGACCCCGGCTTCGCAGTGGTCCCCGAGTGTGCAACCGTCGTCATCGTCGCAACTTCCTTCGTCCAGTTCCTGGTTGAAACACCCGTCGTCGGGCACGCAACCATCCTTCGTGCACGGGTTGCCGTCGTCGCAGGTTTCTTCGTCGACGTTTCCGTCGCAGTTGTTGTCCAGCCCGTCGCATTCTTCAAGTTCCGGCACTATCGCGTCGCAGGCTGACAGGCCGGTCTCGGTGCAAACTCTTATGCCGGCGCACAGTCCGAATTCGTTCTCCACTTCGCACGGGGTGGAGAGGGCCAGGGCGATGGAAGTCTCCGAGCAGTTGCACACCCCGGCTGCGGCCATGCACTGGGTGACCTGGACGCCGTCAAGGGTGAGGGCCTGCACACATTCGAAGCCTTCCGGGCACTCCAGGCCCGCGTCGCACCCAGCGCCACAAAAGCGCCCTTCCTCACCGTAGTCAAGGCACAGGTTTTCCTTGCCCGCGGCCGATTTGCAGTCGTCGTCAGCGGTGCAGGGACGACAGAGGGTGGGAAATTCGGAGACACACGCGAAGCTCAGGTCGGGTCCGCCGAAATTGACCTGCTCGCAGGCCCAACCCTGGGGGCATTCCTCAATGCAGTAGTCGCTGCATACCTGGTCGCCGAGGTGGTCGATGCACAAACCGGAGAGGCAATCCTCGTTTCCGGCGCACGGGTCGCCGAAACAACCGCTGCCGGTTTCGCAGCCGACAAGCTCAGGTCCGCCGGGGTCCAGCGGGACATCCGCCAGCCCCGTCTCCGAGGCGTTGATGTCCCCGGCCGGTGCGTCGGTCGTACTGTCGTTAGTGGGCGCATCCGCAGCAACGATGTCAGCGCCTCCCAACTGGTCCTCGAGCACCGTAGTGCCGCCGCCAGAGCCGCAGCCTGTGTAGAAGGATAGAACTGCCAACATGAGTGTGGTCCGGGCCGCGAACTTCATCGATATTCCTCCTGCAAAAAGAACGTGCAGCGTCATCAAGCATAGCTGGAGGCTGGCCGCACTGCCAGTGACTCAGTCGAGAATCGCGGTCAACACGGCCCGGGCCATTATGGAGTAACCTTCTTCGGAGGGGTGGACGCCGTCGGACAGCCACAGCGGGCCGGCGGCCTCGTGGATGCGCCAGGTTTCCTCGATGGGAGCGATGGAGGCGCCGGTTTCCTCGGCCACCCGGGCGAAGGCGCGCCGGAACGGCTTCACCATCCGGTTGTCTTCGTCGAACCGGAGCAGGGGCGGAGGGACGAGCAGCAGGTCGCTCTCCGGCGCGTCCCGGCCCAAGGAGTCGACAAGTTGTGTGAGGTCTTCTCCAAATTCGTCGGCAGGAATGCCCATGTAGCAATCGTTGAGCCCGAACTGCACCAGAATGAGGTGGGGCGGTTCAGGCCTTAGCAGAGGCCCGGTGCGGCTGAGGCCGCCGGTGGCCGTGTCACCACACACGCCGTGGTTGGCTACCGTAAGTTGCGCCTGGGGAAATCGGTCGCGGAGGTCATCGACCGTCATATCGAAGTATCCCCTTCCGACCATGTATCCGTAGGTCAGGGAGTCTCCCAGACCGGCCAATCGAACGGTCCCTCCGGTGTCCAACAGTCCTGCGAATCTTGTTATCATTCGTGCCTCACTGACAAGGATAGGGCATCATGTGATTCACTTCCCAGGGCGGCAGCATGCTCTCGTTGCCCTGCTTTGCCGGCGAAGACTGGCAAGGCGTGCACGCGTGTCCGGGCACGTCACCTTCCAGGCCCCACTCAACGTACACGAGATCGGAGTTGGCCCACCCGGACTGCTGTAACTGCAGGTACTTGAAAATCGCCGGGGAACAGTCGAGTATGCGCCGGCCCCCTTTGTCCGCCATTTCGTAGGTGGCGCCGGGGCCGCCGTCCTCGGTGTAGACCACCACACATCTTCCGTTGGCGGGATTCGAGACTCTGAGGATCGTGCCGCACCCGAGGCGCTGGGCGTCGGCAACGTAGAAATAGAGGGGCTCAGGCACGTCCCCGTTCATGTTGTCCGCGACCACGTTCAACACCGTCTGGTAGTCGTAGTCCACGTGGCCTTGAACGTAGGGCAGGTCGTAGTCGCCGGGGAGGCACGAGTTGGTCTGATTGTCGAAGATACAATCGTGGTAGTCGTAGTGTCCCTGCAGGTATCCGCAACTGGTGCTGTTGCCCCAGGTTGTGCCATCGTTGCTGGTGCCGAAGGTGGAGTTCAGGTAGAAGCCGTCGGGGGACATTTTCCAGTCCATGTAGCTGCATTTCTCGGTGGGCGGGCTGGGGGATTGCTCCGGCGGCACGGCCACGCAGAAATTGCCGTCGCCGCCAGTCTTGCATTTATCCGCGGTACCGAGGGGCATGGACTGGCAACCGTATTGGCAGAACACCTGGTTGGCAATAGCGTCGTTTTTGCACGTCACCACGTCATCTCCCATGCACCAGTCGCCGTTCATCTTTCCCACGCAAAACCCTTCCTCGGATGTTTTGCACTCATCGGGTACTCCTGACGGCATGGACTGGCAGCCGTTTTCACAATCCACCTGGTTGGCAATCTCGTCATCGGTGCAGGTGACCAGGTCATCCCCATTGCACCATTTTCCATTTGCCTTGCCGGCACAAAATCCGGTGGGCTGAGGGTCGTCGCAGTAGTGAGCGCCGGCCCCTGCTGTTACGCAACCGTCGGGGCAGGTCACCCACGTGGCAACCAGGTTTCCGGCACAGGTAACGAGGCTCTTTCCGTCGCACCATTGCCCATCGGATTTTCCGGAACAGAAGCCGGTGCTTTGAACGTCGCACTTGTCCGGCTCATCGGGGCCGGTGTTGAGGCAACCCAGTTCGCAGGTTACCCAGGTCGCGGCCAGCCCTCCGGCACAGGAAATCAGGTTGTCCCCGTCGCACCAGTCGCCGTCCGCTTTGTTATCGCAAAAAGGAGCCTCAACATTCTGGCACGCGCCGGGCAGTCCGGCGGCCACTGAGAAACATCCGTTGGGGCAGGTTATGCGCACCGCCTCAACTCCTCCCTGACACGTGACCAGGTCGTCCCCTTCGCACCATGCGCCATCGGCCACCTGGTCACAGAATCCGGGCAAGGCCAGGTCCGGCTGCGGCGTCAGATCCGCGGGTTCAGCGCCGTCCTCCTGCGGCCCGATTTCGGTCTGCACGGTAGCGTCCGCAGCGTCGGCCGGCAGTTTAGTCAAGTCGTCGTCGATGCTGTTCGTCTCCGAGCAGGCTGTCAGCGAGACGATGGCTATGGCAAGCGCTCTCCCTAGAAGTTGTACCATGGACAGATCCTCGTCGGAATTGCGTACTGTGTGGCTTCCAAACTGCCGATGGCCTGGTGGATCAGCGTCGGCGGCTGGAAGGTACCGTCGCCGTTACCCAGGATCAGCAACAGTTTGCTGTCCTGGCCCTGGCTGTGGACGTTGCAGTTGGGGTTGCCGTCGCAGTAGTGGTAGCCCACCACGACGTCCATATGGCCGTCGAAATTGAAGTCGAAGGGGCGGGCGCCGGCGGCTACGCCGTACTTATCGGAGCAGCCGCTGTTGCAGTCGGGGTTTATGTCGAAGACTTTGGTTCCGTCGGCCACGAAACCGCCGCCCCCCGTCCCCGGGTATAACCACGCCGATCCGGCGTCGCCGTCGTCGTCGAGGCCCAACAGGACGTCGCCGACTTTATCGCCGTTGAAATCAGCGAACATGAACGAGTTGGCGGGACCCTTTGAGCCGGGATGGGTGAACATCTGCTGGGCGGGGTCGAAAGTACCGTCTCCGTTGCCGAGCATGAGGTATATGACGGTGTTGCTGGAGCCGCCGCTGGCGTAGGTGCCGAAGACGATATCGACGTTGCCGTCGCCATCCATGTCCTGGGCCTGCTTCGACCACGGCATCCCCCACTGGCTGGAGACCTGGGCGGTGACGTTGAACGCTGGGTCTACCAGGGCGAAGCTGCAACCCTGGGCGGGGTCGTCGCCAACCACGCATTCGGCCTCCGGAATGGGCCCGCCGCCCAGGAAAGTGTATCCGCCGCCCTCGCTGATGTAGTTGGGCTTGGTGGTCCAGATCTTCACGAAGTCGAAGCGGAAGTCTGAATTGACGTCGGCCACGATGCCGGCCAGGGGGTCTTGTACCTCCCCGAGATACACCTGCGGAAACGCACCCCCCTGGTCGAGGCGGTAGAACAGCCACACCGAATAGGTGCCCGATTGCTTTTTAGGCCACGAGTGGGCGATGAAGTCCATGGAGCCGGTGCCTTCGAAGCTGGCGATGGTGATGTTCCGGTACTGTTGGCCCCGGCAGACGTTGTCCGCGTCGCAAGCTTCGGCGCAGGCGTCAGGGTTGTCATCAACACACTTATTCACCTCGCAGTGTTTGCCCGCGGGGCAGGCCGGCGTGCATGTTTGCTTGGCTGCACAGGTCCACCCCAGGTCGTCTCCTACCGGAATGGGCGGTGCGAATCCGCCTTCGCCGTCGGTGATGAACACCGCCATGGTGCCGTCGTTTTGCTGCATGATGAGGAAGGCGGGGAACGGGTCGGTCGGATAAGCATCTGCGGAGTCATTTACCCCGTCGAAGTCGGTGTCCGGGTTCAGCGGATCGGTGAGGTAACAATCGAGTCCGAATTCCACCTCCTCCGAGTCCGACAGCCCGTCATTGTCATCGTCTTCATCCGCGTTGTCGCCTACGCCGTCCTCGTCGTTGTCCGCCCATTCGGTGGGGTCGTTGGGGAACGCGTCCTGGTCGTCGGGCACGCCGTCGTCGTCAGCGTCCTGGCATTCGCCGGTGCCGCACCAGCCGCCGCAGCCGTCTTCTCCGCATTCTTTACCCTCGCACGCTGGAAGACAGATGCAAAGTCCATCCTGGCAATCATCCTGCGTCGAAGAGCACTGCCCGCATGTTCCTGCGCAGCCATCCGGCCCACATTCTTTGCCCACACAGTATGGCACGCAGACGCATGCGCCCTCGTTGCACGCATCCTGGGGCCCCGGGCATTCGCCGCAAGACCCGTTGCAGCCGTCGTCGCCGCACTCTTTCCCCGCACAGTTGGGGTCGCACGGCTCTTGGGCGCAGTTCTGCCCGTCGCAGAACCAGCCTGCGGGGCAGTCGCCGCACACGCCGCCGCAGCCGTCGTCGCCACACTCCAGGCCCACGCAGTTGGGCAAGCAGGTACATTCCCCCTCGAGGCAGATATCCTGCTCGCCCGGGCATTCGCCGCACGAACCGCCGCAGCCATCATCTCCGCAGTCTTTTCCCTCGCAGTACGGGAGGCAGGTGGTTTCGACCTCGCCTGTGATGGCGTCCGGCGGGTCGATATCGGCGGGACCGGACAGATCCTCCGGCGTCAATTCGACGGCAATGTCCCCGGTGCCGACATCCTGGTTCCACGGCACCTTCATGTCCGGGTCTTTGGTGTCCGCCACCTTCTTGCCTGCCGGACTGCTGCACGCCATTGCGAAGGCTGCCGCCATTACCACCGCCCAACCAAAGCTTCTCATGGATCTCCCCTTCCGGTCTGTTATCATCAGCATTATAGCTTTGTGCGCGCGGGACGGCAACGACGGGTTTTCGCGGAGGACAATAAGATGGGAACATGCCTCAATTGTGGACGAGCCAACGGTCCGGGACGGGAGAGTTGTCTGTATTGCGGCGGGCTGCTCGAGGCCGACGGTTCGGCAGGGCCGCCGAAATGCCCCCGCTGCAAAACCGAAATGGAGCTGGAGGTGATCGAGGGGATAGAACTCGACATCTGCTATTCCTGCGGCGGGACCTGGTACGACAGAGGGGAGTTGGAGCAGCACCTGGCCAAGGCTGCTGAGCAGCCGGACGAGGCCGGGGCTGACTCGGGAACGCCGCCCGCGGATTGGCAGCGGACGGAAACGATCTACCTGAAATGCCCCAAATGCGATCGTCCAATGAACCGGGTCAATTTCGGCCGGCGGTCGGGGATCATCGTGGATATGTGCGGTCCCCACGGCGTGTTTCTGGACGCGGGCGAGTTCGAAGGCATCAAGGACTACCAGGGCAGCGCCAAGGCCCGCCTGGCCCGCCATGATGATCAACGAGCCCGGGAGTCACGGGAGCGGCAGAAGAAGCGTGACGAGGCCCGGCGGCGACAGAGGGACCTGGTCCAGCGGCGGAGCCGCGGATTCGGGTTCTGGCGTTAGTTCTGGACGTCACCCAGGGACCACTCAAAGCGCGGGAAGTGCAGGAACTCGTCCGGTTCCAACGCCCGGTTCATAATGCGCACCGAGTCGATGAGACCCATCCACAAGCGGTCCACCCAGGGCTGGTTGTTTGGCTGGCCCCTGGCGCCGACGAAGATCATGTCTACGCCGTCCAGCAGTGTCGGAGGCCAGTTGGCGGGCTGCGATTTTTCCTGCTCATCAAGGAAGATGAAGCCGTTTCCGTCGGGGGAGCGGCCCACCTGGAGAGACTTCCAGTTGCCGTCAGTCATGTTCGTCAGAGCGGTGGTTGACGATGACCCGCCGGCATCGACGTGAAGAAGTGCCGAATATGCGCCTAGCAGTAGGGAGATGCCGTAGCCGGCGTTTTGGGCGGCGAAAATAACCGGTTCCGATCCCGTCAGTTCGTCGTCGGCCAGTGACCTGGTTTCAACCGTGAATTCAAAGAGCCCGCTGAGTGCCTCGCCGGCCAGCAGTGCATGGTCGTCGTCGCCGTCCAACTCGAGGGCTGTGCCGTCGGCATCTTTGGCGCCCGTTATGAAGGCGCCGTTGAGCATTTCTCCGTGCGTGCCCCGGGCACTTGAGTCGATGGCAATGGTGTCCGCAGAGTCGTTGAATTCCCACCATCCCCGGTAGCCGAAGCACTCGTTGAGCAAACCGTAGCATTTTTCACCTCCACCCGTCGTGACGAAGGGGAGCTGGGCCTCAGCAGTTTCGTCACCCCAGTGCAAAGTGTAGGACCTGGGATTCGCGTTTTCGCCCGGGGGAGCCAGGCCGGTGTTGGCCAGGAAGCGCAGCTTCGGGATTCCGGGGTTGGCCCGGCGGTAGATGTAGTCCGGGGATTTGGCCACGCTGTGGATAATGAGATCGTCGATCTTTCCGTTGAAGTGCATTGCCGGCCCGTTGCAGTTGTCGGCTCCTATCAGAACGGGAGTTGCGATCTGTTGGATGGCACCCGAAGCCGGATTGGGCGCTCCCCCTACGCCATCAACGAAGACCCTGACCTCGGCGCCGTCATAAGTGACTGCGACGTGATGCCACAGCCCATCATCGACCGCGGACACCGACGCTGCAGAAGAACCTGGGTTGCCGACGTGAAAACCGCCGAAATACAGTAAGCCTTGGGAACCCACATAAAGGCCGTAGGCATCGTTGCCCAGGTTGCCGTCGCAGTTTGTTTGATTCGAGATGATGAAGCGACTGGTTTGAGCAGGTTCCGAAGCGCGGATGAATGCCTCGACTGTGAGCGCGCTCATGCCGGACAATCCTGAGACTGATTCGACTGTGATGTGCTCCGATCCGCCGAAGGATAGAGTCCCTGCTTCGTCCCCGAATCTACCATGAGCGGGGCTGGCCCCAACGTTGACACCCGGATGTGCCCCCATTTCATCGGCCCCTCCGCCGTCCAATTTCCAGTACGCAAGTACGCCGCACAGGTCCTCCCGGTCGGCCCAACTTCCGTCGTCCTGGGCCATGGGGCAGGGAGTATCCGAGTGGGGTCGCACGCCGATGACGCGAGACCGCTTGGTGGTCGGTATGGCGGGTTCCATTCCAGCCGGTTCTTCGAGGATTCGTACGTCGTCGAAGTCGGCCTGGGCGCCCGGCACGGTGGGAGAACCGAAGGATGTTTGGGTCTGATAGTACGTCTCGATCTCAGTTGCCGTGAGCACGCGGTCAAGTAGGACTAAGTCGTCCAGTCGACCGAAGTAGGTCTTGAACACGATCGGCAGCCCCGCTTCCCCGATGCTCAGCGGCAGCGGCGTGTCTTGCGCGATAATCGGGCTCGAAGAGCTTTCTTCCTTGGCCAGCCGGCCGTTGAGATAGAGTCGCAGCTTGCCGTCGCCGTAGGTCATGGCTGCATGGTGCCAGGCTTGAGGAGTGACTGAGACTGCCTCCGGGAGACCCACAGAGATCATCCCTCCCTGTTGGACCTGCACGTAGCCCGACAGCTTGTTGTTCCAGTTCTGAAGGTAAAACGAGTTGTGGCTGGAACTCGATCCTGAGTTTGTCTGGTAGGGTTTGGAAAAGAGGCAGCCGGCATCCTTCTGTTGGGGCCAGAACCACACCATGGCGGTCAGTTCGCCCGGTCCGACTCCCAGGTCCTCAGTTCCGGGTACGGTGATTCCGGAATTGTTGCCGTTGAACGCCAGGGCTCCGCCCAGTCCGGGGGTAAGGCTTGTAGCTGATTCGACCTCTTCCGGAACGCCTCCCAGCGCATAGTGGGATTGGTCTTGCGCCTGCTCATCATCCAGCGGCCAGTGGCCGATGACCGACTCGTCGACGATACCGCTCCTGAGCGGCAACTCCAGCGGCTCGTCGGTCCGTCGAATAGTGGCGCCGGGCAACGACAGGGCAACTGTCCTTGACTGGGGCATGTCGTAGGCCTGCTGGGCGGGGAAACAGGCGCCGCTGCTGCCGCCGGGGTCGTAAGCGAACGCGCAATTGTCGCTCTGATTTGCGATGCCGTCATGGTCGAAGTCCCCGTTGTAGCAGCCGGGCGGTTGCACGCCACCGCCGACGCAGGCTCCGTCGACACAAGAGTCTTCCGGCGTGCAGATGTTGCCGTCTTCGCACGTCCCGCCGCTTTGGGGCACCTGGACGCAGCCATCGTTCTGGCACTCAACCATGGTGCACGGGTTGTCGTCGTCGTCGCAAGTGAACGGCGTGCCTGCGCACAGGCCGTCGAGGCAACTGTCGCCCGCGGTGCATAGGACACCGTCGTCGCATGCGGCTCCGTTCAGGAAATCGCTGACGCAGCCGATATCGGGGTCGCAGCTCACGTTGGTGCACGGGTTGCTGGACCCACAGTCAACGGGGCTGCCCAGGCATGCACCTTCGCTGCAGACGTCCGGATCCGTACACGCATTCTCGTCGTTACAGGGAGCGCTGTTGAAGGGATGCTGACACCCTTCCGACGGGTCGCAGATGTCGGTGGTGCAGGGGTCGCCGTCATCGCACAGGTCTGGCCCGCCACCCTGGCACACGCCGTTCAAGCAGGACTCGCCCACCCAGCACGACTGGCCGGTGCTGCACTCCGTGCCTTCCAGGCTTTCGGCGTCGTAGGTGCAGCCGGATAGCGGGTCACAGTCATCGATGGTGCAGATGCTTCCGTCGTCGCACACGATGTCGGTGTTTGTGCACGTCCCGTCGCCGGGGTCGCATTTGTCCAGGGTGCATTCGTCGTTATCGTTGCAGTCTACCGCACCGGGCGGATTCATGCACCCGTCCGCCGGGTGGCACTGGTCGTAAGTGCAGACGTCGTCGTCGCTGCAGTCGAGGGGGGCTCCCGGTTTGCACAGGCCACCTTCGCAATAGTCTCCGTCCGTGCAGATGATGCCGTCGTCACATCCCGGGTCTTCCGCTACCGGCTCATGCTGGCAGCCCGCCCCAGGATCGCAGGTGTCGTCAGTGCAGATATTATCGTCGTCGCAATCGTCCACCGAGTCGTAGAGACACTGCCCCAAATTGTCGCAGTGATCGCCCACGGTGCACAGGTCACCGTCATTGCAATCCTGCCCGATGAAGCCATCCCCACCTTCGAACACGCAACCCGTCTCGGGGTCGCAACTGTCGGCGGTGCAATCGTTGTCGTCGTCGCAGACAACCGGGTCGCCGGGGACGCACCCTCCCTCCACGCAAGCGTCCCCGTCGGTGCACTCGTTTTCGTCGTCGCAAAGTTGCTCCAGCGGCTCGTGCGAGCAACTGCCCGACACCGGCTCACACGAGTCGGCGGTGCAATCGTTGTCGTCGTCGCAGTCTACCGGAGGGCCTGCTGCGCAAGCGCCCTCGGCGTCTTCGGGGAAGGCCTTGAAGCACTCCGGGACGCCGTTGCAGGCATTGTCGTCGATGTCGAGCGAGGCGCAGTCGGCAGCCTCGCGGCAGGTGCAGTCAGTGAGATCTATTCCAAACGGAAGATCCTCGAGAACCGGCCCCCAGCAGTCACCATCAAAGCAGATTTCGTTATCGCTACACGGGTTGCCGTCGTCGCAGGGCATGCCGTTCATTTCGGCGACATCGTTAATGCAACCCCCGGTTTCTTCATCGCAACTGTCCGCAGTGCACTGGTCTTCGTCATCGCATTCAGGTGCGCAGCAAACGCCGCCCAGGCAGATGCCGTCCGAAAGGCACTCTGCACCGTCCGGAACAGCAGTCCACTCAATTTGCGAGACGTTGGTCTGGCACGCCATGCACGGTTTTCCCGGCTGACTGAAATCGTGTACGACGCACTGCTCTTCGAGGACACACGACAGACTCTTGATTGTGTGGGAGCACTCGCCGTCGACGCATTCATCGATGGTGCAATCGAGGCCGTCGTCCGGGCACTCACAGCCGGCGTCCGGCGTGTCCGCTTCCGTGTCGGGTTGGTCGGCCTCGACGTCTGTGGCGAGGTCGGGAACTGTGTCGGCCGGAACGTCAAGAGCTGCGTCGACAGGCACGTCCACGGGCAACTCCGGCGACAGGTCAATCGGCAAGTCAGCGAGGGCGTCGACCGGGTCCTTCCGGTCCGCCATTGCAACCAGGTCCAGGTCGCCGGCGCTTCCGTCTATGGCTGCGGTCTCACTGGAGTCAAATGCTGCCGAATCGCCCGGAGTCCAAGGCTCAGGTTTGGTGAGGCAGCCGGCCAAAGTGACCGCGCCAACCAGAGCAACGAAACAAACTCTCATGTATATCCCCACTGTCATTACTTTCAGGCAAAGATATTAGCACATGCGTGAAGGGGACTCAATCGGTTGAGAAAGGCAGGGTCCAGGGTCAGGGTCCAGGGTCAGGGGTCAGGGCTAGAAGCGGCCTTCCAAGAGGAGACCGGGGCCTTCGGGGGAGAAGGTGGGTTGGAAGAAGGGGGAAGCCTCCTCATCATCTTCCGACGTCAGCAGCAGCAGCGCAGAGCCGGTGAGAACTGCGCCTCCGCCGATGGCGTACAGTACGTATGCGCTGGTGGCCAGGGGTGCGACTTCGGTGTCGAAGTCGTGATTGAACTTGTCGACGTGGGCTCCGTATTCGTCAGGGGTGAGACCGGCCGAAGAAGGTAGAGCAGAGAGGAGGTCGTCATTCCTGGTAAATGCCAGGTAGTGAATGATCCCCCCTGCCAGAGCCACCGTCAGGCCGCCGCCGATGAGTGCCCACTCGAACACGGGAAGGTCGTCAACGGGCGGGGCCGTGACGATGGAGGTGGTCACCGGCTGCACCGGGCCCTCCGGCTCTGCCGGCGGTTCCGGCCTCGCCGGCACTTTTAACCCTTTCGCCTCTGCCGGTCGGATTGCGGTATGAAACTCCTTTACCGGCCCTCCCGCACCCCACTCAAGAATCACGTTGTACGCCCCGGGCAGCAGTTTCATTTCTACCGGCGCGATTCCCGCATATTCGCCATTTACAAACACCCGCACCGGGTCCGCCGGGTCACCTTCCACTACCAGAGTGCCGTAGCGGCTGGTGCCGCGGTCCTGCGCTTGCGCCTGATGCGCGCCTGAGGCGTACAGAATGGCGAAGAGCAGCATAAAACCGGTGCGCAACATCGTGCCTCCGGGGCGGTCGTCGTGATCCATTGTATCAGCGGATTCAGGGCATCGCCAATTGTCACCCTGGTTGCGCTTAACAAGTCAGGTAAGGCTACTTCGACCTGGCGCAGCGGAAACCGACATCAAGGGTGGAACCGTCTATCTCTTGCATATGGTTGCGGTATGAAGCACGGAATTCACTGGCTAGTTCTCTGTTGTAGCTGCCGCCCCGAATGACTCTGTGCTGCGCCGAGTCGGGACCGGGCGGGTTGTTCAACGGAGAGCTTGCGTAGTAGTCGCCGGCATACCAGTCGCTAACCCACTCGTACACGTTTCCCGACATGTCACAAAGCCCATACGGACTGTCGCCCGCAGGTGATTTCGAGCAGACATCCATGGTTGACCCGGTCCCACAGCCGGCGGGCGGCACCGGATAGGTCATTACGGCCAACTCACACGTTGGCGAGTCGCCGCCCCAAGGGTGAACGTAGCTGTCCGTTTCGCAACTCATCCCCTGCCCCTCGTACCAGTCGCAGCTCCCGCGGGCGGCCTTTTCCCACTCGGCCTCTGTGGGAAGCCGCCGACCCGCCCAGGCGCAGTAAGCCTCCGCTTTGGGCCAGTCGATGCAGTTCACGGGGCGGTCGCTTGGCTCAAGCATGACACAGTCGTCGACGATGGTGCCCCAATCGTTTTCGCCGGTCATCCACTGAGAGAGTTCGCAGGCACCTGCGTCTACACACGCCTGATATGCTTTCTGCGTAACTTCCGTCATCTCGATGTCGAACGCATCCAGGTACACCCCGTGGTACGGTTTCTCGTCTTCGTCACAATTAGAGTCAAGGGTCTCATTGCACCCCATCCAGAATGTGCCTGAAGGTACGGTAACCATAGGCGGGCAATCGGGCCAGCAGCCGCCCTTGAGCACGCAGTCGCCGTCCTCACAGGCGTCGCCTTCATCGCAATCGCCGCAATTGTCACCGCAGACGGGATCCGGGCCGCACTCCAGCCCTGCGCAGTCCGGATAGCAACACTCTTCGTTGACGCATACGCCGCTACCGCCTTCGCACTCGCCCTCAGCCGGAGCGTAGAGGCATCCCACCGCGGGATCGCACGAATCAGCGGTGCACTCGTTGCTATCATCGCAAATGACCTGTTGGCCCACGCACAGGCCCGCGGCGCAGGCATCTCCCTCGGTACATTCGTCGTCGTCGTCGCAGTCGACCCCATTCTGGCTGTCGCTATCGAAGGAGCAACCGCTCTCTGCGAGGCACAGGTTTTCCGTGCACACGTTGTCGTCGTCGCAGACCAGCGGCTCGCCGGGCAGACAAGCGCCGTCACCGTCGCACGTCTCGGTTCCGTTGCACAGGTCATCGTCCAAGCACTCGTTGGTCTCGTCCGGTTGGTTGACGCAGCCGTCTATCGGGTCGCACGAATCATCGGTGCAGGGTGCGCCATCGTCGCAGTCTAGCAAGGTCGATTGGTCTATGGCGCAGACCGATACGTCAGGAACCAGGTCACAGTACAGCAGGCCGTTGCACACATTGTTGTCTTCGAGGGGAAGGCAGTCTCCGTCCGTATCGCAAAGGCAGGTTCCGATGTCATCGATCTCTTCCGGAGGCAGCAACTCGCCGTTGCACTCACCGTCGCCGCAAACGTCAGACCCCGTGCAGGGATTCCCATCGTCGCAGGCAACGGCGTTGGGGAAGAAGCCGCAAAGGAAGTCTGAATTGCACACGTCGGTTGTGCACAGATTGCCGTCATCGCAGCTACCACACTCGCACTCGGCTGCCACGCCGACCGCGCCGCACTCCAACCCGTCGCAAAGGGCTTGGCAATCGGCGACGCACTGGTACCCGTCTTCACCGGCAGTGCAGTCGTAGTTCTCGGCGCACTCGCCGCAAGTTCCGCCGCAACCGTCCTCGCCGCACTCGTTGTCTCCACAGGCGGGGACGCACAGGCACACGCCGCTTTCGAGGCAAACATGCCCCACGGGGCAGTCCCCGCACGTTCCCTGGCAACCATCGGTGCCGCAGATCTTATCCACACAATCGGGCACGCATCCGCACAAGCCCTCGTCGGAGCAGAGCGAATCCTCGGGGCATTGCCCGCAGTTCCCTGCGCATCCGTCATCTCCGCACTCTTTTCCGTCGCAGTCGGGTATACACAGGCACGTACCGTCCTCCAGACATGGCTGCCCCTCAGGGCATTCGCCGCATACTCCACCGCAGCCGTCGGCGCCGCATTCCTTGCCCTCGCAGTCCTTTTCCGGGCAGTCGCAAACTCCTGCTTCAGTGCATTCCCAGTTCTCGAGGCATTCGCCGCAGACCCCGGAGCAGCCGTCGTCGCCGCACTCTTTCCCCTCGCAGTCAGGCACACAAAGGCAGTTCCCATCTTCGAGGCAGAGATGGTTGTCGGGGCACTGGCCGCAGGATCCACCGCAGCCGTCTTCTCCGCATTCTTTCCCCTCGCAGTCCTCAAGGCAGTCGCAGATGCCGTCAGCAGTGCATGCCCAATCTTCAGGGCAAACGCCGCACTCTACATCTTCGCATCCGCTGGGGCCGCACTCCTTGCCCTGGCATTGGGGCATACAGAGGCATATGCCGACGACCAGGCACAGGTCGCCTTCGGCACACTGGCCGCACTCCCCCCCGCAACCATCGGGCCCACAAACCTTGTCCTCGCAATCCGGGATACACTGCTCCTCTTCGACAATCTCGAGCACTTCTCCAGAAACCTCGCCAACCTCTTCCAAGACATCCTTGGTCTCAGTCTCGCCGGAGCCTCCGCACGAAGACAGCAGCAGGATAGCGATAGTCGTCAGCGCACACGCACCGTACTCGAAGCGAATAGCCCTCAGAATCTTCATTCTAGTGTCCTCCGCGAACAACCAGTCCCGAACCATGTTCAACGTAGTATACCCTATCCGAACGCCTGAACCTATCATGACTTTTCGCCGGCGATGTCGTGCCCGGTTGCAACCTCGGAAGCCATCATGTTCCACCCGATCGTCATTTCGATGGCGGCCGTTTTTGCGGTGCGCTCCACCCGATCGTCATTTCGATGGCGGCCGTTTTTGCGGTGCGTTCCACCCGATCGTCATTTCGATGGCGGCCGTTCCTTTCGGGTTGAGATGGCCGACCCGACCATCTCTACGTGGAAGACGGCCGATGCGTTGATGTCGAATGTGACCATCGGACATGTGGGGGATTGCCGGTGATGTTGACCTAATCGTCGCAGGCGACGGCCAACCTGTGCATGACGCGGGGTGCGGTGCCCCGGGCGCCGCAGAACA
>CAZVFX010000134.1:17627-19243 GCA_964626565.1 uncultured Myxococcales bacterium
CGATCGTCATTTCGATGGCGGCCGTTCCTTCCGGGTTGAGATGGCTCACCGAACCCTCTCTACGTGGAAGACGGCGGATGCGTTGATGACGAATGTGACCATCGGACATGTTGGGGATTGCCATTGTTGTTGACCTAATCGTCGCAAGCGACGGCCAACCTGTGCATGACGCGGGGTGCGGTGCCCCGGGCGCCGCAGAACAACATCCCAACGCATCGGCCTTTCATGTCTGATGGTCACACCCGGCCTCGAAGGCACATATCGTATTCTACGTAGAGAGGGTTCGGTGAGCCCTCTCAGCCCGAAGGAACGGCCTCCGCATAACCACCCAACGTTTCGAAGGCACCGCCTTTTGGCTCCGCCTCGGGTGCGGTTCTATTTCTTACCCACGATAAATTTCGGTTTGATCAGATAAATCAGGGTCGGCAGGAGAATCAGGCCGCCTAACATGGAGATCATCATCCAGACGGCGAGCAGGATGCCCATGTCGGCCTGGAATTTGAGGAACGACATGGACCAGAAGATGATGCCGGCTACCATGGTTGTCGCGGTGAAGATGACCGCCTTACCCGCGGTGGCTACCGAGGTCTGGATGGCCAGCCCCAGGTCTCCTTGCCGGCCGTACTCCTCTTTGATCCGGCCCACGATGTAGAGGCCGTAGTCGACGCCGAGGCCCACCCCCAGGGAGACCACCGGCAAAGCGTTTACGTCCAACCCGATCTTGGCCGCGCCCATTACTGCGTATGTGACGTAGTTGGACAGCGCCAACGGCACCAGGAACAACACCCCGGCAAGAACCGACCGGAACGCCAGGCCGCAGAACAGGAGCACAATGAAGAAGGCCAGCGCGGTAACCTTTACCTCGGCCTCGGTGATCACCTCATTCACCGCGGCAAGCAGCCCACCGTAACCGCTGGCGAGCAAAAAGTCCGCCTCTTCCATGGGGTGTTCTTTGATGAACTTCTTGGCGTGGGCAACTACCTTGCGCAAGGTCTCACCCTTGTGGTCGCGCAAGTAGAGGCTCACCGTCGCACGCTTCGCGTCCTGGGTTACGAATCTGCTCAGGTCGCCAGGTTCCGCAGACGAGAAGATGATTCCGAGGAAGAAACCGGAGTCTTTGCGGTTCCGGGGAATCAGTTCCCATTTCGGGTCACCCGCGTGCATGGCCGAGATGACCGCAGGCAACAGCGCGGCAATGGATGCAGACGAGCCCACCTCGGGCAGGGTCTCCATCTCCCGCTGCAGAAACTCCATGTTCTGGAGCACCACCGGCGACTTGATGGGATTACACTCACGGGAAATGCACTCGATGTCTTCCGCGCACTTGCGACCGCGGTCGGTCTTGCAAACGCCGGCGCCGGCGTCGCAGCCGAAGCAGTCATCGTCCTTCTCGCATTCCATGGACGGCTCGTCAAAGCAGGTACCCGACTGCTCTCCGCAGCCGTGGGCCTCCAGCAGCTCCTCCCTGGACGGGGTGGGGCATTCCTTGCCTTCCACGATGATGTTCAACACCTCGGTGTTGCCGAACTTCTCCGCGATGTGTTCAGTGTCCTTGTTGTACTTGGAGTCGGGCCACAGCATGGGCGTGCCCGGGTGGACGTCGCCGATGACCAGGT
>CAZVFX010000135.1:0-3977 GCA_964626565.1 uncultured Myxococcales bacterium
CTAGTAGCCCAGACCAAGCAATACCAGGTGGACGAACGCACTCTCGACAAGACCTTTTCAAGGGAAGAGTCTCCGGAAGAGATGATGCCGTTCGAGCCGCCGCGGCTGGTGTGCAGCGAGGCAGCCCACAGCCGAATGGAGAGGGAAGCGTTGCAGCAACTGCACTTCCTGCCGGCTCTGAGGATCGCTTTTCCCCTTCCCCGTGCTTCACTCCTTTGGTACCGAACCAAACAGGTTTTCCACGAGTTGAGACATCCCGGCTTCAACGAACGGAGCACTTCTTTCAAGGACGTGGAGAATCTGGCGATGGCGATCCGCGTGAAGGAGGGCGCCCGAGACATGCTCAGACTTACTCCGGGAATGGGTCCGGGAGCCCCCGGAGATGAAATGGCGTCGTTGGGAGTGGATGAAGACCAGTACATCGATCGGGACTTCCTTCAACTCCTCGCCGACGTCCGGGACGAAAAGCTGCACGCCATTCCCATTTCTTACCTGGTGGACAACCCGTTCGACCTGATCTTCGGTCCTCCCGACTACTTCTCCCACTCAACTGCTTCGCCCGATCCGGGAGTGACTCTGGAGCTGTCGTTGGCCGAGCCGCCCGTGGGCAACAGCGAAAATTTGAGCGCGTCGGCCGGACCGGGGGTGCCGGTACCGGTTGGCCGGCCTCAGGTGATCCGCAATATCGCCGCAGATTGGGTGGACAACGGTCAGATCCACGTGATGGCGATGGCGTCGAAGGAAGGAGCGGTGCACTTTGCGCTGTTCCCGGGTCACATCTCCTTCGACCACGTAGCAGACAACCCTTTCGTGGACATCACGGACTGGACCCCGGGCTCACCGGTGGCCTTCCTGGTACCTGCGAACCAGCCCCTTTACGTCTATCAACTCACCCACTTCCAATCCCGCTCCTACCACGCCTGGATCGGGCTCATTGGCGACGACGACGTAGAGTTGAGCGCACCGTTTAGAACGTCATATTGAGCCGGTTCAGGTTTAATTGCCCTTAACCAGCGGTACATCTGTGCATTGCAGTTTGCCACCGACATCCGTAGAATAGGACTGCCAAACAGGTGAGGAACGCCAAATGAACAGGGCATTTATCGTCGGGATGGGGCTACTTCTGGCATGTCTTCTGCTGATCAGCGGATGTCCCAAATCCCGGGTCGGGAAGATCATCTTTGATGTAGAAGGGGAGTGGTTTGCTCCTGTGGATGTGCAAACCGTGGACGGAGTCGGCGGGTATGCGCCGTGCGATCCGTGCATCTCCGACGACAATTGTGCGGAAGGTGCGTGCGTTCCGTTGGAAGGGGGCAATTTCTGCGCTTCTCCCTGTGCCGCCAGTCTGTGCGTGGAAGGGTTCGAGTGTGCAGAGTTGGCAGCAGGGGCCTACTGCGTGCCGGAATACGGTGTCTGCTCCTGCAGCCCCGACCAGGAAGGTTCCGAGAAAGTGTGCGCCAAGAGCAATGAGTACGGCCAGTGCGCCGGGATCGCGACGTGCTATCCGTCGAAGGGATGGGAGTGCGACGCGGTCGACCCTGTGGAGGAGCTCTGCGACTACGAAGACAACGACTGCGACGGGCAGACGGACGAAGAGTTCATGGTCGGTGAGTGGTACTTCGGCGCCGAGAACTGCGGTGAGTGCGGGAATTCGTGCGAGGGCGCGATCGAAAACGGCACCGGATTCTGCTCGCTGGCGCCGCCGCCCCCGGACTGCAAGGTGTCGGCCTGTGATCCCGGCTACTACTCTCCCGACGGCCTTGTGTGCGACCTTCTGCAGGGAGTCGCCTGCGTGGAATGCGACGACGATTCCCAATGCCAGGGAGGGGCCTGCTTCCCTCTGGAAGGGGGCTCCTTCTGCCTGCCCACTTGCGTTGACAGTTGCCCCGAGGGGTATGCCTGCCAGGAATGGGAAGGGGGACAATTCTGCGTGCCGCTTACCGGGGGTTGCCTGTGCACCGCCGAGACCGTGGGACTGGAGCGTACCTGCCAGGTGGCCAACGATTTCGGCACTTGCGTGGGTTACGAGGTGTGCACCCCTGACGGCTGGTCCCCGTGTGACGCGCAGTCACCGGAGCCTGAAGACTGCAACGGATATGACGACAACTGCAACGGCGTGGCCGACGAGGAACTGTCGGGGGTGGAGCCGTGCGTCAACAGCCTGCCGGGCATCGGTACCTGCCCGGGGTTCCTGGAGTGTCTGGGCTCTGAAGGCTGGTTGTGCAACGCACCGGAACCGCAGCCCGAAGTGTGCGACTATGCGGACAACAACTGCGACGGAGTGGTGGACGAGGGTTACCTCGACCCGGCCACAAGCATGTATCTCACCGACCAGGACTGCGCCCTGTGCGGCAACGACTGCACCCTGGTGACCTTTCCAAAGGCGGTGTCGGTGTGTGACCTGGTGGACGCGGCTCCGGAATGCGTAATGCAGTGCCTGGAAGGATGGGTGGACCTGAACCTGGACGAAGTCGACGGGTGCGAGTGCGAATTCCTGTCTGCGGACGACCCGCCCGACGGAATTGATCAAAACTGCGACGGCATTGACGGCGACCCGGCCAACGCCATTTTCGTTTCGCCCACGGGCACTGACATCAACCCGGGAACTCCTGAGCAGCCTGTGCGCAGCCTGACCATGGGCGTCCAACGGTGCAAGGAGCAGGCAAAAGAGCACGTCTATGCCGCGCAAGGGCTATACCCGGAGACGATAAACCTGGGTGAGGGAATCCGCATCTTCGGAGGATTCTCCCCGGATTTCTCAGTGCGCGACCATGAACTTCACATTTCCACAGTCGAGGCAGGCGCGGCCCCTCTACCGACCCAGGTCCAGGCTGCGGTCACCGGTTTTCTGGTTGGAACAGGCGCCAAGATCACCTCTTTCGAAGGTTTTACCGTAACCGGTCCATACGTGCAGGAACCGGAGGTTTCGTCCTACGCGATCTACCTCAAGGATTGCGGGGGAAACTTGTTGGTCACCGACAACATCGTGCTGGCCGGTGACGGGGGTGATGGAGTTGAGGGCGACGATGGTCAGGATGGCCAGGACGGTGCGCCGGGGGCCAACGGCGCGGGTGCGTATGACGTCGGCATGGAAACCTGTATGGGAGTGACCAACCCGGGCGGGGCAGGTGCCTCGCTTAGTTGCGGGGCCAGCGAAGTTTCCGGCGGCAACGGCGGCAACGCGGTGTGCGCGGACTTCGATGAGTTTGCCGGCCCTTCCAACTGCCCGGTGGTGGAGAACCAGCAACCGCTGCTCACCGAGTACGGCGGCAGCGGCAATCCAAAGGGTTTCGGCGGCGACGGCGGCGAACCGGGCCGTGATGCGACACAGACCTACATGTTCGACGGCAAAGTGTGCGGTCCGGACGGGCTGAACTGCAATTACTGCCACATTTCGCTCTGGGGCACCGAAGGTCAGGATGGCTGGCCGGGGTCGCCCGGCGCCCACGGGGCGGCGGGTATCGGCGGCGGTTCGGCTTTCGGCGCGCTGCAAGACGCTGAGTGGACCGGAGCAACCGGGGCGCCTGGCGGCCCGGGGACGTCCGGCAGTGGCGGCGGTGGGGGTGGTGCCGGCGGCGGCATCGAGACCTACAGTTGCATGATGGTGATTGGAGGCAGTGACGTGGGGGGCGGCGGCGGCGGCGCGGGCAGCGGCGGCTGCCCGGGCAGCGGCGGCACCGCGGGTACCGCAGGCGGCGGTTCCTTCGGGATCTTCCTGGTCTGGACAGTGGACCCCGACAGCTTCCCGGAGATTGCGGACAACGACCTGGAGACCGGTTTCGGCGGTGACGGCGGCGGTGGCGGCAAGGGCGGCGTGGGCGGCACAGGCGGCTGGGGCGGCAGCGGCGGGTCCAGCGGAGCGGGCAACGATCAAACGTGGTGTGCCGGAGAAGGCGGCAAGGGCGGCCACGGCGGCAACGGCGGTAGCGGCGGCGGGGGCCCCCGCGGCCCCCCCCCGGGGGGGGGCGGGGGCGAAA
>CAZVFX010000135.1:3987-19096 GCA_964626565.1 uncultured Myxococcales bacterium
GGGGGGACTTGGGGGTCATGGGCGGCGACGGCGGCACGGGGGGCGGCGGGGGGGGGGCCGGCGGCGGCGCCGGCGGCTTGTCGGCCGGCATCTACATAGACGAATTCCACGCTGATGCGCAGTTCATGCAGCAGGTGAAGAACTCCAATTCGGTGACCCTGACGGGCGGCTACGGAGTGGGCGGAAACGGCGGTTTCTCCAAAGGGAACAGCGGGTCGAGTGGAATTACCGGCCAGCATGTGGAGTTTAACTTCTAGGCTTGGGGCTTGGGGAAAGAAAGAACGACGGGTCCAGGGGCAGGGTCCAGGGTCCAGGGCCATACGGCTAGCAGCCAACGGCCAACGTTGTAACAGCTAACGGCTAACAATTGACGGTTGTCAATGGACGAAGAAATACTGACTGTTGCCGAGCTTACCGACCGCATCAAGCGGCGACTCGAGCAGGGTTTTCACGATACGTGGGTTACGGGCGAGGTGGTGGGGCTCAAGCGTCACAGTTCCGGGCACGTGTATTTCACACTTAAAGATGACCGAGCCCGGCTCGACGCCGTGATCTTCAGAAGCCAGACGCGGTTTCTGGCGGTGGAAATGCACGAGGTCAAGGACGGTGCGCAGGTGATTTGCCACGGCCGGCTGGACCTGTATGCCCCCAGGGGTGCGTACAAAATCATCGTGGACCAGATGCGGCTGGAAGGGGTCGGCGCCCTGTTGCAGCAGCTCGAAGAGCTGAAACGAAAGCTCCACAGCGAGGGGCTGTTTGACGCGGCCCGCAAACGCGACCTACCCTTTCTGCCCGAAGTTGTGGGTATCGTCACCTCCCCTACTTCCGCGGCAATCAGGGACATGCTCAAGACGATTCGTGAGCGTTTTCCGCTGCATATCAAGCTCTATCCTGCTGCGGTACAAGGTGAAGGCGCGGCCGAAGAGATCATCGCGGGAATTCAGCGCCTCGATCGAGATCCTTCGGTGGAAGTTATCATAGTAGGCCGGGGCGGAGGCGCGTTTGAGGACCTTCTTCCGTTCAGCGACGAGGGAGTGGTGCGCGCAGTGGCGGATTGCGACACTCCGGTGATCAGCGCGGTGGGGCATGAGGTGGATTTCCCCCTGTGCGACTTTGCCGCGGACAAACGGGCGGCAACTCCCACCGCGGCGGCCAACCTGGTGGTGCCGGAACGCGAGGAATTGGACGCCCTGTTGGCGCAATGGCGGGGGAACCTGGACCTGGGCCTGTCACGGCTGTTGGATGACAAGGAGTACGAGGCTGCAGAGGCTGCAGACCGCCTCAGCGGCGAAGCGGAGCATTCATTGCAACTGTTCTCGTCGCTGCTGAACACCCACGCGGCGGCGCTCAGGGCCAGCCACCCGGCCCATCTGCTGCAACAGACCGGGGAACGCATTGCAGCCGGCAGCCGGGCCCTTGATTTTGCCTGCCGGCAGTATCTGTCGGGACTCACCGCTCGACTCGAGCGTGCGGGCGCGCTGCTTGAGCAGTTAGGACCTTCCGCCCAACTGAAGCGCGGTTATTCGGTGGTACGGCGCACCCGTGACGGCAAAGTGCTCACCAGTCACACCCAGGCCGCACCCGGCGACGGTCTGGAGGTGATACTCCACGAAGGGCGGCTTGAAGCCGAAGTCAAAGACAGCAGTGAGCGGTGAGCCATGAGCAGTGAGCGCTGGACAATGCTTGCCCATGCGCGCTATGTTGATGGTGGGAGATTCTGATACCCTGGAGGATGTATGTTCGGGTCTTTACGCACCGCCGTCTTCGCCGCCATCATGCTGGCCGTCGCTTCCTGCAGCGGCCCGGAGCAGAACAAAGGCCAGGTGGAAGTAGACTTCCTGTGGGTCAAGACGGGAAACGACCGGGTCTATGAGGGCGGCATCAGCCACGCCTTGCTCAAGGTTGAAAAGAGCAGCACCGGAATTCAGGTAGGGATCTTCGAATCCAAGCCCGGGGGTATTGGCGACTTGTGGCGCTCCGCCATGTGGATGGCGGCCTTGACCGGTACGCTGACTATCGGCAAGAACCCCCTCGACTATCGATATTCGGTGGAGACCGAGACCCTGTCCAACCGGGTTGACGGCCCCTCCCATGGCGGGCTGTTCGCAGTGGCCATCATGGCTGCTTTGTCCGGGCAGCCGCTTGACCCGAAGGCAACCATGACCGGTACGGTAAACCCGGACGGTTCCATCGGGCCGGTGGGCGGTATCGTACGCAAACTGGTCGCGGCACGCAGCGACGGCAAGACACGCATGTGCTACCCGGTAGGACAGCGATTCGAGCCCGACCCGGACAACGGCAAGGTTGTAGACATTGCGAAACTGGCGGAGCAGGAAGGGATAGAGGTCCGTGAGGTAGAGGACCTGGCCCAGGCGTTCAGGTGCATGACTGGCAAGGGGCTCAAGCGCGCTTCGCCGGTGGAGCGGTCCGCCATGGCGTTATCCACGGAAGGATTCAGCGCGCTCAAGGCCCGCACCGAAACCTGGCTGAAGAGGAGCCAGGAAGCGTACAACGCATCGCTGAAGCTGGCCAAGGCAGACAAGTTCGAGGCGCTGTGGGAAGCGGCCAGCAGTCAGTACGACGACGCGTCCGAGTTGCTTTCTCAAGGTCTGGTTTCCGCAGCATACTGGAGAGCTGTCAGCGCCTATGTTTCGGCGCGGACGATTCTCCTGGCCGCGGCCATGGTGGACCGTCTCGTGACCCGGGACCCGGTAGAAGCTCTGAAGGTGTTCTCCGACGTGGAAGAAGCTTCGAAAAGGAGTCTTGACCAGGTGTTCAAGACCCTTGCTGAAGCGACCCCGGACAACGTGAGTCGAACGGTCGCGATGCTGGATTCCTACGAAGCGGCCATTTCCGCGATGGTTGGCAGGCAGTTTGCAAACGCCGGCTACCGCGACATACTGCTCGAGATCAAGAAGTCGGTGGACACCGGAGAAGAGACCTCCAAGCTGGTAAAACTGTTCGCGCGGCTGCACGAGCCGTTCTCCGAAATCGCGCTGGTGGAAGTAAACTCCCAAATGGCGCTGGACAACCTGGCCATGGCCCAGGTGCAAAGCGCTGGGAAGGCCAGCAAGCTGAAGAAGATCGATGCGGTTGCCCGCCTCTACCAGGGCACCGCATCCGCCAATATCGAGTATTTCAACGCCATCTTCGTGGATCTGGTGGCGGAGCATGCGAACAAGCCGAGGGAAGCGGTTATCGCTATGCTGTTGGACAAGGAGCCCAGCTACCGCACCGCTCAGTTCAACCTGAAGATGCCGCAAAGCCCCAAGATGGAATATGCCCGCTCCGGGCTGCCGGCATCGCTGGCCAAACTCGCCGGCGCCCTGTCCTCGTACTTTGCCTCATCGACCCTGGTGGCCAAGTTCTACTCCATCGGGATGAAGATCGACGAGGAGGGCGAGTGGAAAGGGGTGGAGCGGGAAAAGGCGTTTATCGCGTCGCTCGCCCTGGCCGAAGAGAAGGCAAGGGAGAACGCCGCACTCGCGCTGAAGTATGCGGGCACCATTCCGGAGAGCGCCAAGATCGCCTACCAGATCGGTATGGTCCTGCGAGAACGGCCGGACTACAAGGACAAACTCGACGCCCTGGAGCACTTCTGGAGGTCGTCGGTTTGGAGCCAGGTGGCAGTGTACCTGGCAAGGCTTGAAAAAGGGAAATAGGGAGTACGAGAGGATAGGCTGTAGGCGGTAGGGGAGGATGGACATTTGATGTCATCCTGAGCAAAGTCGAAGGATCTCTGTTTGCGAGAAGTTGTAGACGGGATTCTTCGACTAGGCTACGCTCCGCTCGGAATGACAACCACTGGGTTCAAAGAGGGAGGGCAGGAAGATGGTGAGGTTGACCTGGATTATTGCACTTGCCGTTGTGAGTTTTGCCTGTTCCGGGCCACAGGAGGCTGCGCCGGTGGCGCCGGTAATTCCGGATCCGGCAGTCGCTCCGGATCCGCCGCCGACTCCGGCTGCAATGGATCCGTTTGCGGCACGCATTTTGAAGTTCGAGTCGCTTTATGGAGAGTTGGCCTGTAAGGAGAACCAGGGGTTCGATCCCATGGGCGCGATTGTTACGCTGCGGGAGCCATACGGGCGGCTGCTGACTATCATGGAGGAGAACGGCTCCCTTCCCGACGGGCACCAACGTCTGCTGGAGAAGTACGGATTTGCCGATGTGGCGAAGGTGACTGCGGAAAGAGAGCACATTCAGACCGCGCGACCGGACTGGTGGGAGGCGCTCACGGGCAACCTGTACGACATCGTCGAGGCGTGCCCCTGAGCGTTCCGGGCGGACTGCTCCGGCCTCAAAAGCCGCGCATCGCCACCTGATGCACCAAAAAAGGTGTTGCACTGTACCGGCCTATGCAGTAACTTTGAACGCGTTAAATCTGCTGTCGCCGGGGAGGAGATGTCATGAAGAAGCTTGTCGCCCTTTTGATGGTTCTCACGTTCGGTTCCTTTGCCTGCTACACGTCCTACCACATCAGCATGGACCAGTTGAAAGAGCTGCAGGCCAGTGACCAGGCGGTGAAGATCGTAGACACTGAAGAGGGCAAGAAAGTGGAAGTGAGCCAGAACACCCGCCTGTTCGTCCGCGCGGTGGACGGCAAGCGTTGGCCCATCACCCCCTTCAACTTCAAGGTGACGAACTCTCAGCTCGTCGCATCGGACCGTGACTACATCTTCATGACCAACCAACTGAAGCCCAAGGGCGAGATCGACCTGCTGTCGACCTTCAAGACCGTAGGGCTCATCGGCTTGGGCGCAGCCGCGGTAACAGGCCTCATCATCGTTACCGTTGCCACCGCGGGCAAGAAGAGTTTTTCCTCCAACTAGTCCTCCCCCCACATGGCCATTCCCCCTTGTCATCCTGAGGCTCCCGACGCCCCCATCACCGTACCCGGAAATGCCCCTCCAGAGGAAACCGAAGGACCTCTCCGCGTCCGGATGCTGTCGTCGATTCTTGTCACTTTCCTGGCGTTGTCGTGCTCTTCCGTCGATGCGCCCGTGGCACCCGAACTGCCGGGACCGGAAGATAATCTCCCGACTGAGGAAATATCTGAGGAACCGGCTTGCATCCCACTGCCGCAGAACGATTCAGGACGCTGGTTCGAAGATGCCGTCGCGTATGAAATCTTCGTGCGAAGCTTCGCCGACTCCGATGGCGATGGCGTGGGGGATTTCAAAGGCCTGACCGCCAGGCTCGACTATCTCAACGACGGCGACGCCGAGACCAACGAGGACCTTGGGGTGTCGCTGCTGTGGCTCATGCCGATTTCACCCTCGCCAAGCTATCACGGGTACGACGTTACCGAGTACAGGGGCGTGAATCCCGACTACGGCACCCAAGCCGATTTCGACGAGTTCATGGAGGAGGCGCACAAACGTGGGATCAGGGTGGTGGTGGATCTGGTGTTGAACCATTCCTCATCCGAGCACCCATGGTTCGTCGCCTCAAAAGACAGTTCTTCTTCCAAGCGGGACTGGTACGTCTGGTCCGACGAAGGGCTTAACTGGCCGCGCCCGTTCGGGGGCGGCGCCAACACCTGGCACAAGTCGGGCAAAGAGTGGTATTACGCCATTTTCTGGGGTGGCATGCCCGACCTCAACTACACCAACCCCGCGGTGCGCAGCGAGATGGCATCTGTTGCCGACTGGTGGCTCACCGAACGCAAGGTGGACGGCTTCCGCCTGGACGCGGTGCGCTACCTGGTCGAAGACGGCAAGGACGGGCTGCAGGACATCCCTGCCACCTTGGAGTACTGGCAGGAGTTCGCGCTGGGCGTGGGCAAGAAGAGCCCGGAGGCGTTGCTGGTGGGGGAGGCGTGGGCCGCGAACAGCGTTGCATCCAAGTATCATGGCGGAGGTCAGGGTCTCAACATGACCTTCGATTTCGACCTCATGGAGGCGATCATCATGGGGGTGCAGGCCGATGAACCTGCAGACATAGAGAAGGTGCTGTGCCGCTTTGCCGGACAGTTCCCGGCCCACGCTGCAGACGGAACGTTTCTTACCAACCACGACCTGTTCAGAGTCGCCCATCGCCTGAAGGGAGACCAGGACCTCATGGCCTTTGCCCCCCGCCTGCTGTTCGTGCTGCCGGGCACTCCGTATATCTACTACGGGCAGGAAATCGGCATGAGCAACGGCCCGACAACGGATGACAAACACAAGCGCACGCCCATGCAGTGGGACGACTCGGACCATGCGGGTTTCACCTCGGGGACGCCATGGCTGAAGGTAAATCCCGACTACCAGAAGATCAACGTGGCCGCCCAGGCGGAGATTGACGATTCTCTCCTCAACATCTATCGCGGCCTGGTGCAACTGCGCAATCACAACGTGGCGCTCCGGCGGGGCGGTTTCGTGCCGTTGGAAGCCGACGCCGAAAGTGGCGGGCCGGTTTGGGGTTTTGCAAGGGCGCATTCCACGCAGACGCTGGTAGTCGCGGCCAATTTCTCCAACCAGCCCTCCGGTGGCGCCCTGGTCGCGCTGCCCGCAGGTGAGTTCTCCAAGGCCCAGGCGATCTACCCCAACGAAGCCTACGCAGGCATCCAGGACGGCAAACTGCTCCTCGGCGACATGAAACCGTACGAAGTACGAGTGGTAAATATCAAGGAGTAGGTGGTTCCAGGTTTCCTGGCGCAGGCCCCTCGCTCGTACTCGGGGTGCGGTGAGTGGCGACAAGGCTGGCCACGTCAGTGAGGAACTGCTCCTCGCGAAGTGCCCTGGCCTTACGGTACTGACGGTAGACCGTATAGAAATCGGCTACGAGAAGGACGAAGAGGAAGGCGACGGTCCACAGCGCGTATGTGCCCGCCTCCGGAGGACCGCCGTAGAACGGCTTCATGTAGACTACGATCCCGAGGAAGGTGATCAGCACCGTTGCCACTGCTGAGCGCAGCACGAGACGGGCGGTGGGGTAACCCAACGGGTCTCCGTCCTTCGCAGGGTTGCGGCGGTAGCGGGCCCACTCGACAAAAACATAGCCCGCCACCATCAGCAGAAACCACCCGAAGATTATATGCCTGACCATTCTTACACCTTCAAAATGCCGGTAGATATCTTCTGTAGGTGGAGAGGAGGTCCTCCGGAATAACGCGGATATCCCCCAGCACGTTGAACGCGTTGTTGTCGCCGACGAACCGCGGAATGACGTGGTAGTGGATATGGTCCTCCACCCCTGCGCCTGCGGCCTTGCCCAGGTTCATTCCCAGGTTCACCCCCTGGGGATTGAGCACTGCCCGCACGCGTTCTACGCACCGGCTCAAGGTGCGATGCAGGTCGTCGAAAGCCTCCGGTTCCAGTTCATGCAGCCCGGAAACGTGGGCTTTGGGGACCACCATCAAGTGTCCGCTGATGTAGGGGTATCGGTTCATGATGACCATCGAGTGCTCGGTCAACTCCAACACCAGCGCCTCTTCGCCGACTCCGGCGGTCACGGCTTCACAGAGGAAACAGCCCATCGGTTTTTCTCCCAGGATGAATTGCATACGCCAGGGGGCCCAGATGATGTCCATTCGGCTGACCGCCGGCTAGAGGTCCAGGGTAGGCAGGTCGAGGGGCAGTTCCACCACCCCGAACAGGTGCAGAATCACTGCGGTGGCCGCGCCGGCCACGGCGAGGAGTGCGAGAAGAAAAACGACGGTGCCCGCGCCTACTCCTCCGGCACCCTGCACCGGCGCCATGGCGGAGATTGTGTCCGGCTCCTGCACGCGCTTCATTTCCGGTGCGGTCACCGTCTTGGTCTCAGGCACCTCGGGCGCGACGTCGTCAACGCCCGGTTTGCGCAGCAGGTCATAGGCATCTTTGAACTGGGCGGATTCTTCGGCCGAATACACCTGGGTGGCTCCGGCGGTGTCCACTTCTTCCGCCTCCGGTTCCGGCTCCGTTTCCGCGACCGCACCGTCCACCCCCTTCTTCGCCATCTTCTCCAGCAGTTCCTCGCGGTCCTCGGGAGAGTAGGCCATGGTGGATTCGGCAGCGTCGTCGCCTACCGCCTCCATGTAGACCCTGGTGGGTGCGTGCGCGTCGTCTTCCGGCTGTGCGGGGGCCGGGGCCTCGGCCGGCGCTTCCGCTTCCCCCGGAGCGGCTGACTCCTGGGCCGGCATATACATCATGGTGCGAGCTTCGCCGTCCACCTCGTCGCTGACCTCGGCTTCGGCCGTGGCGACCGCCTGCTCCCGCAGACGGGCTACTTCATCCGCGGAATAGACCGCGGTTTCGCCGATAGCGTCGTCATGAGGTTCCGGCTCGTCTTCCGTTTCAGTCGTCTGCTCCCTCGCCTTCTCTATCTCTTCCTGGGCTTTCACCGCATCCTGGGGGTCAAACATGAGAGTCTGGGCGGTGCCCAGATCTTCCTCGGCGGCAGGCGGCGCGGCTGCGGCCTGTTCTCCGGCATCAACCGCGGCTGAAGGGTCGAACATCATAGTCTGGGCGGTGCCCAGATCAACTTCGTCGGTGGGGCCTT
Source organism: uncultured Myxococcales bacterium (assembly GCA_964626565.1). GTDB lineage: Bacteria > Myxococcota_A > UBA9042 > CAIXZC01 > CAIXZC01 > CAZVFX01. The sequence goes on from CAZVFX010000135.1 coordinate 12,451, forward strand.
CAGCCTCCACCGATACTGCCGGCGCTTCCGGTTCCGGCTCCGATTCCGGCTCAGGTTCAGGTTCAGGTTCGGGTTCCGCTTCAGGTTCGGGATCGGCTCCCATCAACTCCCGCTTTTTCTTGGCCTCCTCGCGCTTCTTGGCCATTTCTTCAATCATCCACACCGGCATGGCCACGATGGTCTGGGCGCTTTCGTCTTCATCTTCTTCGTCGCCGCCGCCCCCATCTTCGCCGGTGGCGAAAATTGCGGCCAGGCCGACCAGGGGAAGCAACGCAAGCACACTCGGAAAGACCGGCGTTCCCGCTCCCGACATGAACACGGCAGCAACCGCCACGGCTAGAGGCGCACTCCAGGCCATACCCCTTACCAGCATCTCAATCCCAGACTTCCAACTATTCTTCATGGTCTACCCCACATACATAAGCTGGTTGGAGTATATCAGCCGCCCTACTTCTTGAAAAGATCCTTCTCAAAATCCTCAAAACCTGCGAGGAGCGCATCTTTGGAAAGGAACCCCTGGTCCTTGTCCACCTCTTTCACCAGCAGTTCTTCGGGGAGTTCCTTCAAGTAGCGGGAAGGCCTCGACGGCCGCACCTCGCCCCGCTCCTCCCGGTAACGAAACGACGACAGGTAGAGTCGTTTTCTCGACCGGGTGATGGCCACGTAGAAAAGGCGGCGCTCCTCTTCGATTCCTCCCGGCTCGCCGGTGGAACGGAAATGGGGAAAGATCCCTTCCACCATGCCCGCCACGAACACCGCTTCGAATTCCAGCCCCTTGGCAGAGTGAACAGTCATGAGGGTCGCGCCCTCATCGGCTTTGTCCTCCGCATTGAAATCCGCTTCCTTCTGGTCGAGCGTCACTTTCTCCAGGAACCCCTGCAGGCTGTTCCCCTTATCTTCTCTGAGGTATCTCCTGAGCAGTGACACCAGGGTGGCCATGGTTTTCGACGCGCCCTGCCCCCGAAGCATCAGGTCGTCCTTGACTCCCGCCTTTACCAGAACGTCTTCCGCCATGTCGGCCAAAGCGTCACCAGAGAGCCCGCCAAGTTCGCGATGGTACCTGTCCATGCTGGACACAAACACTTTGAGTCCCCGGCGGGTGCGCACATTGAGTGCGTCCCCTTCCAGTTCAAGAAAGGCCCTGGTGGCTGCCAGAAGAGGCATCTTCTCGCGATGGAACTTCTCGATCTTTTGCAAGGTGGCCAGGCCAACTCCCCTGGCGGGGTAGTTGACGACTCTGCGGAACGCGGCCTCATTGGCCGGATTCACGACCAGGCGCCAGTAGGCCAGAATGTCCCTCACTTCACGGCGCTCGAAAAAATCAAAGGAGCCCACTACACGGTAGGGGAGGCCTCTGATTCTCAGCGCCTCCTGGAAGAACTTCGATTGACCACGGGTGCGGTACAGGATTGCGATGTCGGAGGCCTTGAGCCCCCTTCCCACCAGGGCCAGCAGTTCGTCGCCGATCCCTTCGGCCTCCTCGGCCTGACTCTCAAAAAACAGCTTGCGCGCCGGGATCTCGTCCTTGTTTTCAGTCCACAGCTCCTTGCTACGGCGCCGGCTGTTCTGTGCGATGACCGCGTTGGCCAGCTTCAAGATGTTCTCTTCCGACCTGTAGTTACGGGTCAACTTGACGATCTTGCAGCCGGGAAAATGGCGGTCGAACTCGAGAATGTTCTCCACCCTGGCCCCCCGCCAACCGTAAATGGACTGATCGTCGTCACCCACGACGCAGATGTTGGGATTTTCCCCCGCGAGCAATTTCAGCAAGCTGAATTGCAGCCAGTTGGTATCCTGGTATTCGTCCACCATGATGTGGTCGTAGGTGGCAACCACCGACTCCAACACTTCGGCGTTGGTGGCCAGAAGATTGGCCGGCATGTGAATGAGGTCATCGAAATCGAGCACTCTTGCGAGGCGCAGCCTGGCTTCGTAGTTGTTGTGAAACTGCTTGAGCAGAGTGGCCTTTTTGTAGCCGAACGAGGCCGCCAGGGCCCCGCGTTCGGCGCCGCAACCCTTCACTTGCATGAGGTAGCTGTCCACATCGTCGTGGCTCAGATCGGTGTCGGAGATGTGCAGCTCCTGCCGCACCTGCTTGAGTAGTGCGTCCCGGTCCGACTCGTCGATGACGCTGGCGTTCGCTGGAACCCCGAGGCGACGGCCGTACTTACGGATAAGCGACAAGCCGAACGAATGAAAAGTGGCGATGGTAAGGGACTTTGCCCAGTCGGGACGCACCATGGTCCCCACCCGCTCGCGCATTTCGTTGGCAGCCTTGTTGGTAAAGGTGACCGCCAGGATGCGCGAGGGGAGCACCCCCTTTGACAGCAGATGTGCAATGCGCACGGTGATAACCCGGGTCTTGCCGCTGCCCGCACCCGCGAGAACCAGCACAGGCCCGGAGACGGACTCCACCGCTGCCCGTTGCTCCGGATTGAGGCCGGCAAGCAGATTCAGTGAATGCACGAACCGGGCCCGCTGAAGTCGTAGGGGAAATCCCGGTGTTCCACGACGATGGAGGTCACATCCCCCTCATCGCCCCAGTACCGGCAGAACCAACCGTCCAGGAAGTCCACGAAGTCCACCCCTTCGAATCCGTTGTCCAGGAAGAGGTCCGAAGGAAAGTAGTTGAAGATTGCATCGTAGATGCCCAGCGGCATGTTGCTGATCGTATCAAAGGGTTCATCGTCACTGGCAGCATCTCTGAAATCCCAGAGGGCTGCACTCACCAGGTACTCGGACACCGGCCCCGACTGAGCACCGTTGGCCGTGCTGAACGAGAAGGGTGAATCCATTCCTTCCAGGTCGTTGACAATGTACACGCCCCAGGGCCTGCTGTTGACGAAATGAGGGTAGTCCAGCACGTCGCAGGCAAAAAATGCGGACACGCCTTCACTCCAGGCCCGCCTCGGGTCGTCCCGGGTGCCGTCGCTGCCGCCGCCGGGATTATCATCCTGACTCACCTGCTCCAGCGCAAACTTGAAGAACTCCTTGGAAATCACCATGTCGTCGTATTCGTCCCGATCAATGTCCTTTCCCTGGACGCTCAGAGCTGCCTTCTCGGTGCAGATTGCCAGGTCGTAGAAGTACTGGCTGCAATAGAGAGTATCGGTGGTATCCGCGCCGGTTGCCCAATACGAGTGCAGCCAGCCGAGGTCCTTGCCGGTCATGAGCCTGATGAGGTCGTAGCCGGAGATGAGGACATCCATAATGTTGAACGCACCAGCTCCCACCACCTCCGGTATGTCGAAGTCGAGGACAGGGAACTCGTCCAACGTCTCATCGATGGAGGCGGAGGAGACTGTGTAGACTACCTTGAATTTGGGGTGGTTCATGATGGTGATCTTGCGCAGCCCCTCGTCGATGTTCGTTTCTGATTTGACGACGATGTAGATACCCGGGTCCTGCTTGTTGGAAAACTGGATCTCATAATCGCCGAACCTGTCGGTCCAGCCGGTGGCCAGCAGTTCGCCGTCCGACGCCCGGTGCACCTCCACGGTTGCATGGCGAACCGGCTTCCAGGTACTGCCGGAAAAACCGTTGCGGTCGAAACTCTTGTCTTCGTACCGCACCCTTCCCCTCAGCACGCGCCCGCAGTTGGTGTTGGAGAAGGTGGCTACAGTTACGCCGTCGCCTTCCCCCCCGGAGTCGTCAGTGCCGGGGGCGAATGAGCCTTCATAGATCTCCATATCGCCACAATAGTGAATTGTCACCGTATACTGGGCTCCGCAATAGCAGCAATCTTCGTAGAAGTCTGCGCGCACGATATAGGTGCCTACCGGCGCCGAGCCGTCGGGCCAGTAGATGTTCTCGTTGTTGACATAGTCAAACCAGCAGGCCGGGTTGGAGTCCAGGTCGAGCCAGCCGCCGGAGGGACACTGGTCGTTGCCGTAGTAGATTTCGCACCCGTTGGGCTCCACCACGTGGAGATCAACATCGGTATCGGTATCAAAGCTGATGCTCACCTGAATATCGCCGGAACCCACGCTCTGCACAGAAAGTTCGTAGGGTTGTGCCTCGGAAATTCGGCCCATGACGTCGCGCACGGCGATGCGCAGAGGCAGCTTGTTGGGCGGCTCTTCTCCTTCGATGTAGACTTTCAGCAGCAGCAGCAGTTCCTCGTCACCAAAGGAAGCCTCCAGCGGACGCTGATAGTAGCCGGAGTATCCCTCCATGCCCACGAGTACACCGACGATTTCGTTGGGGTACGTGTAACCGGAGAAATCCACGTTCACTTTGGCAGACCCGCCGGTAATTACGAACTCGTTGCCGTAGATCAGTTCTACCGGCTGCTCCCACATGGGGTCCGGCTCCGGAATCTGGCCGGCGACAAAGATCCCGCCTTCGATGCGTATGGGGATGAGGGCCAGGTTTCTGAGCCCCAGTTTCATGTGGGGATATTCCAGCGTGAACTCACCGTCGGTTGCCGTAATCGGCACGGGGTAGACGCCGTCGGGCCGGTTGTTTTCGGCCGAAATGGTGTAGGAGAGCATGTATTTACCGCCGCCGATCTCATACACCTCTTCGGCACCGTCTGAGTATTCGGAATCCATGGCCTCAAAGCCGGCGGTAAACTCCATGCCCGGCTTGCCCGTTGACAGGAAGAGCGTGATCTCGTCGCCGTTGCTGTACACATACTCGCTGGAATGCACGTTCTTGAATCGGAAGGAAGCGTTTTCCAAAATCACCTGGATTCCATCTTCCGCCGAGACTTCGCCGATTTGCGCCACCGCTTTGATGTCCAGCGGCCCGTTGTCGTACTCAGTGGTATCAAGGACAAACCGGGTCGGCAGTTTGGTATCACTGAAGACCGGGAGGTCGCCCAGCCAAACGGTGATATTGTCCACTTCCAACTCGTTGATCTCCAACGGGACGATGAGAACCTCGATGCTCCCGTGGCGGGTGGTGCCTGTTTGGGGGGCCGCTATCATTATGCCGAACTCGGTCACAACGGCTTGCTCCTCATCGACGATGTCCACCAGGTCCGGTGCATCGCCCCCTGCGCCCTCTCCTTTCTCGTCGGGCGGCGGCACAATGCTATCGGTAAGATCCGGGGCGATCAGTTCGTGGGTATCGCCGGGCAAAACATCGAGAATATCCGGCACTACCAGATCCACCTCACCCGGGACCAACGTCCCGTCTCCCTCAGTGATGTCCGCACCGTCGGCCAGACCTCCGTCGGGACCGGTCTGATTGTCATCTCCTCCGCTGCAAGCGGCAGAAGAGATGGTCAACAGGAGTACAAGGCAGAGGTAAAAAGCTCTCATTCTTCCCCCTTTCCGGGTTTGAACAGCAGGGTGGGCACAGACGACAGGCGTGCGACGTTTTCAGGCAGACGTCCGAAGAGCAGACCTTCCAGCACTCCCAGGCCGCTGCGGGCCATGACCACCAGGTCGACCTTCTTGGAGGTGGCAGCCGCGGCGATCTTTTCGACCTCATCTTCCCCGACAATCACTTCCCACCCGATGTCGTCAAAATCGGTCTTCTCCGCCAGTTCGTCCAGCATCCTCTCGAAGCTGAGATTCATCTCGTCGACCACGCTCAACGGCATGGCCAGCGGCGGTTCCCCGGGCAAGGCGGGAATGTAGGACGGGACCTTTAGAACGTGCAGCAACTCAAGGCGAGCCCCGAACTGTTTGCACAAGCGTGCGGCCCACAATACGCCGTCGGCGGAGACCGGGGAGAACACGGTAGGGAACAGCACTCGCTTGACCTCGAAATCATCGGGCGGATTGCTGTTGGCGCCAACAAACAGGAGCGGAGTCGACGCGTGCCTGAGCACGTTGGCGGAAGTGGTTCCGGTGAGCAACGCCTTGAACCCCTGCCCACCCAGGGCGGAGATGACTGTGAGGTCCATTCCTTCAGACTCGGCAAAGCTGGCAATTTCCCGGGAGGCGTACCCTTTCAATCGCACGATTTCACAGTCCGGCCCCTGCTCCCTGATCTGATTGGCCAGGTCCTCCAGCCACGCGGCTCGTCGGGCTTCCACCACATCTAGAAACTTGACCAACTCGTCCGACGAATGGGCGGAAAAGACCTGCTCCTCTTCGTCGACATGGCACAAGTGGATCCTGGCACCGCTGGAGGCCGCGAAATACAGGGTCGGCGACAGCGCTTTGAGCGAGTTCGGGGAGAAGTCGGTAACGACCAGAATATTCTTAAACATGTTGTTCCCTCACTTGGAGCTTACAAAATCACGGCGTGATTATACAGGGGGAATGTCGAGTATTCAACCACCGTTGGACAGGCAAGTTAGTCCTTGACACGGAAGAACCCGGAGGAGTACAAACTTAGTTGAAGGACGCTCGAAAAGTTGGCCGGGGAACTGCGATAGTGCGGAGGCATTATGCTCAAGGGAAAGGTGAAGTGGTTTAGTGACCTGAAAGGGTACGGGTTCATCGAGGCGGGGAACGGGAGCCAGGACATATTCGTTCACCACTCGGCGATCAAATCAGAGGGGTATCGCTCACTGGTGGACGGGGAGGACGTGGTTTACGAGTTGACCGAAGGGCCTAAGGGCCCGGCCGCTGTCAACGTCGTTCGAGTTGCGGAGACGGAACAGGCGGAGATGGCAGAGGCCGAGATGGGAGAGGCGGAGTAGCGGTGAGCAGTGAGCAGTGAGCAGTGAGCAGTGAGCAGTGAGCAG
>CAZVFX010000136.1:0-19020 GCA_964626565.1 uncultured Myxococcales bacterium
CCGAGTCCTCTTCGTCGCAATCCCCGGTCAACACCGACCAGCCGGCCCCCGGAGCGGAGCAGACGCAGTTGGGATCTCCGCTGCCATAGCCATCCCCGTCCGGATCAATGAAGAACCAGGAGCACCCGGTAGCCCCGTCTTCATCCACCACATCGTCGCAGTTGTTGTCCACGCCGTCGCACAATTCCGTCGCACCCGGGAAGACCCACGGATTCAGGTCGTTGCAATCGTCATCGACCGTCGCCTTGTACAGCCCCTCGGGCCCGCACAAACACTTTTCACCTCCCCCGAACATGCCGTGCCCATCCTGGTCCTTGTCCTGATAATAGGGCTCGCAGCCCAGGGCACCCTCCTCGTCCGAGCCGTCAACACAGTTGTTGTCCACTCCGTCGCACACCTCTACCGCCGCGTGATGTACGTCCGGGTCATAGGGACTGCAGTCGGAGAAATCGGGGTCTCCGTCCCCATCATCATCCACGTCGATGCAGTCCGGCACTTCGTCTTCGTCGAGGTCGGCGAACCCCTCGTCCACATCCCCGTCGCAGTCGTTGTCCTGGCCGTCGCAAGCCTCGACCCCGGCACCCGCCATTTCATCGCAAACCTGAGGGATACCGCCGACGCAATTCTGGATGGTGTGCTCGCAGACCCCGAGGCCGCATGTGGAAGTGCCCAGCCCCTCATCGATCTGCCCGTTGCAGTCGTTGTCAACACCGTCGCAAGTTTCCTCCGCTGCCCCTTCCAGCGGGTCACACTGCCCCAACTGCCCGTCGACACAAGCCGGCTCAGAGTGGTAGCACGCCCCAACGCCGCAGGTGGCCATACCCAGGTCGTCGTCCGTCAACCCGTCGCAATCGTTGTCCTTTCCGTCGCACACTTCGGGCATCGCTCCCTCGGTGGGGTCGCAGACCTGAACCTGCCCGCCGATACACGCGTCCAAGGTGTGAAAACACTCCCCCTTGCCGCAGGCTAGAGACCCGGTGTTGTCATCCGCCTCACCGTTGCAGTCGTCGTCCACGCCGTTGCATTTTTCAGTCGCACCAACATGAACGGTGGGGTCCAGCGGAGCACAGTCGGTAAGGTCCGGGTCTCCATCGCCGTCGTCGTCCGGGTCGATGCAATCCTTCCAGCCATCACTATCGCTGTCGTAGAATCCCTCGTCCTGGATGCCGTTGCAGTCGTTGTCCAGCCCGTCACATTCCTCGCCTGCCCCCGCATGCACGTACGGGTTGAAGGGATCACAATCGGTGGCGTCCGGGTCCCCGTCACCATCCGCATCCTCGTCACAAGCGTCGCCCACGCCGTCCTCATCCTGATCTTCCTGACCCGGGTTGGCAACGAGGGCACAATTGTCCATACTGTCGGGTAAAGAATCGCCGTCCACGTCATCGTCGCATGGATCCCCAACTCCATCCCCGTCCAAGTCCTTCTGACCCGGGTTGAAGAGTCCGGGGCAGTTGTCCAATCCTTCGGGAATCCCGTCGCCGTCAGGATCCGGGTCGCACGCATCCCCGAAGCCGTCGCCGTCAGAGTCTTCCTGGCCGGCGTTACTCACCGCGGGGCAGTTGTCCTGGACGTTCGAAATCCCGTCGCCGTCAACGTCGTCGTCAACGCAATCCGCAGCGCCGTCCCCGTCCGTATCCGAAAAAGACTCATCGGTGGAAAAATCGCAGTCGTTGTCGATGCCGTCGCACACCTCGATGGCGCCGGGAAAGACCGCCTTGTCCACCGGCCCGCAATCGGCAAGGTCGGGGAAACCGTCATTGTCATCGTCTTCGTCGATGCAATCCGCCAACGCATCGGAGTCGTTGTCGTTAAACCCCTCGTCAATCACCGCGTCGCAGTCGTCGTCCTTGCCGTTGCAGATCTCTTCCGCCCCCGGCTTCACTTCCGGGTCGAAGGGCCCACAATCCAATTCGTCCGCGGCCAGGTCGTTGTCGTCATCCGGATCACACGCATCCCCGGCCATGTCCAGGTCGAAGTCCTCCTGGCCACTGTTCTTCACGGCAGGACAGTTGTCGTTGATGTCCAACACACCGTCACCGTCAATGTCGTTCTCAAGGCAGTCGGCAACGCCGTCCTTGTCCGAGTCGGGGAACCCCTCATCAGCCGCCCCGTCGCAGTTGTTGTCCAGGCCGTCGCACATTTCCGGCGCGGGTGCCGGCGCCCCGCAAGTCAAGTCCCCATCGTCGCACTCGTAGTTGCCGGGGCACGCCCCGTACTCGTTCTCTACATAGCACGCCGCACCGCCCGCATCCTCATCGACCTCGCCGTCGCAGTTATCGTCCTTGCCGTTGCACAACTCCTGGGTCGGAAGGGGAGCATCACACGCAGTGAGACCTTCCGCGGTGCAATACCTCCAGCCGGTGCAAACCCCGTACTCATTCGAACTCTCGCAGGGCGTCTGTGCCCCGTCATCCACAAACCACGGCTGGCACGCGCAAACTCCCTGCGCCAACACACACTGGTTGCTCTCGAATCCCCAGACATCCAGCACATTCTGACACTCGTACCCAGCCGGGCAGTCGCCGTCTCCCATGCACGGAGCGCCACAAAAACTACCCGACTCGCCGTAAGGCAAACACCGGTCTCCCAGGTCAACACCATTGGTAGTGCAGTCGGAGTTCTTCTCGCACGGCCGGCACAAGTTCATGAGTACCGGGGAACAGATGTAGACCTCGTCCGGGAGGCTGGGCTGGTGCTGCACGCACATCCAGCCAAACGGGCAGTCCTCGAGGCAGCCGATGGTGCACTGCTTACCTTCCGGCGTATGGATGCAGAATCCCGAGTCACACTCGTCCCCGTCCTGGCAGGGATAGCCCACGCCGCCCGCCGGCACTCCTGCATCCATCTGCTCCACCAGGTCAAACCAGCCAGGGAGATCCACGAGGCCGAAATCCGGATCGTCCGGGGTCACCTCATCAGTGACCTCGGGAACGGCCGTTTCCGCTCCCAGATCCCCGCCGCGTCCAAGGTCCAGCGCTTGCTCTCCGCCCGTGTCGGGAACAACGTCTCCGGCGTCACCGCCACAGCCCACGAAAAAGACGGTCACAAATAGCGTTGCGACTGCTAACCGCATATCACTCCTCCGGTAATGAGTATCAACGGACGTAGAACCAGCCGTCGTGGTAGTGGGTATTGTTGCCGCCGATGCTGGTGCCCCAATAGGCGCCATAATTGCCGGCGTGGCATCCCACGGTGTGCTGGCCGGCATAGTCCGGGAACCAATGGTTCTCGTTGCACGCACCGTCGTTACCGTTCAGCCATCCCCCGCCAATGACCTTCTTCAACTGAAAACTGCCAAACCCCCCGCTGCACGGTAACGGCCCGTGATTGAAACCTCCCGGACTGTCTGCATTGTATTTGAAGATGGCAAACTTGCTGGCCGCACTGGCCGTGGCCGGGTCGGCACTGTCCAGCGTTACCATCATCTCTTCGTCTGCAATCTCATCAAGAATGCCCACGCTGTAGGTGTTGCCATCATCGACCCGGTCAGTCCTGTACGACCCTACGTTGTTCACAAAAGGATTTGTGTGCGGACCGTAGTTCTCATTGTAGTGCAGCACGAAAGTCCAGCCACCGCCCTCGGTGGTCATCTCACAGAACACCTGGAATGCACCGTTGCCGCCGGCTCCGTCCGGGTCGATCCAATACTCCCCGTCCCCGGCGTCTGCGGCGACATTTTTGATGTCTTTGCAGGTAAGCCCCGCATTGTCCGCGGTCTGACCATAGGTTACCTCCTCACAACCGGTCTCCGGTATGCCGTCGTCGTCGGCAAAGTGCTCGTCGCATTCGCCGACCGCGCACGAGCCGTTGGTGCAAATCGCGGTCGCATTAGGCAGAACGCATACTTCCAGGCACCCGCCGCAGTTGGATACGTCCTGGTTGGTGTTGATCTCGCAACCGTCGGAATCGATTTCGTTGCAGTCCGCATAACCCGCGACGCAGTCAGCCACCTTGCACTCCCCACCTAGACACTCCCCAAACGCGTTGTTGGGTTGGCAAAGGAATCCACAAGAACCGCAATTCTTGGCATCGTTGTCCAGGTCGTAGGTTTCGTCGACTTCATCGTCGCAATCGTTGTCTTCCTCATCGCACAACTCCAAGGCCCCGGGATGAACCTCAGAGTCTTCTTCGTCGCAATCCCCGGTCAACACCGACCAGCCGGCCCCCGGAGCAGAGCAGACACAGTTGGGGTCCCCGCTGCCATACCCGTCACCATCCGGATCGGCAAAGAACCACGAGCACCCGGTGGCGCCATCTTCATCCACCACATCGTCACAATTGTTGTCCACGCCATCGCACAATTCCGTCGCCCCCGGGAAAACCCACGGATTAAGGTCATTACAGTCATCATCCACCAACGCCTGGTTCAAACCGGAAGCCGCGCAGAGGCACTTCTCTCCTCCCCCGATCATGCCGTGTCCATCCTGGTCCTTGTCCTGGTAATAAGGCTCACAACCAAGGGCATTCTCCTCGTCCGAGCCACCAACACAGTTGTTGTCGACGCCGTCGCACACTTCCACCGCCGCGTGATGGATCTCCCCATCGTAAGGGCTGCAGTCGGAGAAATCAGGATCGCCATCGCCGTCGTCGTCCACATCGATACAATCGGGCACGCCGTCCTCATCAAGGTCGGCGAAACCTTCATCCGCTTCTCCATCGCAATCGTTGTCCAGCCCGTCGCATTTTTCGAGATCAACACCATCCTCGGGGTCGCAGATCTGGGGGATGCCACCGATGCAGTTGGCCACCTGGTGCTCGCAGACCCCGAGCCCGCAGGAGGAAGTACCTAGGTCCTCGTCGACCTTGCCGTTGCAGTCGTTGTCGGCCCCGTCGCAAATCTCTTCGCCGGCTCCGGCCAACGGGTCGCAGGCGTTGTTTTCCCCCTCGAAGCAGTTGGGCTCCATGTGCACACAGACACCCTGTCCGCACGTTGACCATCCCAACTCCTCGTCCACCGACCCGTCGCAGTCGTTGTCCTGACCGTCGCAAACCTCCGCGGCTTGCCCCTCGAACGGATTGCACTGCTGCTCAACTCCATCAATGCACCCGGCAACGGTATGAAAGCACAACCCCAGTCCGCAGGCCAGGCTCCCCGTATCCTCGTCCACCTGGTCGTCGCAATCGTCATCAACCCCGTTGCATTTTTCATCCGCCCCAACGTGGATGGCCGGATCCAGGGGAGCACAGTCCGACGCATCCGTATCACCGTCATCGTCATCATCCGGGTCGATACAGTTTTTCAGGCCGTCAAAGTCGGTGTCGCTAAAACCCTCGTCGGGAATGCCGTTGCAGTTGTTGTCCAGGCCGTCACATTCCTCTTCCGCATCGCTGTTGACGTACGGATTCAACGGCTCGCAATCAGTGGCGTCGGGATCACCGTCACCGTCCTGGTCGTCATCGCAGGCATCTCCCGCACCATCATCATCCGAGTCCACCTGCGGGGTATTGGGCACCAGGGGGCAATTGTCCGCTCCGTCATTCACTCCGTCGCCGTCAACATCGCCGTCGCATTCGTCCCCGTCGCCGTCGCCGTCCAGGTCCTTCTGCCCCGGATTGAACGTATCCGGGCAGTTGTCTAGGAGTTGGGCGATGCCGTCCCCGTCAACATCCGGGTCGCACACGTCCCCCACCCCGTCGCCATCCTGATCCTCTTGCGTGAGGTTGTCGTCAAACGGACAGTTGTCTTCGTCGTTGTCCCACTTGTCGCCGTCGATGTCCACGTCTACACAGTCTTTCAGCCCATCTAAGTCCGTATCGGGAAAACCCTCGTCCGTTTCAAAGTCACAATCGTTGTCGATGCCGTCGCACTCTTCGCTCGCCCCCACATGCACGTCCGCGTCGAGGGGAGCGCAGTCCTCACTGTCGGCAAAGCCGTCGTTGTCGTCGTCATCATCAACACAATCTTTCAAAGAATCGAAGTCGTTATCGTTAAAACCCTCGTCGACCATGCCGTTGCAGTCGTCGTCAACGCCGTTGCACTCCTCGTCCGCACCGGGATAGACATCGGAGTCCAGGGGCGCGCAGTCCAAGCCGTCGGCAACCTGGTCGTTGTCGTCGTCCGGGTCGCACGCATCGCCCGCCATGTCGAGGTCCGAATCAAGCTGGTCCGGATTCTCCACCTTCTCGCAGTTATCGTCGATGTCCAGCACACCGTCGCCGTCGATGTCGTTTTCAAGACAGTCCGCCAGCCCGTCCAGGTCGGAGTCCGGGAAGCCCTCGTCATTCTGGCCGTCGCAGTCATTGTCCTTGCCGTCGCAAATCTCCGCGGCCGGTTCCGCCGCGTCGCAACTCAACTGCCCTGCTACACAGGAATAAGCTCCCTTGCACGCTCCCCACTCGTTCTCAACAAAGCAAGTATCCCCACCCGCATTCTCGTCGACGTCGCCGTCGCAATCATCGTCATTGCCGTTGCACGCCTCCTTAATTGGCTCGGGCGCCGTGCATTCGGTAAGCCCTTCCATCGTGCAGAAACGCTCACCCTCGCACTCGCCGAAGTCGTTTGCGCTCACACACGCCGTCTTGGCTCCTTCATCCACGAACCAGGGTTCGCAGTCGCACTCACCCGCGGTCAGCACGCACTGATTGGACTCATAGCCCCAGATGTCCAGCACGTTCTTGCATTCGTAACCACCGGGACAGTCCTCCGTCCCCATACACGAGGAACCACAGAAGTTCCCGTCGGGGCCGTAGGGAAGACACGCATCCCCCGTCTCAGCTCCATTGGTGAGGCAGTCCGAGTTCTTCTCGCACGGCTTGCACAGGTTCATTCGCAGCGGAGCACAAATGAAGATCTCGTCGGGGAGGCTGGGCTGGTGCTGCACGCAGACCCAATCAAATGGGCACTCCTCGATGCAGTCCATGGTGCACTGCTTGCCCGCCGGCGTCTGAATACAGAATCCAGACGCGCAATCGTCCCCGGTCTGGCACGGATATCCCGCTGCTCCCGGAGGAATACCAAAGTCCACCTGGTCCCACGAGTCGAATCCCGGGAAAACGTCCTCGCCGATGTCCGGAGCGACCGGCGGCAGTTCGACAGCCAGGTCAGGCAGCAAAACCTCTGAGACGAGGTCCTCCGGTACGGCAGCATCCACCAACGGCTCGTTTCCCGTGTCAACCACGATGCTTGCATCGCTGCCGGCACACGCAGCTGCAAGCAAGGCAGCCAGGCACATCAGGATGGCGCTCCTCATGGCATTCCTCCTAACGGATGTAGATGACATATCGCCAGCCCGGGGTCTGGATCTCCGAAGTGCACCCGGTCAGGCAACAGCTCGAGACGTAGAAATTCGCCCAGTGGCCACAGGAGTTATTGTTGAGATCATAACCCCACAAAATCTGCTGGCCCGTCCACCCCATGCCGACGTGAGGGTAGGTGGGCTGGTTGCCCGTCTGCAGAGACTTGGTGATATTCTGCGGCTGAATGTTGAAAGTGCCAATCGTCACATTGGCGCCGCAATAGCCATCCACGTAGCAGTGGCCCACCAGGTTGTCCGTCTGGTAGGTGCCGTATCGGGTCACGGTGCTGCCTGCAGGCGCCCACCCATACACAATCTCCGTGTAGTCCTCCAGCGGAATGTTGGAGGTATAGATAGCGTGCGATTCACTGGCCGGTGTTACCGGCGCAGTCATGGCCTCCTTTGCGATGATGGCGGCGTGCATCTGGGCCGCCGACTTGCTGCCGTCCGGCTGGTTGTACACCGACAGCCAGCCGCCACCGAGGAACTCCATGTCGCAGTAGACAGTGATCGGATCCTTCGGGCCGTCCATGTCCGGATCGATGACGTACTCGCCCGACTCTACATCCGGGTCGTCTTCTTTGTACGCCTCACAGTTCTGCAAAATGCACACATCCTTGGTATCCGGGTCGCAATCGTCGTCAACCCCGTTGGCACAGATTTCCTCGGGGCCCGCCCCTTCCATCGGGTCGCACACCTGCTCCTCTCCGCCCACGCAATTGTCCACCGTGTGCTCGCACACGCCGAAACCACAGGTGGTCGCGCCCAAATCTTGATCCACCTCGCCGTCACAGTCGTTGTCCTTCCCGTCGCAACTCTCCGCGCCGGCACCCGCCATCTCATCGCAGACCTGGGGGATACCACCGACGCAGTTGTCAACAGTATGCTCGCAGACACCGAGGCCACAGGTCGTGCTGCCCAACTCCTCGTCCACCTCGCCGTCGCAGTCGTTGTCCTTGCCGTCGCACTCCTCCGGCTCGGCGCCCTCCTCCGGATCGCAAACCTGTGGGACGCCCCCGACGCAGTTCACCACCGTGTGCAGGCAGACTCCCTGCCCACACGTCGTGACGCCCAGGTCCTCGTCGGCCTGGCCGTCGCAGTCGTTGTCCAGTCCGTCGCACACCTCCGGGGTAACGCCATCGAACGGATTGCAAATCTGGGGTATTCCACCCACGCAGTACTGGACAGTGTGGTCGCAAACTCCCAATCCGCACGTGCTGGAGCCGAGTTCCTCATCAACCTCGCCATCACAGTCGTTGTCCGCCCCATCGCATGTTTCTACACCAACACCCTCCAAGGGATCGCAGACCTGAATTGAACCACCGACGCACGCAGCAACAGCGTGGAAACACTCGCCCAGGCCGCAGGCCACGGTCCCCTGGTCCTCATCCACCTGGCCATCGCAATCGTTGTCCAAGTCATCGCACACCTCCGGGGCAACCCCGTCGAACGGATTGCAGATCTGGATGACGCCGGCAGTACAATTGTCGACAGTGTGAGCGCAGGCACCGAGCCCACATGCGGTGACGCCCAATTCTTCGTCTATCTCACCGTCACAATCGTTGTCCACTCCATCACAGTTTTCCACACCCGAACCTTCGTCCGCGTTGCAGACCTGAGTCATGCCACCGACGCAATTCAAAACGGTATGGTTGCAGACCCCCAGCCCGCACTCGGTTGACCCGAGTCCCTCGTCCACCGGCCCATCACAGTCGTTGTCCAACCCATCACATTTCTCTACACCAACACCTTCCCCCGCATTGCAGACCTGAGGGATACCACCCACGCAATTGGCAACGGTATGGTTGCAGACGCCGAGACCGCAGGTGGTGGTCCCCAGGTCTTCGTCCACCAGGCCGTCACAATCGTTGTCCAACCCATCACACTCTTCGAGGGCAACACCTTCCATGGACTCGCAAACTTGAGGGACACCACCGACGCAGTTCTCGACGGTGTGGTTACAAACTCCAAGGCCGCAAGTGGTGCTTCCAAGTAACTCGTCGACCTGCTCGTCGCAATCGTTGTCGATGCCGTCGCAAACTTCAGCCGCGAAGGGATTCACGGCCGGATCGAGAGATGCACAATCGATCTCGTCCGGGGCGCCGTCATTGTCGTCATCCATGTCCACACAATCCTTCAATCCATCAAAGTCGTTATCGTTAAAACCCTGATCAGTCACGTTGTCGCAGTCGTTGTCTACCCCGTCGCAAACCTCTTCCGCACCGGGATAGACCTGAGGGTTCAGTGGGGCACAATCGAGAGTATCGGGAGCCCCGTCGCCGTCCTTGTCGCCCTCGCAGGCATCCCCCACACCGTCACCGTCAGTGTCCTCCTGCCCGGGATTCTCTACACCAACACAATTGTCCGCGCTGTCGGGTACGCCGTCTCCGTCGTCGTCGTCGTCGCATTCGTCACCGAGGCCGTCGCCATCGATATCCCCCTGTCCCGTGTTCTTCACACCGGGGCAATTGTCGACTGCATCCGGTATCGAGTCACCGTCCGCGTCGAGGTCGCAGGCATCCCCCAGGCCATCCCCATCGGCATCCTCCTGGCCCTCGTTCTTCACACCAACACAGTTGTCCGCACCGTTGGGCACGCCGTCGTTGTCCATGTCGTCGTCCGAACAATCCGGGGTTCCATCCTGGTCGAGATCAGAGAACCCCTCGTCAATGTCCGAGTCACAATCGTTGTCCAGGCCGTCGCAAAGTTCCTCAGCCCCCGGATACTGGGCCGGGTTCAAAGGCCCGCAGTCGAAACCGTCTTCCGAGCCGTCGTTGTCATCATCCGTGTCCACACAATCCTTCAGCCCATCGAAGTCGTTATCGTTAAAACCCTGGTCGGTTTGAAAGTCGCAGTCGTTGTCCTTGCCGTCGCACAACTCCTCCGCCCCCGGATAGACGCTCGAATCTTTGGGAGCACAGTCCTCCTCGTCTCCGACCATGTCGTTGTCGTCGTCCGGGTCGCAGACATCTCCCACCGTGTCGAGGTCGAAGTCTTCCTGCCCGGGGTTCTTCACACCAACACAATTGTCCGCGCTGTCGGGTACGCCGTCTCCGTCGGCGTCGTCGGTCAGGCAGTCGGCCACGCCATCGTCATCCGTATCCGGGAATCCCTCATCGGTTTCGCCGTCACAATCGTTATCTGCCCCATCGCACGTTTCCAGCTTGGCCGACTCCCCCACACACACCAACTCTCCGCCCTCGCAGGCTTCCTCCCCCGGGCATGTTCCAAACTCGTTGGTGTTGAAACAGAAAGCACCGGACAGTTCCTCATCCACCTCCCCGTCGCAATCGTTGTCGTTGCCGTCGCAGGTCTCCTCCTCGGGTTCCGCGGCCGAACAGGCAGTCAACCCCCCGGCGTCACACCAGCGCTCGCCCGGGCACGAACCCCACTCGTTTTCCACCGCGCAAACCGTTGCCGCACCCTGATCGACAAACCACTGGGAGCAGGAGCACTCCTCGGCGGTTACGCACACAAAGGATGATGCACCGGTAACATCCTGTCGCTCCTCGCACGAGTAACCGTCCGGACACGGCGATTCGTCTGAACACGGTTCGCCGCAATAGCTGCCGCTCGCGCCGTAGACCACGCACGTCTGACCCGCGTCGACTCCGTTTGTCCAACAATCGGTATTTCCACTGCACGGACGACAGAGCTCCATCTGTGTAGGGACGCACAGATAGATCTGGTCGGGCATACTGGGCGTGTGCAGAGCACAGCTCCAGCCGAAGGGGCACTCTTCTTCGCAGGTTTCCGTGCATTGCAGTCCTTCGGGGGTTTGGATGCAGAACCCGTCGTTGCAGTCGGCGCCGCTTTCGCACGGCCACCCCGCTCCCCCCGGCTCAGGCTGCCAGCCGAGATCGAGAACCTCCACTTCAACCGCAACGAAGTCTACCGACTCAACGACTTCCAGCAATGCGACCTCCTCCATTCCCACCTCGATGTCGGCGCCCGCCCCACCCAAATCAATGCTGCTCTGATCCATCGACAAAGTCGCCTCTCCTCCCGCTCCACATCCGTTGGAAAGGATCAAGAATACCGCCATGGCGGCTGCTCTTCGTATCATCGGGCTCCCCTTTCGCTCGTTCATTCCGGTAGTTCCCATGCACTAACCTACCGCGGCTTCAAGGGCCTTGTCCAGCGACACCGAGCCCGCACCGGTGCACACGCCGCGCGCATCGCGCCGTTGGAGATACCTTGCCTGCCGGAGGTTGCTTCCTCTATTATGCAGACGGGACGTCAAGTATGGGAGGGCCCCTCCGAAATGGCAGGACGGACACCGGACATTGCCGCACTCATGCAGGCCCGGGCGAAGCGTATGGGGCGAGGCTGGCTACTGACGGGCACGCTGCTCGCCGGCCTGCAAATCGCCACCTCATTCCGACTGGGAGCTGTCGCGTTCTGGCAGAGCGGAGGCACCCTGCTCTTTTTCGCCGGTCTGGGCTGGGCCTACTCACTGCGCAGCCAAATGATCGCGCTGCGAGGCCACCTGGTTACCGCCCGCGTCACGTCCCCCTTATCGCTTTTCGGCTCGGAAGCAATGCCCCCATCAAACACCCAGACGCCCTTCAACGTTGCGTCCGGCCTGTGGGGCATGCTCATGACCTGGTGGGGGGGGCTTCTGCCCACGAGCAGGGCCTCCATATCGGTCCCGGTCAAAGGCAAGGAGCGGTACGCCGACCTTTACCTGTTTCCGGATGAAGAACCCGTCGCCACTGCGGAAGGGAGCGTGCTGTGCGTAGTCGCCCCGGACCTGTGGTTCTACCCTCCCTCTCCGTGGGTGATTCGTCTGCGACGGGACGACCCGGACTTCGAACCAACGCGGGAAGCCACCCTGAAGCTCCTGGCTCTGGCCGCCGAAGCGGGTGAACGCGGACTCGCCCTGAAAGGCGGCGACCCCGCCGCCCGCTCACGGGCGACCCGCAACATGTGGCTGGGCGCCGGCGCCATGCTCGGACTGGTCTGGCTGTTCTACCTGCCCTTCATTCTCGACGTGCCGGCCCTGGTGTTGCCAATCATCGGAACACTGACCCTTCTCCCCATAGTCCTCGGCGTAATCCGCTGGCGGCGAGGCTGATGTGTCGGCTCGCAATTGATTTGTGTCACAGGATGCAATAGAGTTCACAGCGAGTCACATCGGGGGAACTCATGAAACGTCCAAAGCTGATCCTGCACAACTCGGTAAGCGTCGACGGCGCGACCACCGGTTTTGAGCCGGACATGGGGCTGCACTACCAGATTGCCGGCCAGTACGGAGCCCAGGCTCACCTCATCGGTTCCGAGACGGCAAAGGTCGGAATCGGCCAGTTCATGGATGCGGTACCGCCCGAGCTCCCCGAAGACATGGCACGCCAGACCATGATGCCGGAGGACCCGCGCCCCATCTGGGTATTCCCCGACTCAAAGGGCAAACTGCAGGGGCTACTGCACGTCTTCCGCCGCTTCGAACATTGCAGAGATGTCGTCGTAATGGTGACGGCAGCCACGGCCCCCGAATACCTGGACTACTTGCGCGAGCGGGAATATGACTTCCACGTGTGCGGCGACGAACAAGTGGACCTCCCGGCAGCCGTGGGAATCCTGGCGGAAGACTACCTCGTCGGCACAGTTCTCGTGGACGCCGGGCCCACCCTGAACAGCCTACTCCTGAACCACGGCCTCATCGATGAGGTGAGCCTGATGGTTGCCCCCTTCGCGGTGGGCCAGGGCAGCCTGCGGCTGTTTGGCGACATAGAAGGGTGCAGAGCTCTGGAGCTGACCACGGTAAAGGCCCTCGGCACAACCCACGTTCACCTGGTGTACTCCGTTCGTAACTGAGATCCCCTTGACAAGCCCCCGCCGACGTGCTCTTCTGTGGCCGATTTCTGCTCGGTTCAAGATGGAGGACGGCGATGAGTAAGGTTGGAAGAGCTCTTTTGGTGATATTGACGTTCGCTGCTGTCTGCATGACCGCCTGCGGAGACGACTCCGGTAAATCGGAGATGGTCGAACCCAGCTCCCCAGGCAAGGCGGACGCGGCCAACGCCGTGACCATGAAAGTCCGCCTTGAATACGACGAAGCCCAGGAAGGCGAGTTCGACAAGGACCTGCAATTCTTCGGCTACGTGTTCAACGCTCATGAAGGCGGGTTGGTAAACCTTGAGGTGACCCACCTGGGAAGCTCACAGGGGCTGGATACAAGTCTGTTTGTTTACGGGCCTCGCAAAGGGGCGGAGTACGGTGACTCAAACATAGCCAACGACGATGACTCGGGTTACGGGCGGCTGTCGAAAATCGAGGAGCTCCGCATCGAGGAAACAGGCGACTACCTGGTTGTCGTGGGGACCTCGAATGCCATGGGAAGGGGGAAATTCCGGCTGCTGCTTACCTGTGAAAACGACCAGTGCATTCAGGTCGACGAAAGTCTGCTCAGCGAGTGCCACGACGCCATCGCCGATTCCATAGATGAGTGCATCACGAACTACCTCGAAGACATGCCCTACGGTTCGGAGGAAGCGGTACAGGTTTGCACCGACGCCGAGGCCGGTTCGGACTGGTATGACATTACCTGTAACTCGGACTGGTACACCCCGCCGGAATTCTGCTCCGCGGGAGCAGAAAAATTCATCGGCATCATGATGCCTGTTTGCGCAGCCAAGAAGAAGCAGGAGTATGCGGTACCCGAGAACGCCATCGACCTGACCGGCGTCAACATCCCGGGCCCTGCTCACGACAACGTCGACGTTGCGAAGGACGACTGTTACAGTTGTGAGATCGAACTGGCTGCGTATAGCTACGAAGAATCGGCTGTAACCCTCGACGTCGCACTGGAATCGGTACGCGCAATTCAGGAATACTCACACGAATGGTCCAACGACGGCTCCGCCACCGACAGCACGCTCTATTCCGAATTGGAAGACTACGGTCTGATGGGCCTCATCTCCGACGTGGAGGAAGGACTTGAAATCACGGGAGCGGCTCATGAACTCGGCCAGCTTACTTTCTCCGGTTACATAGCAGCCGGCGCCGAGGTATGGACCACCACATACGTCCTGCTCTATGCAGATTCAAGGAAGATCGTGACCCTATCCTTCACCGGTTGGGAAGACTGAGCCACCTCGGGGCCCCATGAGTGGCAACGACAATATGCAGCCCACTCCGTCAATAGATGAGTGGCTCCTCTCTCCGGAAAACCCCGTTGTTCGCTACCTGGCTACCCGGGACCTGGGGTCGTCCGAAACAAGCGCATCGGACCTCGCAGAGCTAAGGCACGAAGCACAGAATTGGGCGCCGCTGCGGCAGATTCTGGACATGCAGAAAGAAGACGGCAGCTTCCCCTACAAGACCAAGACCGCCACGGCACAACCAACGTTCTCGGCCCTGTACATCATGTCTCGCTGCGCCATGACCGTCGACGATGAGCCGGTGGCCCGAACGCTCGGGTATCTTTGCGACAAACATCTGAAGGAAGGCGCCTTCTCGTACATAGGCAGAAGCGGTTCGGGAGTGTTGCCATGCTACGTCGGCGAGGTCGCACTCGCCCTCATCCGCATGGGCGGCTATCGGCTGCCCGAAGTCCGCAGCCTCGTGCAATGGCTGGTCGACTATCAGAGATTCGACCACAAAAACACCAGGGACGGGGGGCCGAAAAAATGGCCATTCAAAGCCGTGGACAACCATGGCGGCTGCTGGTGGTCGGTGAGCTGCTACCACGGCGTCGCGATGGCGTTCCGGGCCCTGGCCGCAATCCCCCCTGAACAGCGCTCAGCCGACGTTCAGGACCGCCTGGAGGCCGCAATCAACTACCTCCGCATTCATCGAGGCTACAAGAGAACTTCAGTGGATTGACCACTCTTTCGGCACATGACCCGTTTCTTCTTCGCCGGCGACTACCGCTCCCACTTAATCGATATTCTCGAAGGCGTCGCCGACGCCGACCCGGCGCTGGGCAAGGAACAGTGGGTGCGGGACACTGTCGATACTGTAGACAAGCTCACTGAAGAAGGGAGAGTGCCTCTGCTCAACAACTACGCCCGCTCCCTGATAGAACCTCTGCCCTTCGAACCAATGGGCGAGCCGTCCAGATTCCTCACTCTACAGTGGCTGCTGGCAAAGCAGAAACTCAGCCCCAGATAGTTACAGAAGTCCAGCCCAGACTTCATCCCGGCCACGAAACACCCGGGACAGGTAGCGGTCGTCACCCGCCAACCTTGCCACCACCGGGGACAGACCGGACTCCAAATCGACCAGAAACTGAACGTCGTAGTGAGGAATTCCCCCGTCCGGGTCGAAGTCGTCACCGAAGACCGCACTATCCTCCATACGGACCACCGCATACCCGTCCACACCATAAACGCCGTCGATGGATGCCCGACGCCTTCCCGGCTTGCCGACTTTGACCAGCAGGCGCTGCCGCATGGTGCTCAGCTCATAAACCGCAAGACCCGTGGTGGTCTCGCGCTCCTCCTCGTCCACTCGATCCTCCCTGGCCACAGCGAAGACCAGCCGGTCTCCATGCACGAAAGAGCCGCCGCTGGAAACCTCCCAACCGGACACCGGGATGGTGACCAACCCGTACTCGTACTCATCTTCGACCCCGGGGGCGACTACGCGCATGGTTTCCGTTGAGACAGTCGCTCCGCCGGGTGGATTGCGCAAGACGCCACCCAGATCCACGTCTACGCTATGAACGTACTCACCGTCCCCGTCGGTGGGCAGCAAGTCGCGAATCTCAATCCCGCCCCCTACCGCCTCCACCACCTTGTCTCCCACCTGAATTCGATCGGGCTCGCCACCCCACAGGGGATTCATGCACTCCTCACGGGGGTCCTGTTCCTGCCCGTCAACGCGGCCCTTGCCCGCACGCTGACCGGAATCGGCAGCTACTCGGACGAAGCTCTCGTCAGAGAAGATGGCGAGCACCTCCCCCCGGTCGTTGACCAGCAGTTCCTCGTCCACCCTCCCTCCACGGCGTAAGCTCCATCGACTCTCGCCACTGTGCACGTCCAGACCAGCCAGACCTTCCAAGGAAGGGAGAACCAGAACGTCTCCGACGCGGGCGTAGTGACCATCTTCGAAAGCATCGAAATATGGAAACGGGTGTTCCCAGATAACTCCCTTGCCAAAGTCGAACCTCCGGACTACCGCCACTCGATCCTCGTCCCGCCCACGGACCTGCCCCGTGAATCGGTCGGGATCAATCGCTTGGGCCGTGTAAACCAAACCCGTGGGCCCGTCCTGCCCGCGGATAACCGCCAGCACCCTGGAGTCATAGTCCACCGTGGTTCCGGCTTGACCTGCGCACTCCAGCGTCAAAACACTCCTTCCAGCCCCACTCCGGCCCGCCGCTCCCATTCCCGACTTTGGTGCTCCCATGCCACTACCTCTTCCTGTTACGCCCGTGTCAGATCCTTGCGCAGCTTCAACCTACTCCCTGGCTTTTGTCTTCATTCTAGGAAGCTCCATCACACTGCTCTTTTCGATGTACTCCACTCCGAAGTATCCGCGGCCCATCTCCAGGTTCATGTTGTACGCCTTCTTAGGCTCATCCGCCCGCCCCGATTGCAGCCCTTTCCCCACCGTGCTGTAGTCCCACTGGGTGATGCGCACCCGCCGGGTTGTCTCTCCTTCCCGCCACGACCCAATCTCGGCAAAATACCTCGCCCCACCCTTGCTCGGCGTTTCGCTGGTCACACCCATTATGGGGACAGTAACAACGACCACCGGTTCCGGGTCCAACCACCGGTTGAGACCCAGTGTGAGGCCGAACAACACCGGCAGCAGGACCCCCGCCGCCGTCGCGCCGGTTGCGACCCGTCCCTTGAGTGCTCCACCCAACCGCAGCCCCAAGGCGACGATCAGGCCCAAACCGGCAGACAGAGCAACCGCCCTGGGCAAGAGCCACAAGAGAGCCTCTACCAGGTCCACCGTCGGGAAAAGGACCCAACTGCCCACTGCAAGTCCGGCCGAGGCCATGAAACCCATCACCGCAATGGCGTGTGCCAAATGCCGGACTCGCCCGGCCCTACGCTCTTGATTGCTCCACCTCGCGGCACGCAGCAGAGCCCTCCCCTTTAAGTCGTTCTCTTCGACGTATTTCACAATTCCTCCCTCACTCTCACTCCTACTCCTCGACAACCTCAAGCGGCGGCTCGGCACGGCCGCCCGGATCCGCAACACACCGGAAACCCAGATCGGCAAGGGTTGCAGCCGGCGACTCCTTGCCCTTGTTGATGACCATCAGCGAAACACCTTTTTCCGACTCCACACTGCCCCCGACAACAAGATAGGCTGTGTGCAGGTGACTGTGCGGCGTGGTCGTCCATTCGCGAACATTGCCCGCCATGTCACAAGCGCCCGCCGGGGTAAGGTCCCCGCCCGCAGAACATACGGGTCTTGTACCCCGCGGACCACAACCAGTCGCCCCTCCGTTCATCGCCACCGTGGCGCAGCTCGGGTCGTCGTCGCCCCAGGGGAATTTGCGGCTGCCTCCCCGAGAGGCCTCCGCATACCATTCGTCAAAAGTGGGCAGCTTGCCCCCGGCCCAAAGGCAGAAGGCCGCCGCCTGCTCAAGATTCACACAGGTCACAGGATGGTCGTCCAGAGTGGAACGGGCGCAAGCCCCCCCACCCGACTCCCCGTCGGCGCAGACGCCCCCTTCCACGCACCGGTCGTATTGACCCACAGTGATCTCCGAGCGAGACATGTAGACTCCCGATTGAACACTGAAGAACCAGTCCAATCCCGCTTGCCCCGCCGGGGCCGGGGCAAGCGCCGCAGGCGCAGTATTGTCTGCCTCGCCCGCTCCGGGACCCCACTCGCCCCGTCGAACGCAACGAGCCCGCAGCCGATTGTAGCCGTTGGCGTGCGCAGTACGCTTCACCTCCGCGGTATCGAAGTTCACCGCGGTTCCGTAGTCGCCGCTGCCGTCTTCCTTCGGCGACCAGGCCCAGTACCACCCGCAAGGCCCTTCGAGACCCCGCGGCCAGTGACACTCAACCTCCGCACCACAGCCCCGGCATGCGGAGCCCCACTCGCCGGGTGCCTCAGAAGTTAGGGGGCAAGCCCCGCCGGTTTGGGTTAGCCGGCAGGCGACGATGAGGCTGCGCAACTCGTCAGGGGAAGGCAGGCGCCAGTCCTCCTGACCCGCAAGGGTGAGCGACTCGCAATACTCCCTCGCCGCAACCGCCGAGTCATAAACCCGCCCGTCGGCAGACGCGACCCAGGCGAGGTCGCCTTCCCCATCGTACCAGACCACGCCCTCCAATCCGGGCGGTGGGACAGACCTCGGGGCCGCTATTCCGGACCCCGGATGGGTCCCCTTCGCCCCGGAAACCCAAGTGTGCCCCGTAGGAGCAAATGGCCACAAGACAAGAACAACGGCAACCCAACCCACCGCAGCCGCCACCACCACGATCCGACGCAGCGGAGACACAACGCCATCTCCATCTTCCCCAGCACTCCCCGGCGCCCGGTACCGCCACGCCACACCGTCAACATAGGTCAGCCTCTCCTCTGCCATCAACTCCTCCGAATCGGTTGCTCCGATGCGCTGCAGGAACGCTCAAGACTAAGCACCACATTACCACCCCACAACCCACCGCATCAAGCCATGCCCGCAACTCCGCCAAACACCAGCCCGAAAACCGGGGACGGGGGGCAATATTCTGTCTGCGAAACGGCTAGGGACGGGGGGCGTTCACCTGCCCAAAATCTGGTCTCAATCCGAACCGATGGCCGCGCCAAAGGCGATCGACGACAAATGTCGATTAAATGGTACAGATCTTTTCAAACTCACGATAAC
>CAZVFX010000137.1:0-18653 GCA_964626565.1 uncultured Myxococcales bacterium
TCGAAGGAATGATGGTGTTCTTCGATGCGAAGCTGGGCGGCGACCGGGTGTTTGGCGCGGGGGCCGGGGCGGTGGGTTTCTCGGGGGACCAACCCAGCGGCACGGCGGCGGCGGCGGGCGCCCCCCCGGGGGGCGGGGCGCCCGCGGCCGCGGACGACCGGGAAGTGGAAGGATTCTTCACCAGCGTCAACGGCTTATGGGGCGTCGATCTGTCAGACCGGCTCGCCCTGGGCGGGAACTTCCGGCTGGACGTCGAACGTCTCGGCGCTGATGAGGCGTCCGGGGACACGGTCGCGACTTTCACCGCCAGTCTGGCTCTGGGAGTGGCGCTGACGGATCGGCTGGGAGCATTTGCAGAGGCGATTCAGGAGGTGGCTGAGGGCGACGAATACACGACGCTGGCCGATGCCGGGCTCACATTCCTGGTGACCCCCCACGTGCAACTCGACGCCTACGGCGGGGCGGACGTTACCGACCCCGGGGGTGCCTGGTTCGCCGGCACGGGAGCGATAGTTCTGTTCTGAACCGTGAGTTGGCCGGTACCGGCTTCAGTCGGTTTGAACATCGTTGCCATCGCCAGGTTTCTCCGCGTTGGCGTATTCCTGGACCAGGGCCATCTGCCCGCTGTCGAGCCTCTGCTTTCCCTCATGAATCTGGCCCAGCGTCATGAGGTCGAGCCCCCTCAGAGTCTCCGGGGCCGGCTCGTCATGACAGGCGGTGCATTTCCGCGCCACCAATCGGCGCCCCGGGTGCATGGTGTTGAGCGCACACCCCACTTGAGAGATGATCAGCAAAAATAGTGCCGACGCCGCCATTGTCAGCTTCAGCTTCATAGTAGACCTCCCGCACCTAGAGCATGATGCCCCACAACACCCGGAAGATATGCCTGGCTTCGTCTTCGTCCCCCTGTATCCGGGTGCCGAAGCTGGCATCCCAGAACAACCTCCCGGTGGCGAATGATAACGAAGGGCCCGTGTACATCCTGGTGCCGGAGAACTCCAGCTCCTCCTCGCCGCTTGCATAGTTGAACTCCGGCTCCCACTGCATACGGAGTTGAGTCTCGACGCCGGCGGTGAACCACTTCGTGAACGCCCAGCCGGTTCCCAGCGATGAGTTGAGCTTGTGACCGACGTCACCAGTCAGCGGGCCTTGTTCAAACATGGTGTCAAGGGCGATAATCAATTTGCCGAACTCCCGCCCCAGGATCAGCCGTTCCTCAAGCGCGACATCGCCGTTCGCCAACTGGATGAACTCAAAGTACAGGAGGAAGTCCACCGGTAGTTCGCCGCGGGCAAGTGGCATATACCGGGCGCGCAACTTGTAGCCTTGCCAGGACGAAGGGCTGTACATCTGATACATGGCGAGATCGAAGCCGTCGAAAACGCCGTACTCCACCTCGAATTGGTGCGACCATCCATAGATGTTCTCGTCCAACAGGCGATTGTGTTTGACCTGTCCCGTCATGTAGTACTCAAGCTCAAGCTCTCCTTCCGGAATGGTCCTGGGCTCGTAGGTGAAGGCGAAGCTGCGTCGATCCGCTTGCGCGCTGCCGGCGATCAACAGGAAAACAACGGCGGCGCAGAGTGCTGGGGTGCTTCTCATGGTCTTTCTCCCTTTCGGCTTATTTGGCTTCCATTGTGAAATCGGCTTCAACGCTGGCAGAGGGGCCGACCTTCACTTTTTGAGTGAGAACTCCGGCGGATTCGTGCCAGATCTTGAGCGTGTATGTTCCTGGTGGTACGTCATCGATGACAAAGGTCCCGTCGCTTGCGGTTACGGTATGGTAGGGATGCTTGAAACTGTGGATCCACGCTCGCATCCAGACGTGCCCGGAGTCACATTGGACCTTCATGATCCCCGCCTGACGGATCTTCTTCTTGGACTTCTGGCCCTTTCTGGGCATCCCGATGTTGAAGGCCGTGACCTTGGTCTTCTGGAAGACCGGATGTGTTGTGTGAAGAATCGGGTCATGGTTTTCCACCATTACCGAGGCGCCCCGGTCCAGGGTCTGAACATGGGGGAGAAAACGGCAGTCCTCGTTGACCATGGACCCCATCTTCTTCGCCCGCTTCTTGCCCCGTTGGATACCTTCCAGCCAGACCGCCACGTTTTTGAGCCCCTTCCCTGCATCAACTACATAGTAGGGAGTGATCAGCGGTCGCACGCCGTGACAGAAATCCCTGTCTTCAGCGTTGAGGTCGGCAGGAAACTGGGCCTGCGGCAACTCGCTCGGGTTGCCGTTGAGCTTGACCGTACCGCTGATTTTGCCTCCCTTGGCGACCTCGATGGTCTCATAGGCGAGAGCGGCAAAGGGAAAGGTGAGCAGCATGCATGCAGCGGACACCATTCGTAGTGGTTTCATCGTTTTTCTCCTCTGGTTTTGTTGAGTTTCTCCAGTTCCAGGCTCAATTGGGAATCCTGCCCGAAGAGCATGGTAAGAGTAACCAGGATATC
Source organism: uncultured Myxococcales bacterium (assembly GCA_964626565.1). Classification (GTDB taxonomy): domain Bacteria; phylum Myxococcota_A; class UBA9042; order CAIXZC01; family CAIXZC01; genus CAZVFX01. Next base: position 2,455 of record CAZVFX010000137.1, read on the forward strand.
GATCTGGCCATCCACCTTGCCGCCCAACAGTTCCGGGTAAGGCGTCGTGAAACTGTCGGGAATGTCATCGTCCTCGAGCGGGAATAGGGTCGGCATCTTGGTTCCGGGCTGAATGAGGTGAGGGGTAAGCAACCACCTGCGCTGCCAGCCCGGCTTCAGCCGTTTCCAGGACAAGGCCAGGTCTGGTGCTCGCTCCGCCGGAGTCAGCGTTTTCATTGTTGAAACTGCGTGACACTTCAGGCACTGCAGTTTGTCAAAAAGCCACACGGCATCATCAAGGTCGGCTTCCTGAATGTTGGCCACCTCCACGGCCTCAAACGGGTACGCCCGCTGGTTCCGATAGGCCAGGTACTCGATGACGCTCTCGACCTGCCCCGGCTTGAATTCGAAGGTTGGCATCCGAGCGGTCAGCCAGGGCCTGACCTTGCCTGGTTTGCGGAGGAAGTCATGCAGCCACGGAAACTGGAACTTCTCGCCGGCGAAGGTGAGCGGCGGCGGCGCGGTGGCAGGATCGTCATAGAACGTGCGCACCTGGCCGCCGTGGGGCACGTAATGGATCTCCAGCAGTTCTCCGTCCTCGTCCATTTCCCGTATCTCATCACGCCCGATTTCATGACAGCCCCGGCAGTTGAATTGGCGCACCAGGCGCTCGCCTTCATGCATGGCGAGGGTCCTCGCATCCAGTTTGCTGCGGAAGCGGGGGGGCGCCCAATCGTCGCGATCGGACATCACCATGATGCTGAGGTCATGAACTTCTTCCGCCGACAGTCCGTTGTGAGGCATGAAGAGTTGGACGCCCGGTCTTTCCATGCGTCTGGGCGCGGCCAGCTTGATGGGAGTCCACTCCTGCAGGAAGGTCGGAGTGTCGTCGGGTGTTGGGGTGTTACCCCACTCCAGGGAGTCGGGAGTCTTGCTGCCGAAATCGTCCAGTTGAGGCCCTGCCCTGCCGGCTTTTTCGAATCCGGGAATGCTGTGACAGCCGTAGCAGCCGTATTTCTGCACTGCTCGTCTCCCCTCTTCTACGAGTTCCTCGTCGGAGTTCCAACCCCGGCCGCTGGCCGCCGGTTGGCCCTCCTTTCGAAGCGAGACCAGATAGGAGGTGAGTTGGTTGATTTCCTCGGTAGAAAGGCGAAGGTCCGGCATCCTGGTTGAGGGTCTGAGCGCTGCGGGCCTGCCCAACCAGGCCGTGAGCCATGCTGCCGTGGCCTTCTCCCCCTGGCGGTCCAGGCGCGGGCCGAAGTCGGCTTCAGCGACCGAAGCTTCACCTTCGCCAGATTCGGGTCCCAGGCGGTGACATCCCCGGCAGCCGATGGTGTTGAAGAGCCTCTTGCCCGCCTTGATGCTCTCTTCAGTGCTGCCGGCCTTCCGGTTCCCGCCGGCCAGCGGTTCCGGTGCGTGCAAACTCCCCAGGAAGGCGGCAATGGCCCTGGGTTCCTTTTCCTTCAACGCGAGCCAATCTGCATAGCGCTCGCTGTCCTCCGGCGATGGCTCGCCACTTTCCGGCTCCACCGGCGGCGGCCAGAACTCGGGCATGCGGGTGCCGGGGCGGAACTTCCCAGGGTCTGCAAGCCACGCCTCGAGAAACTCCGGCGAGTGCTTGGCCCGGGTGTGTTTCAGTTCGGGGCCCGCGTCGAAATCGCTTTCGAATACCTTTGTTGTGTGGCACCCGAAGCATCGCTTGTCCTCGAACGTTCTGCGCCCCCGGTTGAAGGCGGCCGCCCCCGGTATTTCGAATTCCTGATTATGGCACTGTACGCACGTGGACTCAACCAGCTTGCCGGGCAGCAGCGGCTTTTCCCAGTAAGGGTCTTTGCGCCCGTGGGCGAACTGCCGGCTTCCGATCCCCTTTGTCTGTGGCCCCTGGCCGTGATGGCAGATGGTGCAACCGTAAAGTTCAACCGGGTGGTTCTTTCCGAGCAACTCCTTCCGACGAGGATGGGTGCGGAACTGCGCGGGCAACTCGGAAGACTCGAAACCCGCTCGGTCGATAGCCGGATGGCAGGTCAAACAGCGGTCGACTACCCCCATGTCGGGATTGGTTGTCTGCTCAATTTCGATGGGCACCGGAGCCTGGCCCAGGCCGGCTGCAACGCTGTTGAAGCGGGCGCGTATGTTCTTCCACGGCCTGCGGGTGACCGTTTCATCCCATACCGTCCAGAGCGCAGCGGCCAGAGACAACCCGGCGAGTAGCAGGAACAAGCCGCGATGGCTTGTTTGTTCCACCGGTTCTTTGGGTCTTCCAGACACCTGACTTACTTCCTCCTAAATGTTGAACCAGGGCGTAACCCACACGTATTTGACCGACAAGACCAGCCGCAAAGCCATCTTGATGGGCAGTGAGAGCATGGTCATAAACAGGAATGCGGTGACGGCGTAGCGCAGCTTCCCGAAGTCGGCCAGGCGCCCGGAGGCGCGCCTTACAAGCCAGTAGACCCAGGCCAGTCCGTAGTAGCCAAGGACGGTGGCGCCTCCGAAGCATGAGGCGGCCAGGGGGGATTCGATGCCGAACAGGGCCGGCCAACTGACGGTCGCACTGTTGACCTGCAATCTCGTGTCCCACCCTTCCCAGGGCCAGACCCAGTTCCATCCGGGGCCTCGAAAGAAGGTTCCGACAATGATCAGTCCGACCCACAGCACTATGAAGCCGAACAGGAAGGTGAGGATTTCGAAACGACGCTCCCGAAAGCTGAAGTAGCCGTTTCCCCGCCTGTTGGTGTCGAGGTACGGGATTGCGCTGAGGCCAACGATGATCAAAAGGGGAAACACGACGCCGGCGATCCACGGATCGAAGTACACCAGCAACTCCTGAAGCCCGACAAAATACCACGGCGCCTTGCTCGGGTTCGGCGTCCGGTTGGGGTCTGCCATCTGTTCTAGAGGGGCATCAATCAGGATGGACCAGACCGCAAGCAACACCATGACCGCCAGAGCGGTCAACAGCTCAACGCGGACCAGGTACGGCCACGTGTGTACCTTTGCGTTGTGGACCCCACCGGTCCCGCCCGGACCCGGCTTCGGGCCGGGGGCCTGCATGTCGTCCGCAACGGCGTCCACGCCTCCCTTCATCAAGACACGGTCGTTGCTTCGGGCCGTACGCCACCAGTAGACAAGTAGAGCGAAGATGCCGGGAACCATCACCAGGATCGGCAGATTGTCGGGTTTTAGGAGTATGTCCATGAAGGAGGTCTTCAACGTGCACCCCCTCCCCGCTTCCGTACGGGACCGCTGATTCCGCCGTCAATTCGTACCCGCCAGAAGTGGAGAATCAAGCCAACAATCAGCAACAGTGGCAGTGCGATGCAGTGCAGAACATAGAACCTGAGCAACGCAGCCGGCCCGACCGTCGAGTCTCCCAGCAAAGCGGCCCGGAGGTCGGTCTCGGCAGTTACTCCGGTAAGCTCGGCAAAGGGGCCTTCATGTCCGAACAGTGGAGTGGCGCCGGCCATGCCGGTGCCCACCGTGACCGCCCACATGGACAGTTGGTCCCACGGCAACAGGTAGCCCGTGAAGCTCAACAGCATGGTCATCGTCAGCAGAAAGACGCCTACCACCCAGTTGAACTGCCGGGGAGGTTTGTAAGAACCGGTCAGAAAAACCCGCAGCATATGCACCCAGACCATGATTACCATCGCATGGGCGGCCCAGCGATGCAGGTTCCGGTTGAACATCCCGAAGGGCACGTCGAAATCGAGGTACTTCAGGTCCGCATATGCGTACTCGACCGTCGGACGATAGAAGAACATCAGGACTACACCCGTGACCATCGTAACCAGAAAGAGGAGGAAGCTGATACCACCGGCGCCCCAGGTGAAACCCAAACGCACTCCATGCCTGGGAACCTTCGGCGGATGCAGGTGGAGCCATACCGTCTTCAGGATTATCCTGGCGCGGTTTCCGGGCGAATCAACGTTGGGTACCCTGAAAACCGATGCCCACAGCGATGGCCGGGTAGCTTTGTTGCTCTTTTCGTTCATGTCACGTGTTTGAATCGAAGCGCAAGTAAGCCCCAGCGCGCTCCCATTCACCTTTTTCCTTGCGAAAACGAACGGCCGTATCCACCATCAACTCCCCCTCTTCATTGAGGAAAATCTTCACTCTCTCCAACGGGCGCGGTGCCGGGCCTTCGAAATTATCTCCATTGAGACGAAAACCGCTTCCATGGCAGAAACACTTGAACTTCTTCTGGCCGGGCTTCCAGCTCGGCACACAGCCGAGGTGAGTACAGGAAGAACGCAAGGCATAGAATCCCGTCTCCTCGCGAACTACGATGACCTGATGGCTCTTCTTCCACCTTTCCGATATTTCTCCCACGGCGAAATTCTCGGGCTTGCCGATGTTCAAAGTGGTGGGTGGATGGAAGCGCACTCGGGGGAACAATAGCCTTCCTGCGCCAGCCACGATTACACCTGCCGTGGCGGCCACAAATCCCAATCCTGTCCGCGTCAGCAGATCCCGGCGCGTGAGCAGCGTCGGGGCCTTGGTGCCATTATCATTCATGGGGCCCTCCTCTAAGCAGATAAAGGGAGACTTGGTTCCTTGCGTTCTGGATATAGCGGCTTCTCTTCCACTGCCGCACCGGCGGGCTGCGCAGCCGGCCGATGCGAGGGACGTCTGACGCGATGTAGGCGACGGTATCGTCGGTGCGTCCGGAGATGTCTCGCCGGGCGTGAGACAGCCTGCGCAGCCGGACCACTTCCGCACAGGGCGCATGTCGTTCCAGATGCCTTTGCATGGACGAGGTATAAACCACAAAGTCGGTATCTTCCGTCCTGTTTTGAAGGCACATTCGCTCCACCTCTTTGGACAGCAGGACCGCGTTCGAAGGCACCGCTTTGTGTTCTCGGGCCAGTGCGAAACCGGACGGTGCCAGGCTGCAGAGCCAGACGAGCGCGCCAAGGGCGGCCACCTGTGTCGTCCAATGCGTCTCGTTGACCCGAACGTTTCTTCGTTGAACCAGTTCGGCCAGTCCGGCCGCGATGAAAATCAGCCCGAACACCACCAGGGGCAGGCAGTGACGTGTTTTGATGGTTATGTTCTGGCCCAGGAAAATCCAAACCAGGTAGGGCAAAGTCCACGTTGCCCAATAGAGGAGGACCGACTTCTGCGCGCTTCGGGCCTTGACTATGCAGAAAGCCAGGAATCCAGTGAGTCCCGCGGTCGGAACCAGGTACAGCCAGGAACGGTCCGACCACCAGGCCGACAGTCCCTGTGCGAAGAGTTGCCATAGCAGGGCAGTGGCCCGTTCAGCGATGTCCCCCCGGGTAAGGATGCTTCCCCCCCAGCGGTTGAAATGGCCGGAAGTTTGCACCTTTCCGATCGCGAGCAGAGATTCTGCTCCGGACACGAGTATGAAAGGCAGCGCCCATGCTGCGACACCACCAAGGAAGAAGAGAACCGGCCGGCCCAACTTCTTTCGGTTGAGCACCCCGGCCAGCATAGCCGAAAGGACGAACGGGAAGTATGACAACCGGACCCCCATTGTCAGGCCGAGGAGGAAGAAGCCGGCCCAAGCCAGACGTTCATCTTTGGACCGCCAGCCCTGTCCAAGGAGAGCCAGGGAGGAGAACAGGAACAACAGTCCCGGCATGTCCGACAGCAACTTGGTGGAAAACAGCCACAGTAGGGGGTTGAGGGCGACCAGCAGGCCGGCCCACAGTCCAGCCCGCTCACCAAATGCGGTGCGGGCAATTGTTGCGACGGGAATGGGCAGCAGGCCGCCGCACAGGGCGCACAGGGCGGACAACGCCGGAATCGAGGCGCCCGACATCCAGTAGAAACACTTTCCCAACACTACGAAGACGGGGTAACCGGGGAAGTGCGGCCGGTGGGCCGAGACATCGAAACTGTCCAGGGCCAGGAGAAAACGGATGGAGTCCACTTCCTCAGCGTAGTCGATTCGGAAGGTGAACCTGAGCAGGGCTCCCATAACCAGGACCGCACCCATGACAAGCCAATACCGAGAAGCGGGGATTGTGAGTCGCTTTGTGCTCACGGTCGAATTCGTTGGTCTGAGGGTTCGTACCAGGTGGGCGGCATGCTCAACCAGGACCAGAAGCCCCGTGTCCGCTCCAGAAACAACATGTAGTTGACCAGGTGGTAGACCTGCTCGGGCTGCAACGAGTTTTCATACCCGGGCATGGGAGTACCGTCCAGGCCGGTAACGAAGATGCGGTAGATGTCCTTCTTGGTGTTGCCGGCGCGGTATATGCCGGGGGTGAAGTCGCGCGCGAGAATGACTCTGCCCAGGTCATCCTTCATGTCCTTAGCCTTGCCCCAACCATCGCCCTTGCCCGTCTTGCCGTGGCACTTACCGCACTGCATCTTCTCGTAGTGTTTCTTGCCCTGGGCGACCGATTCGCTGGAGTAGGGAGTCGGTTCTGGAATGGAGATTGGCTCATCAACCTCTTCGTCGCCGAATCTGGGACTGAAGCTCTTGATGGTAGCGACCACGTCCACCATGTTCTGCCTGGTCATGTGGTCACGGAAGCCGGGCATGGCGGTCTGGGGAGAGCCGTTGCGCACCGAACGAACCAGGTCCTCGTCCCGGGGAAGCGACCCGGTGAGCGTTGACCGGTAACGGTAAACGCCGCGGGTGAAATCCCTCGGCTCGACTTCCAGAGCAGGGGCGGCTTTGCCTTTGCCATCTCCCCGAATTCCGTGACAGGAAAGACAGAATTTGCGATAGACCAGGCCTCCTCGTCCCGGGTCGCCGGCAAGCAACCGTGACGCGGTGCCGGTGTGAATCTCCGGTCTGGGTGCGGGGCCGCAGGAAGTCCCCGATGTTATGACTAGGAGCATTGCTATCAGCCCCGGTGTGATACGTTCGCTCATGATTCCTTCACCCCCGGCTCAAAAGAAGAAGTGCAATTCAGAAAGCAGGATGTCGGCATTTCCCACTTCGTCTTGAGGGACACTCTCACGGATGTCATATCTAAGCCTGGTTGCTACAAAAGGAATGGGGAAAAACTCGATTCCTCCGTAGAAGTGCATGCGCTGATTTTCATCTACGTCCAGCGCCGGGTCGTGGTAACCGTACCCGGTCTGGAGATTCAGCCCGCGCATCAGCAGGAAGTTGGCCTCGCCATAGGCCGTCAATCCAGAGACATCTGCATTGGCCTCTTCGTAGGTCGTACGAATCAGATCCCCTTCGACCAGTAGAGTGAGTCTTCCCAGAGTCAGCCCCAGGTAGGTTCCGCCAAACAGAACGCTCTGCTTCCTGGTCTTGTTCAAGCTGCCGGACAGACCGATGCGCGCAGCCTTGAATGACAACTCGGCCAACCCTGACACCTGCTTGTCCGCATCCGAGTCCTGACCTCCGCCCGCACCATTGCTCACTGCCACAAAAGCGCTGAACAGTCCCTGCTCGAATCCGATCTCGGCACCCAGGTCGGGGGATGAGTAGTTGAATCCGGTCTCCCTGCGGATGAACTCCTCTTCGCCCCAGATCCTCAAGCCGTAGGGAAGCAGCAGGTAGCCGGCCTTGAGGCTGAAACCACTCCAACCGTCCAGCAATACAAACGCCTCCCTGCTCTCGACGCTACCCTCGGCCACCGACAGGTCGGCGTAGGCCGTCAGGTGCTCCAACGCACTGAACCGCGTGTAGAAATTCGACTCCGGGCTTTCGAACGTGTTGTGCATCTGTTCTGCGAAGGAGGTTGTGTGGGTGAAACGCATGTTCGCGCCGATGGCCACATTGTCGTTCAGGTTCGGATCGATGCGTCGACGACCCGCCCAGCCTTCGGAAGAGGGACTCAGTTCGTCATCGGTCTTGTCCGCCGGTGATTGGGCAAGCGCGTTAAGGTGAGTGACGCCGTATTGGTATCCGAAATCGGTTCGCATCCCCCCGCCCGTCCGGTTGACGTGGCACACGGAACACTTGTACCCTTCCCGCTGCGCAAAATACGGCTCTGCAACAGCCGGTTGCGCAATCACGCCGGCAACTACCAGCAGGACGGCCGAAACGGCCGGAACCCATGCCGGTGAATAGCTTCCGTCACGCATCAAGTTCCTTGGTCGTAGCTGTTTGTTGTTCATTAGTTTTTCGGTGCACCCTCGTCTATCCACATTCGAATCGTGTCTATTTCCTCTTGCGGTCGGGCCGGGAGACCGCGAGGCATGCGCCTCCCGGCCATGTTCGGACCTCCCTCCAGCTTGATTATCAGGTAGCTGTTGTCGGAATCTCCGGGAGTGACCCGGTCCAACGAAGACCTTTGAACTGCGGGAATGTCAACCAACTGGTCATGTCCCTCGGACTCCGAGAGGTCCAGCCCCTTGGAAGGGGAGGCTCCGCCGTGGCAGCTCGAGCAGAACTGGTCGAAGAAGCCCGAACTGATGCCCCGGTAGGTGGGGGGGAAAACAGCCGCACCGAACTTGGAGCCGAGACCAGGTGCATAGGGGTGTTCAATGGGACGCCCACTTTCGTCCAGAGTGCTCCCGTCGCCGGGATCGCAACCGAGACACAGCACACAAGTCAACAGCAGTAGTTTCGGGCCAATCAGCTCGCACTCTCTTCGCCGGCCACGCAACCCTTCAATCCCCCCGGAAGCAGTTCGTCGACATAGTCCCTGATCTTCTGGCGGTCCTTGTCGGACAGTTCCTCGAACTCAAGGTCGAGCAACTCAAACAGCTTCTTGGCCCAAAGAGGTTGCATGCCCTCGGGGTCTCCTGAAAAACCAAGGTCCAGTTTGTCGCCAAGCTCGCAACCTTCAAGATGATCGCCCTCGACAAGGGTGACAAATCCGTCAAATCGGTCCTGACTGGTGAAGTCAGCCGGAATGTCCTCATCCAGCAGCGCATGCAACTCGTTCATCTCGTGCATGATCCACGCCTTGCGCACGGGCCAGGCGGGGTCCATCTGAGCATCCCGGGGAGGATCGGCTGCGCTGATCATGCCTTCCACGGTCTTATTCAGCAGGCCGTCCGGAAAATTGGAATCCGGGAAGTTCTCCGCTGTGAACAGGCTGTTGTCGAGGGTCTCAATCGCCTCGAACAACTCGTCCCGGTAGTCAACGTCGTGACATTGGGAACACGACTTGTCCACCGGCTCTGCGATGACGGAATAGTCAACTCCCTTCCCCGCACATCCCGACCAGGGTAGCAGAAGCGCTGCGGCGGCAATAAATACGGCATTGAAAACTGCGGTCATCTTGTCTCTACTCATTTCTTTCTCCCTGCTCTACCTGGCGGTTATTGCTTTGCACTCCAATAGGCTGTTCTCGTCGTGCAGATTCTGAAGCTCGAGGTTCCGTGTTGTCCCCAATCCGATAACGTTGCGAGCGGCCAGGATTCCCATCTGCATGGCCGTATCCATGAATATGTAGCGAAAAGTCCCCTGGCGTCCGCAGGTGACTACGTTCTTCATCCGGTCCACCGCAGCCAACAGGTTGTCCCGGGGCTCGCGATAGCCCAGCCGAAATACAGGGTACCCGTGTGTAATCCTGGTGGAGAAGTGGCCGATGACGTCTGAATCCACCTTGATTCCCAGATGATTCAAGTCGCGGAGGCACCGGTCGAGCAGATTGTCATCAGGCTGCCCCCAGACATCGCCGCCAACCTCACAAGGGATCTCGAGCATGAGAGAGGTCTTTCCCGGAGGTGCGCTCCACGGGCTCCGGCGCCTGGGCTCCTGGATCCGGGTCGGCAAATAGCGCGGGTCAGCCACGTAGTGCCAGGTGTTGGGTGACACATCCTGGCGGTCCAACAGTATGTTCAGGAAGCGCACGCCGCGAAACCCGAGTTGGTCGGCCGAAGCCAGTACGTCCCGGCTGCCAGGGTAGAGCAGGCGGGCGAGGTCCGGCAGAGGAATTGTGGAAATAACCTGGTCGCACGAAATACAGAAAGACCCACCCTCGTCTTCAAGGTGAACCTCGGACAGCGTGTTCCCACGCGATCCGAACCCAACAACGCGTGTTCCCAGGAGGACCTTGCCGCCGTGCGCAGTCACGTCCTCAGCCATGGCAGAAAAGATCTGACCGATGCCCTTGCGCGGGTAGTAATACCTCAACGCATACGTTCTGGTACTGTCTCGTTTGAGGCCAAGCAGCCTCAGCGCCACGTCGGTCAAGTCAATCAAAGAAATCCTCTGACCCGCCCAATCGCAACTGAGTTGCTCCGGTGGAATGCCCCACAGCTTTTCGCTGTAGGGTCCGAAGAACAGGTCGTAGAAGGTTTTGCCGTAGCGAGAGATGGTCCATTCTTCGAAACTCTCCAGCCCGGGAGGAGTCTGGCTGTTGATGAGCTTCTGACGAATGAAGTCGGCAAACCCTCGGAAACCCAGGGTGAGGCTCAAGTTGCGCACCAGGTCCAGCGGCTCGAGGGGGTATCGGTAGCGCTTGCCGTTCAGCAGGATTACGCTCTTTCGCGTCGCCTCAAGCAGGTCGCTACCCAGCAGTTCGCGCACCGTGTCAACCAGGGACTCGTCTCTGGAAATGAACCGGTGTCCACCGAGATCGAACCGGTAACCGCCCCGCTCGACCGTGCGGCAGAGCCCCCCGGGGGAGGCCTCGAGGTCAACGACAGTTACCGGTCGGTTGTTCCTGGACAGTTCGAGGGCGGCAGACAATCCCGCCGCTCCCGCACCAAGGATCACCGTCTGGTTTTTCGCTCTTCTGTTCAACATAGTCCCCCTCAAGAACGCAGGACATCAGATTGTTGGGGTGAACGAGGCGCGAAGACGCCCCGGCACCTACATATGTTGCTTAGTGCTTAGGAGGCAAGCGGAGGGGACTGCTTTGGCGCATTCGCCAGAACAGAGCTTAATGTGTAAATGGAATCCTGGCCGCAACCGACGAAAAGTTCCGCCGGAAGGTGGCCAGAGGAGGTCGTATTCAGGAACGATATGGCGGCGGAGCGATTCAGGAACGAATTGGAAACCGTGCAGGGAACGATGATGACTTCGCAGGCCTTGTTCCCAGAGGAGCCGACCCCGGGCCTGGTGGGATAGCGCTTGGCTTCGTCCGCCGGTGTGCCGTTCTTGACCAGAATATCTTCGAAGCGCTGGAAGAGCGGGTCAAAGCGATGCTGATGCGAAGAAAAGGCCAGGTGCAGAGGAGATAGAGCCGGAAGGACGCTCCACCATGCGGCGAACGCGAACACAGCCGCTGCGGTTATGTTTCTACGAGCTGCTTTTGCCCTGGGTCTTCTGTTCAGAACTGCTTTGATGGTGTGACTCCTCACTACTTTCCACATCGACAAGATTCGAATGTAATGACGTCCTCCCGGCTTGTCAATTGTCTTGGGCAAGCGCAGGTCCCGGTGTCTGTGCGACAAGGTTCTTCAAGCCGCATAATCAACGGCCGGCGGCACATTTACCTTGACGCGGCTTACATGCTTAGGCTAGCCTAACGAATAATTGAGAGGTTGTCAAGTGGGTAGTGGCAACAAGAAGAGCGAACCGTCAGTTGAACAGCGCGGGTCGCGACCCTCGAAGCTGTTTGGGAACCAGCGGGACTTCCTGCTGCTGGGTAATCTCCAGACGGGCAAGTCGACGCTGTTCAGGCGCATGTGTGGAGACTTGCACGATGATGTCGCCATCCCTGGCTCATCCCTCACAATTGTGCGCGGGCGGTACAGCCCCTCTCCGCTCGACCGGATTGCCGTGGTCGGCAGTCTGTTGGCCCGGCTAAGAGGGGTCCGGCGTCCCCCTTCCGCCGAGGGTCAGCCGTGGCTCATCGATGCCCCCGGCACCGCGACGCTGTTCCCGCAAAGTGAAGAGGAGATGGTGGCTAGGGATGCACTTCTGCTCATGAATCCCGGGGCGATCATTCTGGTCGCCGACGAAAAGAACCTCAGCCGGTCCCTGGCCCTGCTGCTCCATGCCGCCCAGTTCGGCCTTCCCACCCTGGTTGTGCTCAACATGGCCGACGAGGCGAGCCTGCAGGGCGTCACCATCGATACGGAGTGGCTGTCCGAGCAACTGAATGTGGATTTCGTGCGCACCGTGGCTCTGGAGGGCCGGGGCGTTGCCGATCTGTCCCGGCGTCTTCTCGCGCCGAGACTGCCCAACCCCGGAGTGACTTTCCCCGAGGCCATAGAGAGTTCCTTGCAGCAGCTTGAGTCCATCCTGGCCGGGGCGCGCATCGCCCCCCGGGCGTTGGCTGTGCAACTGCTGGGAGGAGACGAAACCGCGGCCCGCCTCGTGAAGGCCGATTTGGGTGAGGCGGTGCTGACGGACGCCATGGCCGTCGTGGACTCCCTGGCCGCCGCTTCCGCCCGGCCGCTGGACGTCATTCTCACCGAAGTTTTCCACGACCATGCGGGTCGTCTGGCCGCCCGCGCGGTGACGCGTCCTCCTGTCGAGCGGGTGCCGTTGTTGGAGCGTTTTGGGAGGCTGGCTCAGCATCCGCTGTCCGGTCCCCTCATCGCGGCGTTGGTGGTGGCTGCCGCGTACCTTTTCGTGGGTAAGCTGGGCGCCACCCTGGTGGTCGACTGGCTGAATGCGACCCTGTTCGAGGGCATCCTCTATCCGATCCTGGACGGCCTCATGGAGCTGGTACCCTGGCCCATCGTCGTCGACGCACTCATGGACCGGGATTTCGGGGTTCTTCCTTCCGGACTGTTTCTGGCCTTTGGTCTTGTGCTGCCGGTGCTGCTGTTCTTCTATTTTGCTTTCGCCCTGTTGAGGGATTCGGGATACCTGGCCCGGCTGTCGGTGCTGCTCGACCGGCTGTTTCGCATGGTGGGCCTCAACGGCAAGGGAGTGCTGCCCCTGGCCATGGGTTTTTCCTGTGTGACCATGGCGTTGATCACCACCCGGATGCTGGAGTCCCGGCGGGAGCGGATCATCGCCTCCCTCATCCTGCTTTCCGGGGTGCCCTGCGCACCGTTGCTCGGGGTGATGCTGGTCATTCTGGGAGATATGCCGGTGAGTGCGCCGCTGGTGGTCTTCGGCGTAATCGCGTTCCAGATGCTGCTGGCGGGATGGGCGGCCAACCGGCTGCTGCCCGGCCTCACCGCGGACTTCATAATGGAAGTTCCGCAGATGCGCGTCCCGCGCGTGAGAGCCGTACTTCGTCTCACGGTGCTGCAGACCTATCACTTCATGAAAGAGGCGGTGCCCTATTTTGTGCTCGCCTCCCTGGTGTTGTTTGTCTTTGACCGGGTCGGAGGCTTGACTCTCATCGAACGAATCGCACATCCCTTGACTCACGGTGTTCTCGGTTTGCCCGATGAATCTGTGCAAGTGTTCATCAAGACGCTCATCAGGCGGGAAAACGGTGCCACTGAACTGGAGCATCTCAGTGGAGGGTTTACAAATCTGCAACTCGTGGTGACCATGGTGGTCATGACTTTCCTGACCCCGTGCGTTAACGCCATAATCGTGCTTTTCAAAGAGCGGGGGCCGAAGGTGGGCGCAGTACTTCTCGTCTTCGTCTCCACATATGCGGTACTGGTTGGGGCGATGGTGTATTTCGTCTGCTCAACCTTGGGAATAACGTTCTCTTGAATCGAGGAGGGGACCGTGGAGATTCTTAGCAGCAAGGCCGAACATGCTCTGGAAGCGATGCTAATGGCTGAGGAGCGTGGCGCTGAGCAAGGCGAAAATGGAGCTGCGTGTGCGCACCCGGAAAGCGTACCACCGGAAGCGCTCGAGGCTCTGGAGCGGCTGGGCTTCGTGGCGGCCTCCGACGGAGCATTGCTCCTGACTACCTCGGGTCGAAAAGTGGCGGAAGATGTGGTGCGCCGGCACCGGCTTACGGAAGTGTTGCTGGACACGGTTCTAGGTCTCGACCGGCAGCGGGGCTTCGACATCAGTTGCCAGATGGAGCACCAGATGCCGCCCGAGATGTCGGAGGCGTTCTGCACGCTCCTGGGGCACCCGGAGACCTGCCCCCACGGCTGGCCCATACCGCCCGGGCCGTGCTGCCAGGCCGGCAAAACAGCCGTCACCAGCCAGGTCGTACCCCTCACCGCGCTGAAACCCGGCGAGAAGGGCCGGCTGTTCATGATCAAGCCGAAAACCCATGACCGCCTGCACCGGCTTACTTCCCTGGGGCTGAGGCCGGGGGTCATAGTTGAATTGCACGCCACCAGCCCCGCCCTGTGCTTCAGGTTCGAGGGCACCGAGCTGGCGGTTGAAGAGGATGTGGCTGAGGACATACACGTGACCAGGTTGAAATCGAGGTCTTGACACCGGGAGGCATTATGACTGGAGAAAAGCGGTTGGAGCTGTCGGCATCCCTGGAGGACTATCTGGAGACCATCTACACCCTCATCCAGGAGAAGAAGGTGGCCAGAGTCCGGGATATCGCCCGGGCCCGGGGAGTGCGCGCCGGGTCCGTATCGCCGGCCATGCGCCGGTTGGCCGATCTCGGGCTTCTGAAGTACGAGCAGCGGGAGTACATCGACTTGACCGAAGAGGGAGAGAGACAGGCTTTGAGGGTCGTTATGCGTCACCGTATGCTGACCAGGTTTCTCGTCGACGTCCTGTCCATGACCGAGGCCGCAGCCGAGCCCGACGCATGCGCGATGGAGCACAACATGTCCGACGAGGCGATGCGCAGGCTCACCGGGCTGATGGAGTTCCTGCAGGAGAACCCCCAGGTCGCCGCCAACTTCCTCGCGAAGGTCCGTGACCACCTCGCCGGCTAACGCCAGGTCTCGATAATTGACGCCTCGCGCTCGCATTGTTATCCTGTGTCCAACCTTTTGATTCCGCCCGGGCGGAACTGACTTCGGGAGACAAACCATGAGGAAACTCCTCGCTCTGACCTGCCTGCTCGTTCTGGCCGCCGGTTGCCCCGATGACGGCGCCAACGTGGGGCCGGGCGACAATGACTACACAATCTCGGACCCCGACACGACCGGCGACTCCACCACTGCCAAAGACACTGTGCAGAAAGACTCGGGACCCCCCTTCGACAATCAGTTGGGTTGGAAGGTTGTGGACACCGGCGAAAGCGAAACCTGGTATGACCTCATGGGCGCGGAAGCGGCCGAAGACTACGAGGTGTTTCTCTCCGGCGGCCTGGGCGCGGTGGCGTGGTATCACTCCGGCAAGGATGAGTGGAACCATATCAACCTGGCCCAGTCGGTGGAAGTAAAAGGCGTGTGGGCGATTTCTCACGAGTACGTCGTGATTTGCGGGGAAGGCGGCCTGCTCAAGCGCTACTATGACTGGAAGACCAACGGTGTTCTCGACTGGTATGACGATGATCTTTCTACCGGGGTCAATGCCGACCTGGAAGACGTCTGGGGTACCGACGCCGACGACCTGTGGGTAGTGGGCGCTGAAGGCGCCATTCTCCAGTGGGACGGAACCAACTGGGAGCAGCACACTCCTTCCGAACTGGGCATCGGCACCCCGGCTCCCGACCTCAACGCGGTCTATTCCCCGGAGCCTGGAACCGCGTACATCGGCGGGGACGAGATCTTCATCACCTACAAGGACGGCGCGTTCACCGTCGATTTCGACGTGGTCGGCACCCACCGGATCCGCAGCATCTACGGCGCGGCGGGGAAAGTGTGGGTCGGGGCTGAAAAGGGAACGGTGCTGGAGTTGCAGGCGGACGGCTCATTCAGTCCGCTGTCAACTATCAATCCGGGCACCAAGGTCAACGCCATGTGGTACTCCCCCGCCGGCACGCTGTACGCCGGGGGCGGCCAGCCCTTCGCAATGCTGTGGCAATATGACGCAGGCACCGACAGTTGGGACTTCCTTGAGGTCAAGTCCCCCTCTTTCATCAAGGAGGACGGGGCCTATTTCAACCGGGTAAGCGCCCAGGCCAGGCTCAGCGGCATCTGGGGCACCGACGACGAGAACATCTTCATCACCACCAAGGAAAAGCAGGTTGTTCACTACGCGGTACACCCCTAGGAAAGGCGTGGAGGTGTGGAGGGAATTCCCGACGCATTTGCCGTACCTTCAAGCCTTCAAGCCTTCAGGCCTTCAAGCCTTGAAAAATGCTTGACAACATTTTCGGCCGGGGATATACAAAACCCGCTTTTACGGTTTGATATTTTGAAGGGGGATCGTCTAAGGGCAGGACAGTGGTCTCTGGATCCACTAATCTAGGTTCGAATCCTAGTCCCCCTGTTTTTTTCTCGGCTCCGCTTCCACTGCCCAGGTGGCGCCGGAACATTGCCACTCCGCTCCGACATGTAACTCGATGTGGCGTAGAAGTGGTGTTTGCAGAATTGATATTGTGGCCCATTAGTCTAGTTGGTTAGGACGCCGGCCTCTCAAGCCGGTAGGACGGGTT
>CAZVFX010000138.1:0-18564 GCA_964626565.1 uncultured Myxococcales bacterium
TCCGGCGTCAGGCGACCTGATTCAGATGGCCAACGTACGACAACGACATCTAGTATGTCATCGTCAGGAGCTTCCAGCAGGCACTGCAAGCGGGGAACCGACAGCTCGATGTTCTTTGAATCGACCAGGGAGGTATCGGGAGCAAAGAAGCGTCTTTCTGCCAGCAGGTTAGCGTCCAGCGAAACCAGGAAACAAGCGCTCCGGTAGCTGTTCTCGAGGCACGGTTCGTGGGGCCTGAGCCCCAGGGTGAAGTCGAAGAGCAGACGCCGAACCTCGCAGTCCACCAAACGGCGGCCAGCGCCGCCAGACTCCTCCAGGGCCGTGTCCAGGCCCCAAATCTCGTGCTCGAAACTAACCCGTCTGCTCATCACCCACCTCGCAAAAGGAAGCCGGCACAACACAACACCCTCATTGTGAAAGACCGGCAAACGCGACACCAACCACATGCGAAACAAAAATAGTACGCAACGCAAAACCGGAGTCAAACGCGGCCACAAAAAAAACCGCGCAAGCCGTCCCCCTTTTCATTCGGACACTTTCTTGGAAACCCCTTATGGTTGACTTGAGGCACTGCTGATGATAGCCCCAGAACAGGAGTGTCTCACGTGAAGATAGCATTCGTTTTTGCCCCATACCACCACAAACGTTTCGAAGAAAACCTCTTCGTTGTCGACGAGGATTTTGGCATCTTGCCGCCGATCAACCTGGCTTATGCGGCTGCCTTTGCAGAAAGGGCGGGACACGAAGTGATCCTTATCGATGCCAAGGCGGCCCGTCTCACCCTCGACGCAGTTCTTTCCCAACTGCGGGAATTCGAGCCGGACATAATGGGATATTACCTCTCCACCTATATGTTCCACGAAACCCTTTCGTGGATAAAAGAGATCAAGAAAGCGATTCCGGTGCCGGTTGTGGTGGGAGGAGTGAACTGCTCTCTTTACCCGGAAGAAACACTGTCTCACTCGGAAATCGACTACCTCGTCGCGGGCCACGCCGACGCGGCGCTGCCTGCGCTGTTGGATGCAGTGGTGAATGGGGAAAGCCCCGCGGGACTGCCCGGAGTCGGCTGTCGGGTTGACGGTACTGTTACCATCGGCGAAGTTGAACATGGGCCAGTGGATTTCGACAATTTCCCCTTTCCCGCCCGCCACCTGCTGGACAACTCCCTCTACTACTCGTTTGTCTCCCAGCGAAAGAATTTTACTGTGATGATGACCTCCCTAGGCTGTCCATACGACTGCAGCTTCTGCGCCATCGTGCCGGTACCCAGGGGGACGCGCAGCGTGGACAGCGTCATCGACGAGATCGACGAAGTATACCACCGGCACCACGTCAGGGAGATCGACTTCTTCGACGCCAGTTTCGCCACCAGTCGCAGGCGCACGGTGGAGCTTCTGGAACGAATCGCCCAGTTGAACCTGGACCTGGAATTTTCATGCCGGGCACGGATAGACAGCCTCGACCCCGAGCTGCTGCGTCTCATGAAGCGGGCCGGCTGCCGGGCCATCTACCTGGGACTCGAAAGCTCGAGCCAGCAGATTCTGGACGATGTGAGCAAATCCATCGACCCCGACCGCAGTCGCAAAGTTGTGACCCAGGTCAAGGAAGCCGGCATTCGGCCCCTTGGCTTTTTCATGCTGGGTAATCCCGGGGAAACGCTGTCCAGCGCACTCCACACGATCCTCTACTCTCTGTCCCTGGGCCTCGACTACGCACAGTTCTCCCGCACCATCGCGAAGCCCGGCAGCGGATTGCACAGACAGTTGGTGGACTTCACGGGGGAAGACTACTGGAGAGAATACGTGTTGGGCAACGCGCCGGAGCGGCGCCTGGAGTCCCCCTGGACCCAACTCTCCCAACTGCAGATTGATGGCCTGACAAAACTGGGCTACTATCTGTTCTATTACCGGCCCTGGTACATCGCCCGGGTGTTGACCAGGGTCCGCTCCCCGGAGGAGTTGGCCAGGTACATCCGCACCGGGGTCAGAATGCTGATGAACACTTTCAAGTTTGATTAGGCCTATGCCCTTGTACCAAGGCTTGCTTCTTTTTGTATGCACCGCGATCGCGCTCTACGCCGGGATGGCCATGGCGGGACAATGCTGGGGACTGGTGAGAGACCGCGTGAGCTACCGCTGGGTAGCGGCCGCGCTCGCCGTCGCCTTGCTTGGCGCGGATGTGGCCAACGGCTTCGCCGCGGACAAAGGATTCACAGCGGGCATGTACGCGCTGTCGTTGGCGTTGACCGTCATTTGCCTGGGTCTTCTGTTCCGCCCGGACAGCCTCAGCCGGCTTGCGCCGCTTCTCTCAAAGCTGCGCCTGGCCCTCACGCGGGCGGCAGAAAGTGTGGCCCCGAAGCGGCCCCGCCCGCTGCACGCTACAGGCGTCGCCACCTTCCTGCTGGTGGCCGCCGGCGCCGGTCTGGCCGGACTCCGGGTCTTTGCCGGGACCCCGTTTCCCGCAGGCGACTCTTTGGTGCAAATAACCGCGATTGTGGACGAAATGCGCAGCCAGCCCCTCGCCGGCTTGCTCGCGGGGACTGCGCCCTGGCCTCAGGACGGGTTCGGGCTGTTCAACCTGGGCGTAATGATGCTGTGCCCTTCCGACGCGCACCTGCCCCTCTTCCTTACCGGGCGTCTACTGTCCCTGGCCTGCATGATCGCGGTTGCGGGCGTGGTGTATTTCGCGGCCTTCCGAAGATTCGGCACGCTGGCGGCCACCCTGGGCGCCGGCTTCCTCCTTTTCATTCATCACTTCCACCTCTATCGCCTCATCGAGGACTTCCTGTTCATCCTGCTGCTCCTGGGCAACATCTGGCTAATGAGCCGGGTGCTGGACCGCAAGCGGGCCTGGTGGCTGGCCGGGCTGACCGCCGGCTTGTGCCTGTACACCAAAGGCAGCGGGGTGCTGCTGATGCCGGCTTTCGCCATCCTGGCCGCACGCCGGCACGGCCGGTCGGTACTGTGGAGCAGGTATTTTGCGGGATTCGTCGGTTGCTTCGCCCTGTTTCTGTTGCCCACGCTGCTGCAGCTCCATCTTCACGGCACCAAAGAGCAAGGTCTGTCCCTCTTCCATCTGCTGTACTTCAAACCCGCCGCGTTCGACTACGGCTACCTGGTCAAACGGGCCGCACTGGAAGCCAGCCGGCCGGGACTGCTGGACGCGCTGGCAAACCGGTTCTCCCTGCAAACAGTGGGCGAACTGACGTGCGGAATCGTGTACGCGTTCAACGGCGGTCTGTTCGAACTCAAACCGGCAATCATTGCCGCCGGCGTGGTCGTGTCTTCTTTTGCACTGGTACCGGGCCTGGCCGGAGAGCGGGACATACCGTTGCGAAACACGGCCATCATCACCATACTCGTGTTTCTCCCCTTCTTCGGCATCGCAAGCTGGAAAGCGGGGGAGGCGGGCAACTTCATCCTGGTGTTCAGCCCGCTCTTGTTTATTTACCTGTTTCGAAATCTGTTTGTCGCCTTGCGATTCAACCACACTGCGGCCCGCTGGCGAATGGTGGTGCTCGCATGTCTTGTGCCCGCGGTATTCGCACTGGGCTGGTCCGTGCCCTGGGCCAAGGTGCAGGCGCTCACCGCAAGCGATGCACTGCCGCTCAGCCCGGGTGAGGAGCGGCTGGTAGAGTGGCTGGAAAAAGAGGTGAAGCCCGACAGTCTCTGGTTTGTGTCGTCCGACGCCTACCAGTTCAACCCCTCCTATTTTGTGCCCGGCATGAAACTGGAGTTCCACGATGTTGCAACTAATATGGAGTGGATGAAGTACCGGTGCAAAACCTACCAGTCGTGCTACGCCATATTCCATGAGCAGGGAGGAGAGGGGCTGGGGTTGAAGCCGATGTTCACCGACGCTGCGAAAGGAGGCTATTCGGTGTTCCTCGTGTGGGAGGCGCCATGTGCGGAATAGCCGGTTTTTTCACACCGACGCCCCGCAGAGGTTTTGGAGGGGAGTTGCAGAAGATGGCCGCAGTTCTCACCCATCGAGGGCCCGACTCCGCGGGCGTCCGTATTGAAAGCGGATGTGGGCTGGCCGCGGCTCGCCTCAAAGTCATCGACCTCACCGACGCGGGCAGGCAGCCCATGCCCAACGAAGACGAATCGGTGTGGCTGGCCTATAACGGCGAAGTGTACAATTTTCACGACCTCAAACTGCGGTTCGGGTTGCACCACGATCACCAGTTTCGCTCCCGCACAGACACCGAAGTGCTGGTGCATCTGTACGAAGAGTTGGGACTCGAATTCCTCGAGCACCTCAACGGCATGTACGCCCTGGCGCTGTGGGATAAGAAACGGCGCACGCTGCACCTGGCTCGGGACCCGTTCGGCATCAAGCCGTTGTTCTACACTTTCCAGGGCAGCACTCTCTACTTCGCGTCCGAGCTCCAGGCTCTTCTTGAGGTGGATGGAATCTCGCTCGCACCGGATGGGGACGCGTTGCGCGCGTATCTCGGGCTCGGCTACATTCCGGGAACCCTTACTCCTTTCCAGGGGATCAGGGAGTTGGAGCCCGGAACCGTGCTCACCGTATCGGCCGATTCAGGCGAAAAGGTATTCCACAGGTTCCACAACTTCGACTCTGCTGTGGATGAAACCATGAGCGAGGCTGACGCCATCGAGCGCTGCCGCAGTCTGCTGCACTCCGCAGTGGAGCGACAGCTTGTGGCCGAAGTTCCGGTGGGGGTGATGCTGTCGGGCGGAGTCGACTCCAGCTCCGTGGGCGCGCTGGCGGCCCGCACCCGGGGAGATGGCGGCTTCCATACCTTCTCCCTGGCCTTCAATGACGCCAGCCACGACGAATCCGGTTACGCCCGGCTCATGGCCCGACGCCTGGGCGCCGATCACCACGAAGTGAGGGTTACTCCCGACCATGTGCACAGCGCGCTGGGCGCGTGCGTGCGACACATGGGCGAGCCCATGGCTGACAGCGCACCTCTACCCCTCTACCTGCTGGCCGAAGCAGCAAAGGAGCATGTCACGGTGCTCCTCTCCGGAGAAGGGGGCGACGAGCTGTTCGGGGGGTATACCACATACTCCGCATATGAGGTCCGCAAGCTATATCGACGGCTGCCGCAGCCGGTGAGGAGTGCGATTAGGGCGATAGTTGGCAAACTGCCGGTTTCCCACCGCCGGTTGAGTTTCCAGTTCCTCGCACAGAGGTTCGTCGCCGGCGCAGAGCTGGGGGTACCGGAATCACATTTTCACTGGCGCAGGCTTCTGAGTCCCGACCAGGCTCGTAGCGTGCTGGCCGACCCGACTTCGATGGACACGAGTACCGCGCCGGAGTTGTTGTTCCCGGCCTTCTTCAAAAGCAGCTCTGCACCGAACGAGTTGGGCCGCTTGATGGAGATCGACCGCCGCTACCACCTCGGCGATAAACTGCTCCCCCAGACCGACCGCATGACCATGGCCCACTCCCTGGAAGGCCGGGTGCCCTTTTGCGACCTGGAGCTGGCCCGCTTCCTCTCCTCGGTGCCGACCTCAATCAAGCTCAAACGCGGACGCAAGAAACACCTTCTAAAGGAGGCCGTGTCCGATCTCCTGCCGGCAAGGATTTTGTCGAAGAAGAAGTTGGGCTTGCAGTTGCCCGTTTCATCGTGGCTCAACGGACCGCTGAAAGGCTGGGCCGAACAGATCATCATGTCCGACCGCATCGGCGCAGGCGGCCTACTATCGCCGGCGAGCATCCGGTCTCTTTGGGCAGAACACCAAGCGAAAAAGGCCGATCACGGCTACGCGCTGTGGGGGCTGATTAATTACGCGCTGTGGCACGAAACGTTCATCCCGTAATCGTGGTGGTTCAGTCCGCCTGACACGTAGTCTGGTTGTTGCTCCAGCAACTATCGCCACATGAGAAGCTGCAGTTGTAGTTGGTCGCGTGATAGCCGGAGGGGCAGCCCATGCCGCACTTGGTGAAGCTGCCGCCGCAACTCGGTGCGCAGGTGCTCTGGTTGTTGCTCCAGCAACTGCTGCCACACGAAAAGCTGCAATTATATGCGGTGGCGTGATACCCGGAAGGGCAGCCCATGCCGCACTGAGTGAAGCTGTTGCAGCCCACGCACTGGTTGCACTGGGCTGACCAGGTGCAGTTGTTGGTGCAGGTCTTGCCCCGACAGGTGGGACAACCGGTGGTTGACTGCTGCCCGGGCTGGCATTCACCCTCGCCGGTGCACGGGCCCCACTGGCACGCCGGGCTGCAGGTCTGCCAGCCACACGCACCGCACTCACCGCTGGCTCCCGGCTGACAGGCTCCCTGGCCAGCGCAGCCGGCCCAGTTGCTCCACATGCAACTGCTGTTGCAGCTTCTGGTCTGGGTGCCGCAATTGCCGCACGGCTGCGACTGATTGTCCCCGGGCGTACAGATCCCCTGGCCGTTGCAACCACTCCAACTGTCCCACTGGCAGGTGGCGTTGCACAACCGCGTCTCCTGACCGCACAACCCGCACGGCTGCGACTGCACTTCGCCGGGTGCACACACTCCCTCCCCGAAACATCCGCCCCAACCGCCCCACTGGCACGTCGCGTCGCACGACTGGGTCTGCAGACCACACTTGCCGCACGTCGCAGAATCACTTTGGCCCGGAGTACAGGTACCCTCTCCCACGCACGGTCCCCAATTGTCCCACGTACACCCTACCTTGCACGTGCGGGTCTGGGTGCCGCACGCACCACACGATTGAGTGTCCGTCTCCGCGGGGAAACATACCCCCTCACCCTGACAGGTGGAGAACGGGCCCCAGGTGCCGTTGCTGTTGCAGGTGCGCTCCTGAGTGCCGCACGCGCCGCAGGAAACCTGGTCCACTTCGCCGGGAAGACAGTCGGTGGGCCCGTCAGTGGCGCAAGCATAATCTTTGCACGTCTGCCCCGGCGGACACTCCCCGCAAACTCCACCGCACCCATCGCCACCGCACTGCTTGCCCGAACAGTCAGCGTCGCACCCGCATTCGCCATCGACGCAGGGGCCGGTACAGGGCAGAACATCGCCCCATTCCAGGCATTCGTCACCATCGTACTGGCCGCATACTACTCTTCCGTCGCCGCTGCACATCCCCAGCCCCGGCGTATCGCATTCGTCAACGCATCCGTCGGTGCAGGCGTAGTTGCTGCACGTACCCCCGGCAGGGCAGGTGCCGCAGCTTCCCTCACAGTCGTCGAAGCCGCACTCTTTACCCTGACAATTAGCTACGCACTCGCATTCCCCTTCCACGCAAACACCGGCGCCCGGGCAATAGCTGACTTCGCTCCATTCCACGCACCCGTCGCCATCGTATTGCCCGCAATCAGCGAAACCCGCGTCAACGCACATGCGCGAACCCGGTGGAGAACACTCGTTCTCACACTGGCCCGCACAGACATAGTCTGTACACGCAATCGTTTCAGGACACACGCCGCACAAGCCGCCGCAGTTGTCCTTGCCGCATTCCTTGCCGTCGCAGTCGGGCGTACAGCCGTTGTTATTGCCGCCAACCTCGCTCTCACCCCCAGTCCAATCCGCACCCGGCGAAACATCCCAGCCGGGAAGACCCGTACCTTTCACAACCTGGGTCTCTGCGCAAGCAGTCACGATCAACGCTAATCCGAGGCAGGCCACAAGCCACCGCGGGGGCCTCATCGCCAGGCAAGCCAATACGGCCACAAGCAGGAGGAAGAGTGCCAGAAGTCCGCGTGTATCCTCGCCGCCCGCGACCGAGCAACCTCCGCCCGACCCACCACCTTCCTCCTCGCCCACCGGAGTATTCGCCACACATCCCATGGCGGTCAAATGGTAGCCGAAGGGGCAGCCTCCGGGAGTCTCGGGACCGGGCGTCGAGGCCGCGTCGTCGCCCGCCGGAGTTCCTCCCGCGTCAGGCGTTGCCGGCGTGCCGCCCGCGTCTTCATCCGGCGCGGAAATGTCCGGCTTTGGTTCGTCCGCAGGTACACAGATTCCGGCGGGGCTGCAGGTGTCATCGAATCCACAGGCGCCGCAAGCGCCGCCACAACCATCGTCGCCACATTCTTTGTTCAGGCAAGCCGGCTTGCAGGCACACTGTCCCTGGGGATTGCACGCAGCATCAAATCCGCAACTACCGCACGAACCGCCGCAGCCGTCGTCGCCGCACTCCTTCCCGGCGCAACTCGGGGTGCAGCCGGAACAGACTCCCCCGGCACACGCCAGGCCGTCCGGGCAATTCCCGCAGGAACCGCCGCAGCCGTCATCGCCGCACTCCTTACCCGCGCAACTCGACTGGCAAGGCGCACAGGTGAAACCGGCGCTGCACGGCCACCCCGGCGGGCACTCGCCGCACGACCCCCCGCAACCGTCGTCACCGCACTGCTTGCCGGTACAGTTGGGCATGCAGTTGCTGAAACACACGCCGTCCTGGCACACGGCCCCGGGAGGGCACTGTCCGCACTGGACGGTACCGCCGCAACCGTCGGGGGCGGAGTCGCAATCCTTGCCCATGGCGGAACAGCTCGTAGGCACACAACCGCCGGCAGAGCATACCCCCACACTACCGTCGGAGTTCTCACACACACTACCTGGTTGGTCGCACGACGGGTCGGAGCAGCAAAGTGGATGGGTACCGGATCCGAACACGGTTCCCACCGGCTGGCAGATCGCGCCACTGTCGCACTGCTGGCCCGATGGACATTCGCAGGAAGAGCCGCAGGCCATGGAAAGTTCGGGGCTCAGCAACACCACCGCAGCGACCAGTAGCGCAGTCACTGCCGGCAGGCGGATTCCATGCCCCATCTCTTCCAGGCTGATACCCGGCACCATACACCTCCCCTTAACGCAGCAGATATTCTACCAAGTTCTTGTAGAGAAGGCCATTATGTGATCAGTAACGGCTGAACAGCGTCACCGGATCGCAAATCCGTACACCGCGGTCTGCCCGATATAGGAGGTGCAGCCGGAGTTGCCTCGCCATACTTTCTTGCAGTAGTACAGGCCGCAGATTTCCCCGCCGGTGGGATCCACCCACCCCTTCACGTCGGCGCCGTCAGTGTCGCACACCCAGCCAGTAGGAACCAGGGCTGCGAAACAGACGGGAATGTTCGTTTGAGCCAGGCTGCAAATGGAACTGCCGTAATAGCCGGTGCGAAACTCCCGGCTGCCGGTCATGGTGATCTTCTTGGCAGCGTTGCCGTGGGAACTCGAGTAGGTGGTCCCGTTCCAGGTCCCCGGACTTGCAGCAGCCTGGGTTACGTAGTCGCCGGTGGAGAAATTGTCGATCCGAATGGTCTCGTACGGCACGCCGGTCAAGTTCACCGAGTACTCGCTCAACAACTTGTTGGGGTTGACTCCCCCGAACTTGGTGACCCCGGGCAGGCGTGTCCGGTTGCTGGAACTTGTGGTGGTCTCGATGATGGCGCCGTAGGTCCACCCGCCGCCCTCCGTTGTCATGTCGCACCAGGTGCTGAAGGACGCCAGCGGCCCGGAGCCGTCCGGGTCGATGGTGTAAACGCCGTCCGACAGGGCGGGGTTGGCTTGCAGCATCTTCAGGCAACTCTCGCCGTCACACGCCTCGTCCTGCTGGTTGTTGCAATTGTCGTCGACCCCGTTGAAACAGATCTCGACGGCCAATCCGCCTACCGCCGGGTTCATGGGCTCACAGTCGGTGACATCCGGGTCGCCGTCGTCGTCGTCGTCCTCGTCGACACAGTCCGCTTGTCCGTCCATGTCGTGATCGTTGAACCCGTTGTCTGCGACGCCGTTGCAGTCGTTGTCCAAGCCGTCGCAAACCTCCGGACCCGCCCCCAGGTTGGGGTCGCACACTTGCGTCACGCCGCTCTCGCAGTCATCCACCGTATGCTCGCACAACCCCAGCCCGCAGGTGGTGGTGCCGAAGCCCTCATCGGTTTCGCCGTTGCAGTCGTTGTCCACGGCGTCGCACACTTCCTCGGACGCCCCTTCCATGGGGTCACAGACCTGGAGTTCGCCCTCGGCACAGTTGTCCACCCAGTGCAGGCACGCTCCGACCCCGCACGTTGTAGTGCCCAGATCCTCGTCCACCATACCGTCGCAGTCGTTGTCCAGAAGGTCGCACTCCTCGCCGGTCGCCCCTTGATACGGGTCGCACTCCTGGGGCTCGCCGTCGGCACACAAGGGCGCCGCGTGCTCGCACAATCCCCAACCGCAGGTCGTACTGCCCAGCTCCTCGTCCACCTCGCCGTCGCAGTCATTGTCCACGCCGTCACACTCCTCCGGCGCCCAACCATCAAAAGGATCACATACCTGAGGAACACCGTTCTTGCACACCGGCATGTACCAGTGACACGCACCCTGACCGCAACTGGAGTGTCCCATCTCCTCGTCCACCTCACCGTCGCAATCGTTATCAATCAGGTCACACATCTCCTCGTTGCTGGGGAACAGGCTCGCGTCCAGGACGACGCAGTCGTCCGCGTCGGCCACGCCGTCACCATCCGAATCATCGTCGCAGAAGTTCAGCCGCCCATCACCATCGTGATCGGGACTGTCGGGCATCCCCAGTTTGCCGAATATCACGGCCACCAGGAACAGGAAATCGGTGTTGGTGGTTTCGCCGTCACAATTCAAGTCGGTAATGCGGCGCGGAGTCAGGCCCAAACAGTTGTCATCGTCGGCCTCCGGGTCATCGCAGGAAGGGGCTCCATCCTTGTCCAACGCCACCACCGGCGCCAAGCATCCCGGAAGGCAGACTTTCCCCGGTCCAAAACCCGCACCACAGCGGGCGTCCGGCGCCACCAGGTCAGCGCAATCCGCATCTTCGGCGCACTCGGCGCCGCCGGGATGATCGGCCAGATTCAAGTAGGAGAAAAGCAGAATCTCGCACTGAAGATCCAACCCGTCAACGGCTCCATCCTGGTTCAAATCTCCGTCGGGAGCAGTGTAAGGCGCCGGCGCGGATACGAGCCCGGCGGACAACAGCACGCAAATGAATGTGATCCCGCTTCTCACCATTGACCTCGTCTGCCCACTATTCTGCCTGAAGGATGCCTATGGTGCAACGCCTGCAAACCATCCTACCGCGCGTACACGTTGGTCCGCAGATTCGCGTCCGACCAGTCGCTGGCTGTAGAACAGTCGGCCCCGTCCCCGCCTCCGCAATAGTTGGCGTTGTTGCCTACGCCTGCGTTGACGTCGTTATTACTGCCACTACCGCATCCTCCCGGGCTAGCCGGGCAGCCGTAGTTGCCATCGGATGCCTGGTAGCAGAACACGCACGGCTGACCACAACCGCTGGGCACGGAACCGCCGTTACGACACGAGCCATCCCACAGAGCAGAGCCGGCACGCATGAAGATCGGCGCGCACTGCCGGTCGTGACCGAATGCCAACCGCCACGATTCGTAGTCCGGATACGGGGAAAAAGGCACCTCGTTGGTGGTCATCAGCTTCCGGGGCGACGCCGGGGAAGAAAAGGACACAGACGTAGCCTTGTCCTTGCTGGTGTAGAACCTCAACTCCGTCGTATCGGCCAGGAGATGGAAAGCCCGGGATTTGGCGTCGTACTCGTGCGCGTTGGGTAGCACCGGATTAGTGACCTTGTCCTCATTGTGTGGCGAGGAATCGGTCCACTTGGGGCTGCCGTAGCAGAACTGGTCCTTCGACAGCTTCAGCACCAACGTCCAGCCACCACCGTCGGAAGTCATGTCGCAATAGACGTCGAACGGCTCTCCGTCCCCCTGAGGTTCGATAGTGTAAACACCATCCGAGGTATCAGGGTAGTCCTCCTTGATCTTACGGCAACTGGCAAGAATGCACTCGTCGCCGTCATCCACTGCGGCGTCGCAGTTGTCGTCGATTCCGTTGAAGCAGACCTCGTCCAGACCGTGAGCAACATCCGGATTGAGGGGCTCACAATCGTCATCGTCCGGATCTCCATCGCCGTCATCATCATCATCCACGCAGTCCGCCAGAGAATCCAGGTCCTGATCGTTAAAGCCGTTGTCCGAAGTCCCGTCGCAGTCATTGTCCAGGCCGTCGCATTCCTCCAGCATCCACCCTTCCATGGGGTCGCATTCCACCAGCTCCCCGGCTTCGCAGACAGGGACAGTGTGCTCGCACGCACCCAGCCCGCACGTCTGCTCACCCATCCCCTCGTCAACGCCGCCGTTACAGTTGTTGTCCTTACCGTCGCAGACCTCTTCCTCGGCGCCAAAGAACGGGTCACAAAGACCGGGCGCTCCATCGACGCACACCGCAACCGGATGGGCACAAGTTCCCTGGCCACAACTGAAAGAACCCAACTCCTCGTCCACCAACCCGTCACAGTCGTTGTCCTGCAGATCACACTGCTCCAACTCGGAGCCAAGGAAAGGATCGCACGGCTGGATCTTCCCTTCCACACAGTAAGGCTGATCATGTAGACAGTTGCCCTTTCCGCAGGTCACAACTCCCAGCCCCTCATCAACCTCCTCGTCGCAGTCGTTGTCCACACCGTCGCAAACTTCCGGTTGCGCGCCCTGCAACGGGTCGCACTGCTGAGTCACTCCGCCGATACACGACTGGACGGTGTGAAAACACTGCCCCTCGCCACACGCCAACGTAGGCATCGCCTCATCCACCTGCCCGTCGCAATCGTTGTCCTTGCCGTCACATTGTTCGAGGCCGGCACCCTCAAATTCATCGCAAACCTGAGGGACTCCTCCGACGCAGTTGGCCGCGGTGTGCTGGCATAGTCCGAAACCACAAGTCGTGCTCCCCTGATCCTCGTCGACCAGCCCGTCACAGTCGTTGTCGAATCCGTCGCAGGTCTCGAGAGCGACACCTTCCATGGGATCGCACACCTGAAGCATACCACCGATGCAATTGTCCACTTCGTGCGCACACTGCCCCTTGCCGCAGACTGTCGCACCCAATCCCTCGTCGGTCTCACCATCACAATTGTTGTCCACCCCGTCGCAAACCTCCACCGCGTCCTTGTTCACGGCCGCGTCCAGCGGCGCACAGTCGGAACCGTCCGGATCTCCATCATTGTCGTCGTCCATGTCCACACAGTCCTTCAAAGAATCGAAGTCGTTATCGTTAAAACCCTCGTCGGTGAGGAAGTCGCAGTCGTTGTCCAGACCGTCACAGATCTCCTCGGCCCCAGGGAAGATTGCCGGGTCGTCTTCGGCGCAGTCTTTTGTATCAGGCGAGCCGTCGCCGTCCTTGTCGTCCTCACACGCGTCCCCGATGCCATCTCCGTCCGCGTCGTCCTGCCCCGCGTTTTCTACACCAACACAATTGTCCGCACCGTTGTCCACGCCGTCCCCATCGATATCGTTATCGCAGACATCGCCGGCTCCGTCACCGTCAGTGTCGGTTTGGGAGGTGTTTTTTACACCAACACAATTGTCCACACTGTCCGGAATTGCATCTCCATCGACATCCGGGTCGCACGCGTCCCCGAGGCCGTCCTGATCAAGGTCCTCCTGCCCCGCGTTTTTTGCACCAACACAATTGTCCGCACTGTCGATTACGCCGTCTCCGTCCGCGTCTTCATCTACGCAATCGGCAGCGCCGTCACCGTCCATATCAGGGAAGACTTCATCGATGTCCTGATCGCAGTCGTTGTCCATGCCGTCGCAAAGCTCCGGCGCGCCCGTATAGGCTAACGGGTCCGAGGGCTCACAGTCCGCCTCATCGGATATGCCGTCGTTGTCATCATCCGTGTCCACACAATCCTTGATAGAATCGAAGTCGTTATCGTTAAAACCCTCGTCGACTACGAGGTTGCAGTTGTTGTCCAAACCGTCGCAGGTTTCGTCCGCACCAGGATAAATTTCTCCTTCCAACGGCGCGCAATCGAGGTCGTCCGCGACCTGGTCGTTATCGTCGTCGGGGTCACACGCGTTGCCCACGGTATCCAGGTCGGTGTCCAACTGGCTCTGGTTGGGAAGTGCCGGGCAGTTATCCAGCACGTCCGGCGTGCCGTCCCCGTCGATGTCACTCTCCAGGCAATCGGCCACTCCATCCCCGTCCGTATCCTCGAAAGACTCATCCACTTCCCCGTCGCAGTCGTTGTCCAGGCCGTCGCACTGCTCCGCCTCGGGCTCCGCACCCTGACAGATGAGCAGTCCCCCTTCACACACATTGGTCCCGGCGCACGCACCATAGGTGTTGATCACCAGGCAATCGGTGCCGGACAGCCCTTCATCCACGTCGCCGTCGCAGTCGTCGTCGTGGCCGTTGCACGCCTCTTCTGCGGGCTGGGCCGCCGGACAGGCGGACAGCCCGGTGGCGGTGCACATCCTCTCGCCCAGGCAAGTACCCCACTCGTTGGTCTGGTAGCAATCGGTGGTCGCCCCGTCATCGACGAACCAAGGCTTGCAGTCACACTCCCCCGCAGCCAGCACACACTGTTTGGATAGGCCCCCGGAGACATCGTCCGCTTGCCCACACTGGTACCCTTCCGGGCAATCGTCGTTTCCGTCGCAACCGGCCCCGCAGAAGTTTCCCCCCGCACCGTATTCCACACACGTCTGTCCCGCGTCGACATCGTTGGTCCAGCACTCGGAGTTCTTCCGGCACGGTCGGCACAGGTCGGTAACGGTAGGCACACACAAGAAGATCTGGTCCGGCAGCATGGGCGTGTACAGGACGCAGGCCCAATCAAAGGGACACTCTTCCTGGCAGGCGACAGTGCACTGCTGACCTTCCGCGGTTTTGATGCACCACCCTTCATCACACTCGGCACCGTTGTCGCACGGCCACCCCGCCTCCCCGGGCCCGGGACCGCGGCCGAAATCCACCTGGACTTCAATCTTGCCGCCAAAGTCGATCTCCACGCCAACATCCACCAACTCCGGTGCCACATCGAAAAGGGCCACTGTTTCCGGCAACACCTCTTCCATCGGGTCAACGACATCTCCGGACAAGTCCGGCGTCACCGAATCCTCCGCCGGCCCACACGCCCACAACAGCGCGGCCACGGCCATTACTGCAAAGCGCCGATTCATTCTCGGTCCTCCAATTTCAGCTTGTTCATCCGTTACACACCAACAATGCAGAGCCCGCGTTGTACGGGTCCAGAGGCATTTCGTGACAGCCGCGGCCGGAGTCGATGGTCTGACCCTGGCAGTCGGGCCCCACGAAAGTCTTGGTCGCAGCCGGACCACAAGGCAGCCCGAAAATGTCGTTGCAAATCTGCTCTCCGGACATGTACGCCTTCTCCGGCCCGGTAAAACAGAACGTCCCGCCCTGCTTCACCACACAATCCCCGTTCCAGCACCACTTGCCTTCGCCGCAAGGTGTCGCATTGGCCAACCCCTGCTGCTGGCACTCCCCCAACTGCAGATCGCACCAGTTGTCGGTGCAACTATCCCCATCCTCGCAGTCATACACATCCGTACCCGGCTGGCACAGGCCGCCCGCACACTCGTCACCTACCGTACACAAATTCTCATCATCGCACGCGGCTGAGTTGTTGCTGTGGATGCACCCGGCCAAAGGAATGCAGAAGTCGTCGGTACACGAGTTCTCATCGTCACAATCGAGAGCCAACCCCGGGACACAGTCTCCCAGAAGGCACTGGTCGCCGGGAGTGCACGCGTCCCCATCATCACATGCGGTCCCGTCCAGCAACTCGTACCCACAACCGTCAACCGGGTTGCAACTGTCCAGAGTGCACTCGTTGCCGTCGTCACAATCCACCTGTTCAGGGCCGGCGCAAACCCCGGCCAGACACAAGTCGCCTTCAGTGCACTCGTTGCCATCGTCGCAATTCCCTTCCACCGGCACCGACACACATCCACCCGCATCGCCGCTGCACTCATCCGCAGTACACGGGTTGCCGTCGTCGCAGGAAAACTCCCCTTCCGCCACGCACTCGCCCTGCAGGCACTTGTCACCCGTCGTGCACAGATCACCATCATCGCAGGGAGCGCTGTTGAGTGTAGTGATGCAGCCCAACACCGGGTCGCACTGACTGTCTGTGCACGGGTTGTCGTCTCCGCACGGCTGCGCACTGCCGGATACACACTCCCCTTCCGCACAATTGTCGCCATCGGTACAGGCATTCCCGTCATCGCAAGGCAGGGTGTTGGCGGAAAAGACACACAAACCGTCCGGGCCGCAGGAGTCGTCAGTGCAGACATTCCCATCGTCACACACCTGCGCAGGCCCGGGTGCACACACACCATCCTCGCACTGATCATTCAAGGTGCACGGGTCGCCATCAGTGCACGGTCCCGAAACCGGATCGTGCCCGCACCCGCTGGCCGCAAGGCAGTAGTCCTTGGTGCACGGGTCACCATCATCGCAGTCCGTCAACTCGCCGGGGAGGCAACTCCCGCCCTCACACTGGTCAACGCCGGTGCACTGGTTTCCGTCATCGCACAGGACGTTGTTAGCCACGTGAGTGCACCCTATTCCCGGTGCACACTGATCCTCAGTGCAGACGTTGTCGTCATCACATGCAAGTTCCCCCGCCCCGATACATACCCCCGACTCACACTGATCCGCCACGGTGCAAACGTTACCGTCGTCACACGCCAACTCGTTGTCGACGTAGACACACCCCTGCGACGGGTCACAGGAATCATCCGTGCACAGGTTGCCATCGTTGCAGTTGATGGCCCCGCCGGCAACACACTCGCCCTCCACGCAACTGTCGTAGATGGTGCACAAGTCCCCGTTGTCGCAAAGCATCCCTTCGTGGTGAGGCAGAACCCCGCAAACCCCCGTGTCAGGATCGCACGACGGCTGCAGACAAAAAGCATGTGCCCCTTCCGGCTCCGGGCAGGTGATGATTGTTGCTTCGTCAACCACACATTGGTAGGGGAACTCCTCCGTATCGCACTTGAGAGTACCGTTGCACAGGTCGCCATCGTCAAGCCCGACACAGTCGTCGTCAGTCTGGCAATCACAGTCCACCGGGACACCCTTGCATTGCTCAGCCACACACTGATCAGCCAGCGTACACGCATCGCCGTCGTCGCAAAGGTCCCCGTTGGCCTCAAATACACAGCCCCCCGTCTCAGTGCAATGGTCGTCCGTGCACACGTTTCCGTCATCGCAATCGACCATCGAGCCAACGCACACCCCGCCGTCGCAGTGGTCGGCTACGGTACACGGATTGCCGTCGGAACACTCGCCAATATCCAAGGCCTCGTTGACACATCCCAGCTCCCCTTTGCAGGAATCGTCGGTACACTCGTTTTCATCGTCGCAAAGCTCGGTCAGCGTGCCTTCCCACAACGTCGGCTCATCCACATCTCCATCACAGTTGTCGTCGACGCCGTTACACTCCTCGGCAGCCGGGACAGCCGCATCGCACGCAGCCAGCCCTTCGGCAGTGCACAAACGCATGCCGGTGCAAACACCCCACTCGTTGTCCGACTGACACGGGGTCCAGAGACCCTGTTCGATTGAGGCGTCGGTGCAGGGGCACTCACCGGCATCGGCGACACACTGCTGCAAAGTCACGCCGTCCACAGTCTCCACCTCGACACAGGAGAATCCCCACGGACATTCCTCGCCGCCTTCGGGCGAAGAGTCACACGCTCCGCCACAAAAACTCGCACCCTCACCATACTGCACACAGGCATCCGAAGTACCGGTCACGCCAGAACAATCTCCCGCCCCCACGCACGGCCGGCACAGATTGGGAAAGCCGGAGACACAAATGAAAACAACATCAGGCCGAGTGCCGGCCACCTGGGAGCAACTCCAGCCGTCAGGACACTCCTCCTGACAGATTTTGGAGCACACTTTTTCGCCCATGTGCTCAACACACCAACCCGAATTGCAGTCCTGGTTCTCCCCACACTTGTCCTTGAAGCAACCTTCCCCCGGCGGACAGTCCCCACCCTGCACGTCCTCTTCGAACAACTCCGGTTCCACAACCTCCGGCTCCCCTCCTCCACCCCCGTCCACCCGCAAAACAACCTCGTGGACAACTTCAACCGGGACCTCAGTCCCCACGTCTTCCGGATCCGCCACCGCATCCCCCGAAGACCCCGCACACCCCATCCCCAGCGCCCAACCCAAGACAACAACCGTTACCGCGATTCCCGCAAATCTCATGGTCTCTCCCCGATGTCACACGAGCATTAAACCAGAACGCCTCGCCGCACGCAACGCACATACGCCGATGCAACCACAAAGAAATTTCAACCCAAGTGCATTTTTTTTGGCCACATCGCGTTCAAACCCCCGATAAGTATATATGCCGGTCGCCTTGCAATCGGATCCCGGGGGTCCGGTCGCAAAGCGCCGTTGGCACTTTGAATTGGCATGGGGTAATACGGCCGAGGTCCTTGCCTGGGCAAAGGAGGCACTCGCGCTCTGCGCAGCGCTTTCGCCAGAGCAGGGCCGCGGCGTCGCGGTGGAGGGTGGCCGGAGGCAAATGGCGGTAAGCCCACCTTAAACGAGCGACCCCTCCGGGCCGGTCCCCAACAGCACCTCCCGGGGCGAAGTCTGCCCTCGGAAAGATGGGAGAGAGAAGAAGAAGAAGTAGCCAACCACCCGAACCCAATCCACCACCACAAATTCGACGCACAACTCTGCGCACAACTACGAGTAATCCGCCCGCCAGATGAGTTGGGGTGGTTGGGGTGATTGGGTGGGTTGAGCTGGTTGGCGTGATTGGCTGGGTTGGGCTGGTTG
>CAZVFX010000139.1:0-18354 GCA_964626565.1 uncultured Myxococcales bacterium
CACACATGGGTTTGATCACGATCTGGCCGTCCCTGACCACCGGCTTGTCCTCAACCTTCCCCACTGCGATGACGATGGGCGTCCGGCTCATGGGCACCAGCGGGGCATAGGCTTCCGGGATTCCCAGGGACCCGATGCTTGTTACCATCGCGCTGCCGAAGGGATCGCGAGGCAGGCCCATCCACTTGAGATTCAGATTCAGCGTGTAGTTGAAGAACCCGATGATTCTCAAAACGGTGCGGCTTATGAACGAGGGGACGAGGTCCAGTGATTTTCGAGACTTCCCGAGCTCCTCGTCCCGGTTCTCCCGTACGGCTGCAGCTCGTTCTTTCAGTTCCACCGCCAGAGTGCCCGGATCCTTGGTGTCCGCATTGCGGATCACTGCGCCTGACAGGTCCGGCTTTTCCCCCGGGATCGCCACCTGGCAGAAGATGTCGATGTTCTTGCGTTCGTAGATGCGCTTCCATCGAATCATCGCGTTTACCGATGGGTTCTTTTTGAACGCCATGGCTACCGCTCGCACCGCAATGTGAGTAAGGGTGACCTTGGCCCCGGTGCGCTCGGTTTCCTGCTTT
Source organism: uncultured Myxococcales bacterium (assembly GCA_964626565.1). GTDB lineage: Bacteria > Myxococcota_A > UBA9042 > CAIXZC01 > CAIXZC01 > CAZVFX01. Next base: position 576 of record CAZVFX010000139.1, read on the forward strand.
GCAAATTCGATGGCCGCGGTCATGTCCAGTTCCAGTCTTCCGTAGACCTGCGGATCCACCGGGTGGGTCCAGTTGGCCATGGACATCTTCCGCCACATGGACGGCTTGGAATACGGTCTTAATTCAATGTTCGCCATTGTTCACTCCCCAGCTTCATTCAGTTCGTGATAAACGCTCAGCCACACGGTGCTCCACAGTTGCACCGCATTACCGACGGTGGCATGGGCCAAACCCGCGCCGAAATCCACCGGCTCCAGTTTTCCCCCTTCGATCTTCCACGACCAGAGTTCTGAAGTGGCCACTGCAGGAATGCGCTTGCGGGCCTCCTCCAGTTGCGCTGAGATTCTCTCCAATTCGTCGCACGCTTCGGCACAACTGCCGGTCTTTGGGTCGAGGTGGGTGCGCTGCTTCATCACCCCGAGTTCCAGCATGCCCAACACCCATCCCCAAACCACTGCACCGTGATAGGCGTCGGGGCCGAACAGCTTCCACCCCTCCTCGTTGGCCGTGTACGCGCCATTGGCCACCACCGGGCCAACGGAAGTCATGAGACCCAACGGGAAGGGGAGAGTCAGCGCGCGCAGATGGTCTTCCAATTCGTTAGGCGGCAGCGGCAAGTCGAACAGAGCGAAGATCATGTCGGTGTGCATTACCGGGATCGGCTTGCCTTTGCCATCCAACGCCAGGGCGATGAATCTGAGGCCCTGGGCGTAGTCGTGGGGATAGCATCGCCCGGCTACGAAATCGGCCAGGCGGCAATTCTCAGAGACCTCCAGGGCGTCGAAGTAGGTCCGCGCGGCCGGCCCCAGATAGTTGAGGTATTTCGTGACCGCGCTGCGCACGTGAGGCAGGGGCATCGCGACCCGGTACTTCTTCCCCGCTTCTTCCCAATCTCTAAGCAACCCATCGACCCAGTCAGCTCTGGCCCTGGCGCTCCCCAGGAAGGGGAATCTTCCGCTGGCTACGAGTTCTTCCATGCCGAACTCGGCGAACAGCGGGTCCGCCAGCATCTCGCCGATGGCCACCAGGGCCGATTGGAGCAGGAACGCGTTGACGTCCGCCGGGTAGCGCCCGCCGCCGAGGCCCGTTGGGGAGTCACGCCAGTTCCCTACCGCTTCTCCTTCAGCCAGGGCGATGCCGGAGTCCTTGCGGCCCTTTTCGGAGGCCAGTTTCAGCACGTAGTTCAGGTTGGCCGCCAGCCTTTCCAGCCGCTTGCCTTCCGGCCCGGCCAGCAACGTCTTCTTCTGCTCTTTGGAGAGCATCTCATCATCCAGTGCGATAATGTCGCGCACCAACGGTGCAAGGAGGAAATTGTCGTCGATCATCTTGTAGTCGAGGACCGGGACTGAGTAGTTGAGCACCTCCTGGGTCGCTTCCTGGTGCTGTCCACGGTCCACCAGTTCAGCGAATTTCGCCATGTGGCGCAGCGCGGCCTGGTTGCCGATGTCCTCCTCATGCGCCACCTGCCCGTCAGCAGACATGCGCGCCAGCACTGATGCGTAGGCTGCATCAAGCACAGCCGGGCCCGCAACGGGCATGAGCATGCGCGCGGTCAGCAGAGTGTCCCTTCCAAAATAGGTGAGGTAGCGGAAACTGCCCGCGAGCAGTTTTTCCTTGGAGGCGAGGAATTCAAGGCTGGCGCGGGCCCGGTCCAGTAGCGCATAGACCTCGGGCTTGAGGTCAGTCGAGCGGGTGCGCAACCCGTCGAAGTAGGCCTGGGCCTTTTTGTTGAACAGTTTCCCCTCTTCAATAGGCGTCAGCGGCTGGTAGGGCGTATACGCCTCCAGCTTGACGGTGAGCGCGGCGTTGCAGGAGAAAGTGAGCTTGCGGCCGCCCAGCGCCCGGCAATCGGCGGGAACGGTAAGTGTCAGCCGGTATTCCTTGTCGCCCAGATACTCCTTGCGGGTCATGGTGAGCACTCGCTTTTCCGCGTCTGCGGCCGCTCGCCAGGCCTGCTTGAACGCAGCTTGCGCTCCTTTGGCCGTGATGTTGTTGGCCGACAGCATCTGGCGGTCAGCCTCGGGAAGTCGGGCCAGCGCTTCCTCGAACCGGGCGACCACTTTTCTCTCGTGGGCAAGGCCGGGAGTAGCCAGATGATTGCGGATTTCGCGCAACGACCCCATGACGACGTTGGCAACGGTGGCGCCCTGGCCGGAGAAATGCACGTTCATTTCCACGCCGTGCCCCTGGTCTGCTTCGGCAAAGGCACCGGTTACTTTGACTCCCGCCGGTCCGGCATTTGACCCGAACTCCAGCAGGATGCCCGAGTTGCCCGCGGGAAAGGCCACCAGCAAACGGGCCGGATTAGTCTTCAATCGCAGCACGTGGGCTCGAACCGCACCCTGGCGAACGAGGTAGTTGTCCGCCACCGAATCGGAGATGACGAAAGTCGTCGGCTCCTCAGCCAGCGCCGGTGTGGCGGCAAAAAGAAGCATAACCAGCAACAATCTGCGCATGCAATCCTCCACGGAAACGCTGATTAGTATACAGCAGAGTTTCCTGTCTAGAAAGGCTATTAAGCCAGCCGTCTCAAGCGACGAAGGACTGAAGATCATGTACCGCCGGAGAACACCATACAGCTTCACCATTCCTTGACAGTCCGCTCGTCGGAGAATACACTGCGTCTCCTGATTTAGCGGAGTGAAGCAATGAGCAACAAGCCAAGATTATCAATTGTAGGTGCGACGGGACTCGTGGGTCGTGAGATCTTGCGGCTCGTCGAAGAACGTGGTTTCGCGTACGACGAACTGACTCTCTTCTCCTCGTCCCGTAGTGCCGGGGAAGAGGTGTTTTTCGATGGCCAGCGACTGGTGGTCAGGGAGTTGACCAGGGAAGACTTCCTGGCATCTACCGATCTGGCCCTCTGTTCGGCAGGAAGGGCGGTGAGCTACAAGCTGCGCGAGTGGGTCGTTGGCAGCGACGTCGTGGTGGTGGACAATTCGTCCGCATTCAGGATGGACCCCGATGTCCCCCTGGTGGTTCCCGAGGTCAACCCGGAGGCGCTGCTTACCCATTCCGGCTACGTCGCCAATCCCAACTGCTCCACGATCCAATTGGTGGTTGCGTTGAAACCGTTGCACGATGCATTCGAGTTGAAGAGGGTGGTGGCCTCCACCTATCAGTCGGTAAGTGGGGCAGGACAGGGCGGTATGTCTGAGTTATCGGCTCAGTCCATCGCCCTGTTCAATCAGGGAAACGCCGAGCAGGAGGTATTTCCCCGCCGCATCGCGTTCAACCTGGTGCCCCACATCGGGCCGTTCGACGATGATGGCTACACCGAAGAGGAGATGAAAGTCACCCACGAAACCCGCAAGATCCTGGGCCTCCCCGAGTTGGGAGTTTCCTGCACCGCGGTGCGGGTGCCGGTGTTCGCCGGACATGCGGAGTCGGTGATGGTGGAGTTGGGGAAAGACGCCACTGTTGAGCAACTGCGGGCCGCGCTCTCCACCTTCCCGGGAATCAAGGTCATGGATGACCCGGCTGCCGAAGAGTACCCGACCCCTGTGGATTGCGTCCAGAAAGACGAAGTGCTGGTGGGACGAATTCGGCGGGACCCGTCGGGCACCAGGAGCTTCCACCTTTGGGTTGTTGCTGACAATCTGGGCAAGGGAGCTGCCCTGAATACGCTCCAGATAGCCGAAAAGCTCGGGCAGCAGGCGTTGCATTGAGCCCGTCAGCGGGGCCGGTGATGGGGCTTTGACAAAATGTCCACTCCAGTTCTGGCTCATGCGTGATTTTGACAAAAAGGCAAAAGCGTACGGCACAACGTGCCTTGATGCGGCCTTGTGGCCCGCCCCTGCCCCCGAGAAATCGGCGGCGCTCCGGCTGGTACGAGGCTTGCATGTTGCCCCGTGGCAGCTTTTGCGGAGGTGTGCCCCATGAACAAGATAGCAATACCGACCCTCATCATCGCCGTGTTGACCCTGGCGCCGCTGACGGCCGGTGCGGAAATCATCGGTTTCGAGATCAACAACATCACTGGTGTGGGCGATCTGGAAGGCAACCTCGATGATCGCCTCACCGACGAGCAGAAGGTGAGCTACTCCGATTGCCTGACTTACCTGTCCCAAGTCGTTCCCGGCGGCGGGACTGACGGCTGCGGCTCGGATGCCGACTGTGACAGCCCTATGTCGGCTTGCCTCAGCGTCAACGGCGCCTCAACCTGTGTCGAATGCGCGGATTCATCAGACTGCGCCGAGCCGCTGGTGTGCGACCTTGAGGCCAAAGTTTGCATCGGGCCGCCGGAAGGGGACTGTGCATTGTGCACGGCTGAGCAGGCCGGCTGCCTCCTGGCGGACGGGAAGTGGACGTGTGTCGAGTGCACCGATGATACCCATTGCAGCGAAGAGGCTCCCTATTGCTCCATGGCAGATAATACCTGCAGCGACGTACCTCAGTCCGGCGACTGCGACGAATGCCCGGCCGCTTGCGCCCTGTACGGTGCAACCTGGACCTGCGTCGACTGCGTGATATCCGCAGATTGTGCCGACGGCGAAGCTTGCGACGTTGCCACCCACACCTGCGTGGCCTGGCCCGCTGTGGAGGAGTGCACCTCCGATGAAAATTGCACCGACGCGCTGCCCTATTGCGTGGCGGTGGAAGGCGAATGGACCTGCGTGGGTTGTGCATCCCAGTCCGCTTGTTCCGGGCAGGGCGAAGGGTGGGGTTGCGACCAGCAACTTCACATCTGCACCAACTTCTGCCAGTACTGCACGGGGGCAACCCCCGGCTGTGTGAAGTTGGCAGGCGAGTGGACCTGCGTGGCGTGCGCAGACGATACCGATTGCGCCGACGAAAGCGCCTTGTGCGACGGCGGCACCCACACCTGCGCCAACGCGACGACTGCGGGCGAGTGCAACCCGGACCTGGCCGGCGACTGTCACTCGCCGTCCACAATCTGTGCCCTTTCCGACAGCAGCACCTGGGCCTGCCACGAGTGCACCGACGACGATCATTGCACTTTGGCCGCCGAGCCGGCGTGCGCCATGATGGATGGCATCGGGTCGTGTGTAGAATGCACCGCAGACCGGGACTGCGATTCCGGGGTGTGCGACCTCGGTTCCTATTCCTGCACCGAAGGTGAGACCACCGGGGAAAACCCGAAAATCGAGATCAAATGGTCGGTGGACGCGACTTCGTACAGCGGTTGCGACTACTCGGTCAAAGTGGGCTCCTGCTCCGAAACCGGCGAAATGGGACCGAGAAGCAGCGACTCATGCCACGATGTGGAAACTCAGCTTTCCTTCGATGGAGGCTATACCAACCGGGAGGTGACTTTCGACCTCACCTACCTGCTGGGAGAGGAGTGCTCCCTGGGTGATACCGGGGAGTCTGCGGTGTATTTCCTCATCGCCTGCACCGACCCCTTTACCGGCACCGACCAGCAATATGCTGAAACTGTCAACTTTGTGTGGGACTATGACGCCCCGAGCCCTCCCTCGTCCATATCCCTTGAGGCGGGAGAATCGAACATCAAGGTGGACTGGCAGGACGAGTCCAACACGGGGGCGGTGGAGTACAACGTCTATTGGAGTACAGCCATCTTCGACGAAGATGATCTGGCAGATCTGGATGACTCCAAGAAGGGCGCTTCGAGTACCTCCTACCAGATCAACGACCTCGAGATCGGCGGCACCTATTACGTCGGCGTTACCGTGGTCGATGATTTCGGCAATGAAAGTCCCCTGTCCGAAGTGGTTTCCGAAACCCCGGTTGCAGTGGACGATTTCTGGGAGCACTACAAAAAAGCGGGGGGGCAGGAGAAAGGCGGCTATTGCTTCGTGGCTACCGCCGCTCACGGCTCCGCCATCGCACCGCCCGTCATGTTGCTCAGGGCATTCAGGGATAGCTTCCTCCTCACCAATCCGTGGGGAAGGAGGCTTGTGGACGCGTACTACATCTACGGGCCGGCTGCGGCCCGGGCCATCGCACCTCATCCGGCATTGAGGGCAGTGTCCAGAGTGCTTCTGGCTCCTGCGGTTGCGCTGGCATTCTTCTTTGTGGAAATCAGCGCGGCAGGCAAGTTGGCCGTGCTGCTCTCGCTCATGGCATTGCTGGTTGCATTCCGATTACGGCGCCGGCAACCGGCCAAGATTTCAGGGAGGACGTCATGAGACTCCGCCTGCTGAACCTGACGATAATCGGGGCTTTGGCACTCACAGCATTTCCCGTTCTTGCAGAATCACCGCAGACCATGGCCATGGAGATCCGCGGCGGATGGTACGTCCCTTCCGTCGACGCCGAATTCTCCGGCGACGTCAAGCCGTTCGACGATGTGTTCGGGTCCGATACAGCACTCATGATCGGAGGCGAACTAGATGCCCAGTTCTGGCACGGCTTCGGCTCTCTGGGCGCCTTCGGACTCGTCTCCTACGGCTACCTGGGAGGAAAGGGGATCCTGGCTGACGGTACCGCGTCCGCAGACGAGTCTACCCTGAGCCTGGTGCCCGTGATTGCCGGCATCGTTTACCGTTTCGACGTCCTGGCCGATCGCTACAATGTCCCCCTGGTGCTGGCTCTGAAGGGGGGACTCAACTACACGTTATGGTGGGTCAGGGACGGCACCGAGGACATGTCGGAATATCAGGATGCCGATGGCGACGAAGCACCCGGGCAAGGCGGCACCGCCGGTCTGTACGGAGCGGTAGCCCTCCACCTGCTGCTGGACTTCTTCGAGCCCCACACCGCCAAGGTGTTTGACAACGATCTGGGCGTCAACCACAGCTACCTTTTTGTCGAATATGCAGCGCACTGGGTCGATGATTTCGGAAGCAGCGACAGCTTCGACCTGTCCGATGACGGCTTCGTGTTCGGCTTGGCGTTCGAGATGTGAGATACCTCCTCTGGCTCAGATATGACGGGACCCGGTTTCACGGCTGGCAACGCCAGTTGGGGGACCGAACTGTTCAGGGCGAGTTGGAAGAGGCACTTACCGCAATTCTGGGGCGCGACTATTCAATTGCGTCTTCGTCCCGAACCGATTCCGGAGTCCACGCGCTGCGCCACCCGGTGTCGCTGAGAACCGACACCACTATTCCCCCTCTGGGACTCCTGAAGGGGTTGAACTCCCACTGTCCCCAGGATATGGCGGTGTCGGAGATCTGGAGGGCGCCGGAGAACTTTCGCCCCGCCAAATCGGCTACCGGCAAGACCTACCGCTACCGCCTCCTCGAAAGCATCGTGCCCGATCCCTTCGAAGAGCGCTACTCGTGGCGCCGCCGGGGCCCCATCGATTTGCCGGCCATGGTGGCTGCGGCCCGGCACCTGGTGGGCCACCACGACTTCTCCGCGTTCAGGGCCGCTGACTGTGACGCCCGGTCTCCGTTGCGCCTGGTAACCGGCATCCACCTGGAGCGGAGAGGCGCAATGATCATCATCACGCTCACAGGCAACGCATTCTTGCGAAACATGGTCCGTATTATCGCCGGATCTCTGGTTCAGGTAGGATTGCGGCGCGAAAAACCCCAGTGGATTGCCGAAATCCTGGCTTCCCGGGATCGCACCCTGGCGGGCCAGACGGCCCCTCCTCAAGGGCTTTTTCTCGTCGATGTGAACTACCCCGCAGAAGTCCTCTGCCATGGTGCTCACCACTTCTAAATTACTCCCATGTTTTTGGTATGTTCAGTATTTCGGTCTAATATGTTGCACGCGGATGCCGTGTTAAGTACTCTGTTGGCGTGAAATATAGAGAGTCGGTCCGTTGGCCAACCGCAGCTTGGCTGCCCGAGGGTGATATGCTATTGAATCGTATCTCTTCCCAATTCACTTTGTTCGTAGTTTCCACCGTAGTCGTGATTTCGCTAAGCTCGTCAGCCTGAGCGGCCCCCGGAGACACCGTCATTCAGTACGCTGTCCCCGAGGCTCTACTCGAAGTGAACGAGCATTTCGAGCGCGGCCTGGGTTATGGAGACGGTCATCTCTGGATGACCGCGGACAACTTCTCGACCACCCGCATCCTGTACAAGATCTCGCCTGACGACGGGTCTATTGTCGGTGCGTGGTCGCTGGCCGCGTTTACTTTCACCCACCCCATGGACATCGAATATCATGATGGCACCCTCTATCTTGCGGCCAACGATGGAACAATACGAGTAATCGACGCGGAAACCATGTCCGAACTGTATTCCATCAGCTTGGGCCATGTTTTGACCGGAGTTGCTTATGCCAGCGACGCCCTCTGGGTTCACCGCATCGGCTCCGGGCTGGACGAACTGGTCAAGGTCGACCCGGTGACGGGCCTCGAGTTGGCCGCTTATCCGATGTACGGGACGGGCGGCGCGGCGGTACCGCTGGGGATTGCCTCGGGCGGCAACTACGTTGTTTCGCTGGTCAGATCGCCGGCCTCGGCAGGAGCAGTGCGGTTACATGTCATCGACACGAACACCGTTGCCACGCTGGCCTACCTGACTCCGGCGTTCACGCTGCGCGCCACCGGCGTTGCCCTGGACGGCGACAATTTTATGTGGACGGTCTCTCCCTGGAAGAACCTGTTGCGCAAACGTGTCTGGAGTTCCAGCGAAGATAGCGATGGCGATGGCGACCCGGACATTTTCGACTGTGCGGCGACCAACTCGGCAATTTACCACGGGGCCGTGGAAGTGTGCGACGGACTGGACAACAACTGCAATCTGTCCGTTGACGAGGGATTCGTCGACACCGACGGCGACGCCATTGCCAATTGCGTCGACCCCGATGATGACGGCGACGGCGTGCTCGACGGCGCCGACAATTGCCCGACCACGGCCAACGTGGGCCAGGGTGACCTGGACGGCGACTCTCTGGGCGACTCCTGCGACCCGGACAAAGACGGGGACGGCGTTGCCAACGGTGACGACAATTGTCCGGCGGTGGCCAATGCCGATCAGGCTGATGCGGACGGCGACGGCGTGGGAGATCTGTGCCTCTCCATCACCGGCAATTGCACCACCTGTCACTCTAAGTCGGCTGGACCGCGCCGGCCGGTGGTCGGTGTGAATGCTGATTTCACCAAGACTTCGCATCACGTCCAGGGCGATGTGCTGGATTCCGACTGTGAGGTTTGTCACTCCGTCCTCAACCACAAGGCAGGCGTTGTCCAATTGAAACACCCCGACCTTGGCGTGGCCGAGATTATTGACTACGTTCCTTCCGATCCGTCCTCGCTGGAACCGTTCTGCGTCGGGTGCCATGACGGCAACGGTGCGGTGGCCGTGGGAGGCCCGCCCTTCAGCGATGGCAAGGCGCCCACCAACGTGACCGGGGCCTCAGGGACAGTGTGGCAGAATTCGGCTCACAACAGCATTCCGTTCCCCGCCAACGGGGGCAAAGCGGTTTCCTGTTTCGGGGACGGGGTGACGACAGGTTGCCACGGCAACGCCCACGGCGCGGAGAACATCCGGCTGCTGGCCGGCAGCACTAATGCCATGGTTGGCGACAGTTGCCTGGCTTGTCACACGGATGGGAAGATCGTGAACCCGGCCTTGTCGGGAAGCGCCTATTCAGACGACATCGCCCAAGCCTACGGGATGGGAAAGAAACATGACCGGGGCTCATCGATTACGGTGGCTGGTATTCAGTATCAGCTTGACTGCACGAGCTGCCACAATCCCCATGCGGTAAGCGGAAAGCACCTGGACGCGGGCAGCGGAGTCTCTCCGGTCACGCGGCCTTCATTCGGTGACCCGGAGGGCAATCCGCGGGCCATGGGGTCCGAAGTATGGGGAGACGCTCCGGGCGAGAAGATGAACGACTATGCGGTGGGCGGAACCTACCGGGCGCCCACCGGCGATGCGCTTGACGGCTCGGCAATGCCCGACTACGTGACTTTCTGCCTCGACTGCCATAGCCCCATGGAGGAAATCAACGGGGGGATTAACTGGGGCACTGACAACCACGGCCTCAAGGCGGCGAATGTCCCCAACGGCGGCGGAGCCATTCCCGATTGGTACAGTGCAGGCAAGGCGCACTACTGGAACGGCGATGACTGCACGTCCGAAGACCAGGATTTCTGCTGGCCGGTACTGACCCGGGGCAAGGGAGAAATGGTCTGGACGCGCAAGCCGTACCACCAGGAAGAGCGTATCGCCGGCTCCAATTTTGTCTTGAGTTGCACCGATTGCCACGAGTCACACGGGGGTAAGGTCTCCTCCATGCTGCGCGAGAGCCTGAACGGCTGGGACAAATCCGGCGTGGTCACCTGGAACACGAGCTGCAACTCCTGTCACTACTACTACAGCGATTGGCACGCAGGTATGTCCTGCGGCAATGCGAGTTGTCACACGAACCAGCGCATCCCGGGCTCCAACTCCATTCACTCCATGAACGCTTCCACAGGATCCACGGCCAAACGGGTGTGGGACCCCAACCTGGTGGCGCATTACAAGTTTGAGAACAACTTGAATGATTCCGGAACCTGGCGATTGCACGGCCGTTGGTTTGACCCGGTCATCGGATATGCGGCGGGCAAGAGCGGCAAGGCCGTGGTGCTCAACGGGAATTCCCCCATCGAGGTGGGTTCCCGCAACAGCTACTGGTCCACGGACGAGGGCAAGCACGGGACCTGGAAGTACTCCGAGATGAAGTACAACATGACCCTGGAAACCTGGGTCTACCCCACGAGCGACACCAACGATGAGAATTTCCTTTTCGCCAAGCACACTTACAACGACGGCGGCTATGCCTTCCAGTTGCGCAAGGTTGATGGCACCTTGCGAGCCGCGCTCGTGACCAATGTCACCGGTGGCGGGCCAAACTGGGGCTCCGGGGGCTGGGACGGCGCGGATTGCAACGGGCTGCGCGGAGCCTACAGTTCGGTGTCGGTCCCGTTGAATCAGTGGACCCACGTCGCCACGGTCTTCGACACATCGTTGCCCGACGGGGATCCCCTCAATCTCTCCACGGGGCGTATCCGCATCTACGTCAACGGTGAGGATGTTACCACCAGCAACCCCGACATCTCGAGTTGTCTGGCTCAGCCGGGACCCGGCGAGGACCACATGTTCCCCTATAGCGATCACAGTCCCGGCAACCAGCAGATCTGCTATGCAGGGCACTGGTGCGGATCCGCACTGGCCATGGGCGCGGTCATGTGGGGCAGCGGCAGCCGGCGCGGCCTTTCCGGCAGGATGGACGAAGCCAAGATCTGGAACATAAGCAAAGCAGCCGCCTACTTTGATGCGGTGGATGGCGATGCCGCGCCACGGCTCGACTCAGCCTGGGGGGATGTGGGTGCCACCGAGGTGAAGCTGACCTTCAGCGAGGGTGTGTGGGGAGCCGGCAACGGGCCCCTCGGCCTGGGCGACATAGTGATCACGGACCTGGACAAGGCGCGAACCATTATCAGCGTGACTCACGTCGCAGGGGCAAATATCGCCACCGTGGAGTTGAGTTCTCAAATCAGCCCACTTGGGGATATCGCAGTGGATACGTTTGCGGTTGCGCCGCAAACAGCCTTCGATGAATACGGCAACGTTGCAGGAACCGTTCCCGTAACCCTGAAAGGCGCGGTGCTCTGCCCGACCGGCAAGTCCACCTTCCAATTCGACGAGGAACCAGGGGCGACCTACATTATGGACGACCAGGGCATGCTCGCCGGGACGGTCTCGGACACCGATGACTGCCTCTCCGGGAACAGCACCTACCTTGGGGATGGGCTCAACAACAACATATTCTTCAGCAATGCTGCGAACTGCTTCAAAGAAGCTGACACACTGACCCTGGAGGCGAGGTTCAAGCCCAGCGTGGTAGACAATGGGGGCACTACCGTACAGCGTATCTTCGCCCGGGACGATGCCAAGGACTATCAGATGAGCGTCTGGCGCTCGAAGGGAGCTGCCTGGACTCCGACGTTCAAGCCGCCGGCCGGCGTCGCTTCCATGGCCTTCTGGGTGCGACTGGTAGACCCTCATGGCGGCACCAACTGGAAGCCCGTGCTCACCGACTACGACGCCTGCCCCATAAAGGCCGATCGCTGGTATCGCGTGAGAATGGTGTTCAATTCCGCCAAGCAGGGCGGCATGCCGGGAGACTTCTTCGTTGACGACCAGGGTCCCAACGGAGACGACGTGGGTGAAGATTGGGCAGGGTATGTAAACTGCACCGATTGGCAGCAGACCCAGTCGCCTGACAATCGCAATTTCTTTGAAGGCGACCAGATCGCCACGGCCGGCGGCAACATCGCCATAGGGGCCAACGTCAATAAGCCTCACAAGCACCAGTTCGTAGGCACCATTGATTGGATCACCTGGCAGGCCGTAGCCGACTACACAGGGCTGGACGACACTCCCATCCCGCCTCAGTAAGACAGTCACGCTCCAGTTGTCATTCCTGCTGCACCGCTCCGCCTACGGGCAGGCGCTGAGAGTTGGATTGTGCTCACAGATGTTGCGAGTGATTGTCTTGGCATCGAAGCCCGAGAACCGGTGGCGGCCGTTGACAATCCAGCTTGGGCTGGCCGAAATGTCGAGTTGCCGCCCCACATTGAAGTCCCGGGCCAGCAAGCTCTTGCCCTCCCCATTGAAGCAGGATTCCAACTCGTCCCGGTCGACGCCCGTGATGTCACCCGTGCACGCGGGCCAGTCCGGGCTGTTGAGTTCCTGGTTGCGGCACCAGGCGTATTTGAGTGCCGTTCCCAAGGGGTACTTCTCCAGGGCACAGAGTTGGCGAATGTCCTCATCCACCTCGGCCTGCCCATGCATGGAGGCCAGCTTACCGTCGGATTCCTCGCCGATGAAATGGACCTTGAAGCTGATGTCGGAGCCGAACGTCGAGGTCACCTCTTTCATGGCCCCCATGGCCTTCACTGCGATGGGGCATTGGGACATGATGAACAGTTCCACCTGGCCCGGAGTCGCGGGGCGGCACGAAAGAGTATGCCGGCAGGTGGGATCGCCACAGTCCACAAGACCGTTCCCCGTATCATCCGCCTCGTTGTCGCAAATCTCAATTCCGGGGTCGAAGCTCGCCCGGCCCGTGAAAAGCAGCCACTTGCCGCTAAGTGAAGGTTTGAGGAGTCGTTCCTGCTTCGAAAAGCCGTCCTCTTCCTTGATGCGGGGTGAAAACAGGATCACAGGCAGGTACTTCAGCCCCTCGTCATCGTACAGCGTCCGGCCTCCCGGGTCTCCATAATCTACCGTCTTGAAATTGACGCCCGGAAACACCGCCTCAAAGCTCTTCACCATGCCAGAGGTATCACAGTACTTGCCCGTGCAACGCTTGTCGGCAACGATGATCGCAGTGAGTTCGTTTGGCGAAACAACCTTCTCACAAATCGCCGGCTGTTTGCCCGTCTCCAGTCTTTGGCAGACGAACCGCACGAAGTCTTTCCGTGTGCGGCCGCCGAGATATTGCTCTCCGTCAATCAGAATGGTGGGACTGCCCCGGACGCCGCGGGCCGTGGAAGTCTCGAAGGAAGCCCTCAACAGGCTCTTCCCTTCCTTCCCCCGGTAGCACTGGCCCAACGATTCCGTCACCTGCACTGGCAACGCCAGACGTTTGGCGCACTCTTCCCAATTGTGCGGGATCTCACTGCGGTTCTCGTTCATGCAGCTCAGGACTTCCATGAACTTGTGGCCGGCCGGGACGTACTTCTGCAGACACAGGCCGATCTTGTCCCCGTTGACTTCATTTTCGCCGTGAGCCGAGTTCAAAGTGTCGCCCGCGATCTCCCCAATATAGTCAATGCGGAACTCGATGGTATCGCCGAATTCGTCCAGAACCGGGGCGATAGCCGCAACGACCTGCGACGCCAGGGGGCACTGCGACATGATGAAGAGAGCTACCCGGACCCGGCTATGCACCGGCTCGGGCGGAGCGACTGGAGACAGAGACTTGGCCATGGACTCAGATTTTGCCGGAGCTTTCGCCTTGGCCTTCGCGTTGGCCTCAGTCTCCTTCCCCACCTGCGCACCCTTCGCATCCTGTTTCTGTAATGGCTCTTCAGCAATCTCCGGTGACGCCGGCTCTTCTTGCCGACACCCGCCGCCGAGGACAAGGGTTACGGCCAGCAGCATGGCGGCTGTCCGCCGATACGATACGCGGCTGTTCTGCAACCACAATGCATGGGATTGGCTCTGTTGTGACATGGACAACCTCACGAGAATTCAGTAGCCGGCCAACGGCCGGACGCACCTTTTCTTAGCATTCCGGGCAGCATCAGTCCAGAAGCCAATCTTCCCCATAACGGTGGTCACGGAGTCGAGCCCGGGTCGCGCTACGGGCAGATGGCGTTGTAGTACCTGAGTCCCCAGTAGGGAAGCAGCCAGAAGGCAGGAGATTTGCGAGAGCTGCCGTCGCCACCGCCCTTGACCCCGTAAGGGTTGTGGTCCCAGCGTTGGATAGGGATCTCGTCGTAGGGTAACACCGTCTTGAACTGGGGGTCGCCGTGGCGGTCCGGCTTGTCCGGCTCAGCGTCGAGGCGGTGGGAGTTGTCCACGTTCCAGTCACGCAGATCGGACGGATAGTCCACCAGCGTCTGAACCCCTGCAGCCAGACCGGGGCTGTCCGCCAGTGCGGCAGCCATGGCCAGCGCCTTCAGCGGGTTGCGTTCCTCGACCTCCCACTCCCATGCATCCATCATCGATTTTGTCCACATCGCCCGCCGGTCGGGATAGGGGTCGTAGCGAATGAGGGTCAGGAAAGCCAGATCCGCCAACTCGTGGTCGCAGTAGTTGGCCAGCCCCTTCTCGGTCCAGGTGGCCGCGTCCTTGGTAAACATCGCCACCTCGCCGTACCGGTGGGTGGTCACCAGCTCCTCGTAGGCGTCCAGGAACCGCTGTTCTCCGCTCACGTGCCAAGCCGCCAACATGTGCCCCAGAATCTCCAGGGAGTCGAGGAAGCCGCCCCCGGCCCAGGCACCGACGCAGTCGACGATGTCGTGGCCGTTGTCCATGCACACATCCAGGCCGTCCAGCGCGATGGGGATCTTGTCGGGGCTCCAGTCGCCGTGGGTAGTAGGCTCTCCGTCCAGATCGGGAAGAGTGTAGCCGTGGTCCAGGATGTAGCCGGCCAGCGCGGTGATGTGCTCTGCCACCCACTCCCTCTCTTCGTCGTCCTTGGCGCACAGGTCGTAGTAGAGGGGCAAGCCGAAAAAATGCCCGGTGGTCTCGTCGGAAGAGGTGTCGTCTTTCCAATAGTACTGGTGGCCGTCGGTGTAGTCCACCAGGTGCCAATTAGACTGGGTCGCCTTGGACTCGAACACTGCACCCTCGTCATCACGCACCAGGGAGCGGGTGATGAAGCCCCGCCCCAACCCCGCAGCTTCGAAGTCCACTGCCGGCACGTCAATAAGCATCAGCATGTTGGTCACCGCCTTTTTCGCGGTCTCGTAGTACTTCTCGTCTCCCGTCACAGCATAGGCATAGCACGCGGCCCCGACCAGTTCTTCGGTCCACTGCCCGTCGTTGTCGTCATCCCACAATGGATTCGGCTCACCTTCCCACGGATCGGTGAAACCCGCATTCGCGGTGACAAAGCCGTCCATGCGCCAGTACCACTGGTCAAGCTCGTTGAGCATGTGGTCGGCCTTGTCCCGGATGTAGCTCTCCTCCTTGTGGAGGCGGGCCAGGCCGTTGGTGGTTCCTACCCACAGCACGTGTTTGTCCCCGTCGGGCGTCAACGCGACGTCCTGAGCGAATTCACCCGGCAGCCAGCGATGGGAGTGAAAATGCTCCACGGTCCCGTCGTCGAGGTGGATTATGGAGGCCCCGATGTTGTGGCCGACGGCCAGCGTCGAGCCGTCGCCGGAGATGTCCAGAGAGTGTATGTTGCCCGTGGGCAACCTTCCCGGCTCCGGCGACCAGATATCCTTGACTTCGTCGTCCAGAACCACAGCCACACTGCCGGGCGTAGCAGCCGCGAGGTAGTCACCCCCGGCGGCCACTGTTCGCACCGAAGCCCCGCCCTCCGGTTCCCAGAGCGGCGTCCACAAACCGGCGGAAAGCACCCACAATCCGGTTGTCGTGCCGACGTACGGAACGTCGGCGATGCACGCGCCGCTGAACACCTGCTCCGCGGGAGGAGAGGGTGACACGGGCTGGAGAACGTCTCCTTCCAGACTCAGCAGTTGGGTTCCGCCCACCGCATAAATCTGCTCCCCGCAGGCGAAGGCTCTCATCACCTCCACTTCCCATTGATGGCTGGACAGCACTTTTCCCGACTGGTCGATTTTTACGAGCATCGCACCGGCCGCGGCCCAGATATTGCCGTCGCCGTCCAGTTCCAGGTCCTCCACGTACACGGGCCATTCGGGGAGGTCAACCTCGGTGAATTCCCAATCCAGGTTCTGGGTCACAAAGACGCCGGTACGAGTGCCGACGAAGATCTTGTCGTTGCAGGGCAGCACAGCTCTGACGTCCAGGTCCGAGAGTTGCTGCGGAGTGCGGACCATCTTCACCCGGTCCACCAGATAGGGGCCGTCCGGAACGCAGCCGGGGTGATTCCTCTCTTCAAAAACCGCTCCGTGCGCGGGTTTTGCGTCGGGCAGCACGAGGTCCTCCGCAGCCGCCTCCGCCGGAGCGTCCCACTGTGCGACTTCCGCACCGGCGCGCACATCGACATCGAAGCTAAGCGCCTCGCTCAGCGAGACGTCGTCCGCAGGTCGGTCTTTTGCACCGCAGTGCGCAAGTTGTAGAGGTGCGAGTAGAAACAGAGTTATCCACAATCGTCGGTATCTCATGGCGGTATTATGGCCGATTGCATCTCCATTCGCAATGCGCTAAGGTGGGGCCTCGATGAGGCTGCCTCAAGGAGCTTGGATGAGCCCTGAAACCGGCGGATTCGCGGTTGTCCTCAACCGCAACGCGAAAAAAGTGACGGAGAAGATCGAAGAGATCTCCGGCGAGTTGGTGCATCCTCAGGACCTGTTTCTCTCCTCGTCTGCGGAGGACTCCGAGAAGATTGCGCAGACTCTCATCGAACGAGGCTACGAAGCGGTCTTCGCCGGCGGCGGCGACGGCACGGTCATGCACTTGATAAACCAACTCGCCAGATACCCGCTGGAGCAGCAACCGGTGGTCGGCATCCTGAAACTGGGCACCGGTAACGCCATGGCCCGCATGGTCAGTTCCGGCAATCTTGCCGGAGATTTGCAGACCTACATCCGCAGTGAGACCCGCGACTATCTTGAGCTGTCACTTGTTGAGGCCGACGGCCAGCGCTTCCCGTTCGCCGGCTTAGGGATTGATGCAGAGATCCTCAACGACTACAAGACCGTCAAGGAAAATGTCGGCGGCAGCGTCATGGCTCCGGTGGTGCAGAGCGTGGGCGGCTACTTCCTGGGCATATTCACCCGCACCATTCCCCGGCGTACCACCAAAGCGTTGCGCCGGGTGACCAGCAATGTAAAAGCGGTAGTCACCAAGGGCCGGGCGACCCGTCTGGGCGCCGAAGGCAAGGTGTTGGAGGAATTCGGCCCCGGAGATCTGCTATATGATGGACCGGTAGCGATTTCCATGGTCGGGACGGTCCCCTTCTACGGCTACGGCATGAAGGTGCTGCCCTTTGCAACCAATGACCCTGAGCGTATGCACCTCCGTATTTCCACTATCGGGTCGGCCAAGGCCCTCTACCGCCTCCCCTCCATCTGGAAAGGGGAGTACGTTGGTAAGGACATCATCGACTTCCTGGTTCAGGGAGTTGAACTCACCTTTGCCGAGGAGATTCCCTACCAGGTGGGAGGGGACGCGGCCGGTTATCGAACCCACGTCTCCTTCGACACAGTCCCCAGAGCTGTGCGGCTGTTAAGGCTTCTCTAGCAGTACCTTGTAAAAACCTCTATTTGACGTCAGCTACCTTATTGACTAGT
>CAZVFX010000140.1:0-17809 GCA_964626565.1 uncultured Myxococcales bacterium
AACCTGGCGTGTCTGCTGTTGCAAACCGACCCTGCCGATGCTATAACGAGGCGTCTGGATTTTGACTTGCACGGTGGTTCAGATGAAGAAATGCCCAAAATGTGGAACTGAGTGGCCCGACGACGCCAATTTCTGTCCCAAGGACGGTACGAACATGGCGGTGGTCGGTCGGGACGGCGCTGCGTCCAGCGACTACACCGCGGACTACGACGATGAAAGCGCCGGGTCCGGTGACGGTCAAGAGGAAGGTTTTTCCGATACTCAGTGGTTCATGGCAGCACAGGACCCCGATGCCTTGAAGGAAGAACCTACGGCAGAGGACCTCTATGAGATGCAGAACCAGTACGAACGGGACGAGACGATCTCTGAGGACGACCGAAGCCGCTTCTCACTGCGCAGGAAGAAGAAGAAGAAGAAGTAAGCGGCGGCTCAGTCGCCGGTGACGACGGGACGAATCTGGGGAAGGCAACAACCTCAGAGCGATAGCCGACACGGCATAGCGAAACCAGCGGAGCAGGCAAGTTGGAATGGGAGGAACTGCAGGAGTTGGCCGGGGCAGTGGTGAAACTGCTTGACGAGCGTGGGCTTACCCTTGCGGCGGCAGAATCCTGTACCGGCGGTCTTGTTGCCCACCTGCTCACATGTATTCCGGGCTCTTCCCGTGTGTTCGTATTTGGTGCTGTCACCTACGCGGATGACATGAAGGTGGAAGTGCTGCAGGTGGACCGCAGCTTGATCCAGGACTCGGGCGCAGTCAGCGAACTGGTGGCCAACGAAATGGCGGTAGGATGCCGGTCGGTGGGCCACACCAACCTTGGCGTGTCTACTTCGGGAATTGCCGGTCCGTCCGGCGGCACTCCTGCTAAGCCGGTGGGTACGGTCTGCTTCGGCCTCGCGGCGGGGGGCTATAATCGCACCGAGAAGCGGCGCTTTGAAGGGAACCGGACCGAGATTCAACGCCAGGCGGCAGCCCATGCCCTGGCGATGGTGAAGAACTTTGTCGAGCAGGTCGGAGCCTGAGGGCCGGAGAGCCTTCCGCCCGAGATTCCGTGGGCGGTTTTGTGCTTCGAAGATGATAAATGGAGGGAGCCGTGAGCAATGACAAAGCGAAGACGGACATATTGTCTTATGATGAATTCGTGGTCTCTGTGGACTTGTCCACCGGGGTGAGCAACCAGCTTCAGCAGGCTGCCGCCGCGTTGAAAAAGACCACCAATCCGTTGCACATGCAGGTGTTCTGGGTGCCGGCGAATTTTGCCCACATCTCCTTGCTTTACACGGTCCGGATTCGCGAGGACTTGCAGGCCGGTATCATTGAGGCGCTGCGAGGCGCGGTGGCAGACGTTGAGCCGTTCAAGGTCAACGTTCGCGGCCTTTCGCTTCATGAGCAGGAGGATGGCGAGGGAGGGCAGCGGGTCAAGGCGATCTGGGCACGGGTGACCGAAGCCGATGGCCTGTTGGATCTGCGGGCGCGGATGCGCGCCGCTCTGGCGGACATGAATGTTCAGTTGGACGACCTGGAGTTTACTCCCCACGTTGCCGTCGCCCTGGTGGACCAGTTCCGCAACACCCGGGAGTTCAATTCCGCTTTTGTGGAGTGGCAGGACCAGGAATTCGGCGAGATCTCCGTGCAGTCACTACTGGTGAAGAAATCTAACCCGAAGGCGGGCACGGTGTCCCAACCGTTCTCGGTGGCGGCCAACCTGTCCCTGAAGCAGGAACAAGGAGAGGAGTAATATGAGCGCAGCGGGACGAGGCAAGAAGAGCAAGACTGCGGTAGTCGACAAAGACGATAATCTGGAACTGGTACTGGAAGGAATCCACCGGCAGTTCGGACCCGGCTCTATTATGCGCATGGGAGAGGATGGCAAGGTGAAGGTTCCAGTGCTGCCTACCGGCTCCCTGGGGCTTGACGTTGCCCTGGGTGTTGGCGGGTACCCACGGGGGCGCGTGGTGGAGATCTACGGCCCGGAATCGTCGGGAAAAACCACCCTGGCCCTGCACGCCCTGGCAGAGGCCCAGAAGTTGGGGGGCGTGGCAGCAATAATCGACGCGGAGCATGCTCTCGACGTCTCTTACGCCCGCAGGTTGGGTGTGAAGGTAGAAGAGTTGCTGGTTTCCCAGCCTGACTTCGGCGAGCAGGCGTTGGACATCGCGGACATGCTGGTAAAGGGCAATGCGGTGGATTGCCTGGTGGTTGACTCTGTCGCCGCGCTCGTGCCGAGGGCGGAGATCGAAGGCGAAATGGGAGATTCGCACATGGGGCTCCAGGCGCGGCTCATGAGTCAGGCGCTGCGCAAATTGACTGCGTCCATTTCGAAGTCGAAAACCACCGTCATCTTCATCAACCAGATACGGCATAAAATTGGCGTGATGTTTGGAAGCCCGGAGACAACCACCGGCGGCAACGCGCTGAAATTCTACGCGTCCGCCCGGCTGGACATCCGGCGCATCGGCGCGATCAAGAAGGGCGACCAGATGGAAGGTAATCGCACCCGGGTCAAGGTGGTGAAGAACAAGATGGCCCCGCCGTTCCGGGAGGTCGAATTCGATATCATTTATGGCAAGGGGATCAGCGCACTCGGGGATCTGCTGGACACTGGTGTTCGTTTCAAGGTGGTGGAGAAGTCCGGCTCCTGGTTCTCTTATGGCGGTGAGCGTTTGGGACAGGGCCGTGAGAATGCGACCTTGTTTCTTGAGGAAAATCCCGACATCGCCGAGAAACTTGAGCAAGAGTTGAGAGTGGCGAGCGGAATCGCTGACGCCCCGGAGACGACAGATGGCACTGGAACTGGACAAGCTCCTTGAATTCGCAGTCAAGAAGGGCATTTCCGACGTACACCTGAAGCAGGGCCGGCCGCCTTCCTTCCGCATCAACGGACCTCTGGCAACACAGAAGGGGGCCATGCCTTTGCGCAAGGAAGACATGGAGTCCTTTCTTGATATCCTCCTGGTCGACGACGCCAAGCGTCGGACATTTGGGGAGGATGGCTCCGTTGACGTAGGCTACGAGATCAAGGGGAGTGGCAGATTTCGTGTGAATATCTATCGCCAGTATACCGGCATCTCCATCGCGATCCGCACCATTCCTGAAGAGATCAAGACGCTGGCGCAGCTCAGCCTTCCCAAGGTGTTGGAAAAAGTGGCGGATGAACACCGGGGTCTGGTGCTGGTGACTGGCACTACCGGGTCGGGAAAATCTACGACCCTGGCGGCAATGGTCAATCACATAAACTCGATTCGGTCGGCTCATATCATCACCATCGAGGACCCGGTTGAGTTCGTGCTCCCGGAAAGAAAGTGCATCATCAATCAGCGGGAGATAGGCTCCGGGGCAAAGAGCTTCGAGTCAGCGCTAAGGGCCGCGCTCAGGCAGGACCCGGACATCATCCTTCTGGGCGAGTTGAGAGACCGGGAGACCATCGAGATTGCGTTGCAGGCCGCCGAGACCGGGCACATGGTGTTCAGCACCATGCACACCATCGATTCAGTAGAGACCCTCAACCGCGCGGTTGCTGTCTTCCCGCCTCACGATCAGGCCGCCATCAGGCAGTTGTTCGCATCGGTGATTCAGTGGATCGTCTGCATGAGGTTGCTGGAGAGAAAGGACGGCAAGGGACGGGTGCCGGCCTGTGAGGTGCTGAAAGGCACGCCCCGCATTCGGGAGCTGATCGTGGCCCAGGCGGGCCGGCAGGAAATCACCGAGACCATTGCCAAGGGCTACAAGGTGTATGGCAGCCAGACTTTTGACCAGTGCCTGATGGCTCACTATTTCAAAGGCTCAATTACCCTCGAGCATGCTCTTTCCCACTGCTCCAACCCCGCTGACTTCAAGTTGAGAATTAGCGGTGTTGCCGGGGAGAGCGACAGCGATTTCGATGAATTTGTCAAAGGGTAATAGCTAGCCGACCTATCGAGACCGGAGAATCATGAAGACTGCCAGCCAGTTGAGAGAACTGTTCCTCGCCTTTTTCGAGCGCCACGCCCACCGGCGCGTTGTGAGCCATTCGCTGATTCCGCCCGCGGACCCGACGCTGCTGTTTGTCAACGCAGGAATGGTTCAGTTCAAGGACGTCTTCGTCGGCGTCAAGCAAACCGATTTTTCCCGCGCGACGTCGGCCCAGAAGTGCCTGCGCGTCAGCGGTAAGCATAACGACCTGGAGAATGTGGGCAGAACCGCGCGTCACCACACCTTTTTCGAGATGATGGGTAACTTCTCCTTTGGCGATTATTTCAAGCGGGACGCCATTCAGTTTGCCTATGATTTTCTCATAAAGGACGTCGGGCTTCCTGCGGACAAGATGTATTACACCGTGTTCGGCGGGGACGAGGCCGATGGTCTCGATGCCGATGAGGAGGCTATCGGGTACTGGCTGGACGTCGCCGGTGTTGCCCCCGACCGTGTCCTGAAGTTTGGGAAGAAAGACAACTTCTGGGCTATGGGAGAGGTGGGGCCTTGCGGTCCATGCTCCGAGATTCTGGTCGACCGAGGTCCCGGGCCCTGGGCGTGCGGTGAACCTTCCTGCGCTCCCGGATGCGACTGCGACCGGTACGTGGAGGTGTGGAATCTTGTCTTCATGCAGTACGAGCGCAAGACTCCCGGCGGCGAACTGACGTCTCTTCCTGCCCCGTCCATCGACACCGGGCTTGGCCTGGAGCGGCTGGCCGCGCTGGTTCAGGGTACGCCGAGCAACTATGAAACCGACCTGTTTATGCCGCTCATCACCTTGTGCCGGGAGTTGTACACCGAGGAGACGGGGAAGGAAGTATCGTACGGTGCGGGCGGCGAGAACGACGTCGCCATGCGAGTCATCGCTGACCACGCACGGGCTGCGGCCTTCCTGGTTGCCGACGGAGTCTACCCGGACAATGAAGGCCGGGGCTATGTTACACGGCTGCTCATCCGGAGGGCGGTGCGATTCGGCCGCAAGATGGGTTTCTCACAGCCGTTCTTCTTCAAGGTGTGTGACCGCGTGGTGGATATGATGCTCGAGGCTTATCCGGATCTCGCCGGAAGGCGGGGCATCATTGAGAAGGTGATCGCCCGGGAAGAGGATTCGTTCACCCAGACATTCGATGATGGACGCAAAGTCTTGGAAGACGAGATGGAGCGCCTTACTGGCCAGGGTAAGAGCGTGTTGGAAGGCGCCTTCCTGTTCAAGCTCCATGACGAGCGCGGTTTCCAGCCTGACCTGGTTGAAGTGATCGCGGCTGAGCAAGGGTTCCGGGTTGACAGGTCCGGCTACGATCAGTTGATGGAAGAGAAGCGGCAGGCCTCGGGCAAAGCGAAGGAAGAGGGGAGCGGGGGATTCGAAGAGATAGTCGCCGACCTGGTGCGTGAGGTGGGATCCGTTGATTTTTCAGGCTACGAGGGTCTCGAGGACTCCGGTGCGGTGTTGGCCATTCTTGCCGAAGGCCGGCGGGTAGAGGAGTTGGCGGCCGGAGCCGAAGGGGTGGTGGTGTTGGACCGGACGCCATTCTACGGTGAGGCCGGGGGCCAGGTTGGAGACACCGGGACGCTCAAGTGGCCCCGGGGGGAGGCGCAAGTCACCACTACCGGAAAGGCTGCAGGGGATATCAATCTTCACTACGTGAAGGTGCAGAACGGAACCCTCACGGTTGGGCAGAAACTCACCGCGGCCGTGGATGGCGCCCGCCGCGCGGGAATTTGCGCTCATCATTCCGGCACCCACCTGCTGCACCACGCGCTTGAGCAGATCCTCGGGCAGCACATCAAGCAGGAAGGTTCTATGGTCAAGGACGACCTGCTGAGGTTCGACTTCCGTCACTTCTCCCCCCTGACCATGGAGGAGATCGAGCGAATTGAAGCGTTGGTGGCAGAGAAAGTGTTGGAGAACAGCCAGGTCGATACAAGTTCAATGTCCATTGAGGAGGCTACGGCCACCGGCGCCAAGGCTTTCTTCGACGAAAAATACGGCGACAAAGTCCGCCTGGTAAGCATGGGAGAAGGGGTCTCCCGGGAATTGTGCGGAGGCACTCACGCTTCCCGGACAGGGGAAGTGGGGTTGTGCAAGATCACCAAACAGGAAGCGGTGTCTGCCGGTGTGCGTCGGCTGTACGCAGTTTGCCATAAAGCGGCCGTGAGACACGTTGCGGGTCGGGACGCAAGATTCAGAGGACTGGCCGCTCTTCTGAAGGCTACCCCCGAAGACCTGGAAGCCAGACTCAGGAAGCTGGTTGACAGGGCCGATGCGCTCGACAAAGAAGTGAAAGAACTCAACCGCAAGCTCATGGAAGGGGCGGGCCAGGCCGCGGCCGACGGCTGGGCCGAAGAAGAGGTCGGGGGACTGAAGATCGCCTATGCCAATGTTGGTGAAGGGGACGACGCCAAAATACGGACCATGGCAGACATGTTGCGGGATAAACTCGGCGAGGGAGTGGTCTTGGTGGGCGGTGTGAAACAGGGCAAACTGGTAGTGGTGGCGGCCGGGACCCGCGGCCGCCCGGACGGCTTTCACTGCGGCCAGGCTATTCGCCTGGTGGCTGAAGCAGTGGGAGGAAGGGGCGGCGGAAAACCCGATTTCGGGCAGGCTGGAGGCGGTGACCCGGAGCGCTGGGATAACGCGGTCGAACGGTTCCTCGAATTCGCCAGGGAATCGATGTCCGGATGATGCCCATTGCTTCGGCGCGGTTTTCCCGAGGCGGGAAACTTGAAATCAGAACAGTTTCAGCACATACTGGTCCAGGCTGATGGCTGATAGCCGACAGTTGAGAGCTGCCTCATAAGGAGGACCTGATGCACGACGAACTTACCATCGCGTTGCTCGAAGCGAATCGAGAACTACCCGACCGCGAAGAAATCCTGGAGCGGTTCAAGCACGATTTTCTTATGCGGCTTGAGATGGGACCCCAGGAAGCCGCGGCGCCTGCACCCGTGCCTGAGCCCGAGCCCACACCCGACTTCGTGCCCGAACCCGAACCCGAACCCGAGCCCGAGGCCGAGCTGGATAGCTCCGAGATCGCGAGCGAGGAGCCTGCGCCGGAACCCGAGCCTGACGAAGACTACGCGCCCAAGACCGCGTTCTATCCCGCGGTCGAGGCGCTGGAGATAGCGACCGCCACACCCGAACCGGAGCCGGAACCGGAGTTGGAGTCGGAACCCGAGGAAGAACCGGAGGCTGAAGAAGAACCTGTGGCCGAGGAAGAGCCTGAACCTGAAGAAGAACCCGTGGCCGAAGAAGAACCTGCCGTCGAAGAAGAACCCGCCGCGGAAGAAGATACGCTGCAGGACCTTGGCGCCGACCCTGCCGATTCCGAGCCTCTGGCGGAATCGTTCGGTGAGGATTCATCGGAGCTGGAATCGTTCGGCGAAGACTCATCCGAACTGGAATCGTTTGGAGACGAATCTGAGGAGTTGGAGTCGTTTGGCGAAAGCTCTTCCGAACTGGAATCATTCGGGGAACAATCATCGGAGTTGGAGTCGTTTGGCGAGGATTCCCAGGACTACGGTCAGGCGCAGTTGGAAGAGCCGGCGGAAGAAGAGTCCGACGTCGCAGCCGCGGAGGAGCACTCGGAAGCACCGGTAGCGGAAGAGACGGCCGACCTGGAAGCTGAACCCAAGAAGAAGAAGAAGAAGAAGAAGAAGAAGCGAAAGAAGAAGTAGCCCGCGCTTTCGAGCCTCAACCCCCAATTCTACATCGCCGGTCCCGGCTCCAGAACGTAACGGTCGTAGCGGTCCGTCCTGAGATAATACTCCAGCAGCGGATGAGCAGGAAAGAACACGGTATGGCCAAGTTGCAGCAGCCTCCACGCAGCCTTGGGGTAGCTCGGCAAGATGAAAGTGGAACGGCAGCGCCGCGCGCAAACCGTTGCTCCGTCTCGAGTAGCAAACCTCGCCACCGGGCAGTCTCCGCCGCCGGTCACGTAGGTCCACGGGAGCAGAAGCGACGCATCAACACCCCTTGTCTCACTGAAGGAGACTCCCTGGGGAACCATCTCGGTCTCCACCCGTCTGACGCCCAGCCGCTGGAGGAGCGTAGCGAACCAGGCCTCGTCAGGTGCGAACCGGGCAAGCTCCTTCATCTGCCGGGCCAGAATTGCAGCCGTGTCGTCGTCGTCGGCCGTCTCCAGCATTGCTGGAACTGTGTCCTGACCAACGCGGGGAAGCCGTTTCATCTTGAAGAGGAACCGTCCGGCAGAGACCGCAACTCCTGCATGAGCCAGTTCGGCTAGCGTACCCCAGTCGTTGGCGACCACCTCGAAGTCTTCCAGCCCCCTCCCTAACTCAACCATTGAATTCACAGTAGGCTTCAAGGTGGTCTGCTCGAGAACCGGCAGCACGAGGGTCACTGAGAAGGAGTTGCGGCGGGCCGTCTCCATCGCCTCCTCAAGTTCGCTTCCGGACATTGTCAGATAAGGGCAGAATTCGCTGCCGATGTATAGTCGGCGGCAAGGTGCGGAGCGCAATGATGCCGGCAGCTTCTCCAGCACCGCTCCCCAGGCCAGAGATTCAGCGGGCAGGGGGCGGTTGGGCCCTACGACATCGTCCACGATATGCGAAGATAGGAACTTTGTTTCTCGCACCAGCGCGGCCGTGCCGGGGAAATGTAGAGCAAGCTCAGTCATTGGATAGTTCCGGGTAGTAGCAGAAGTCGCCGCTGCTGCAAAGGTCCGGTGAACCGAGCAATTCCTGCGCCTGCGCCGGAGTTGCGGACCGGGCCTCCGACATCGCCTTGACCAGCTTGGTAGCTCTTATCGCCTCGGAAGCTCGCCCGGGGATCTTGAGGTGGGTGATGCTCGCCGAGCGCAGGAACGGGATCGCGCACAGCCCGCAACGACCCAAGGCCCACACCTGACGCGTCTCCTCGCTGTTGAGCAAACGCTCCTGCCGCGGAACCAGGGGCTCCATTGTGTTGCGTCCGCGCACACCCAGCTTCTTCACACTGTGATCGTTGCAGAAATCGCAGGCGAAGCCGTATCCGTGCTCGGTGAAGCAGCGAGCACCGTCAAAGACGCAGGGCTCGCCCATTACGAAGGCTTCGAACTCTCTATCCGTTCCCGCAGCCGCAGCTATCGTTCCTCGCATTTCCAGCGGAGGTAGTTCGCGAGGGAAGATAACTCGTGAAGCACCCAACTCAAACGCCAATTCGCATCCCGACGCGTTGTAGAGCCCGGCGTCCCCGCTGACATGCACGGTCATGGCCAGCTCAGCCTTTATCGGTTCGATGGACGCCATGTCCGCTACAACCACCGCAGAAACGCCGGCATCACGAGCCTCCAGCAGCAGGCGCCTGCCCAGCGTCCACGCGTCAGGGGTCACAAAATGCTCGTTGAAGGTCACCGATACCGGACGCCCGAGCGCGGCTGCCTCCCGGCACACAGTATTCAGTTGTGCGCGGGTTTGCACCTGGCTGCCAGCGCGGTAACGCCGATTGGGCGAAAATTCATGGCCGAAAACCGTGGACCAGTAGTCTGGCTGGTAGCCCAGAAAAAACTCATCGGCGCCGGCGTCGGCCAATTCGGCTACCAGCCGTTGATCAGCGCCTCCGTGCAGCCCGGCGACGATTTTCATCGACCCGGCTCCTTGTCTGGTGTGTCGTCGTCGATGGAGATTAGCGGGGTCAGTTCCCCGGTTCCGTACATACGTGCGTAGCTCGCCCACAACCCCTGGCAGTGTCTGTCCATGCGGCAGCGACCGCAAAACGCGGGCTTGACGCGGTCGTGCAATGACCGGTGATGAGTGGCTGGTGCGATGTTTCTCATTCGGTAGTCCAGGAAGAACCTCTCCAGTCCGGGAAGGAGACAATGCGGGATCCCGCATCTGCCGGGTACAAAAGCGATGACACCCAACTCCTCGGCCAGTTTCAGTGCGGTGGCCAGGTTCGAGACGGTCTCGGTGATGCGCGGGACGACGTCCCGGTTGTTCAGCGCTCTTCCCAAGGGGGCCACGTAGGAAAAGGTGAGGGAGGTTGCGCCCGGCAACTCGTCGGCGACAAATCTAACGAGTTGGCTCAATTGCGGGTGATTGTAACGGTTGACCACGCAGTTGAGGTGGACCTCGATGTCCGCCGCGAGCAGGTTCTTGACCCCGTCTACCGTGCGGGTCAGCGACCCGGGAGTGCCGGTGATCCGGTCCACCGTTGCGCCGTCCGGCGAATGCAGAGAGACAAAGGCCGCCTGCAGACCCGCTTGACGGTAACGATCCGCCAGGCCGCGGCTGCGGAACTGGATCGCATTGGTTTCCAGGGTTACATTGAGGAGTCCCGCCTCCACCGCTACAGCGATGATTTCCGGCAGCTCAGGCACCAGGGTGGGCTCCCCGCCTGAAAACACCACTCCATCGATCCCGCGGGCTTTCAGATATGCGAACAGGCCTGCATACTGGTCCCGGCTCTGACAGGCTGGTTCTGCTTCCTGTGAGAAGCAGAACACGCAGTTCTGGTTGCAACGGGTCGCGACATCCAACTTGGTTTCGAAGACCGGCAAGTCGTCCGCTTCCGTGGCCCGGCGGCGGATGGGGACTTTTTGCATCACTTCGACTTCCATGAACGACTGGTGCCGCTTTTCCAGCAACTCGGACAACTCTCGCGAGGTTGATTCCCGCAGCCTCTCCAGAAACTGCTCAGTTCTTTCGATGTTCTGACGCAGCAGCAACGCGGTATGCCCGTTGGCCACGGTTCCCGTCCGGTCGTTGGCAAATCGCAACGCGGCCTTGACCGTATCGCGGATCCCGTCGGGCCGATCGAAGTTAGCCAGTTCACGTGAGTACCCGTTTCTCCGGGCCTTGATCACACTGTGGTCACCCGACTCCACCAGCTCGAGCGTGCTGGCCTCACCCGACACCGAAAACAGCCGCTCCGGTGCACCGGAGGTCAACTGAATCTCCACTGCTACTTCACCGGTGCCGCCGCAGCCCCGGATGCAAGTCTGTCCGCCCCCATCTTCGAGCTGATCCGGGTCGGAGGAATCCCACTCAAGCGGGACCCTCATGACCGCGGACAGGTACGCGATGCCCCGATTTGTATCGCCTGCGCCGTTGCCACCTTCGCCGGACAGCGGGCATCCGGGCCCCGGCGTGCGTACCGACGCCGACTTCACCGCGCCGGTGATGCCGGTGGCCACGTGGTGCATGAATCTAACGAAGGGCGAAGCATATAGGGGTGGGTAAAGCATCATCAGCGGCACCTTGCGCGACTCGCAACGGATGACGAATCGCTCCAACTCCTCCGCAGTTTCGCCGTAGTTGAGCGGTACGCCCACGGGGAAATTGTACTCGGCAGCGAGGTCCAGGAGGTGCATGAGGGGCCCTGGCTCCGCAGACACGACGTGTACAAACCGGCAGGGCATGCTTCCTTCGAGAGAGGGCTTACATCCGGGCGTCACGACGCTGACTTCGGCGGCACCCTGGGCATGGTACATTGCCGCATATTCGTCTGCCTCAGGACCGTCACCAAGTACGATCACATTGCCTGATTCCACCATTCTATTCCTCGGACCCCTGCAAATCCGTAAGCGATTGTACCAGAGTGTGACTCCTGATACAATCTGCAGTTGTCGATGGAGGGGGAACTGTTGGCCGACCGTGGCGACTTCATAAGCTGGACTGAGACACCCTCAGGGGGTGTTGGAATGGTACCACGTGAATGGGCGTCGCTGAAGGAAGCGGAGGATATTGAGTTCTTCCTCCTCAAGGCCGGCGCAAAGCCGGCGGCCAAGCTCGAGGATCTTGACGAACCCTCCCTGGCGCGTCTGGCAGCGGAGGCGAAAGCCGCCGGTCTTGTGGCGCGGGCGGTGGCCCAACACAGCGGGCCCAAACCTGGCAGCCGCGGGCTCGCCGACCCCGCCTCAGGGGTGCCTCACACCCTCTATCTGGCCAGGCAGGAACAGGTGCTCTCCCGCCTGATCGAGGCAGAAGCCGAAGAGCGACTCGGCGGGCGGGGCCGAAAAAAAGCCCAGATGACGTCGGGAGAACTGCTGGGCTATCCCGATTGCTGTCGACGCTCTTTTGCCGAACTGGAACGACAGGACGACCTTCTTGTCATCCGGAATTATCACCGGGTCCATTCGGGGGCCGGTCCTCCCAGCGCGGCCAGTCCATACTTGAACTTCTTCCCGCCTATGGTGAGCCCTGTAACCTGGTTTCCATGCACCCTGACTTGCCATGCCTCCATCAGCGCGGCGAAAACGCGCATGGCCTTGCTGCAGAAAGAGTGCGCACCCCGGGCGCGGGCGATTTCGGATGCCCTTGACGGCGTGGTTCTGGCCTTTGACCGATTCGCCTTCGTAATGCTCCACGAACCCAGGAAGCGCAACGGCTGGTTGCACTTCTCGTCGGTCAGTGACGCACTCTCCTTTTCGGGAGCACCCGGTTTCGTCGATTCGACCCGGGCCAGAGACTTTCGCACCGGTGTGACAGCCCACCTCAGCAGGGTAGATGCGGTGCGTATCAACGGGGACAAGATTGAACTGGGCGCAGCAGGCGGCAACCACGGTGCGGGGCTGTTGCAGCGACCGGTGTACGTATTCCGATTTCCGGCATTCGAGGAGACAAGCTCATGAGGAAAGCGATTATTGTCGGCGCAAGTTCCGGCATCGGTCGGGAGTTGGCGCGCATAATGTCTGCTGCGGGCTGGGGCGTGGGTCTGGCGGCCCGGCGGACCGAGATGCTCCGGGAAATAGAGGGGGAACTGCCGGGCGAGGCCTGGCTGAAGACCCTGGACGTGGCTGAGCCGGAAAAGGCCATGGCCGGGCTCGAGGAGCTGATCGAGGAGATGGACGGCGTGGACATGATTGTCATCAACTCGGGAGTCGGGTTTCACAACCGTAAGCTCAAATGGAAACACGAAATCAACACCATCAACGTCAATGTGGTGGGTTTCGCAGCCATGATCAATGTGGCCTATCGCTACTTCGAAAAGCGAGGTTCCGGGCACATAGTAGGAGTTTCGTCTATCGCCGCGCTGCGCGGGGCGCGGCTGGTGCCGGCCTACAACGCGTCCAAGGCGTTCATGTCCAACTATATGGAAGGGCTCAGAGTGCGCGCAGTACACGCAGGCCTGCCCATTACGGTGACCGACGTCCGGCCCGGCTTTGTCGATACTCCCATGACCAGAGGGCAGAAGGGCATGTTCTGGGTCGCACCTGTGGAAAAGGCGACGCAACAGATTTACCGCGCGTTGGAGAGGCGCAAGCGAAAGGTGTATGTTACCCGCAGATGGATTATCGCCGCGTGGGCATACACCTGCCTGCCCGAGTGGCTCTACGCGAAGTTCTAGACGCTCCGACTCCACTCTGCCCTTGATTCTGTCTCCTCGACAGTTTACAAAGAAACGGCCATGAGAGAGGAACAAAGAGCGCTTTTCGGTAAAGGTCCCGGTCGATGGGATTTTCTCGTGGCGGCAGCGCTCGGCGGAATCTATCTGGTCCTGATCATGTCCACCTCCTCCATGGGGTACACTCGGGATGAGACCTTCTACTTCCACCACTCCAAGGTCTACCTCAACTGGATGCTGAAGGTGCAGAGGGCCGAAACGGACGAGGAGCGACAGAGACTGCTGTCCAAGGAGGAGGTAAAAAAGACCTGGCGGAGCAACTTCGAACATCCGCCACTGACCAAGGTGCTTTTCGGGCAAAGCTGGCGGCACCTGGGAAAGAAGCGTCGGCCGGTGATGGTGCTGAAGTCCGGGGAACTGTCGGTCTCGAAGCTGGGCTATGCCCATGGGTTTGAAGTGGGTGACGAGGCGCTGCTGCTGTCACCGGTTCCTCCCGGAGGTGACCCGTCATCGGACAGCCGGGTCGTCGGCACGGTAGAGATACTGTCGCGCAGCGACCGTTCCGCCAAGGCCGCCGTTGCCGAGGGTGGTCCGTCCATCGACGAATTGCGAGAACTGTGTGACCTGTCTGCCGAGCGGAAGGACGGTGTCTTTCACCAGACCGGCTGCGAGGTTCAAACCGACGAACCCCTTCAAGTCCTGTCCGAGTCGTCCGCTTTTCGCTTTGTCGGGGCTGCTTTCGGCGCTTTGCTCATAGCCTTGATGTACCTGCTCAGTCTGCACTTCACCGGCCGGTACGCGGCCATCCTGGCTGCAGCTATGCTGGCCTTTGTGCCACGGCTTTTCTTCCACGCCCACCTCACCTGTTTCGATATCCCCATCACCGCACTCACGCTCGCGGTGTTGTACGCCTTCTTCAGATCACTGACGTCCACCGGCTGGGCGGTCGCAACCGCAGTGCTCTGGGGACTGGCTCTGCTCACGAAACTCAACTCGTTCTTCATCCCGATTACCCTGCTCCTGTGGTGGGCAATTGCTCATGCACGACAGTTGCGGTTCGAGGGCAGGTTCAAGCTATCCCTCCCCGGCTTCCCTCTCGCCTTTGTGCTTATGCCCGCAATCGGCCTGCCCATGCTATTCATCTTCTGGCCCTGGCTGTGGTATGACTCAATCGCCTCCTTTGGAAAATACCTGGGCTTTCACCTGCACCACGAGCACTACTTTCAGTACTACTTCGGCAGAGCTTATCAGTCACCGCCATTTCCTATGGATCTGCCACTGGTTCTGACTCTCTTCACTGTGCCGGTGGTCACCATTGTGCTGTTTCTTATCGGCGTGGGGCGGGTTCTGGTGCGCCCCATCTGGCAGCGCCGGGGGGAGGGCGCCGGCGAAACCGACACCACCTTCTCACGGGCGGTGTTCATTGTCGTCAACCTGGTCTTCCCCATTGCGCTTATCTCCATGCCCTCTACGCCGGTTTTCGGGGGAGTCAAACACTGGCTTCTCACCATGCCCTTTTTCTGCCTGCTGGCGGGGATCGGCTGTGCCTGGGTGTTCAAGCTGGGCTGGAAGGGGCTTGTGGGGTTGGGGGTGGCTGATCGAGCGTGGGTGAGGTCCGCGGCTGCTGCATTGGCCGCAATTGTCGTCGTTGCGCCGGCGGCCAGAGATACAATTGAGTTTCACCGATACGGAACTGCATACTATAATGAACTGATAGGCGGGGCCAGGGGCGCTGCTGACGTTCGGCTTCAGCGGCAGTTCTGGAGCTACGCCAACCGGGGAGCGCTGGAATATGTCAATCGCACCGCGCCGTACGGGGCTACCGTTGATTTTCAGGACGCGTTGCCGGGAGCTTGCGACATGTACCGGTTGGAAGGGCTCATTCGGCACGATCTGAAGTGCGTGGTGCGAAGGCCGGCGCCCGATTTCGTGCTGTTTGACGTCGAGGAGCGCTTCACCGAAGAGGAGCAGCGCTACTGGGACCGGATGCACACCCTGGGGCCCGTGTTCGAGGCGGGAATTGACGGTGTTCCCATGCTTCGAGTGTATCGGAAGAATGCAGGGGCTGAGTTCATGAAGCGTGAGTTGGAGCCGGAAGGCCCCGCCGCGCCGGAGGGAAAAGATGACTGATTGCAGCAACAAGCAGAAGAACATTGACCAGTGCAATTGCAGCTACCCCGGGTGTTCCCGGAAAGGTCTGTGCTGTGAATGTGTGCACTACCACAGGCGTATGAACCAGCTCCCCGGCTGCTTCTTCCCGAAAGACGGGGAGGCCACCTGGGACCGCTCCTACACCCACTTCGCCCGGTTGTATTCCGGACAAAACTAGCATGGATAGACGCTCGTTCATCTCCAGGGGCGCAGCCTTGACGGCCGGCATGCTCGCACCTCGTCTGCTCGCGGGCGGCAAGAAGAGAGTTGACCAATTGAGGCAGGGACAGACCTCGTTCACCGGCCCCGCCCTGGAGCTGCCACCGTGGCCCTATGGCGACTGCTCGTGCGCTGATGACACAATGCTCATGTTCAGGGGCAACCCTGCCCACACCTTCTACGGCGCCGGGCCGCTGAAAGACAAACTCGAAATAGCCTGGCGATTTCGTACCGAGGATTTTAACACCAACCTGCGAGGCAAGCCCAAGGTCTGGTCCGGGACGGGCTGGACCGGCCAGGCTTCGCACCTGGGCGGACATGTCTTCTTCGGCAGCCAGGACCGGCATCTTTACTGCCTTGACGCAGCAACCGGGAAACAGGTGTGGAGATACCGGGGCGGCCGGATGTTCAAAGGCTCCCTGTGTATCTACCGGAACCGGATCTATGCACCGAACGTGGACGACCGCCTCCACTGCCTGGATGCGGCCAGCGGAGAATTGATCTGGAAGTACGATACCGGACGTGACCTCGATTCCTCTCCCTGTGTCTGGCAGGACAAGCTCTATATCGCGGGTGAGAACGGGTCGGTTCATTGCCTTGAACCGGGCGATGGAAGCAGAGTATGGAAGACCTTCATCGGGGGCATTGGACCCGGGACCAAGTTGGGGTCCAACGGGGCGGAAGGGTCACCTGCGGTGGACCGCGGCCAGCTCGTGGTGGGAAATTACGACGGCGAAGTCTACTGCCTCGACGCGGAAACGGGTGAGAAAGAGTGGAAATTCCTCACCGGAGACGATACCGATGTTTCCGCGGTGTTCAGCGACGACCGTGTCTTCATCGCCGCGGAGGAAGCCAGCCCTTATCTCTACTGCTTGGACCGGGAAAAAGGGGAAGAGGTCTGGAAATTCAAGAACGAAAAAGGTTTCTACTCAACCCCCGCAGTGGTGGAAGGGCGGCTCTACATCGGTGGGAACGGTGGCAAATTCTACTGCCTCAACGCCTCCGATGGATCACTGATCTGGGAGTTCGAGGCAGAGGCGGGAATCTGGTGCTCTCCTGCAGTGGTCGACGGCAAAGTGCTTTTCGGCAGCTATGCGAACAACCTGTACATGCTGGACGCCGCCACCGGCGCCGAACTCCAGCGCCTGGATTTGGCCGGCCGGGTCCACTCCGCGCCCATCGTTGTGGGCGGAAAAGTCTTCGTCGGCTCCGCGGCCGGCTTCTTCTACTGCCTGGCCTGAGAAGACCTCGCCGAGCGCTGCCTAAAGATAATGCCCGCCGCCGATTTTGGTGACTGCATCGAGGATGCTCAGCAAGCAGATCTTTTTCCACTGCTCCTCTGTCACCACCTTGTCGGGCCCGGTTTCCAACGGCCCATTGCAACTCACCTCGCCTTCTCCGCACTTGGCGAAGAAACCGCCGAAACCGCATGACATACCCGGGTCGATCTCCTGCACCGCAGCCGCAGCCTCCCCATCGCCTCCCGGAATGCAAACCTCGTACAACTCGAACATCGGCTCATTGGCTGGAGTGAAGTTGATCTTTTCTTCCTGGCATCCCGCATCCACAAGGTCAGAACCGAGGTCTGTCCCCCCTGAATCCTGCACGTCAACCATGAGGTCTGTCCCCATTTCCGGCACATCGAAACCGAGGTCTGTCCCCCCTGAATCCTGCACGTCAATTATGAGGTCTGTCCCCATTTCCGGCACATCGAAACCGAGGTCTGTCCCCAAGTCCGGGGTGTCTGAGCCCAGGTCTGTCCCCGTTTCCGGTTGAACGTCGGGGGGTGTGGCAGAGGTGTCGGCCAGGGTCCTACTGCTCCCGCAGCCAAGGGCTATAAAAATGGATGCGACGACGGTTGCTGCGGCTGAAAAAGGGTGGGGCAGATGGACGTGCATGGTCGCTCCTCCGAGTCGGCTGGCTGACTGATTATAGCTTTCCAAATTATCCCGGGCCAGCTTGACACGGGGCAGGTAGCGACATATCTTGGAAATGTAGTCGGGGCGATGTTGCCCCCAGCCACCGGGAGTCATGCTATGAAGCGGTACACTATTCCCAGACTGGCCCATTGTTCCGAGGGCTGCAGTATCCTGTCCTGAGCAGGACGCAAAACTGCTCATCTGATGCGAACTGCCCGGGTCACGCCCGGGTTTGTTCGTTAATGGCTGCTTGACCCTGCTTCCTTCCTTCAATATTATAACATGGTT
>CAZVFX010000141.1:0-17291 GCA_964626565.1 uncultured Myxococcales bacterium
TCTAGTGGAACGGGCAGGTGTGCTGCTGTTCGCCCCGCTCCTTGGAGAGCTCGTCCAGAAGGGTGTGGCAGACCCGGTCAAGGGCCTCGCTCTTCTTCACTAACTGCTTGTTGTCCCAGCAGAACTTCTTCGCGTCCTCCCGGTTGCCGCTTTTCAGCAGGTAGTTGACATGCTCCGGACCGAGTTCCGGTACGGTCTTCTCGAGCGCGTCTGAGCAGGTGGTAAGCTGTCCGCACGTTTTGGAAAGAGCGCATTCCACGAACCGTTCAGAGTACTTTGTTTTTCGCCGCTCCTCCTTCCTGCAGTTCTTCAGGAATTCCTCCTTGAAACCTGGGACGCGTCGGGCCCCCCGTCCCCGGGTGCAGCGCTCCAAAAGCTTGTACATGCTGTCGCAAGGCCCTTCAGCCGCAGCCTCAGGCGCCTTCTCTTCGGGGGCCGCCTTTTCGGGGGCCGTCTTCTCCGGCTTCGGGGTTTCTTTGCCCCCACTTGCAGCGTCTTTTTCAGGTGCCGTCTTTGAACAGCCGGCGAAGGCGACAATTACGGTAGCAACAACCAGCATGCGCAGTCTCATCATCTCCCTCCAGTCGCCCCGCAGATTACCCGACCTTGCCTCCGGTGTAAAGCAGCCCTTCCGGACTCGCATCAGGACCGTTGTTCTGGTAACCTGCCGGAGTGTTCGACCGCTCGTTCGAGGTTGGTATATGAGGACCCGAACCGTCCCCGTTGTGTTGATTCTGCCTATTTTGGTTCTGGCCTCGGCTTGCTCAAGCGGAGAGGGTGGGGCGGGCGGGCCGGATGCCGCCCCGGATGTCCGCCCAGGGGAAGATGCCGGTCCGACCGATCTTGGAAACAGTGATTTGACCGACCCGCCCGCGTCAGTGCCGCCGGTGCTGGGACAGTCTTTGTACAATCTGCTCGATGAGTACCTGGCCTTCAGCGGTGACCCGGGGGTCAGTCTCGCGGTGCGCACAGGTGACGGAGCGTTGTGGGCCGGGGCCGCGGGCACGGCTGAAATGCAGACTTCCCTTCCCATGACTTCGGAAACCAGTTTTCGGGTGGGTAGCAACACCAAGCCGTACATTGCTGCGCTCACGCTGCAACTGGTGGATGAAGGGCTTGTCGAGTTGGACGCTCCCTTGACCGATTATCTCCCCGAGTACCAGCAGTGGGACGATGTCACGGTACGCATGTTGCTGGGCATGCAGAGCGGAATTCCGGACTACATCACCGAGCAGGAGTTCATGCTCACCGGGATCATGGAACCGGAGCTGTTGGAGTCCCCGGCGACCCTGGTGTCATTCGTGGAAAGTCTGCCGCTCATTTTTGAGCCCGGTGTGGGCTGTGCTTACTGCAATACAAACTACGTGCTCATCGGCATGATCGTAGAGGCTGTAACCGGCGCCAAGGTGCAGGACGAACTTGCGGCCAGGTTCTTCGAACCCCTCGGGCTTTCGCAGACCTATCTCGACATGGAGGATTCGGAGAAGCCGGACCTCGCCCACGGTTACCTGGATCTGGCCATCGTGGGTTTTGCGTTCGGGATTCCCGCGGAAGCGTTGGCCCTGGTCCCCGCAGATTGGTTTATGGAAGGGATGCTGGTCGATGCTACGTATCTGTTTCCGCCCATGTTCTCCTGGACGGCCGGGGCCATGATCACTACTCCGTCGGACGCGCTCATGTTCATGCGTGAGCTTCTGAGAGGCGAACTGGTGAGCGAGGCGGGCCTGGCCGAGATGCAGAAGATCAACTCTTGCGAACTGCTGGGCGGCTACGTTGACTACGGTCTCGGGTTGATGAGGACGGCCGATACTCCCTGGGGCACCCACTGGGGGCATGGGGGGCTCAACTTTGGTTACGAGGCCAACACCGTCCATTTCCCTGACTCGGATCTTACTATCTCTCACATGCACAACTACCTCCCCGAGCATGCAGGACCCTTTCAGGACGAGGTGTTGGAGATGGTCGCAAACGGCTCACTGGAAACCGCCTACGAGCCGTGCCTGCTGCCGGACGGGTTCTTCGAAGAAGACCCGGAGGAGACCATCCACTTTCGTTTCAAGGGTCCAATCTACGAGGAGGGGCTGGCTCCCCAGTTCGGCGGCACCACGCAGATGCTGGGATTCATGGAGGGGGAGAGGGTGGCCCTCTACGGCTTCGGCACCTACGCCGAGCTGACTTCGGCCGTTGGTTTGCCTCGGGTCCAACTGTCTTCCCTGGCCCCCTCAGTCACGCCGGGAGTCGACGTTCGCCAGACCATTATCAGCTTCGACCTCAATCTGCTGAAGGGGGCGGAAGGATCCATTAAGCTGGAAGATGTCAGTCCATTTGACCTGTCGTTGGGGGTGCTCGAAGTGATTCTGGTCCCGGGAACGCAGGAACCGGAGTCGGCGTGCTTTGTAGCCGTCGCGGACCTCACTCAGCCCGCCGAACTGTATCTTTGCGGAGGCCAGGATTTCGGCGCCGAGACAGGGGAGACATTGAAAGTCTTTGGGAAGTTGCCGATCACCAGGGATCCGGACATAGTCGAATCGGCCGCAAAACTGCTGGGGTATCCCCTGTGCTTCTGTTTGGACGCGGACCTGGCAGTTGTTGATTGCGAGTCAGCGGAGTAGCGCCTTCTATTGTTCCTGTCCATGGGCTGCATCCAAGGAGCGTGCCCTGGCGTTCCAGGTGAGCATGAAGAAGAACATCCCGACCACAGCCGAGCTGATGAAGAATATGAACCCCCCGTCCCAGCCCCATCGGTCCACGATTACGCCAACGCCTACTCCGCATACGCTGCTGCCCAGGTAGCCGAATGTGCCGGTGAGCCCCGTGGCTGTACCGACCGCCTTTTTCGATGCAAAATCAGCGGCCGAGACACCTACGAGCATCTGTGGTCCGTAGACCAGGAAGCCCACCGCCACCAGCGCCAACGCGTCAAGCACGGCGTGGCCGGGAGGCACCCACCAGAAGTAGAAGAGGAAAAGGGCCAGCACCCCCATAAACATGACGTTCACCGGCCCTCGCCGCCCCTTGAACACGCGGTCTGAGATCATTCCTGCGCAAATCGCGCCGAAGATGCCCGCAATTTCAAAAGCCGCCACCTGGAACCCGGCGCCTCCCAGACTGCTGCCCTTGGCCTCAACCAGGAACGTGGGTGCCCAGTCGAGCACGCCGATGCGTACGATATAGACAAAGAAGTTGGCCAGGCAGATGTACCAGATGAACCTATTGGTGAGAATGTGTTCGCGGAAGATCTGCCAGAACGGTTCTTTGGCCTCCCCTTCTTCCAAAGCCCTGCCTTCGTTGCGGTATTCTTCGATGGGCGGCAGGCCAAGGGACTGGGGTGTGTCTCTAAGCCGGTTGAGCAGAAAGATGGAGGCAACCAGCGCAATGGCGGCGGGTACATAAAAGGCGGAGCGCCAGCCGTAGTGTTGAATGAGATATCCGGACAGCACGAGGATGAGCGCACCTCCGACCTGGTGGGAAGAGTTCCAGATTCCCCACATGGTGCCCGCTTCCCGGGGGCTGTACCAGTGCGAGAGCATGCGTGCGCAAGGGGGCCAGCCCATGGATTGAAACCAGGCGTTGGCGAGCCAGAAGATGCCGAAGAAGAGCAGTCCGGAACTGAGTCCGAAAAAGATGTTCATCACCGCCGCGCCGATGAGGCCGACGGCCATGAAGTAGCGGGGGTTGGCCCGGTCGGCCAGCGCACCGTTGATGAACTTCCCCACTCCGTAGAGGATCGAGAACGCCGAGAGGATGAGCCCCAGGTCCGTCTTGGTGTAGTGGAGTTCCTTGAGGAAAGTGGGCATGGCCATGGAGAAGTTCTTGCGCACCAGGTAGAACGACGCATATCCAACGAGCATGGAGCACATCATGCGGACGCGCATGTGCTTGTAGAGACGGTCTACCTCAGCCTGGTCCCCGAGCGGTTCTATCGGAGGCTGCGCCCACAACGCATTCTTGACCCGCTCAAGCACTGTGATTCTCCCGCAATTACCGCTCGACTCTACGTCACCGGTTGGCGGCTGGCAACTGTTGGACGCGGAAAGAGTTATTGAAATGGTCAGGCAAAGACGTTAAAATCACCATGGCTTCGGAAGGAGGAGTTCGTGGTCAATCGTTTCCCCAGGATTTTTGCCAGCCTCTGGCTCTCCATGTTGCTGATATACATGGGGGCGGTGCCTACTCTTGCCACGTGCGTAGGCGAAGATCACGACGATCACGTGGTGGTGGCCATGGCGCCTGATCATTGCGAGTCAGACACGGCTCACACCCACGAAGACGCCGAGCACAAGAATTGCTTCTGCCCGCCGGAAGGTTGCGGGCCTGACGACTGTACCGATTTGCCTTTGACCTGGGCCGCCGAACCTCCTTCCCGGGAGGACTCGGCCGGAGAATTGCCCGCGGGAACGCCCGCGGTGGCGGCAGTCGTGATTGACCAATCGGTCACCGGCCCTGTGCACCATCCGGAAGGGCCACCCGGCAATCCTATTCCGTTGTCCGGACAAACTTGCAGATTCATCATTTGATCCTGCCCGGCTGTTCCTGATCAGACATTGCACCCGGAAGTTTTGACGCAACCTGACCTGCGTTGAGGTTCGCCCCGTCCACGGGCGCCTCAAGTGCTATGGAGCGGAAGATGTCAGCTAGACCGAAGATGCTGTTACTGGTGGCTGTGCTGTGGGGTGTGGCGGTCCCCCTGTCCCCCGGTTTTGCCGAGGAAGGAGAGCCTGCCGCGGCACTCACGCTGCAGCAGGCCGTAGAGAAGACCCGGAACGCGAATCCCCGTCACGAGGCGGCACGCCTGAAGGTGGAAATAGCGGAAGCGAAGGCCAGGCAGGCCTCTTTTCGCCCCAACCCGGAATTCCACGCGGAGTACGAGGAGTTCGGCTGGGATCGTCCCTGGTTTGACGGTGCGGAGACCACTCTGGCCATCGAGCAGGCCCTGCCGTTGACCGATCGCCTCCAGGCCGCGGTGCGTGCTGAGCAGGCCATGGGGGTGGTCGCGGCCCGGGAAGCGGATGTAATACTCGAGGAGGCTGTGTATTCGGTGCGGGTCTCGTTCATCCGCGCCCTGGCGGCGCGTGAACGCGGGCAGGTGGCCGTGCAGGCGGTGGAGATAGCCAAAGCGTCGCTGGAGTTGGTGCGGCAACGGGTTGATGCGGGGGACGCCGCACCTGCAGAGGTATATTGGTTCGAGGCGGAGTTGGAGCGTGCAGGCATGGCGGTGGATGAAGCTGCGGCTGAGATGTCGGTGGCCCTTGCGGAGTTGGCGGCTAACTGGGGCGGCAACCCGGACGATGTGGAGAGCATCTCCGGTGAACTTGGCGCCTCGGCGGGACCGCCTCCCCTCGATTCGTTGGTGGCCAGATTGTCCGATACCCCCTATGTGCGGCGTTGGGAGGCGCGGGCCGGCGGCGCGGCTGCCCGGAAGGAGTTGGAGGAAGCCAGGGCCGTGCCGGACCTTACCCTGGGAGCGGGACTTAGAGGTATCGAAGGGTTTTCGGAAAACGCGTTTGTGTTTTCGGTCTCGATGCCCCTGCCATTCATGGACGGTAACCAGGGCGCAATAGATGAGGCGGGAGCGGAGCGGCGGCGGGCCGCGTTCTTTGCCAGAGTTGTAGAAGCGGAACTGGTGGCAAAGCTGGCCGCAACTCATCGAGAGTTGGTGGGGCTGTGGTCGCGCCTGGAACGGCTGAAACAGCGCGTTGCTCCCGCCACAGAGGTGGCCTTCGAAGCGGTGCGTACCGGCTTCGAAAACGGAAAGCTGAAGGCTGCAGATCTTCTGGTTGCCCGCAGGCAGGTGGTGGAGGTCAAAGCGCTGCTGGTGGAGACCGAGGAGCGCTACCGGATAGCGGCCGCCCGGCTCGATTACCTGGTCGGTCGGCAAAGTGGAGATGACAACGAGGTTGAACAATGAAACATACTTTCGTATTGGCGGGGCTGAGACCCGCTCTATTCATCGGCGTGATTTCGTTGGCGCTGCTCGGCTATGGCGGTTGCCGGGGCGGACAGGAAGAAGCGGCGGAGAAATCTCACGGCTCGGGGCACGCGCACGACGAGCACGGCCACGGGGAGCAGGAGCAAGAAGGACACGGTCACGAAGGGTGCAGCCACGAAAAGGAGGCTCACAAAGAGGAGGCCCACGAAAAGGAAGGCGTTGAAGAACACGCGGAGGAAGGGTGCGGATGTGCGGAGAATGAGGAGGAAGAGCACGGACATGGGCATGCCGGACCGGGCCTTTCGCTGGATGAGTTGCACGAGAAACGGTGTGAACACGAAGTGGCTGCGCTCGAGTGTGACGAATGCCGCTACGAGTTGGGCGTAGTCAAAGTGCCGGAGAAGGTGGCCCGCAAACTGTTGGACACCGTCATCGTCGGTCCGCCGGACGACGCAAAAAAGGGTCTCTCCCTGCGCTGCGAGTTGGGCATCGACGAGTTGCACTCCACCCAGGTGGTGGCGCTGAGGGCCGGAAGGGTAAAACAGATCATGAAGACGTTGGGCCAGAAGGTCGAGCCCGGGGACGTTCTGGCCGTGCTCTATTCCGACTCCTACAGTGAGGCGAGGAGGGAGCACAGCGAGGCCCACCAGCGGTTGAAGGTGGAGGACGCCCGGCTCAAACGCTTGCAACAGGTGCAGGGGAATTTGCAGACCCTGTTGGACAAGCTGAAGGAGGCGGATGGCTCGCCCCTCGAAGAGGAGGTGCTCGCGGGACTGATAATCGGGGAGGAAAAGGGCCGCTTGCTGGCTGCAGCCAATGCTTTTCGTTCCGCCACGGTGGAATGGGGGCGGGAGATGATGCGGGTTAAGGACACCCGCATGCTGCTGGCATATCTGGCAGGGGAAAACTCCAAAGTGGATGTTGATTCGCTCGTTGGGGGAGAGTGGAAGGAGCGCTTGCTTACAGCCAGGGCCGAACTTCGGCTCGCCCGGAAGACCTACAAGCGGGCCAAGGAGTTGGCGTCCAAGGGGATCTCGGCGAGAAAGGAGTTGGACGTTGCCACCAGGGACTTGTCGGTGGCTGGGGACCGTTTCGATGCTGCGATGGAAGCTGTGCGGCTGGATATGGACCGCACCGAAACTGAAATGTCGCTCCGGGTCCAGACTGCGCGGGCTGCGTTCCTGTCCGCGCTGGAAGGGGTTTCATTGCGTATCGACATCGAGCGGCTGGAGGCGGAACAGGAGTTGGAGCATGCGAAGCTAAAAACCGCGGTGTCCCATCGCCAGCTTGAGATGTTTGGCTTGAAAGCGGAGGAGTTGGAGAGCCTGCCCGACTCGGACTCTGCGGCCTTCGGGCTGCTGGAGGTCCGGGCGCCGGCCGCGGGAGTGATCATCGGCCAACAGGCCGCACTGGGTCAAAGCGTACCCGAGGGAGAGGGGCTGTTCTCCGTTGCGGACATGTCCACCGTGTGGGCGTGGTGCGATGTGTACAACCGGGATTTTCCCGCCATGCTCACTGCGAAACCGCCCTTCGAAGCAGTAGTGGAAGTGGACGCGTTTGCACACCGCCGTTTCCCCGGCACGGTGGACTACGTGGGGCACACCCTGGACGTGCACACCCGGACGGTAAAGGTACGGGTGGTTCTACCCAATCCCGACGGCCTGCTGAGGCCGGGCATGTTTGTCCGGGCCGCAGTGGAGCTGCCGAAGCCGGGCAAGAGCATCAGGGTGCCCGCCTCCGCAGTAGTCTTCGATGAAGATTATGCATTCGTGTTCAAGCACTGGAAGGAGGGCTATTGGGTGCGCCGTAATATCACAGTGGGTGAGAAACTGGGCGATTCCTTCGAAGTGCTCACCGGGGTAGCACCTGGTGACGAACTTGCTGTTAGGGGCGCGTTCTTTCTGAAGAGCGATGTGTTGCGGGAGAAGATGGGCGCGGGCTGCGCCGACTGAGAGGAGGTTTAACTCATCATGGCTGTCATACGCTTCTTTCTAGGCCAGCAGCTCCTCTCGGTGCTGTTGGCCCTGGCGGTGTTAGGCGGGGGGCTGTGGGCGTGGAACGAGTTGCCCATCGACGCCTTCCCGGACGCAACCAACGTACAGGTAATGGTACTCACCAAGGCTCCCGGATTGTCCACGTCCGAGGTGGAAAGGAAGATCTCGTATCCCATCGAGCAGGCCATGTCCGGGCTGCCAAAGGTGCGAGAGGTGAGGTCCATGTCACGGAACGCGTTGTCCCAGGTGGTGATAATCTTCGAGGACGACGTAGACATCTACTTTGCCCGGCAGCTCGTCCACGAGCGCCTGGCGGACACGAGGGACGATCTTCCGGAAGGGGTGGAGGCAGAACCGGGTCCTATCAGCACGGGCTTGGGCGAAGTGTACCAGTACTCATTGGAAACCGGCTACTATTGCCCCGAGCATCCCGATTCCTGGTCCAAGGACGCGGGAACGTGCGAGCACGACGGCGAGGAGTTGCTCAAAGCCGACTACAGCCCCATGCAGTTGCGCACTATTCAGGACTGGGTGCTGGCGCCGCAGTTGCGGGTGCTCAAAGGGGTCAACGAGGTGAACTCCTTCGGCGGGTACGTCAGGCAGTACCACGTTGTCCCAAAAGCCGATCTGCTCATCAAATACGACCTGTCGTTGCAGGACCTGGTGGAGGCCATTGCGGACAACAACGCGAATGCGGGCGGCGGCTTCTTGGTGCGTGGGGACGAGCAAAGCTATGTGGTCTCCGAGGGACTCGTGCGCTCTCGGGAGGATATCGCCAACATCGTGCTCAAAGTGGAGAACGGTGCGCCGGTGCTGGTGGCACACGTTGCGGACGTGGATTTCGGTCCTATGACCCGCCAGGGCGCGGTGACCAGGGATGGCCGGGGCGAGGTGGTGGCGGGCATGGTGATCATGCTGAAAGGGGAGAACTCCCGGGAGGTTGTGAATCGCGTCAAGGGAGAACTGGCGGGCCTG
The DNA here is from genome assembly GCA_964626565.1 of uncultured Myxococcales bacterium. Lineage (GTDB taxonomy): Bacteria > Myxococcota_A > UBA9042 > CAIXZC01 > CAIXZC01 > CAZVFX01. The sequence goes on from CAZVFX010000141.1 coordinate 8,899, forward strand.
TCAAAAACGCTGCCCCCGGGGGTGAAGGTGCGGCCGTTCTATGATCGTACCGACCTCATTCTGGCCAGTGTGAATACGGTCAGCCGGGCTTTGCTGGAGGGCGGCCTGTTGGTGATCGTGGTGCTGTTCCTCTTCTTGTGGGACATCCGCGGCGCGCTCATCGTGGCCCTGTCGCTGCCCCTCACCGCGTCCATCGCGTTCATCGTTATGAAATGGTATGGAGTGACCGCCAACCTCATGACGCTCGGCGGATTGGCCATCGCCATCGGTATGGTGGTGGACGGCGCGATCGTTGTGGTGGAGAACGTGGTCGCCATGATGCGGGACCCGACCTACGCCGGCCGCAGCAAACGCCATGTGGCCGAAATGGCCGCCAGGGAGGTGGCTCGGCCGATCTTCTTTTCCATCATGGTGATCGTGGCCGTGATCATACCGCTGTTCACTCTCGAGCAGATCGAGGGCAAGATGTTCAAGCCCATGGCGTTGACCATGATCTTTGCCATGGCCGGATCGTTGTTGGTTGCCCTTACCGTGGTGCCGCCACTGGCATCGCTGCTGGCCTCGAGGAAGCCTGAGCGGAAAGGGGGAAACCCGGTGGTCAGGATGCTGGTCTTCCTGTACCGGCCGACCCTGGGATGGGCAAGCCGGCACAGGATAGTCGTGGCTCTGATTTCGCTGGCTTTTCTGGTGGGAGCTGCAATTGTGGCGCCGAGGCTTGGTACCGAATTTCTGCCGCCGCTCGACGAGGGGTCCATCGCGGTCAACGTGGTGCGGCTGCCCAGCGCTTCACTGGACGGCAGCCGGGACCAGGCGTTGCTGCTGGAAGAGATGATCCTGGAAGAGCTGCCCGAGGTGGAGACGGTGGTCTCAAAAACAGGAAGGGCCGAAATCGCGGAGGACCCCATGGGTCCAGAGCAAAACGACCTGCTCATCATGTTGAAGCCTCCCGACCAGTGGCGGGACGGAGTCACCAAGGCGGACCTGGTAGAGGAGTTGGGCCGGATATTCGGCCGTGTCCCGGGCATCAGGCCTTCTTTCAGCCAGCCCATTGCATTGCGGGTGAACGAGCTGATCAGCGGAGTCAAATCGGACGTCGCAATCAAGATCTACGGTGATGATCTGGGCGAGCTGCAGGAGGCCGCGGAACGCATCGCACCCGCACTCTCCTCCATCGACGGCGCACACGACGTGAAAGTGGAGCAGTCCTCGGGCATGCGGCAGATCCTGATCACGCCCAAACGGGACCGTCTTCACCGGTACGGTCTGAACGTCGAGGATATCAACGACGTGGTGGAGACCGCGGTTGGCGGCAGGGTAGTGGGGCAGGTTTACGAAGGGCAGCGCTCGTTTGGGATTCAGGTGCGGTTTCGGGAAGAAGAGCGCAACAGCCCCGAGGCGATCGAGCGGATCCCCATGGAGGCCTCGGACGGCACCCGGCTGCACCTGGGCGACGTAGCCGTAGTAGGGGAGGTGGAGACGCCTGCGCAGGTTAGCCGGGACAACGCACGGCGGCGGCTACTGGTTGAGTGCAACGTGCGGGGGCGGGACCTGGGCAGCTTCGTAGCCGAAGCGAAGGCGGCGGTGTCGGGCATCGAAGAGTCGCTGCCTTCCGGTTACCGGCTCGCCTGGGGCGGCCAGTTCGAGAACCAGGAACGGGCAACGAAGCGGCTGATGATCGTTGTTCCCGTGGCCCTGATGCTAATTCTACTCATGCAGCTTTCGGCCTTGCGCAACCTGAGATCCACCCTGCTGGTGATTTTGAATCTCCCCTTCTCATTGGTGGGGGGAATAGGAATTATCTGGCTGCTCGACATGAACATCAGCGTGTCGGTGATGGTGGGCTTGATCGTCTTGTTCGGCATGGCGGTTCAGCACGGCACCGTACTGGTTGCATTCATCGACGAACTGCGCGGGCGAGGCCAATCCATTGCAGACGCAGTACGGGACGCTTCAGTCCGCCGGCTGAGGCCGTTGCTCATGACCAAGCTCACCTCGTTGCTGGGGCTGATTCCCATGTTGTTGAGTACGGGGCCGGGGTCGGACATCCAAAGGCCCCTGGCCGCGGTGGTGTTGGGAGGTTTACTCTTCACTACGCTGCTCAACATGTATGTGGTGCCGGCTCTCTACCCCTGGTTCCACCGGGAAGGGGACCTGGAGATGGCGGCAAGCAGCAACAACAGCAACGCCAGTTGAGCTGCCGACGGGATGGTCTGGCTGTCACGGGAGGTTGAGCATCCGCCTCCGCCACCGTCTTCTTCTTCCGTATCTTCATAGACGTCGAGAAAGGCCGGGGTGATGGTCGGGCAGATGTGCCCTTCCTGCTTGGGGTAGACCGTACACAGGCCGTCGATGTCATCCTGGTTCAGCGTCCGTTTGTGGTCTTCACCTGGCTGAATCTCACCGAACATGGTCGCGTCTTCGTCATCCCAGTTCTCCACGAAACCGAAGATGTGACCCAGTTCATGGGTGATCACGCTCTGGACATCCATCTTGTGCGGTTCTGCTGCCGGATCCGTGGTGAAAGAAATATGCTCTCCATCCAATTCGATGTCAGCATCCACGATTTTTCCGGTGTCCTCAATCCAGTAGGGCTTGGTGTAGGCCACAGGGATGTCGGTGTAGGGCCACTTCTTCTCCCGCATCACCACTTTTACCAGGATAGGATCCTCATCCTCCGGGCCGATTTCGTTCTGGTTGGTGATCCCGCCGTATTGCAGCCGCACCGAACTGCAGTCATGGTTCCACGCATCCAGCGACGCCTTGAGCGCAGCTTCGAGGTCTTCAAATGCTACCTCGTCGCTCTCCGCCTCGTGCAGGTATACCGTAATGCAGGGGTCCTCCCAGTGCACCGGCGCACCCTTGGACGATACCTTCTGTTCCCACGCATGTGCGCTCCCGGAAAGAAGCGCCAAGGCCAACACCATCAACAATGAACTGCTCTTCCTCATCCTTCCCTCCCGCACCTCTTAGCGGTCAACCGAGCTCCGACGGTTTCATGGAAAGCCCGATGCGGTTGCGTTTGCGGTCCACTTCCACGACCTTCACACGTACGGTCTTGCCCGGCTGGCAGATATCGAAAGGCGTGGAGACTCGGCGATCCGCCATTTGAGAAATGTGCACCAGGCCGTCCCGGTGCACGCCGATGTCTACAAAGGCGCCGAAGTCTGTGACGCTGTTGACCCTTCCCGGCAGGATCATACCGACCTGCAAGTCATCGATGGAATTGACGTCATCGTCAAAGCTGAACGCAACCCGCTCACCACGCGGGTCCCGGGCCGGCTTTTCCAACTCACCCAGAATGTCGGCCCAGCTTTGGGGCCCCAACCCGAGGTCGGCTGCCGAAACTTCGCTCCGGAGACGAGTCACGCATTCTGCATCTCCCAGAACCGACTTCACCGTCGCGCCCAGACGCTTCGCCGCGACCCGAACCGCGGAGTAGTTTTCGGGGTGCACCCCGGTGCCGTCCAACGGCTCCGAGCCATCGGGAATGCGCAGGAAGCCGGCGCACTGGACGAACCGGGTCCGGCCGATCCCCGTCACTTTCAAAACGTCCGTTCGCTTGCGGAACGCTCCCTGCCGGCTGCGATGGTCAACGATAGCGTGGGCTGAGGTAGGGCCGATGCCGGCCACGTGGGCCAGCAGAGCCGGCGACGCAGTATTGATTTCAACGCCCACCCGGTTGACACACTCCTCCACTACTGCGTCCAGACCCCGGGCCAGCAAGGTCTGATCGACGTCGTGCTGGTACTGGCCCACCCCTAGAGCTTTGGGATCGATCTTCACCAGTTCGGCCAGCGGGTCTTGAAATCGGCGTCCGATGGACACCGCGCCCCTAAGGCTCACGTCCATGTCGGGCAGCTCCTCCCTGGCAACCGGCGACGCTGAATAGACCGATGCTCCCGCCTCACGCACCGCCTCGACCTCCACCGGATGCGGCCAATTGGTTCTCTCCAGAAACGCCATGCTCTCACGGTGGGCCGTGCCATCGCCTACCGCGACGACTTCCACCCGGTGGCGGCGGGCCAGATCCAGCAGCGTCTGCCGGGCTCGGTCCGTTTGCTGCCGGGGCGGATGCGGGTAAATGGTAGCCGTGGCCAGCACCTCCCCGGTGGCGTCCACCACCGCGGTCTTGCAGCCGTGGGCAAATCCGGGGTCCAGAGCCAGCACCCGTTTGCCCCTCAGCGGCGGCGCCATGAGCAACGTGCGCAGGTTCTGTTCAAACGTCTTCACCGAAGCCCGGTCGGCTCGTTCCTTCAACGCACCCAGCACCTCCCTTTCCACTGCGGGCCAAAGCAGGCGCTGCCAGCTATCCCGGGATGCCCCAATGAAGTCACCTCTGAACTGCTGAGGCACCGTGGGTTGGAAAAAACGTTCGACGAGTTCCGTTCCCTGCCGTTCGTGGACTTCCACCTTGATTGACAATGCACCTTGAGTCTCTCCGCGAAACATGGCCAGGAGGCGGTGGGGCGGGGCTGAGGCTACCGGCTCCGAACGGTCCAGGTAGTCCCGGAAGGCCTCTGTGGCCTCTTCGGCGGCGCCGCGCTTGCGGGCACTCTTGATTCGCCCTCTGGTCATCGCCAGCCGGCGGACGGCCGCGCGGCCGGGCGGATGGGTGGCCAGCACCTCGGCAACGATGTCCCGGGCGCCTTCCAACGCTTCGGCCGGATTCGACACGCCCAGCTCCCGGTCGACGAAAGCGCGGGCCACCTCCATGCGATCATGGGAAGGGGAAGGGCGTTGACCCAGAATCATCATGGCCAGCGGCTCTAAGCCGGCTTTGCGCGCTGCCTCGGCGCGGGTCTTTCGCTTCTGGCGGTAGGGGAGGTAGAGATCCTCGAGCTGTTGCTTGTCCCAGCAATTCTCGATGGCGGACCGCAACTCGTCGGTGAGTTTGCCCTGCTTCTCGATAGCTGTGAGCACTGTCTTCTTGCGGGCAACCAGCGCCTGCAGCGCGGCCAGGGCGTCTTGCACGGCCCTGATCTGCTCCTCGTCCAGGCCGCCGGTCTGCTCCTTCCGGTACCGGGCGATGAAAGGGATCGTGTTCCCCTCTTCCAACAGTTGGCAGCAGCCGGCTACACCCGCGGGCGGCAGTCCGGTTCCGGAGATTACGTGTTTCACAACGACGTCCATTGAGCTACCTCAGTATGCTATGGGCGGGGTGAAGCCGTCCCCGGCGAGGTCCACCCAGATGGGGTTGGTGAAACCGGCGCACTGCCTGCCGGGATACACGGGAGCCAGATTACTGTTCTCTTCGTAGGCCGCGACGTGGAACCAGGTGTCCTCGTCCAGAGTGTAGGATTGGGTTACCTGGAAGCGCAGAGGGGTTGTAGTGTCGGGTACATCCCACTCCTCCAGAGTGGAGCCGTTGGCCACCAATCGGACTCGGGTAAGTCCCGCCCAGGAAGGCACCCACACTTTGATGTCCACCTTGATTTCGCCGCCTGGAACGGAAGGGACCACAGTGTCGCCCAGGCTGCCCTCATCAATAGAAAACTCGATGAACGGAGCACCCGTTACCTGGCTGCGAAAGCTCAGCAATGAGTCGTAAAAACTGTCCTCGGACAGAACGTCGGCCACTCGCGTCAGGTTTCTGGCCTGCCCGCCCCAGCCGTTCAGATCGTGGGAGTCGGAATTGCCCGTCGCTATTTTGTTGATGCCCCGATTGAGGAAACTGTACCAGTCGGGGAGGGTCTTGGTCACCAGGTGATGCCAGCTATCGTTGGAATTCCACACCTCTATGGCATCGAATTCCAGGTTGAACTCCTCTTCAGAAACTGACGCGGGGCCGACCTCGGGATCGTAGTCGATATGATTGAAGAAGGAGCTTCCCTCACGAGGGTGATTGATCTGGATCACCCGGGCGCCGTGCTGCTCGCGCATGACCTTCCAGATTTCCGGCGCGGTCATCATGCCCAACACTTCTCCGTCCTCGTCAAAATTTACCCAGGGAGCCTCGAAGTAGCTGAACTTCTCCGCAGTGCACCCCAGGCAATTAAAATGACCGTAGAGAAGTGACACCTCGTTGCCCAGAGAAGACATGAGCAGATCGGATGCGCCCAACTCCTCGATAATTGGGGCGTAATCGGCAAAGATATCGTGATCCGTGGCCGCGAAGAAGCTGATCCCTTCCGCCACGTGAGCCTTGACGCGCAAATGCCGGTGCATAGTGCTGTCGATCCCCAGCTCCGAGTGAGTATGAAGATCCGCAGCCACCCACCCATGAGCATGGACCTCCTCCTCTATTTCGCACTTGACCGACGCAGTTCCACCTGACTCGACGGCCACGTCCTGGCGACAGATGCTCCAGCCTGGGCCTCGAGAGCCGGTCATGGTGTAGGTGCCCGCGGGCACGAACATGGAGGCCCTGCCCTCCAGGTCAGGCACTACTCTGAGCAAAGAGGCACCCGCTGGCGCGTCCGGGCCTGCCTGGAGGGAAACGCGAGCCGGAATGGTCTCACCTTCAGGGCCGGTAACCGTTGCATCGATGCGCCCGGGGTCCTCAGGGTCGGCCTCCAGCCCCGCAACCGCGCTGCCTGCAGCCGACTCCCAATTCAACTCCATCGAGGGCAGTGCGTGCCCGGTCATCGTGCCCGTGTACGCACCCGCAGGCGCAGAGAACGTAAAGGTACGATCGGGGCCCACGCCCGCCGCACCCGTGAACACGCCATCCCGGGCAAGTTCCAGGGAAACGGTCGAGAAATCGTAGCCCTCCGTGGCCACCTTCACCAGCCCCGACACCTGGTTCAGGGTGACCCCCTGGTCCTCCCACATCAGCGTGAGAGCGGCGACGCTGCGGCCCACCGCGGCATAGATGCACCGGCCTACGGTTCTAGTTTCACCCGGACTGAGATCAATAAAGCCGTAAAGCGCAGCAGTCAATTCGTCCTCGGCCAATCCGAAGGAAGCTTTGGCGGGAGGGGTTGGCGCAATCAGAAAAGATGTACCCGCAGTTTCCGCACCCAGATATGACAAACTCGCCTCGTTCAGCAGCTTGGTTTCGTCAAACCCGGCTTTGGCGCCGAACAGGCGGCCCGCCTCCGCGAACACTATGGCGTCGCCCACAGCCAAGGATAGGTCCTTGTCTCCAGGGTTGGTCAGGGTGGTGCGAATCTCCAAGCAGCGGGACTCCGGAGTCAACACGTAGTCCACCGTCACCTCCACCCCCGACCTGGGCGTTTGAAACACCGCGTCTACTATGGGGATCGGGCCATCTGTACCAACGACGCGTACGATCGCTTCGCCGCTTCCGCCGGCAGCGTAAACCTCCACCGACTCGGGACGAACAGCGCGAATTAGACCCGTGACCGGGAACAGCTCCTGGAAGACATCCTCCTCGCCAGCCGGCGCCAGGTCGAGAATCCCCCCTCCAAACGGACCCCACTTGGCGTGGCCCGCAGCGCCAATCACGGCGGACAAATGCTCGTTCTCGATGAGGAAGTCGCCCTTCTTGCCCATCGCGTAGAAACCGGGAATCAGATCGTCCTCAGATTCGACAAGCAACGCCCGCACAGATGGTGTCTTCACCACATCGACAGTGTCCGGGCCTGAGTCTCCCACAAGATCCGGCGTCACCTCGGCAGCGCCGGAATCGGTCCCGACATCCTGCACCGCAACCTCAGTCGCATCCGCAGGGGCGTTTGCGGATTTGCCGTCCTTGGTCCCACATCCAAAAACCAAACTCAGGCAAACCGACAGTACTATCCCGGCTAGAAGCTTCCCAGTTCTTGTTCTGTTCGGCATCCCCAACCACCTCCTTTGCTCATCGTGGGCAACCGGGCCGCGATTGTCAAACGCGGAACGCCTTCCGGTGGCACATGCGACTGAAGTATTGAAATGGGGCAGAATGTGGAGTAGTATAGCTATAGAGATGAGGATAGATATGCGCACGATACAGATGACTTTGGATGACGGACTGGTCGCTGAAGTGGACCGAGCGGTGAAGCGGAGAGGTACCACCAGGTCGGCGTTTACGAGGGAGGCGCTACGTCTGGCTTTGCGTCGCATGCGCGAAGAGGAGTTGGAGGCCCAGCACCGCCATGGGTACATCGAACAACCGGTGGAGCCCGGAGAGTTCGATGACTGGGAGGACGAGCAGTCGTGGGGTGACGCATGAGGAGGGGGGAAGTGCGTTGGTACAGCTTGTCCAAACCCGACAAGAAACGGCCGGTACTGTTGCTGACCCGCGATTCAGCCTACGACTACCTGGGTGACGTGACCATCGCTCCCATAACGACGCGTCTTAGGGAGATCCCCACGCAGGTGGCCCTCACGCCTGAGGAAGGATTGCCTCGCGATTGTGCGATCAGTCTGGATCATCTCCAGACCGTGCAGAAGAGCAGACTAGGCGCGGTTATCACCACGCTACCGGCGCGCAAGCTCGCCTCGGTAGAGGA
>CAZVFX010000142.1:0-16911 GCA_964626565.1 uncultured Myxococcales bacterium
CAGTCCTCGCCGTCAAAATACCACCAGGGGAACTCGGGCATGGCTAGATCGCAGGCGCCGTCAAACACGGCGCATCCGGAGTCGACGTCGCTCCCACAAGCAGCCTGACACTCGGAAATGGAGTTGTAGGTGAACTCGCAAAACGGCCCGCACCAGCAGCAGCCGGGGCAGGTGCCCACGCATTTCTCCCCGTCGAAAATTACCAGGTCCGCAGCGCCGCAATATTCCAACACCCATTCTTCTTCTATGGCCACACACTCCTGCCCGGCCGGAACACACAGCCCGGGCCCCTCGTAGTCCATGTCGCAGTCGAGGCCGCAGCCGCACACCTGGGCGCCGTGACAGTACTCACCTTCCCCGCACTTGGAACTGTCCCAACACCAGTCCGCGCCGGTCACCTCGGGCGCACTCCAGTACGGCAATGACACGCACACACCCCAACCGGGCACGTACCCCAGGCCGTGACCCACGCAAAAGTACTCGCCGTCCAGCCAATCGCAGTCCGCATCGGTCATGCAACACCCCATGCCGGTAATGTCGGTGCATACACCCATTTTGTCCGGCCCGTCGCACACCGCCAGGCAGTCGCCGCAGGAGTAGTTGTCCTGGCCCGCACACTCGCAAAGATAGTTACCCACGCAGGTAGCGACCCCGATGCAGTCGCCATCGTGCCAGCACTGCCCTTCAAAGGGCTGTGGCACACAAGCCGAGATCGACTCTTCGCAACGGAAGCCATCCGGACACTCGTCATCGGTGGCACAACACTGAGTCGTAACCCCTGCTGCGACCTCCTCGAAGACCTCTTCCACCTGTTCCGGCTCGATGTCCTCAGGCAGTTCGGCCGCCACGTCCTCCGGGAGTTCCGGCTCGATCTCTTCCGGTAGGTCAATAGCAACATCTTCCGGCAAGTCCGGCAGCGCTGTATCCGGCAGGCCCACGTCCGGCCCTATTTCGCCCAATTCAACGTCAGCCGCCCCTCTCTCGTCAGCCTTCCCGAGATCATCGGCACCGCCATCTAAGACGTCCTTACTTACCTCCTGCTTCCCTGCCCTTCCGGAGCACCCCGCAGCCACTGCCAGAACAAATGCTGTCGCCACGGCGACTATCAACCATCTCATCGGACCCCTCCTTTGAGTCATCTTGTCCTGCCTTCCGAGAGGTACTAACCCCCCCGGACCGAAAACTGAGACAAAAGCCACCATACCCTGCACAAACAATCCGCCGTAGCCTCCGGGGGCGTACACCCCCCGGGCGAAGGAGGACCACCCCATACATGCCCCATCGGCCTGCGCAACCGCGTTCTGCTGCCCGCCTGCCGGCGGGGAAGAGTCCGAGCATGTGAGGGAGAGCTCCTTCGAAGGGGTGTTCCTCCTCCGCCCGATGGGGAACGCGGAAGTAGTTGCCTTTGAGAAAGTCCGTGCCGGTTCGGGGGTGGGTGCCTTCGATATGCCCGGGCTACGGCGGATTGCTCGTGAATTCGATGACGGACCTGACGCTACCTCACAAAGATGGTAGCAATGTGCCCCGGCCACCCATTGTGATTGTCCGCCAACTGATCCATGTCGCCGCAGTTGAAACCGCCCTCGGCCGGATTGAGGCTGCCAAAGCCGGTGTCGAAGTCGTTGGGAGTGTTGGTGAAGCGGATGATATGCTGGGCGTCGTACATGGCTATATTGACGCCGATCTTGTTTCCGGAAAACTCGTTGGCCGGGTTGCCGTGCCAGGTGGGATGGAACGGGTTGATGCAACCGGTATTGCGAAACACCGGGACGTACGCGTTAGGCCCTTCCGGCGGATTGCCCACCAGGTACTCCACGTTCAGCGGTGGAATGGCGTCCAGGAACTCCGGCAGAGTCTGGCCGCCCAGTATCGAGCCGAATTGCGCCAGGCGGTTGTCGCCCCCGCACGGGCTGGTGGCATCGTAGAATAACAGCTCATCTCCCGGCACCGTGGCGTAAGTTTCGTACAGCACGTCAGAGCCGGAAGTAAGGCTGAAATCCGCGGTGTTGCCAAGGGTTGCTGCCGATGTCCACACATCGTACAGCAGGTTCTGCGCGTCGGTGCCGTTGACCTTGACGATCAGGGTCCAGCCGCCGCCGCTGGTGCTCATGTCGCAGTAAGCCTGAAACGGCTCGTTGGGACCCTTGCCGTCCGGGTCAATGTCGTACAGACCGCTCCCTTCTGAAAGCCCGGCATTCAGGATCTCGAGGCAGTTGGCCGGCTCACAATCCTCATCCACAACATCGTCGCAGTTGTCGTCGATTCCGTTGAGGCAAACCTCTTCGGCGCCGGGGTAGACCTCGGGCTTGTCGTCGTCGCAATCATCCCCGTTTTCGGCAACGTAAGTATCGTCGGGCTCACACAAGCAGACCGACTCCCCCGCACCAAATCCATCCTCGTCAACATCCGCGTACAGATCATCGCAGCCTAACGCGTCCGGCTCGTCGATGTTGCCGTCACAATCGTTATCCAACTGATCACAGATTTCTATGCCAACACCATCCATGGGGTCACAGACCTGAGGGACACCGCCGAAGCAGTTGGGTGAAGAATGCTCGCAAACACCCAGCCCGCAGGTGGTCGCGCCCAACTCCTCATCGATAAGACCGTCACAGTCGTTGTCCTTCCCGTCACATTCCTCGTCCCCGGCTCCGGCGTACGGATCACACACGGCCAGTTCTCCATCGACGCATGATGGAATTGTCTGCTGGCACTCCCCGAGCCCGCAGGTCATGGGCGGCAGGCCGTCGTCCACCACGCCGTCGCAGTCGTTGTCTAGCCCGTCACATTGTTCGAGGTCAAAACCTTCCATGGGATTGCAGAATTGAGGTAGACCGCCGACGCAATTATCCACCGTGTGCTCACACTCACCGAATCCACAGGTAGTGGTCCCCAACTCCTCATCCATTTCCCCGTCACAGTCGTTGTCCGCCCCATCGCATATCTCTACACCAACACCTTCCATTTCGTCGCAAACCTGTGCGATACCACCGACGCAATTGCTCACTGTGTGCAGACATTCGCCCAAACCGCAGGTAGTGCTCCCCTGTTCCTCGTCAATCAGGGCGTCGCAGTCGTTGTCCAACCCGTCGCAATCCTCGATTGCCGCCCCCTCGAACGGATCGCACTCCACCACCAATCCGTTGTCACAGGGATAGACTACGTGATGGCACTCGCCTTTGCCGCAGATCTCCCACCCCAGGTCCTCATCTACCAACCCATCACAATCATTATCCACCCCATCGCATTTTTCGAGATCAACGCCTTCCATCGGATCGCAGGTCTGTGCAAAACCACCGACGCAATCAGGCACGGTGTGGGTGCACGCTCCCACGCCGCAGGTTGTGGACCCCTGATCCTCGTCCAACTGGCCGTCGCAGTTGTTGTCCGCTCCGTCGCACACCTCTTCCGCGGCGGCGTGGATGGCTGCGTCCAGAGGGGCGCAGTCGGAATCGTCGGGGTCGCCGTCGTTGTCGTCATCAAGATCGATGCAATCCTTCAACCCGTCGGCGTCCAGATCCGGATAACCTTCATCGGCAGTTGCGTCACAATCATTGTCCACTCCGTCACACAACTCCTCGGCGCCGGGGAAGATGGCCGCATCGCCGGGAGCGCAATCTTCGCCGTCAGGCCAGCCGTCCCCGTCTTTGTCGTCCTCGCACGCATCCCCCAGGCCATCGCCGTCGGTGTCGGCTTGACCCGGATTAGGAACCAGCAGGCAGTTGTCGTCACCGTTGGCCACGTCGTCACCGTCCATGTCCTCGTCACAAGCATCTCCAAGCCCGTCGCCGTCAAGGTCGCCCTGCTGAGAGTTCTTTATGCCAACACAATTGTCCACACTGTCGGGTATGCCGTCTCCGTCGGCATCCGGGTCGCAAATATCGCCGACGCCGTCACCATCTGAGTCCTCCTGCTCCGGATTGGAATTCTCCGGACAGTTGTCTTCTCCGTTGGGCACGCCATCGCCGTCCTTGTCGTCGTCGATGCAATCCGCAGCGCCGTTCTCATCGATGTCCGGATATCCTTCATCCACCTCGCCGTCACAATCGTTGTCCATACCGTCGCACAGCTCTTCCGCACCGGGGTAAGCCGCAGGGTCCAACGGCGCGCAATCAAGGCCGTCAACCGACCCGTCGTTGTCGTCGTCATCATCAATGCAGTCCTTCCAGCCGTCACCATCGCTGTCGGGGTAGCCTTCGTCCACCACCAGGCTGCAGTCGTTGTCCTTGCCGTCGCACACCTCTTCCGCCCCCGGGTAAACATCCCAGTCCTTGGGCGCACAGTCCTCGTCATCGGAGACCTGGTCGTTGTCGTCGTCCAGATCGCACGCATCCCCAAAATTGTCCAGGTCGAAATCACTTTGCCCCGGGTTGAAATCGGAAGGGCAGTTGTCCAGCCCATCGGCCACACCGTCCCCGTCATTGTCGTCCGTGACGCAGTCGGCTATTCCGTCTTCGTTGGTATCCTGATAGCCCTCGTCGACATCTCCGTCGCAGTCGTTGTCCTCGCCGTCACACAACTCCTCCTTGGCAGGCTTCCCGTCGCACACAATCTCGCCTTCGAAGCACAGTTCGACCCCTACGCACGTGCCGAATTCATTGGTGTTGATGCAACCCGAGCCGCCCGTTTCCTCGTCCACCTCCCCATCACAGTCGTCATCCACGCCGTTGCACAGGTCCTGGGCAGGCTCAAGCGCGCTGCACTCGGTGAGCCCATCGGCCAGACACATGCGCTCGCCGTCGCATACTCCCCACACATTCTCGGCGTGGCATTCCGTAACCGCGGCTTCATCCGCGTACCACTCGGCGCAAGAACATTCCTCGCCCTGGAACACGCACTGGTAACTCACCGCGCCGCTCACGTCTTCGCTCTCCAGGCAGTAGTACTCTTCGGGACAGAGTTTCTCCTCGCTGCAGGCGCCGCCGCAATAGCTGCCCTTCTCACCGTACGACAGACACGCATCGTCGCTTTCCATACCGCCGGTGGAACAGTCAGCGTTGGCGACGCAGGGCCGGCACAGGTTCATGAACGCGGGAGCGCAAATGTAGACTTCGTCGGGAAGACTCGGCTTGTGCAGGGCACACTGCCAGCCGAAAGGACACTCGGACACACACTCCTGAGTGCACTGCATGCCGTCGGGAGTCTGGATGCAATACCCCGAATCGCACATGTTCCCATCGTCACACGGATACCCCGGCTGCCCCGGATCCGGCACGAACCCCAGGTCAAGAACCTCCACAGGCTCGACCTCGATCCACATATCCGGTTCGACGCCGGTGTCAGGTTCAATGTCGAAGCCTGCAAGACCAGCCTCCACTTCGCCTGAGTCCATAGCCAGCATGTCTTGAATAATTGCGGTGCCCGTACCGCCGCCACAGGCGGTGACAAAGAAGCAGGCGAGAACAGTTGCGTTGAGTAGTTTCATCGTGTCACCTCGAGCTGGCGATCAAGACGTCGGAAGGAATGCCGAGGCCCTTGTGGAGCCTTCGAATCATGGGGAGGCTGAGCCTCCTCTTGCGACGAAGTATTTCGGATACTCTGGCCCTCGAACCGATGTAGGGCTCCAGATCTTTGCGCGTCAAGCCCATCTGGTCCATACGAAACTTGATCGCCTCGATGGGGTCAGGAGGGTCGATGGGGAGGTTTCGCTCCTCGTAGGCATGGACCAGGGTGGCGAGAACCTCGAGTTCATCGTACTCCGGGGTGCCCTCTGCTACGTCCCACAACTCCTCGATACGGACCAGAGCATGTTTATGGTCCGCATCCGTACGAATCGGGCGAATGTCCATGGTCAAACCTCCTCAGCGTTGATCCGGTCGTACTCTTCGTGAGGGCCCACGAACCGGATGAACACGATCTGCGAATCGTACCTTATGGCAACTACCAACCGGTACTTGTTTCCAGCTATGTTGAAGACAACGCGCCCGCCCTTCAAGACGCTCGCGCTGCGATACTGCGCCTTAATTTCCGTCGGCGTTCTCCAAGACGCCTTCCTGGCCTCTGCAAACCAGGCTCTCAGCGCCTGCTCGGCGTCCTCATGCCCGGGCTGCTCCCAAAACCGCCGAAGCGTCTTTCTGGCAATGACTCTCACAGGGCCAATATACTCTGTTCCCATATTGGGAGCAAGCAAAAAGCGGCCCGGCGGTGAAACTTAGGACCAGGAGTCGGTGCGTTCGCCGGCGACGGCGACGAGGTCATCGAGGCGCCCGTGATGGGCGTGGCGTTTGAGGTCGCCTACGTATTCGGCCTGTACGAGAACGTAGAACGAGCCGACCGCGAAAACAAAGAGGTCGAAGAGGAGGGCAGGCCAGACGCCGAAAGCCAGTGCTCCCTCCGCACCCTGCACCATGGCGGCCACCCTCTCCAGGATCTTGAAGAAGAACACCATTGCCAGCACAAAGGCCACCGCGGAAAGTCGAAACTCGTCCCGATGACGCTGATCCGCGACCAGAACTGCGGCTGCCAGGCCCGCGGCAAAGCCGGCCATATACGGGGCATATGTCCCGGGGGCGGCGGAGAACAATTTGAGTTCGAGAACGGCAAACAAAACCACGAAAATCCAACCCAGGATGAGGTTCCAGGGCGCCCAGCCCGGCCCATCGTGAAAACGAGGACCGGTGAGCACCGAAGCGCCCACTACGCCCCAAACCGCGGTGGACGAGGCCAGGAATACAGGACTGCCCGCGGCCAACCCGGCCGCCAACCCGGTCAACCCGCCGACCACGCCGCCGCCAAGCCAGGCGCTCAAAACGATCACCCAGCCACGGCGAAAACCCAGGCTGAGGCCGAAAACAACGAGGGCTGTCAGATTGAAGGCCATGGCGCCGAAATCGGAGTGCACGAACAGGGACTTCACCAGAACGAACCACCCCTCCGACAAAGATTGGGCCGATAGACCGTGCTGAGCCAGCAGGCTTTCGGTAAGTCCCTGGCCGTCATCGGCCAGCCGAAGCTGAATCACCGCTGAAACCGCAGCCAGAACCAGCGGCGCCAGCACTCCCAACACCCTGAACCGCAGCGGCACAGCCGCAGCCCGGGCCTCGAGAACCACCAGCCGATTCGCGTCAATCCGGTAGTATCGCCCGCCCCGCGTGCGATGAACCACCTTCTCTCCTTCGTGGCTGCTCATGCCCCCCCCTACCAGCCGTCGCAACTTACCCGCAACTTCTCATAGCTCGGGTAACAATCGCCCAGGCGTATGTGCAGGTTGCCGTTTTGTTCAGCATACTCCGTCTTCCAGGTATAGTCGTCAGCCTGGCAGTGAGTCGTGGTACTGTACGCGCAACTCCGGTAGCTTCCCGGCACCTGCCCGTTGCCTTGCTGGCACGTTGACCAGCCGGTATTGCCGTTGGTGGCCAGCGCGCACCAGTTGGGGCAGTTGCGCTTCTCCGAATCGTTGCCGTACACGCTGATGTGCCACAGATCCTTGTTGATATATGCAGGGCAGGTTGCGGAAGGCACCAACACCTGTGCGTCGATGCAGGTGTCGCCCTGCCACTCCACGCAACGCACCTTGAGCCCGAAGTTTTCAACCACCGCCTCGGTGTTGCCCGGAACCAGCACGTCGAGCACAAGTTGAATGCAATCGGTGCTGCACGAATCGTTGTTGTTCAAATTCCCGTCATCGCACTGCTCGCCGGGGTCTACGACGCCGTTGCCGCAGCAGTCGGATAGAATCTCGGCCCCACATCCTTGCGCCGGGTCACACCCTTCCACCGTGCACTCGTTCCCGTCGTCCGGGCAGACAACTTCCTCGCCGGGGAGGCACTCTCCCTGCCCACATTCGTCGCCATCGGTACACACGTTGTCATCGTCGCACGGTTGATTGTTGGCCGAATAGACGCACCCCACCGCCGGGTCGCAGTTGTCGTTGGTGCAGATGTTGGCATCGTCGCATTCCAGAAGACCGGTGGTCAGACACTCCCCGCCCGCACAATGGTCCCCGGTGGTACACTCATTGTCGTCGGTGCAGCCCGCCGCGTTGTCCACGTGTAGGCAGCCGGTACCAGGGTCACAGGAGTCGTCGGTGCATGGGTTTTCATCATCACACGAGAGCTCGCCGATGCCCGCGCACGCACCGCCACCGCAAACATCGCCCGTGGTGCAGATATTGTCGTCGCTGCAGGGCAGCGTATTGGCAGTGTGGAGACAACCTTCGGCCGGGTCACAGGAGTCGCTGGTGCAGAAGTTGCCGTCCTCACAGTCCAGCATACCGGTAACCAGGCACGCACCGCCGGTGCAGTGGTCTCCCTCGGTGCAGGCGTTGCCGTCGTCGCACTCACCCGCATTGGGAATGAACTGGCAGCCCACATCGGGGTCACACGCGTCGTCGGTACAAGTGTTGAAATCGTCGCACAACAGAGCCCCTGACGAGATGCACTCTCCCAAATGGCAGTGGTCCCCGGTGGTGCAGACGTCCTCATCGTCACACGGGTCGGAATTCAAGGTGTAGGCACAGCCCGTGTCCGGGCTGCAGGCGTCGTCGGTGCATGGATTCTCATCCCAGCAGTCGGTCAGCCCAGCAAACGTGCACTGGCCCAGCTCGCAGTGGTCTCCTTCGGTACACGCATTTCCGTCGTCGCAATTCCCTTCCGCAGGTACGTGCAGGCACGCGCCCTGGTCCCCGCACGAGTCGGCGGTACAGGGATTGCCGTCGTCGCAATCGGGGGCAAGACCTGGGAGGCAACCCTCCTCCGGGTCGCAAACCTCGAACCCGTTGCACTGGTCTCCATCATCGCAAACCAGCGGCTCACCAAAGGTGCAGCCGGTACCCGGGTCGCACCCTTCCGTTCCGTTGCATACGTTCCCATCGTCGCACAGCAAGGGGGGACCTCCCAGACACTGCTCTTCCTGACATGAATCGGAGGTGGTACACGCATTGCCGTCATTGCAAGGTAGTGTGTTGGTGCTAAAAAAGCAGCCGGTTTCGGGGGCGCAGTCGTCGTCGGTGCACAAGTTCCCGTCGTTACAATTGACGCCCGGGCCTGCGGTGCAGACCCCGTCCGCGCACGTGTCGGCCAGGGTGCATAGGTCCCCATCCTCGCAAGGATAGCCCTCGTGGAAGGGGAGGAAGGAACACCATCCGGTCTGGGGGTCGCACCAGGGCTTCAGGCACACGGCGTCCGCCCCGTCGGGTTCGTCACATTCAACCACACTTCCTTCGACCACGACACACTTGTGCGGGATCTGCCCGGTGTCGCACGTCAAGATGCCGGTGCACAGGTCCCCGTCGTCGAATTCGAGGCAATCAGCGTCGACGCTACAGTCACACGCCACCGCTTCCCCATGGCATTCGCCCGCGTCGCAATGGTCACCCAGAGTACAGGGATCTCCGTCATCGCAGCCACCGGGTTGCGGCGGGTACTCGCACCCGCCCGTTTCAGTGCAGATGTTGTCGGTGCACGGATTCTCGTCGTCGCACTCCACCGGGTCCCCGACGCAGACGCCGTTGGCGCAATGGTCGGCCACGGTACACGGGTTCCCGTCTATGCACTCCCCTTCGTCCAGCGCGACGTATTCGCACCCTTCCTCGCCGTTACAAATGTCCTGGGTACAGCCGTTGTCGTCGTTACAAAGATTGACGTAATCCCCGCCCACCTCCAGCGGTTCATCCACGTCTCCATCGCAATCATCGTCGATTCCGTTGCACTGCTCTTCCGCCGGAACCGCGGCGTCGCAGGGGGACAGACCTTCCGCCGCGCATACCCGCATCCCGGTGCACACTCCCCACTCGTTTTCGACTTCGCAGCCGGTCCACAAACTCAACGCAGCGGAAGCCGCGGTACAAGGGCATTCTCCCGCATCGGCCACGCACTGAGTCGTCTCAATGCCGTCCACCGTTGCCGCGGTCAAACATGAAAAACCCCAGGGGCAGTCGGCACCGCTTTCACACCCTCCTCCACAGAAGTTTTCACCCGCGCCATAACTGACGCATACATCCTCCGCACCACCCGGCGCCTTGCACCCGTCAGCCGAAGTGCACGGCTTGCACAAGTTTGAAAACTCACTCACGCACACAAAGACCACGTCGGGACCGCCCGCGCCCACCTGCTTGCACCCCCATCCCTGGGGACATTCCTCCTGGCAGGTTTCGGAACACACACTCTCACCCATGTGCTCAACGCACCATCCCGACAGGCAATCCGCATTTTCCGCGCACGGGTCGAGAAAGCACCCTTCCCCAGCCTCGCATGCAGGCCCCGGGATCTCGAAGCCGAAGTCAAGGTTCAAGTCAAGCGCTACTTCATCCGGGATCCGCACCTCCGGCTCCCAGGCGTCCGGTACTCCCGCGTCCTCGGAGATGAATTCCCCGGTCAAGTCGGGGGCGACTGCCAAATCGGGACCGGCCGGGCCGGAGGAGCAGGCGAGCAAGAGCAAACAAGCAACTGCAACAACAAAGGGACGGCGCATGGAGAGTCTCCGCAATTCAGTCATGAACACACGCCGCATTTTAGTACACCAATGGCTCGGATACAATCGCGGCTTGTGAAGTGCCCCCTGGGTGGAATATACTAGCAATTCGATAGACCATGCATGAGCGGAGCGTTACGGAGGAGAAGAATGACATTCAGGCACAACTTCTTACTTGCGCTGGCTGCGATAGTGGCCGCGTGTGGAGCTGAAAGCACTGCACCTATTTCGTCCGGAGATGCGGAGATTCGTACCGACTCTTTATCCATAGATACGCGTGTGACACCCGAGGACGTTGTCGAAACCGCGCTCCCCGACACGGCAGTTCTTCCGGATGAAATCGCGCCCGGCATGGACCTCGTAGAGCTTGAAGATGTGCCGGCGGAACTTACCGGACCCGACCTGCAGGACCTCCACTTCGAAGCCGAGGCCGCGTTCGAAACAACGCCCGACCTGCCGGACTTCCAGGAATTGGAAGCAGAGCTGCCTGAGACGGAGGACCTGGCCGAGGAGCTGGTGGACATCTGCTATCCGGCGGAAGACCCGGAAGAAGAGTGCAACGGCCTGGACGACGACTGCGACGGCGAAACCGACGAAGGCCTGGAAGGGCTCCCCTGCCCCATTGAAAACGCCTGGGGCGTGTGCGCGGGGACACACTCGTGCCTGGACGGCCAGTGGGGCCAGTGCGAAGGAACGACGCCGTCTCAAGAGGTGTGCGACGGCAAAGACAACGATTGCGACACCGAAACCGACGAGTTCTTCCCGGACGAGGACGGCGATGGAATTGCCGACTGCGTAGACGACGACGAAGACGGCGACGGAGTACCCAACAGCACCGATAACTGTTTTGGGGTTCCCAACGAAGGGCAGGAAGACCTGGACGAAGATGGCGTTGGGGATGCCTGCGACCAGGATGTGGACGGCGACGGCGTTCCCAACGCGGAGGACTGCGCGCCTGAAGACTCTGCGATCCATCCTTTTCAGTCGGAGCAGTGCAACGGCGTCGACGACGACTGCGACGGCATTGCCGACGAGAAGGATGCAGAGGGCTGCGCCAACCACTACCTGGACGGCGACGGTGACGGATACGGAGTGCCGGTCTGGCAATGCCTGTGCGAGCCCAAGGGAACCTATACCGTCACCGACTCCAACCTGCTTGACGACTGCAACGACGGCAACGAATCGGTCTTCCCGGGCAATCCGGAAGACTGCTCCACACCGATCGATGACAATTGCGACGGACAGGCCAACGACGCCGGGGCCGAGGGCTGCACACCCTGGCACAAAGACTTCGACGGCGACGGCTTCGGCACGTCGGAATCCGCTTGCCTGTGCCAGCCGGAAGGAGACTTCAAGGCCGATATCCCGGGCGACTGCCTGGACGCCGACCCAGCGGTAAACCCCGATGCGCTGGAGGTGTGCGGCAACCTCAAGGACGACAACTGCGACGGAGACGTCGACGGTGAGGGGGCTGACGGATGCGTGTACTGGCACGAAGATGCGGACCAGGACGGCCACGGCGGTGCGGAGTTCAAATGCTTGTGTGAGCCGGAAGGCGCATTTTCCGCCACCTCCAGCGACGACTGCAACGACGGCGATCCGGGGATCTACCCGGGCGCTCCGGAAGTTTGCAACTACCTCGACGACGACTGCGACGAGATCGAGGACCCTGCCGGCTCCACCGGCTGCCTCGTCCTCTTCCCCGACGGGGATGCCGACGGATACGGCGCACTGGCGGAGCCGCTGTGCCTGTGCGATGCGGAACCACCCTATACCGCGTCGGCCACCGGCGACTGCAACGACGATGACCCCGACGTCTTCCCTTCGGGGCTGGAAGTGTGCGACGAAAAGGACAACAACTGCAACGGCCTGGTGGACGAAGAGACCCTCAAGACATATTACCACGATTCAGACGGCGACGGCGTCGGCGCAGGTGCACCGGTACTGGCGTGCTCCGCCCCGGAAGATCACGTGGAGATCCCGGGTGACTGCGATGATGATGACCCGGACGTATTCCCCAACGGGCCCGAACTGTGCGACGACAAAGACAACGATTGCGACGGCATGGTTGACGACGGCGTACTCAACACCTATTACCCCGATTGGGACAATGACCAGTTCGGCGCAGCCGCGCCCGCGGTGGCCGCGTGCAGCGCGCCGGAAGGGCACGTTGAAAACCCCGGCGACTGCAACGATTTTAATGGCGACATCTATCCCGGCGCACCGGAAGTCTGCAACGACCTGGACGAGGACTGCGACTGGATTCCCGACAACGGCCTGGAAAAGATCGTCATGTATAAGGACCTGGACGATGACGGCTTCGGCTCCGAAAACTCCAGCGGCATGGCACACTGCCTGGTTGACAGCGACGGTGACGGAGAAGGGGACTCGGCGGCCGAAGGTTACAGCTTGGACAAAACCGACTGCAACGACGCCAACAGCACCGTCTACCCGGGCGCGCCCGAACTGTGTGCGGATACCATAAAGAACGACTGCAACCTGGCAGTGGCCAACAGCACCTGTTTCGAAATGTGCGAAGGAGCCTGGCCTGTCCAGATTGACATGGGGATCTACCACGTGACCACCGCGCAGATGGACAAGGATAACGAGTGGGAGATAGTCTATGCGGGCAAGGGGATCATCAGAGTGATGGAACACGACGGCACCACCAAGTGGGAGAAGGCCGAAAACACCGGCTATTCCAGCCCAGCACTGGCGGACATGAACGGAAACGGACATCTGGACATCGTACAGAACCTCAACGGCGACACGGTCATTATTGACGGCTGGACCGGCGTTCAGATCGCGTCAGTCCCGGTAGGCAATGCATACCACCACTACGGGCTTAGCATCTTCGACATGGACCACGACGGCACTATGGATCTAATACCGTCAGTCACCAGCCCGCCCCATCGCATCATCTACCTGAACCCCGACCTGACGGTCAAACAGACGGTGGACCTGCAGGAACCGGTGGTCGAACAGTGGGTGAAGAGAATCCGGCCGGGAGTGTTCGACCTGGACGGGGACGGCATTCCTGAGGTGACCATCGCCAACGACGTCGGGCGGTTCTTCGTATTCAACGCTGCCGGGGAGCTCTTGAACGACCCCACAGGGACCGACCCTGAAAAACCGTGGTTCCATGTGACCGGGTACCCGGAATGGCTGCCCATGCCCTACCAGTTCCCACAGTTCGCCGACGTGGACGGCAACGGAGTTGTGGAAGTGATGTACACTTATGCGACCCCATCTCCGGACTGGCAGAACAAGGAGCAACTCGTATGGAACCAGGATGGAACACAGCACGAACTATACGGTGCGGAGGTTCCCGTCTATGACACTCTGGCTGCGTTCAAGGCCCCCGTCGGACCCGACGGCAATCTTGATCAGTCCGGCAAGCTGTATACTTTCCGCGGACCGGTGGCCGACCTGGACAACGATGGCCTGTTCGAGAACATCTCCGACACCGTGGTCGGTGAAGGGGACGACAAAAAGAGCGTGCTGGCGATCACCAAGGGCGGCGAGGTACTGGACGGCTGGGTCGGCGTGACACCGTCATTCACTCTTCTCACCGATCTTGACCGGGACTCAAGAGCCGACGTAGTCTTCATCTCCGGAAAAAACAACAGCATCAACTGCTACCGCCTGGGTCCCGACACGTATGACGAGCGGCGGATTCTGGACTACGGAGTAATGGACGGCCTGGGGCGCAACAGGTACCGGACCGGCAACCTGGACCCGTATGAACCCAACGACAATCCATCGGCGCCCTTCGTTCCCGCAGACGGAATGGACCCCATCTCCGCCTCCCGAGAGCGTTCCCAATCCGCTCGTTCCACAACAGTTGGAACAGTAACTCGAGCTGCTGGGCCAACGAGGTTCGAGCTCTGCTTGGCCACCAAGGAGACCGCGACTTCTACTGGGCGAAAGGGAGCCTGCTCTATGCCCAACTCGACGGCATGGAGAAAGACTTCGACCTGTACATGCACATCTTCTCCAACGAAGGGGAGAACAGCCAGTACCTGGGGACGGAGTCCAGTACCAACCCGGTCGGGGAGGCCGACAAGGCCATGTGCCATCCGAACACCGAAGGTTCACCGTGTCAGACCGGAGCCATTCACGTTTACATCCTCGAGGTTCGCGGCAAGGACTCCGAGGCCGACTACGGCCCCTTCCCGTATCGGCTGCACACTAACTGGCTTCAGTAGGGACAAACACCGCTTCCTCTTTGAGCCACCTGGCGATCAGACCCGACAAGGACTGGCCGATGCCCGGCAACTCACGTAACCCCGCTTCGCCCCTGGCGCCAAAGATCTCGCCAACACTCTCGGCCCATTCGTCCACCGTCCACGCACCCCGGCGGTAGGCCCAGATGCGGCGCTGGTCAGCCTGCTCCAATTCCAAGTCGCAAACCCGCAGAAACAGCCGTTCCGCGATACGCTTGTTCACCGCCAGAGGGCCGGGAAGGATCGGCCTGGGCATACGATCAGGGATGCCATGTTTCGCACACAGCCCACGCACCCGCAACGACAGCTTCCTCGCATACGCCGGCGCCGGACCGTGCTCAGGCGCGCCGTCCTCCTCCCAGTCGTACAGCAGCCGGAGACGTTCTTCGAACTCCGGCATCAGTCCGCACCCGGCAGCCAGGGTGCGCCGGGCCTGCTCACCTTCCATGGTGAGGCCGGCCCCGATGACGAAACTGCCGCCGTGGTCCGTGAAAGCCCGGATCGCGTCGTCCAAGTGCTGTTCGCTGTCACCGACAAAGGGGATTATGGGCATAAGCGCGGCGCCCACCTGTATGCCTGAGTCGGCCAGCGCGGCCATCGCGCCGAGGCGCTGCTTGACCCCGGGACTGCGGGGCTCGAACGCACGCTTCAACGCCGGGTCCACGTTGCTGAAGCTCAAAATCACTCCAACGTGAGCCGCACGATTGATCTCCTGCAACAGATCCAGGTCCCGGGTCAGCAGCGGGGAACGCTCGATGATCACCAACGGAAACCCGAACTCCAGCACCACCTCCAGCATCTTCCTAGACAGACCGTATCGCTTTTCCGCCGGCTGCTGCCAGTCGCCGCAAGTGATGATGTCCGGCTCCAACTTCCCAAGCTCTTTTCGCAGCAGTTCAACTACGTTGGTTTTGACCCGGATCACTTTGTCGAACACCTCCGGACCCCGGCGGCCGGCATACCTTCCGCCCCGGGAGTAACAGAACTCGCAGCCGCTGCGGCAGCCAACATACGGATTGGCGCCGTACTTGTGCCAGAACCACCCGCCGTCCACGTGCTTGTACGCGTTCACCACTTTCCGAGCTTTGTACTCGTCGAATTCCAGCTTCATAGCACTTGCTCATAGACTTGAAACAGCTTCTCCATAAGCTCACCAGCATCGAAGCCGACGGGCGCCTCGGCCCTCCTCCCAACTGCACACCTGATGGCCCCTGCCAAGGCGTCAACATCACCCCACGGCACCAGCAAATCACCGCCCGGGTGCCACTCGGAAACACCGCCACTCTCCCACGCTGCCACAGGCACTCCCATACTGAGAGCTTCCAGACCCGAAATGCCGAAGGGCTCCTGCCAGCGGGGCGGAAAGACCAGCACCGCAGCTCTCCGGTAAAGGGCGGACAACTGCGGGTGGCCAAGCCAGCCGGTGACCTCGAATCCGGCCGCCTCCAGCCGGTTGCGTTCCGTTCCCGTTCCGGCGAACACCAGAGGCAATCCCACTCCTGAAAGTCTCCGGGCCTTCGCAGCATCCCAGACCCCCTTGGCGGCCACCAGCCTTCCGGCAAACAGCACGCAAGGCGGGCCGTCCGCCTCGGCGAACCGGTCAAGGCCGTGGACAAAGGGCGGGATTACGTGGATTCGTTCCGCCGGGACTCCAACCGCGGCCAGCTCCCGTTTCATGTACTTCGACAGCACAGTCAGCCGCAGACCATTCAATCCGGCCAGGCGGCCGCTGGTCGCAGCAAAAATACGCTCGAAATAGGCGCGGTCATCGAAACAACGGGCGCACTGATCTTTGGACATGGGACTCGTACACACTTCCCCTTCCCGGGTTACCTTCCCCCTTCCCGGACAGAAGCTGCGGTGATCCTGTACGGTCATCACCGAGGGGAACTCCCCGGCCCATTGCAGCACCTGTGGATTCACCACGTTGTGGAGGTGCACGAGGTCGGGAGAGAACGCGTCCTGCAGCGGCGCCAAGGCCACCGGCGCCGCTTCCCGGGCGTCCAGCCCCGGAATCAGGGTGACCGGGCAGGGCGACTCGGCAGTGCCATCCCCGGTGGCCACGGCCAGATGCACCGTGTGCTTCTTCACCTGCTCGGCCAGTACGCCCAGCAGGTGCCAGTCCGCGCCACCTCTGGCGCTCAACCGGTCGGTTATGTGGAGTATCCGCATACTATCGCCCCGTTTGCGGGGCTGATCTTACCTCGCCGGCAACCTGCCGTCGAGGGTGTTAACTCGCGCTTGCGCTGGCGCGTCCGGAACAGTAGATTGAGTC
>CAZVFX010000143.1:0-16662 GCA_964626565.1 uncultured Myxococcales bacterium
ACTAGTACTGGCGGATCGAAAGGTCGCGGTTTTCGGCGGCCATGAGTGCGCCAACGTGCCGCTGGGGACCAACTATTGCGACCATGTCGAACAGCAGCTTCTTGCAGTCAGGTCATGGGGCCTCCACTATCTTGCCGACGCGTTCAAACCCCGCAACGAGAATCACCGTGACGTATGGCGCGTCATGGCCTGGTCCGAAGGGACACAGATTACTCTGACTCCCCATCCCGAGGAGGTACCCCTACCGGCAGTACTGGGCCCGGGGCAATTCATCGAGTTCGAGAGCGCTTCTCATTTCGCAGTGGACGCAACCGGGCCGGTGCTGGTCGGCCATTATCTGAAGGGCAGCAACTACGAGGGCTACCAGGGACAATGCAAGGAGAATACAGGCATCGGTGACCCCGCTTTCTCCATCTCGATTCCTGTCGAGCAGTACCTGCCCAATTTCATCGTCCTCGTCCCCGAGGGCTTCTCGGAGAACTACATCAACATCATCAGAGGCGAGGGTGATCAACCGGTGGTAAAGCTGGACGGCACACCGGTCACGGCCGACTTCGTCAACGTTCCCGGCACGGACTGGCAGGTGGCGACGGTTCCGGTGGACCCGGGTGTCCGCAAGATCCAGTCGATAAAGCCTGTAGGTGTGACAGTGTACGGCTACGGTTGCGACGTCAGCTACGCCTACCCCGGTGGAATGGGGTTGGCAACCATCGGAGAAATCTGGTGAGCCGGGTCAGCCGGAAGTTTGAAGAACCGCGGCGCGATAGACGTTCTCCATGAGCATGGCAACGGTGAGTCGCCCCACACCGCCGGGAACCGGGGTAATGTAGGACGAGTTCGCCAGGGCGGCATCGAAATCAACATCTCCGGCCAGGCTCCCGTCGGCCAGACGATTGATGCCAACGTCAACAACTACGGCTCCGGGCTTTATCCAATCCCCTTTTACGAGATGGGCGTTACCAACCGCGGCCACAACCAGGTCGGCTCGACGAACAACATCGCCCAGGTCCCTGGTTCTTGAATGACATACGGTCACCGTCATGTGACGCTCCAGGAGAAGGAAAAACAGAGGCTTCCCCACGATGAGACTGCGGCCGACGATTACCGCCTCCTTGCCCTTCCACTCCACCGGAATAGAATCGAGGATGTGCATCACTCCAGCCGGAGTGCAGGGAAGGAAAGTAGGAGAACCACGCATCAGCCTCCCCAGGGTCTCGGCGTGGAAACCGTCGACATCCTTGTCAGGGGAAATCGCGCCCACCACCCGCTCAACATCAATGTGGGCAGGAAGGGGCAACTGCACAAGGATGCCGTGGACCGCCGGGTCGTCGTTCAACCGCTGGACAATTGCCAGCAGTTCTGCTTCGCTCGTGGTGTCCGGCAGGCGCTGGGTCACGGACCGCATGCCGCATCTCTTGCACGCACGCTCCTTGCTGCGAACATACGTCTGGGAGCCTGGGTCTTCGCCCACCAGCACTGCTGCGAGAGTGGGCACCACACCAGTCCGCTCAGTAAGGGGCGACACCTTTGCCTTGACCGCCTTGCGAATCGCCTTTGCGAGCGCCTTTCCGTCGATTACATTTCCCATGAACTCCCCCTGGAACCTACGTCATAGTACATGCGGGAGAAAATTTGAAGGTGAAATCTTTCAGGTTTCTAAAAGGACCCTGCTTTAGTAAACTCGAGAAAGCTGGAGGAGGTTTGCCTGATGCTGGTTCGCAGTTCCCTGATTGTCATCCTTGCCTGCTCGCTCCTGGCATGCTCGAGTTCTGGCGGTTCGCAGGATACGGCGTCTCCCAACGACCTTCGATCGCTTGTGGACACTGCCCCGGGCGGCGGGGACAGACCTTCAGCTCGGCTCGACGAGACCGGTGGGTCGGGGGAGTTGCTGCGCGGGGGGGCGGCCAGGGTCATCATAACCCCCGAGTTCGAACCGTATACAGATTTGAACGACAGCCGCACTTGGGACGAAGGGGAGCCGTTCGAGGACCTCAACGGCAACGGAAAACTGGATTCGCTCTGGATGGGCGGGTTCGGATTGCGTCAGCCGACCGGCGTCCACACAGATCTTTGGGCCCGTGCGGTGGCCCTCGAGGTGCACGGCGAGCTATTTGTGCTGGTAGCGGTAGATGCGTTGGGGCTGAGCCTGAAGAGAATTGAGACAATCAAGGACCTGGTAACTGAGGGACAGACCTCTAAACTTCACCGGGACCGGGTGATCGTCGCGTCGTCGCACACCCATGCAGCACCCGACAATGTCGGCGTGTTCGGACCGAGCGGTGAACCGGGCTGGGATGGAGACTATCTTGAGCATGTCGTCCAGTCAGCCGCCGCGGTAATTCTGGAAGCGATTGACGACCTCCAACCGGTGGAGCTACTGGTCACATCCGCTGAGGCGGGGGCCGGCTATGTTCGGGACAGCGATCCGCCTTACATCATCGATCCCTACGTCGGGGTGCTGTCTCTTAGGACCCCTCAGGGTGAAGGCGTGGCCACCATGGTAACCATCGCCAATCATCCCGAGGCTTTCTGGGGGGAGAACACGTTGATAAGCTCCGATTTCCCCCACTACTTGAGAGAGAAACTGGAGCAGAACCTGGGCGGCACCGCACTCTATTTCAGCGGCCCCATCGGCCTCATGCAGACCCCGGACGAAATGGGCAAACAGGGCGAAGAACGCGCCCAACTACTGGGCGAAGCCTACGCGGATTTGGTCCTGGCGGCCTTAGCGCAGGCGAATCCGGTTCCTGCCGAGGACCTGGCTCCCCGCTTCTCCTTTGCGAAATTCATGGCCCCCCTGGACAACATCGAGTTGTTCGTGGGCCTGTCCATGGAGATAGCTGACGGCTATGTCGACTACTTGTACGAAACTGAAGAGTTTCCATGTGACTTTTTCGGTTGCCTCGACGTTCCCTGCGCGGCGCTGAAACTGGGCGAAGTTACTACCATCGTGACCTTCCCCGGCGAATTTACGCCCGAGCTGGTGGTGGGCGGCATCGTCAGCCCGGATTTCTACGAAGGCCCTTTTGCAGATGTGGAAGCGGAGCCGGTGCTGGTTGACCATCTCACCACCCCGCATCGCTTCGTTATCGGTCTGGCCGGAGCAGAGATCGGGTATGTGTATCCGAAAATGACATTTGACCCGCCCAACCACTTCAGCCAGATCCATGGCCCGGGGCCCAAGGTCGCGGGCTATTTCATGGGTGGACTGGCCGATCTACTTGACCAACTCAATTCCGAAGACTGAAAGGAGGGACCAGGTGAAAGAAGCCCGATATCTGATTCTGGCCGTGGGCGCAGGTTTGCTCCTGCTGTTGGGATCGCTTGATAGTGCCGTATGTGCCGGGGGACGTGACGACAGCCCTGAGGCCGAACCGTCCGGGACGGCCGGGGAGCCCGTTGATGACGCCCCGCAGGCAGCGACCTCCGCCCGTAAGCCGACGGACTGGGAATACTCCGGGGCCGACTCGCGGAAAGCCAGGGTGAAGGCTGCGGAAACGGCAAAGAAAGCGACGGTGGAGAAGCTGTTTTCCGAGGCCGGAGTATCCTTTCCGCCGGCCAGGATGCTGTTCCGGGTTTTCAAAGCGGAAGACGATCTGGAAGTGTGGGCTGCGTCCAAGCGGGACGAAAAGTTGGTGCACGTTGCAACCTACCGCATTTGCTACAAATCAGGTGAACCCGGCCCCAAGCGCAGGCAGGGGGACTTGCAGGTTCCGGAAGGCTTCTACTACCTTGACATGTACAATGACCACAGCGCGTTTTACCTCTCAATGCGCATCAACTACCCCAACGCGTCTGACAAAGTGCTGGGATACAAGCCAAACCTGGGCAGCGCCATCATGATCCACGGCAACTGTGTATCCATCGGCTGCCTGGCCATGAGTGACGAGCGGATTCAGGAACTCTGGGTTATGACCAACGCCATGCGCAAGAAGAAGCGCAAAGTGCGCGTCCACCTCTATCCGGGAAGGGACATGAAAGGTCTGCTGGCCGATGATACCCACGCCAAGCACCATGCTTTCTGGCGCAACCTTCTGGAAGGCCGCAGCTACTTCGAAACGCACTACAAGATACCTCGAGTAAAGGTCGATCGCGAGGGTCGCTATCTCTTCGAGTAGAGCCATGCATTGTGCTTGCAAGCGGGGGGTTGGCGTGATAAAAAATATGTGGACTCTACAACCTGGGCAGGCGCCAATATGAGCAGCACAATACCTATCTTAGATGCTGACAGGACAATTCACTTTGACAGCCCTGTGACTTTCGCAGAGGCGATCCGCGCCGTGATGGGCGCTCAGTGGATCATGGTGGCGCCGAAGACTACTATCCGGCTCCAGGAAGAGCTGCCCATCAAGTTGGTGTTCGCGGCCGGCGACCTGGAGATTCGCGCGAAAGGTACTCCGTTCTATTGGCGAGGGCCGTTCCTTGGTATGCAGGTCGAAATGGCCGGGGACCAGGATGTCAACGCGCTGGAGAAGCTGGCCCGCCGCTTGGAGTCGGGGGAGTTTGCCGCCCCGACACCCGCTCCTGAGCCCGCCCCCGCTCCCGCACCTGAGCCCGCCCCCGCTCCCGCACCTGAGCCCGCCCCCGCTCCTGAGCCCGAAGTGGCCACTCCGATTGCGTTGGAACCTGGCCAGGCACCGGAACCGGAACCGGAAGAGGATATGGACCTTTCCGACGAGCCAACCCAGCCGTCGCCTTCGGAGGACCTGCTGCAGTCCGCGCTCCTTGCTCCTCCGCCGCCTGAGGTTGCTCACGACGCCCCCGCGGCGCCTGAACCCGCCGACATCGCAGCGCCGCCGGAACCCATGGACATCCCGGCCCCCGCCCCACCAATGGACATCGCCGCACCGGTAGAGCCCATAGACATCGCCGCACCGGTAGAGCCCATAGACATCGCCGCACCGGTAGAGCCCATTGACATCGCCGCACCGCCGGAACCCATTGACATTGCGGCACCACCGGAACCCATGGACGTTGCAGCACCTGCAGCGCCGGTAGACGTCGCTGCTCCTCAACAACCCGCACCGGTAGCTGAGCCCGGCGGCACGGAACCCCCGGCCCCTGCTTCACCCGCACCTCCGCCCCCACCATCGGCAGCACCTGCCGCGACCGGCTCAATCCCGTCCTCGGGGTTTTCCGGGACTTCCAAGGGCTCCGAAGACTTGATGGAAGAGATGTTGGAGCCGTTTCCCGCCAAGGGCACCGGGTTTCCATTGCCCGCAGAAACATCCAACTACCGTCTGTTCTCGGTAATTGCATCCAACGCGGCCAGCGGGATCCTCGAGTTCACGTCCGAGGCGGGCAACACACAGGTGTTTTTTCGCCGGGGAACCATGTTGGCGATTGAGCCCTTCGGCAAGCAGTTTGATGAGTACTTCGCAAGCGTGATCGACAAGGCAGTGCTTTCCGAGCCGGAACGTTTCGAGGAAGTTCTCCAGTTCGCGGAGGAAAACGACAAGTCGCTGGCCCTGTCCCTGTACGAAAAGCGCGTAATCTCACTGGATATGCTGTCCCAAGAGTTGAAAGCTGCGAAGGAGAAGTGCCTCGGGGAGGTACTCCTCGCTGAGGGGGAAACCCAATACTCTTTCCAGTCGATGCAGAAGTTCAGCCGCCGCTTCGACCCGATCCGGGTCGACCTGCGCAGCGCCCTGATCGGAATCTGCCGGGACTCGCTGTTGAGCAAGTTCGCCCGTCACATTGAGCCTCGCCTGGAGTTCAATCGTGACAAGTTTCCCAGAGCGCTTCGCGATGCCGAGATTCCCCTCGAACTGCTCTCACTGTCCGAGAAAGAGGAACACGCGGTCAAGCACGTTTTTACCGGGGCCAACCGCCTTATGGATACCTATTCCATGTGCCTTCTCACCCGGCACGGTGCGGCTCGCCTGGTGCTCCTTCTGACACACTACGGGCTGATGGAATACCTGGAGGAAGCTGCCGAGACCCAATCGGGCGAGTCCATCGAGGAGGTTCTTGCCAGGACCCTGGACTCGATGCGGACCATGGACCACTTCCAGCGACTGGATATCCATTGGGCCGGCCACCCCAGCCTGGTTGAAAAGGGTCTTGAGAAAGCGAAGCGCCGCTACGGTCCACAATCGTCCTTGTCCCGGCGCTCCGATGAAGCTAAGGAAACTTGCGCCAAACTGATCGCCACGCTGGAGGAGTCGTACCACTATTTGACCGACAAGGCGAACCGTCGCAACCATCGTGTCGAGCATTATGGTGAGGCCAAGATGAAATATGCGGCGGACTTTCTCGCTTCCCAGGCAGAGTTGAACATGTTCCGGGGCGCCCAGGAAAACGCGATCCAACTCATCGAAGCCGCACTTGAGTTGAGCCCGGATCCATCCTACGTCACCAAACTTCGCAAGTACCGCGCTGGTCAACGCTAGCCGCCCGTTGACAAAACACGGTTGGAACAGTAGTTTCAAAGATCGATGGGAAACCTTCACAAAGAGCCTCTGCGGATTGCAGTGTACGGAAAGGGCGGCATCGGCAAGAGCTTCGTAGCGGCCAATCTCTCAGTCCTCTTTGCGCGTCAGGGCCGCAAGGTAGTTCACGTTGGGTGCGACCCTAAAGGGGACTCAACGCGTAATCTCGCAGCCGAAAACCCGCCTGAACCGGCGTTGGAACGGCTCCTGGACTATCCAGCCGTTCCCAAATCGATAGACGAGTTGCTGCGAACGGGAGTAGAAGGCGTGGCTTGCGTTGAGGCCGGCGGCCCGGAGCCGGGAGAGGGTTGCGGGGGCATGGGTATTTTGAAGCTGTTTCAGTTCCTCGCTCGCACCGGCTTCTTCAAATCTACGGAATACAACGCACAGGTATTCGACGTTCTAGGGGACGTAGTGTGCGGCGGCTTCGTGGCCCCTTTGAGATTCGCTTCCCCACTTTCGGTCCTGGTGGTCGTTTCCGAGGAAGTGCACTCACTCTACGCTGCGAACCAGGTAGCCAAGGCGGTACACCGGTACGCCAATTCCGGCGCCTACCTCGCTGGCGTCGTGCTCAATCGCCGAGACAACCGCGCAGACATCGGGCACGTTTCGCGTTTTGCGGCTGCTCTGGGAGTGCCGGTTCTAGCCGAACTACCTCGCTCGACCGGAGTCTTCGACGCTGACCTGGAAAAGTTGCCGGCTGTAGTGCATCAGCCCGCCGGGGAACTTGCCCAGTGCCTGGAAGGGCTGGCCACGACACTATCATCCCCCGGCCCGGAAGAACTCCCTTCGGTCACTCCCTTGACTCCGGCTGACTTCGACGCGTTGCTCTCCAGGGTCGACCAGTCATGAAGAGGCGCCTGGCAAGCCCACATCGCCCCGACGCAGTCCTGAATCTTGCGGGCAAGAGCATCCAGGCTGCGGTAGCGAAACACGGTTGGCGATTGGCCGGCATGACGGTGTGCGCGGGCGGCGAATTGAGGCTCTACGTCGCGCCGGCGGCGGGCTCACCGAATGACGGAGTCGAGCTTTGCTGGAGCCGAAGTTCCGCGTCCGGCGTCCCGGTTCACCGCTTCGGCGGCCGGATTGACGCGGTCCCCCGCACCGACCAACAGCCTTCAACCCAAGTCCATAACCTGGTCGAAATTGTGGCAACCGCACTGGGAGCACTACCCGCCTCCGACTTCGATCTCCTCAGGTTCTCCACTGACAGCGGGGGTCCCGTCCCCTTCGACAAAAAGATCACTCCCCGGCTATTCGGTGGCTGGCTGGTAATTGGTAAGACCCGCTGGCGAGGATATGTTTGCGCGGGAATGACTCAGACATTCTCTCCCCCCGGAATTTCTATTCTGTTCCAGAGCGAACAGGGCGAGGTCATGGTCGAACTAGCGCCTCAGTTCGCGCGGACTACTTCCCACACCCGCCCCTCCGGGAATGCCTTCAGCGTCGCGGTAGAATCTAGTCAGAGTGGCGACGGTCTGCCTCTCCCCGGCGGCCCCGGCGCCTACGTTATGTTCCTGGTGTCCCGCCGACTGCCACCGAACGTTCAGCTAGTCGAGGAGCCCGGCCTGTCGGCCCCCCGCGGGCAACCGTCAGGCGGGCGGCCCCCTCCCTGGGAGTGGGGCCGAGCCCGGGGGTGGCGCCGGTTCTTTCACATGGACGAAATCAATGATCTTTCTGAGGTGCGTCGAGTCCTCGTCGGACCTCACGCGGAACTCGTGCTGGGAGAACGCGAATGCCACAACGCACACCCCTGCTCCTATGGCCCTCGCCTGGGAGCCTTCGATTTCCCGGGCCTGGAACCGTGGCCCGACCTTTACAAAGGTAGGCTGCTGGCCTCCCTTGTTACCGAACGACAGCTAGTCTCCGGCACCGGAAGTCTATTCGACGACATGGTCCTGGCCGCGGGCAACACCCCCGGGTGTAAGGCGCTGATTGTGGCTGACACCTGTGTCTCTTCTCTCCTCGCCGAGGACCCGGATCTTCTGTCCTCTTCGTCCCAGGCCGAAGGCGCCGCAACTGCCGCGGAAAGCGGCGAGAACCTGTTGCTCAGGAATGAGCATTTCTACGAGGGGCTGCTTGCCGGCAGACCTCACTCGCCCCGGTCAAAACCCACTCCCGCAGTCAATCTGGTGGGATTCCTCCCCGGTAGGGGTAGAGAGGAGTTGGTTCGGCTGCTTGAACAATGCGGCATTGAGGTCAACGCTTTCTTTCTACCCGACATTCACCTCGACCACCTCCACCGTTTCGCCCGCGCAGATTGCAATGTGTTCTACCCCGTTGCCCAGCGCACATCAGCCTACGCTGCAATCGAGCGAACCACAGGCCTCGATTCCCTGGACCCGCCAGCACCGTACGGGTGGCGGGGCACCAGAAGGTGGCTTGTGGAAATAGCCCGTCGGTTTGACCTCGTCGAGCGGGCCGAAACGGTCACCGAGCAGTGGTTGAGTGATGGCAGGAAGGAACTCGACCTGCTCCACCGCGTGGCAGCCGGAAACCCTCTGCTGCTCGTGGCCAGTGAGCTTGACCTGGAGTACTTGTTGGACCCCTCCCGTACGTTGGGCGTACCGCTGCTCGACGCGGTGGAGGAGATGGGTTTTCCGCTGGAAATCCTGTATTATGAGGACGCTCAGGGCCAGGGGGGCCAAACCGCGGGGAGGAGGCGCCGGGCACTCATGAAGCGCCGACCGGAAACACACCTCGTTCGCTTCTCAGACCCGGAACAGTTTGCCGCCTTGCTTGCGGCCAGCAATGCCCGGCTGGTCTACTCCGATATGCGGTGTGACCACCGAATCCACCGCGCGGGAAAGAACACCTTCTCCATGAGACATTTGGAGATGGGATTTCACGGTGCGCTCCGGAGCGGGCGGAGATTGTTGCGCCGTTGTGCGAACCCGTATTACGCCCGTTTTGCTGCCGCCGGGCCCAAGGAGGGAGAAGCATGAGCATGGACTATTCCGCTCGCATGGTTCCGTCCTTTGCAGAGGGCGTGCTGCTGGCGGTAAACAGCATCTCGGACGTTGCCGTCGCCATCGAAGGCCCTGCGTGTGCGCGCACAAAGATGGAGAGGATCTGTCGCAATCACGACCTCCAGTCCACCTTGTACGCGGCAGACGGCCGACACCGAATGGCCACTACCGACCGGGGGCCGGCCAGAGTCATGGGCAACCTGGATGCGATCAGGGAGATCGGCCGCCGCATGCTCGAAGAATTGCAGCCTTCCGTACTGTTTCTGTTGCCCTTTGCTTCTCAGCAGGCGATGGGTGTGGACCTGGACTCGGTGGCTGAGGAACTCGCCGGGATTGGGGGCACCAACGTGCTGCCTCTGCAGTCCCAGGCATTGGAGGGTGACTGGCTTGATGGGTGGGCCGAGGTGTTCACTGCCCTGGCCGGTCTGGTTACTGCGCCGGTGGACAGAACCGCGGGGTCCGTGGCCATCGTTGGGCTGATGCACACGAGGAACGAGGGAGACGACCTCGGCAACGCCGCGGAGTTGACCCGCCTGGTGGAGGGATTGGGCTTGCAGGTTGCCGGCGTGTGGGCCTCCGGCGGGTCAGTTTCCCAATTACTGGAGATTCGGTCCGCGGAGTACGTGGTCGCCCTGCCCCACGCCGCCCCTTTTGTACGTCTGCTCACTGCGGGCACCGGTGCGAACCTGGTTGAAGCCCCCTATCCTCTGGGACTCTCCGGAACGCGCGAATTCATCACTGTTGTCGGGGGCGCCACGGGGCGCCAGGAGGAGGCGGAGGCGCTGGCCGCGGCTGAGACTTCAGCTTGCACTGCCCCACTGGACAATCTGGTTTCGCTCATGGCCGACGATATTTCTGTTGCGCTGCTGGCGGACCGCATCCTGGCCCCCGCATTACACAAAGGGCTGGGCGAAATCGGTATCGAAGTTCTCCTCACGGGTATTCTCTCCGCGCATACGCTGCCCGACGAGGTTGCCAGCTTGGCCGGCCACATCCTCCCCGACCCTTCCTTTGAAGGTTGGGCGCAGGCGTTGAGTGAAGCCGCTTCCGGGGGCGCACAAGTAGTGCTGGGATGCGGCCTCACCGAAGTGGCCGCTCACAAGACGGGCGTGGCGACGGTCGAACTGGGCTATCCCTGCCACCGCACGCACTTCCTCACCCCGGCCCCTTATCTCGGGTTCAGGGGATTCCTGCGCCTGGTTGAGCGACTGGCCAACGCCTACTGCTCTGTCGAGGCAACTGGACGGTTGGACGCTTCCGCTCGCGGCGGACTGGAACAATGATGAAGTCCTTCGATATCTCAAGACACAAGGCGGCTGCAGTACCGCTCACCCTGGCCCTGGTGCTGGGCCTGTTCGGCGGACGTCCGGTTTGGGATGTCGATATCTTCTGGCACATTGCCGCAGGCAATTGGATCATCGATAACCTTGCCTTTCCGGGAACAGACATCTTCACTTACGTTGATCCCGCACCCGTGTGGGTGACTTTCCAATGGGCATACGAAGTACTGGTGGCGCTGGTGGACCGCGTGGCAGGGCTGACCGGCGTCAGAGTATTCCACGCATTGGCCACTTCAGCCGCGTTTGCGGCCTTCGCGGGCTTCGCCTATTCGGTGGCGGTAGCGGGCCGGCAGAACGGTAGTTCGCGGGTTGGCCCGGCCGTTTTCGCGACCTTCGCGGTGGCGGTGCTTTTCGTGCTGTATGCCGACCGTGTGCGGGCAAGACCTCACGTGTTCAATCTTCTCTTCTGGTCGATTATGTCGGTGACGCTGTTCGGGCCGCAAATCAGCTATCGCACCAGGGTAGTTGCCGGCGCTGCGTTGGTGTTTCTTTGGAGCAACATCCATGCCGGAGGCTCGTTTGTCTTCCTGGTTGCTGCCCTTTCAATTCCGGTTGCATCCACGCTGCTTCGGCTGACCAGGAGATCACCTCTGGCCGCTCGCTGGACGACCTTCTACCCATCGGTGCCGAGCGCCTGGGGCCTGTGGGCCGCGTTCGCGTTGGCGTGTTGCCTTGCGCCAAACTGGCTGGGAGGAGTGTGGCAGGCCTACGCAATGCTTGGGGGCAGCGAGGGACTGATTGAGGAGTGGCTCCCCTTCTGGCACTACTTCGAGATTGCCGTTCATCCGGTACACCTCGCTTGTGGCCTCGCACCGCTACTGGGGCTGGCCCTCCTGGCTGTAGCCGGAGCGGCGACTCTGCGAAAAACCGACGATGCGGAAGCCAACTCTCAGCCCATGCGCCTCGAAGGTGTATTCCTCTGCCTCGGACTGGCGTTCCTGCCGTTTCGGTCGGCCCGTTTTGTGTTCTATCTGGCGATTCTGCTGGTCCTGGTGTCCCCATCCCTTACTGGTGTGCTCCGGAGCAAGATCCCCGGTTGGCCCCGCCTGTCCGTAGGAATCGCAGTTGTCGCCGCCGTCTCTCTTCTCGCTGTGGGAGCGCATTTCCACACCAGCGCCCAGTACGGTTCAGTAAAGGGCTTCTCCGGAGCCCTCGCTTCCGACTTGGACCAACGGCGGTTCCCCACCGAACTGGTCGCCCCTTTGGAAGAGCTTCACGAGCGTTTTGGTGGCAAAGAGCCGCTGAAACTCTACTGCCTTCCCAATTGGGGCGGATATCTTCTGTACCGGCTGTATCCCAAAGTTCGGGTCCTTGCCGACGGCCGGGGCAATTTCTCTCCGCTGATCGGAAAGAGTCTCGAGTTCATCTACTACTATCGCCATGAAGCCAGGTACGCTCCTGCGGTGGAGCAGATCTACAACGATTCCGGCGCCGAGGTACTGGTGATTCAACGGCCCGGTTTCTTTCCTGCCTACAGTCCTCGCAACTGGCTGCGCATATTCACGACAAGGAAGGGGGAAATCTGGATTCGTAAGAAGCCGGACTAGTTGGAGCCAACGACCCTTTTCGCGCGGACACGCTTGGCAGGAGCGGCCTTGTTTCTCAGCACCCGGTCAAACTCAATGATCCCCAGCACCATGGCATAGGCCACCTTCTTCTGGTAGTTCTCAGTCGACAACCGCTCCGCCTCCACGGGGTTGGAAACAAAGCCCATCTCCACCACGACGCCCGGCATCTCGGCTCCCCTGAGCACCACTGCGGGAAGTTCCTTGACGCCTCGGCTCACAGCACCCGTTCTCTTGATCAGGAAGCTCTGCAGCGAGATGGCCAGGCTCTTTGCATCCCCGTGTGCTGCGTATTGGAGCATCTCCTTGACCACCGCGGCCGCGGCCCCGTCCGATGCACTGGCGTACAGGCCGCTGGGTTTCACCATGCGCCGGGATAGCTTAGATGATTCCTCGTCCAGCGCCTTGTCGGACAGAACGTACGTTTCGATGCCGGAAGGTGAACGACTGAACGAAGAGTTGCAGTGGATGCTTATGAACAGGTCGGCCTGCGCCTCATTAGCGATTCGGATGCGTCGCTCCAACGGTACCGTAACGTCCGATTCCCGGGTGAGGATCACTTTTGCGTCGGTGTTCCTCTCGAGCTGCTCTTTCATAAACTGCGCAACTTCGAGGGTGATGACCTTCTCGTAGACCCCGTTGAATCCCAGCGCACCCTTGTTCTCGCCGCCATGACCCGGGTCGATGACGATGGTGTGCACCTCGGCCATCTGGCGTTCGCCGGCATAAGCGGGAGCCACGGCAACCAACACCGAGAGACCCAGTACGGCCAACAGGTTGGAAAGTGATTTGCTGTCCATGACTTCCTCCAAACGGTCAGCGGCAATTCCGGGACAACTAACTGCTAGCAACTAGCAATTAACTGTCTTTAATGACGTTAGCATTGAGGGAGGTTCTGTCAAAAAAGGGGAGGAAGCGACGCTCAGGTCAGTTGCAGGGTTGTTGGCCCCCGGCCGGAATACATACAAAACCTACCGTATCGCCGCAATAGCCCCAGGCGCCGACATCACCCTGCTGGAAGTAGCTGCTACAATTCCCATAGCCGCCGGGATTTGGGGTCTCATTCTTGTTGTGACACCAGGAGCACTTGCCCGACCCGGGAGCCAGTTCAAAAGCCAGCGCCAGGTGCCAGAAGTTGGTCGCAGTGGTGGTGTTCCAGGCCTGGTTCTTGTGATGATACCAACACGCATATCCCTGGTAGACGCCCTTCCAGTGGTACCCTGGATCTCCCGGCTGGCATGGGGGGCTGTAGTTCTGGCCGTTGCACGAGAGGTCGGTTTTCCAATCGGCAAAGCAGGTGCCCTCTTCGTGGCACTGGGAATCACAGCCGTCGCCGGGCGCAACATTCCCATCGTCGCATTCCTCTCCGCCCTCCAGCACGCCATTGCCGCAACAAGGTGCGATCGCGTCGTTGTGGCAGCCATCGGCGGGCTGGCAGGAATCAGCGGTGCACTGGTCTCCGTCGTCGCAGGAGATCTGGGGTCCGCCCACGCAGTCCCCCGCCTCGCACAAGTCATCCTCTGTGCAGGCGTTGCCGTCATCGCAGGAACCGGCAATGGGCTCGAACACGCACAACTGCACCGGGTCACACGAGTCTGTTGTGCATTCGCTCTGGTCATCGCACTCCAGCGCAGGCCCCGGCGCGCACTGGTCACCATCACAAACATCGTCCACGGTGCAAGGATCACCGTCGTTGCAGGGGCCGGCCTGGGCCGTGTTCACGCAACCGTCATCAGGCAGACATTCATCCAGCGTGCACTGGTTGCCGTCGTCGCAATCCGCGGGCATTCCGGAGACACACGAGCCGTCAACGCAGTAATCGCCGATAGTGCATTTCGAGCCGTCGTCACAAGGGACTTGCAACGGCGCGTGCTGGCACCCCTCGTCAGGAACGCAGAAGTCGAGAGTGCAGATGTTGAAATCGTTACAATCGGTCATTTCCGCGACGACGCATGCACCAGCCTGGCAATGGTCTCCCTCGGTGCAGGCGTTACCATCGTCACAATCCGCCGCGTTGGGGACGAACTCACAACCCACCGACGGCTTGCACGAATCGGCGGTGCAGACGTTGCCGTCATTGCAAGGCAGTTCTCCGCCCGCAATACAGGAACCCAAAGCGCACACGTCATCAACGGTACACAGGTTGCCGTCATCGCAGGCGCCATCACTTAGCGAGTATGTGCAACCTGCCCCCGGGTCGCACTCATCGTCGGTGCACTGGTTGCCGTCATCGCATTCTTCAAGTTGCTGCCAGACGCACCACCCTTCCTGACAGTGGTCACCGATGGTGCACTCGTTTCCATCGTCGCAGTCCGCCTCGTTGGCCACAGAGACGCAGCCGCTGTCCGGATCGCACCAGGTGTCGGTGCACTCATTGCCGTCATCGCACGAGGCCGGGTCGCCCGGCGCGCAGGTGCCGTTGACGCAACTGTCTCCCACGGTGCAGGCGTTGCCGTCCGAGCAACTCACCGCCTCGTTACTGTGCACACACCCCAGCAACTCGTCGCACAGGTCAACTGTGCAGGGGTTGAGGTCGTCGCAAGCCAGATAACCGGAGGGTACACACCAGCCCCCGGAGCATTCCTCCCCTACCGTGCAGGCATTACCGTCGTCGCAGGGTCCGGCGCCGGGTTGATTCATACACCCGCTTTGTGGGTCGCAGGTGTCATCCGTGCACGGGTTCAGGTCGTCACAGGAAACCGGCTCCCCGGGAACGCAGATTCCGTCGGCGCAGTGGTCCCCGACGGAGCAGGCATTGCCGTCGGAGCACGCCCCGAAATGTTCGAGATGAATGCACCCTGCGGCAGGCTCGCAGAAGTCGTCGGTACACTGGTTGCCGTCGTTGCAGTTCAGGGGAATCCCCCCCTGGCACACTCCATCCAGGCAAGTCTCCGCCACCGTGCACTTGTCGCCTTCGTCGCACGCCTTGGCCTGGTTGACGTCCAAAGCCTGGCAGTCGCCGGTTTCGGGTACGCACTGGTTGGCATAGCAGTCCGCGTCCGGTCCCGCGGGGAGCGGGCAGACAACCTCGGTGCCGGGCTTCTGAACGCACAAATATGGGGACTGCGATTTGTCGCAGAAGAACTCTCCCAGGCACTTGTTGGCCTCGCTCACGAACAGGCAGTCTTCGTCAGCCTGACAGTCGCAGTCTCCGGGGAGCCCGACGCACTGCCCGGCGAGGCAACTGTCACCGTAGGTGCAGGGGTTGCCGTCATCGCAGGGCAGGGAATTGAACTC
The DNA here is from genome assembly GCA_964626565.1 of uncultured Myxococcales bacterium. Classification (GTDB taxonomy): domain Bacteria; phylum Myxococcota_A; class UBA9042; order CAIXZC01; family CAIXZC01; genus CAZVFX01. The sequence goes on from CAZVFX010000143.1 coordinate 15,543, forward strand.
GTACTGGCAGCCCAGTTCGGAGTCACAAAACTCGTCCGTGCATGGATTCTGGTCGTCGCAGGCAAGCGCGGCCCCCACGCATTGCCCCTCTTCACAGTGATCGCCGATGGTGCACGCGTCGCCGTCAAGGCATTCTCCCCCGGTAGCAGGCTCGTTGACGCACCCGCCCGCGCCCAGGCATTCATCTGCGGTGCATGGATTGTCATCGTCACACGAAACTTCGTCGACGACTCCGTCGCAATTGTTATCCAGGCCGTCGCAGACCTCCTCGGCCGGTGTTGCAGCATCACACTCTCCAAGGCCCTCTTCGCTGCAGACCCGCTGGCCCGTACAAACCCCGAACTCGTTGGTCTGTGAGCACGTCGTAGACAACGACTGGGTGACTGAGTAGGCGCCGCAGGGACAAACACCCTGGCTGCCTACGCACTGGGCGGTGAGCAAGCCCTCAACCGTGGCCACCTGCTGACACTCAAACCCATCAGGGCAATCCTCAGTCCCGTTACAAACAGACGCGCAGAAATGCCCCTCGGCCTCCCCATACGAAACGCACGCCCCCGCGATCCCGGCAAGAGCTTCACACTCCGCTCCCGAACTGCAAGGGAGACACAGTGCCGGGAACCGGCTTGTGCAGACAAACACATAGTCGGGCGCGCTAAGCGAAACTTCGGTACATTCAAAGCCTTCGGGGCATTCCTCAAGGCACTGCTCGGAGCAGACCCCGGTGCCCATGTGCATCACGCAGTAGCCGGACCAGCAGTCCGCGCCTTCCACGCACGGGTCCATGAAGCAACCGGAACCAACCGGGCATCCGGATTCGACGTCCGGCGACACCTCCGCCACGTCCGAATCCACAGGTCTGTCCCCTGCGTCCCCCGTCATTTGATCCGGGCTATCAGAGGGCAGGTCGGCCCTTTGAGAAGTGCCTTCCCCGGCGACGTCCGTCGTGTCGCTCTTCACCACGTCCCCCCCGCCTGAAGAACATCCGGCGACAACGAAAAGGGCGGCAAATACAAGTAGCAGCTTTCTCATGGGCCAAACCTCCAAATCCCGCGGTCCATCCGGGAAAAGTATGCGTTGGCAGTTTACCAGAAACCCACCCGGGGTCATAGACTCCACTAGG
>CAZVFX010000144.1:0-3417 GCA_964626565.1 uncultured Myxococcales bacterium
TAATACGCATTCAATTACCCATCCTGGTATATACATAAGTGAGTTTATCATCCTATCCACCATCCTATAATTACCTTTAGAGATGTATATATAATTAAACCACTTAATATAATTGCACCAATCATAATCCAATCTTTATCAGTTATGGTTTTTATTCTTGTTTTATATTTATCTTCCATGTTAAATCCTTACTCTTTCCTTTATCACATCTAGGACATATTATAGATCCAATTACCCTAGATCTAAAAAACTCATCACATCTCCTACATCTTTTAGTATGCCATAATTTCCCATTTATTCTTATTACCATTATTCGTAAAACTCCTTATCTGGAAATGCTTTTTTTAGTTTCTTTATTAATTTTTTATACTGACCTGGATGTTTTGATTTAATCTTATCCAGTATTTTAATTGTATCTTCATCTTTTGGAACTTTAACATTTCTGGCCTTCCTTTCAATCTCTTTTTTATTCATATTATACCTCCAAAACACTATATATAGTGTTTATTTTTTTTTCTTACCACAACATATGGATTTTTCTACTATTATTATACCTCTTATTAATTATTAAACTATTTAATTATTGCTTAAAAGTTTTAAGCAATTCTTAAACTTTTTAGTTTTTTCCGATTTAAACAATTTTAGTTAAACATTTGTGATCTTATGTGGCGAATGTTCCCACTCATGACCACATCCTCTACATCTAAGTAAGTGTAATTTAGGAAAATAAGAACCTAATCCTCCACACTCTGTGCATCTTCTAATATTGTTTTCTTCCTCTTTTTCTTCAGGTTTTAATTCTGCTTGTAAGTTCTTATAAAGTTCAGTAGTAAACTCTTTCTTCTTTTTCTCATAAGCATGTATTAATTTAATACTAGGTTTTTTAATTTCTATTCTTAATATTTTACTTTTTAATTTAGCATTCTTATAATACAGTTTTCCTGATTGATTATTTAATTGAGTAAATTTCCATTTAACCTGAACTACTTTTCTGCTTTTTATTACTTCTTGACTTTCCATAGTTGCATCAAATAGTTTTCTTATACCTGCATCTACAAATGATATATCTGGAACAGTTACAAATAGAATTATGTTTCTATGCCTCCAGGTTTGTAAAAGCATAGCCATAGCTTTATTGAATTTATTCATGTAATGGTTTCTATTTGAAATAGCAATACCTCCCTCATCAAATACTATAACTGAACCAGCAGGAATAGATTCATCATGAACCATTTCTAATAGATCTTCAATTTTAAATACTACTTTATCAACATTAAAATCGGGATCTAATGTTTCTGCAAATCTCATAGCAGAATAAGATTTACCTGTTCCTACTCTACCTACACATAAAGTGCAAAAATTCCTAGATTTGTTTAATTGCCCCCTTATGTATTTAATTATTAAGCTCATATTGTTTCCAACTCCCATTTAGTATAAAGTAATGGACTGATAGTTATTGAAAGTAATCTGTGCAGCTTTGTAATAAAAATTAATTCTGCTTCAGATATTTCTTTAGATAATTTTTTATTCATTTTTGAATTTCTTATACTAGGATTAATATTTTTAGATAACTTTTGCTTATTCTTTTTAAAATCTAATTCTAATTTTTCTTTCTTTTTTTCATAATCTTTATCTAATAAATCAGAACCAATACAAAGGATCTCCAGTTGTTCAACAGTTAATTTATATCTCACAGGATCTAGGTATTTTAAAACTCCTGCTTCAGCAGCTTTATTTAACCACTGCCCCAAGTAGAACTCTATTGCTACCTTATCTGATTTACCACCCATCATAGGATCTTGCAACTGATTTTTTCCTTTAACCATTATAATACAAACCTCATTAATATCCATTTAAGAAACATATATAGTAATATTCCTCTAAATATCCATTTCACTTTATAGTAGTAAGCCCATTTAGATACTAACTCTCCACCATATTGTAAACCTATTGCAGCTTCTTTATTGAAATATTCTCTATTTCTTTTTTCTTTTTCCATTTTTCTTTAGTAAAAGGTTTATCAGGATATGATAAACAATTATAACAAAAACATTTATGATTTATTGTTATTCTTTCTCCACAATTTACACATATCCTGATTTTCTCTTTTTTCATTTTACTTAAAACCCTGGGGGAGGGTTTACAGATTCTCCCACTTCTATACCTGTGCTACCTAAACATTCAAGATTAGTGCTTACTGTATTAACACATTCACTAACACAATCTGAAACTAATGATCCAGATGATGAAATTATATGATTTGCCGTTTCATTTACTGAACCAACAATAGACAGTAATATAACTAATCCTAATACTGCACCTGTGGTAAACATAATAAATCCCTTATGTTCATTAAGGAATCCAGAAAGTGTTTTCTTCATTGCAGCTACTTTTAGGTTATGTTTTACCCAATCAATATCTGCCAGAGGTATTACATTTGGAACAGCTTCCTCTTTATATTCAGGAGTTAATACTGAATAATCATAAGGACCAGGACCAAATTTTAAAAACCTATATTTATTTTTAGATCCTTTTCTCATTACAACTGCATTATCTATTCCAGGATGTTTTAACTTTGCATCTTTGTTTTTCAATAAAACATATTCTCCAGCACCAGTTTCTACATCTTGTTTCCAATAACCCCTATCATTATCAACAAGTAATCCTGAACCAGTTGAATCCCATATTTCTATTGTATCTTTATATTTTCTTGGTTTTAAAATAAATTTATATGCCAAAAATAATATAACTCCAAGAGCTAGAATAATCTGGAATATTATAAAGATTATATGGGATATTCCTCCCATATTAAAATTGGATATAAATTCCATTGCCATTATTCTTTTGCCTCCAATTTATTCCTTTTTCTTTCAAAATAGATACCTAAACCTATCCCAAGAAGAAATGCTAATACTTCTAACATTATAACACACTCTCCTCTTTTATTTTAGGTTGATCTTGTTTTGATTTGGTTTCATCATATTCTCTTACCCAAACTGCTACTCCATCTCCTTTGAAATCTGGTTGGTTTCCTTCTTTTTCTGAATTTTCCCATGCAGTAACATAATCATGACCTGCTATTTTTATACTTAAATATTTCTTCATCTTGGTTTCCTCCTAACTGGTTTTTGTTCTTCTTCTTGCTTCATAATATGTTCTAGCAATGCCTCTATTCTTTCTACTCTTGTTTCAATGTTTCTTATTGTTTCATAATTTATTTCCATTTTGTATATTTCCTCCATATTTGTTTTTTTGAACCATTATTACCTAAAAGGAGAAAGGATGAGTTATGGAACCAATCCTAAAAAAGGTAAATAATGTTTATTCAATTTTATTACTTATATCTTATTAAATATTTTTCATTTTGCTTTTCTTTATAAATAATCTCCATTTTTCTTATTTTTCTCCTATTTTTTT
>CAZVFX010000144.1:3517-16609 GCA_964626565.1 uncultured Myxococcales bacterium
TTTTGCTTTTCTTTATAAATAATCTCCATTTTTCTTATTTTTCTCCTATTTTTTTCATCAATATTTTTATATTTATCTATTGCCACTTTCCAATCATTATCTTTATCTAATATTTTTGATCTTATTTTATATAATTTATACCAATAAGCATTTCTTAAATCATATAATACATCATAAGAATTTTCAATATTTTCAACAAAATTAGATGAAAAATATTTTTCAAATAATTTTTCTAAAGTATAATCTTTTCCGACAAGAAAAGAAGATAAACTTAACATATCAATAACTGAAATAAAATCAGAAATCAATTCCTCTTTGTATTTTTTTATAGATTCATCTTTTTTTAGAAAATATTCATATATATCCTCATTTAATTTTAAAACATTTAAGAAATATTTTTTTTCATCTCCAGATAATTTTGTTTCCCCAATTTCTTTAAATCTTATTAAATATTTTTCATTTAAAAGTTTTTTAACTTGTTCAAAAACAGCAGGAGAACTTTTATTCAAAAGTTTTGATAACTCAACTATTGATTTTCTTCCAATACCTATGGATGCAATTATATCAAAATAAACTGAACTATTGGTGATTTTTGTTGTTCTTTTTGTGTTTTTTTTCATTTTTCTTATTTTTCTCCTATTTTTTTTAACCTACATTTCCTATGGAAAAAGGACAAATATTCAATTCCTTTATAAAGGAAAGCCATTTTTAGACAAATTAGCCACAAAAGACGCGAATTTACCCCTTAGGGGTTACTGACTAGTTTACGTGTAGGGTCAAACTCGCGTCTAATCCGTCTAGTGTGTCTAGTTTTAGTTAATCTTACCTCCGTTAAATTTATATTTTGAACTATCTTTAAATTTAATTCCTTCCCAAATTCTTATTTGTTCATTTTTCAAAGAATCGTATTTTTTTCCATCTCCAACACCATATCTTTCATCTAAAGTTATTTTCATCATTTTTATTGAAACTCCTGGCAATTCGTGTTCTTTTTTATATTTATTAAAAGCTAACCTTAAATCTTTTTTAGTAACATAGCCATCATAATGTTCATCAATATGATCCATACAAAATGCAGCAAAACTATTACTTTTTCTTATCCAAAACTTTTTTATTTCATTTGTTCCAGTAGAATAGCTAAAATTTTTTTCTTTTAATAATTCTTTTAATTTATTTACTGCCATATTAAATAAACCACTTAATTCTTCATCTGTTGTAATTTTTTTTATTTGGTCTGCATTCATTAATTTTTTATTTTCTACTTCTGATTTTTCATATTCTTTTTCATTCATAAAAGTAAATGGAAATTCAAATAACATCCACCTACTCCAAAAACCTAGACTAGTATCAAAAACTTTAGGTAATTCATTACAAGCGAATATTTGTTTTGAATAGTTTACAAAATTAATAGGAATTTTAAATTTTCTATTAGCGGTTATAATATCTCTACCTGTTATTTGTTTAAATATTCCTGTTTCTCTTAGAGATGTATTACTTAAATCTCCTGCAAGATTAGCCATTTTTCCAAACAAACCTGCAACAACAAAATTATCTCCACTCATATTTTCTAAAGGAACAGATGCACAATTATTAGAACCTATAAATCTTTTCATTAATTCTATGGTTTTCGTTTTTCCATTTCTTCCTCCACCTACCATCATAACTGCTTTTTCAATAAAGTGGTCTTTCCATAATAAATATCCAAACAATTCATACATTACATCCTTATCATCTTCAGATTTCAATACATCTTTAAAGTGTTGTTCTATATTAGGACAAGTAGCATTAGGATTATAATCAATAGGTATTTTATTAAAGAATATTTTTTTAGGATTAAAAGGAGTTAATATATTGGATCTTAAATTATAAATTCCATTCTTTACAGGAATTTCATCTAAGTTATCTATTTCAGATTTAAAAAATTCATCACTATCAATTCCAGTATCTGCTTCTATTTTAAATATAATAGTATTAGCGATAGAAACTTTATATGCTTTCTCTAATAGTTCTCTAATTTGTTCTTTTAATCTACTTCTACCTTCAGGAATATATATACCTTCGTGATATATCCACATTTCAGACTTATCATCATCTCTAGTAGTATAAATATAATTTTTCTCTTTTAAATAATTAACAATCATTTCAGTTGCTTCTTCTTGTTTTTTTAATAATAATAAATTATATATTTCTTTTTGAAATGCAAGAAGTTGGTTTTTCTTTTCCTTTTTAACATCCTTTTCTCTTTGTTTAGTTATTGGTTTTTCAATAATAGGAGATTTAAATTCAGTTAAAAGAGAATTATAATCTAATTTGGTTTCTAATACTATTTCAAGATTGTTTAAAACAACTTCAACATTATGTCTAGTTCCTGCAAATGCTAATTTTTTCCTTATAGGATTATTAATACCTTTTCCTAGTTTATCCCAACCTGGTAATTTAATTATTTTTTGATCTAAAAATCTTTTAAAATCTTGAAATTCATCAAAATTTATCATATCTCTTTTTTCTACCATATACTATACCTTTTTTTCCCATCAGAGCTAAATTAAGCCGATTTTAAGCACTTTTTTTATTTTTTGGTATGTTTATACCCCTTTTCTCTTTTGATAGGTTAAATCGTGCTATATCTCTCCATTCTTTAACTGATTTTATGTCCATTATCCTAGTCCACATTTTAAATCCATTTTATTTTAAAAATATCAAGATGAGGTGCATCCATTACTTTGATTCCATCTTTAACATCATTTAATCTTAGTCTTTCATCAATAAAACTTTTTAGTGTTTGATCTGTTTTTTCTTGTATCATTTTTATAATTCCTCCTTTAAATAATCTTTTATAACATTAACAACTGCTTCATTCATGGTAATTGATTTAGGAGTTCTTTTTTTAAATTCAACCCATAATTTTTTTTCAATATCCAATATTAATACTTTAGCCATTTTATTAATAATTTATTAATAGTTTTATATAAATATTTGTATTTTTAAAAGTATATAGTATATACTATACATTAGAAATTATTAAATAGGGTTGTTAACAATAGTTAACTATGGCCAGAAATGATAATAGTGATAATTCTAATTCTAATAGTGGGATGACTGATTCCAAAAGAGATTATTTAATAGCAGTAGGTAAGGCAAGAAGGGCAGCAAAAAGATATAGAGCTGAATCTGAAGCATTTAAAAGAGGAGTAGAAACATATAAAGGATCGCTAGAAAAATACAAAGTAAGAAAGGGAGAATATGTAAAAGAATATACCCCTTGGTTTAAAACTAAAGCAAGAGCAGGTATAAAAGGAACAGGATTAGCTTTTGTGGGTAAAAGACCAGTAGCACCTAGAACTTTAAAGAAAAAGAAAGCAGAGTATGTTGGAGAAACTAAAGAATTATCTACCAAACAAACAGAACTAAAAGGAACACAAGTAAAATTAAAAGCACAACAACAAAAAGTTTCATCTATGTATGAAACAGCAAAAAAATTAGCTGAAGAAGTTCCAAAAGGTTATATGGTAAAAACAAAAGGAGGAGAAGGTTATGATAATGTAACTTACACTACTGCACTTGGTTTTAAATATTTAGTAAAAGATGGAGAATTAACTGGAGTAGAAGATCCATTTAAACAAGAATCAAGAATAGCAACTCCTACTGATATTATTGCTTTCAAAGGAGAACAATATAAAGAAAAGTTATATGAACAACAGTTGGAGGATTCTAGAACTTGGAAAGCAGATATACCTGATTTTACAACTTGGCAAAAAATTAAATTTGAAGCAGGGGCAACATTAAGTAGAGAAACTCCTGAATTGTATCATGGTGTAAAAAATATTCCTAGTGGTTGGAGAGAAACTGAAAGAACTGCTAGTGGATTTGTAAAAAAAGTAACTCCTGAACATTTTGTGGCAGAACCATTAAGAGAAACATTACCAGGTAGATTTTTTGAGGGTGCTTATGAAGGTTTAAGGGAAAAACCACTTACAACAGCAGTAACTTATGGGGCATTTAAATTAGCTTTACCAATTTTATCAGGTGCATCCAGAGTATTATCTACTACTAGAGCAGGTGCAGTAGTTGAACAAACAATAGGTTTAGGAATGGGTGTTACCTATGCTGCCAATATAGGTAGTAGGATGTATAAGGCAGGAGATCCCATAAGAGAATTGGGAAAAATATCATCTACCGAAATATTACCTATGGGTTTAGCATTTAAATCTTCAAAATATGATCCTGAAATTATAGGAATAACTAAAACATATAAAGTTGGACAACCTCAATATAAGGCATTTAAAGATATTAAAGTTATGCCTAAAGGATTAAGGCAAGTTCCAATAGTGGAAGAAAGATTATTACATTTAGGACCATTTACAAAACAATTATCTCCTAGAGCAACATGGTTTGAACCCATATTAAGAGGAAAAACATTTCCTTTGAAAAGTGGACAGATTGGTTTTAGAGGAACTATGAAATTAAAACAAATGCCAGGACAAGCACAAGGTATTAAACCAATTAAAGGATTAAAAAGGCAAATAGTAATAGAAAAGGTAACAGGAAAAGCTAAACCAGTTCCAGGTAAAAAAGATATGTTTGAAATAAGCACAGTTTCAGTAACTCAAAGAGGAGGATTACCAACTACTAAAGGAACTCTTTCTAAATCATATTTAACAAAAAGAAAACCTAGTTTATTAGAATCAAGAAAATTAAGATTAAAAGTAAGGAGAGGAGAACCAATAAAGGAAACAGTAGAATTTGATGTATTACAAAATATTCAAAATATAAGATTAAGAAAAGGAACTAAAGGAACAGTTTGGGAAAATGTATTTGACTATAAAGGAAAGGTTGGTAAACCTAGATTAAAACAAACAAGAATAGAAGTTCAAAAGAAAGGAATAAAAGATTTAGATATGCCTAAAGTTCAGATGAAAGATTTTAAAACTAAACCTAAAGTAGAATTAGAGTCTAAAATTACTAAACCTGAACCAATTAAAAAAGTAAAACCAAAAATAGAAACAGATCAAGTAGTAACAACATATAAATCAACTTATACAGAACAAGTTCCACAAGAAGCATATACAGAAGTATTAAGTGGATTTGCAGAACAAAAACTACAAATGTATGCTGGGCAAATGAAACCTACATTACAACCTACTCAAACAACAATAAAACCTATTATAGTAACTAAAACTCCTACAAGAGTATCAACAATAGAAAAAACTGGTTTAAAAGTAAAATCTCAACTAAAATCTAAACAAGTAGAAAGAGTAGTTCCTACAATCTCTCCCAAGGTAGGAACTACTCTTAAAATTGGTTTAAAAGAAAGAACAGGATTAAGAACACCTACTAAAACAAAATCAACTACTAAAACTTTTCCAGGTATGGTAATAAAACCAACTAGAATAAAGATCCCTGAACCTAAACCTCCTAAACCTAAACCTCCTAAACCATTTAAATTTGGAAAACAAAAGAGAATAAAAAAGAAAAAAGTAAAATCAAAATCAAGAATATCAAGAATGGCAAAATATAAACCATCTTTGATAGGATTAACAATGCCAGAAGTTACAGGTATAAAACCTAAAAAACTTACTGGTATAGAAGTAAGGAGAGTGTTTAAAAAATGAGAGAATATGAAAATGAATATAGTAATTATGTTCCTACACAAGAAGAATCAAATGCAGTTCATGAAGTAATATTAGATGTTTCTTTTATTATAGATGAGTTGATGCACACATTAAGAGGACAAATTGTTGATACAGTTACAAATACCATAGTTTCACAAGGAGAACCTTTAGTTAATGAGAAAGCTATTTCATGGATAGTTGGGAGATTTGTGCCTTATACTTCAAAGATTTTTAGTTTATCAGTATTAGAAGAAAGAGAGATAAAAGAAATTATATATGAGTTTGAATCTGCAATAATTACAGGTTTAATTCATACAGAAGATTTAGGAATTAAAAAAGAAAATAAAGATTATGTAAAAGATTTATTAGTTCACACACTAGTAGCAACAATATACAAAGCTAAGGCAGGAGAAACATTAAAGAAATTATTGGAACAACATCATGTTTCTGAAACAACTGTAAGGCAAGAGAATGAAAGGAAAGGTTTCTGGAATAGGCAGAAGGAGGTAAGTGTTTAAAATGTGGGAAGTAGCATTAGCATTAACATTTGTTGGAACAGCATTTGCTTTATTTTATATGGGAACAAGTTTAGATAAGGATCATTATCCTTTGAAACTTTTATTTATGTTTATTGGTATATTCTTTTTGTTATCCAATTTAGGAATGGCAGAGAATATTATTAATGCCAACAATGAAACAATTAGTTCAGATATTGTATCATCTTTAACTGCTACTACTCATGGAACTTATAACTCTATGATTTGGGTAACAGTATTTATCTTGATGTATTTCTTACTTTACTTCTTTGCAAATGTGGCAAGGAATATAAAGGGAGGTAAGAAAAATGCCAACTAAAACAAGATTGATAAGAGTTGATGAAGATTTAGCTTTAGAGTTAAAAAAAGCATCTGATAAAACTGGAAGAAGCCAGAGGGCAATTTCAAAAGAAATATCTTTATTAATTAAAGGTGAAAAACCTAAAATAGAATGGAGGTTTAAAGTATGAATAGAAAAGGTTCGGGAATGGATGTAATATATATTCTTTCTTTCCTATTTATATTTGCGATTATAACAGTTGTTGCTTTTACCTTTTATTCTAGTTATACTGATTCTATTTCAGGTAATGAACATTTTAATAATACAGTTAATGATCAAGTAGAAGAACAGGCATTATCTACTTTACATGCTTGGGATTATTTATTTGTGTTTATACTTATAGGTTTAACAATTACAACTTTAATAGGTGGGTTTATGTTGAGAACGCACCCTGCATTTTTCTGGGTAAGTTTATTATTATTGATTATAGCAATAATATTAGGTGCAATACTAGGAAATATATTTGGAGAAGTAGCATCTACTCCTTCTTTTAGTAGTGCAGCAGGAGAATTAAATGTTATACCATTTTTTATGAATCATTTACCACTTATGATATTATTAATTGGAGGTGTTATCTTGGTTATATTATATGCTAAAAACAAGATGATGGAATATTAATGAAAACTAAAATATTATTTGTATTGATAGGAATGCTTTTATTTAGTAGTTTTGTATTAGCAGTAGCACCAACAATACCTTCAACATTAAGTCCAGATAATAATTCAGTATGGTTTAATGATCCTACTCTAACCTGTTCAGGTTCAACAGATGCAGACGGAGATGATATTAATTATAGTTTTCACGGAGGAAATATAGGTTTAACTGGCTTTAGTTTTTCTGTAAGTAGTGATGGGAGGGGATTAACAACTGACGGAACATATTTATATTTAAATGATCTTAATGATAATAAAGTATATGTATATGATTATGAGGGTAATTCTATTAGAAATTTTAACACCTATTCAGATACAAGAGGTATAACTACTTATGGAGATGATTTATATGTTGTGGATTTAAATAATGATAGAGTTTATAATTATAATAAAACAGGAACAGAAAATAGTTCTAAAAATTTTGATTTAGTTAATCCCAGTAATGACCATCCATCAGGTATAACAACAGATGGTAATTATTTTTATGTTGTAGATTATTCAGATGATAAGGTATATACTTATTATTTTAATGGAACTTCAACAGGACAAAGTTGGAATTTATATAATGTAAATACTAATCCTGGAGGTATTACTACAAATGGGGAATATATATTAATTACTGATACTGGGGATGATTATGTATATAAATATGAAATGGATGGAACTTTTATTGATTATAATCCTATAAGTCTTCCAGGTTCTCCAACACCAGAGGGAATTGCAATTTATGGATATTATTTTTGGATTCCTGATAGAACTTCTAATAAAATTTACCAATATTATACTCATCAATTATTACAAAATTCTTTATTAACAACTTATGATTGGGATGATATAGATGTGGGTTTAAATCATTGGTATTGTCGTGCCTGTGATAATAATTCGGATTGTTCTAACTTTACAGAAACAAGAGGTTTATACAAAATGAACTTTACTAATTGTTCAAGTGGTAATTTTGCTTTGAATTTCACAGGAAAGGATGAAGAAACTGGAAATGATTTAGATGATATAGATTTTGATGCAGCATTTACTTTAGAATCTGCATGGGATGCCTTGTTATACAATTTTGGTTTATCTGGAGATAATAATTATAGTTTATGTTTAGATCCTGCTGGAATAGATGTTAATTTAACTGGTTTTGTAGAGTATGATTCTACTAATAGTTCTTATAGTTTCCCTAGACAATATTATTTTTATGATGCCATAATAAATGGAGATTCTACTACATCTATTGATTTATTCCAACTAGATGATGAGTTTGCTTCTCCTATAACTTTTACAGCTATAAGGGGTGCTTCAACTATTGAAGATGTTATTATTCATGTTCAAAGATATGATCCAGGAACAGGAATATATACTTTATCTGCAATGGGAGAAACTAACAACAATGGACAAGATATTATTTATTTAAGGATGACAGATGCATGGTATAGAATATTGGCGTATGAGGATGGAGTATTAGTTTTTACAGGAGATCCTGAACATATATTAGATTCTACTTATACTATTCAATTAACAGGTGGAATGGATGGAATGAGTGATTATTGGGATAATTGGAACTCTTTAGATTCAATTAATTATAATTTAAATTGGAATGAATCAGGAAATAACTATATTTCTTTAACTGCTGATGATGGTTCAGGAGTATCAACTGCTATGTGTTTAAAGGTTGAAAAATGGAGTATGCTAGAGGGTATGGAAGAACTTTATTATAATTGTGAGAGTAGTGCTTCAGTAACTATGAGTTATGAGATAACTGATTTTGATGCCTTTTATAATGCAAAATTTATAGCTTACTTTGATGGTGGTTGGAGATTATTAGATACTGAAGAAGTAAGTTTATCTAGTAATTTAAGTAATTTAATAGGAAAGGATGGTATTATATATGCACTTTTATTAATAGGTATATTGGCATTTATAGGATTATGGAATCCAGTTGCAGCAGTAATACTTACAATGTTTGGTTTAATAGTAGCATTTATGATTGGTTTGATAAGTGTTCCATGGGTAGCACTAATTGGAATATTAATAGCAGGAGGTATTATCTTATTTAAGATTAGAGAATAATGGGTAAGGTATCAACATTAATAACAACATTAATATTAGTAGCTTTAGTTTTTACTGGATTTACAACCTTTTTAGGAGGTTTACAATCTGAATATGATTTTAATGTTTCAGATAAATATGAAGATACTTATGATGCTTTAGATGTTACTATTTTAGATGCAGATGGTATGGATTTTGGAGATATGGCAGATGCTACTTCTAATTTTGAAGAAGGGAATAGATGGTTTAGTTTCTTTGATACAATATGGAAGAATATTGCAGGAACATTTAGTATAATTAGTAATACAGGAGATATAGCAAAAAACATGATAGAGGAAGGAGGTGAGAGTTTAGGTATGCCAGATTGGGTTATGAATGCAGTTGTTGCCTTAATAACAATATTAATAATATTATTAATAGCTGGTTTAATATCTAACAGAAACTTATAAAATGACACTAGATACGCCAACAAATTTATCAAGGCCTTATGAACTATTTCAATATGCTCATAATGTAACAGAAGGATATTTAGGAACGGTAATAGTTTTAGCAACCTTTATGATTGCCTTTATTGCATTAAAACAATATAGACCTAGTGCTGCTTTTGCAGCTAGTTCTTTCATAACTACAACTATTGCAATGCTATTAAGATCAATTAGTATGTTAAATGATACAGTATTATTTGCCTGTATATTTATAACAATCGGATCACTCGCTTTATTACTTTTGGAGGGAAAATGGAATTAGGAGAATCCTTTATAAAACAAAAGGCAATCCATCCCTATAAAACAACAAAAAAGGTAGGGTTAAATAATGAAATTTTTAAAGCATGATGAAAAAGATAATTTCAAACATAATAAGTGTGAATTTTGTGGTTATTGTATTGATTGTGATGATTGCACTTGTAGGGAATGTTAATGCACTTTCTGAATCAAAAAATACTAATCCTATTGGTTATGAATTATTAGATAATGAAACAGTTCTGCACATGTGGAATTTATTTGAGGATTATTATTTTGATATAGGAGATAACTGCTATGCACAAATGACAAATCATTATGATAATTATTGGTCGCATAACACTTTTGGTTTTGGAATTGAAACCTCTGGTATTTGGTATTACTATGAGAGTGATAAATTCTGTGATTGGCATTTTGAAGTAGAAACAGATAATGCTACTTATGTTCGGTTTGAATTATCTGAAAGCATGAAAATATATCCTCATTCTAAAATCAGTTTATTTGTTACTAACGAGCTAGATTTAACTGATCCAAGATTGAGTATGGAGTTTGGTATGAGGCACAACGGAGGATATGAGATAACGGATTCAAGGTTTAGGTGGCACATAGATAATATTCAAATCAATATGACAGAGGAAGATAATTTTGTTATGATTGCTGATGAACACTATGATCTATCTGATGAGCTAGACCTAGAGTTTGACAATCTGCCTTATGGTTACTTCCAAATCTATGAAAATGATAGTGGTGAGTTTATCTCTATGAACTGGGAAAGTGGAGCTTATGATGATACAGTTACAGTTAAAAGTGATGAAAGTAGTGCTTACAATGCTCCAGTATCTTTAATAGCAAATTTAGGTTCTATTAATTATGGAGAAACAAAAACATTTTCAGCACAATGGATTGATAGGCAAAAAGAGTGCCCTCACCCTTTTATAGTTCACATGAATAGTCCTGTTACTGGAGCAAACTACTCAATAAATGATACTTTTGATATGCAAGGCCATTGGCACGCCTTTCCCAATCCTTTTAGTATTTGTATGAATAGACATGGAACTCTTGGAATGGTTCAAGTAAATGGAACTGGACAGTGGCAGTTAATAAATTCTTATTTTCCTTTTGGAGTTCAACTCAATCCTTCTGCTATTCCTCCTTATATGTATTGGAACACTATGGAGAACTTCCCAAGCACTAATCATAATGTTAATCCAGCTATGGATGGAAACCTTATTTGTGCAGAAGCAGGAACACATAAATTGAAATATGGGGTGTTTCACTCACAAATAGGATATACTTATTCCATTCCAAGAGATATAACTTGTATCCCTCCAGAAGAACCTATTATGAGTTATCAATTAGCTTTAATATTAACTATGTTTGGATCTGGTTTATTTTTTATATTATGGGCAACTAAACTAGATGATGATCATATTCCTTTAAAAGTATTATTTATGTGTTATGGTATGCTTTTATTTATTGCAACCTTCCATATAGCCAGTTTATTAGTTGAATTTGAAATGGGTAACTTATATAGTGGAATGATATATTTAGCTATTACTTCAGGGTGTGTGGGGGTTATTTTATGGATAAAACGGATGTTATCAAGTGTTAACTAACATTTATATAGTTTTAATTCTATAAATTAAATTAGCATATTGTAGCCAACATAAAGGCCAGATTAACCCTGACGAGGTGTCTAACTTAACCAATATAGTTAATATGGAGGTATAATAAAATGAATTTACAAGATTTAAGTGGTGTTGCAATCACATTCGTTGTATTAGCAGTAGTTCTTGGAATCGGTGGAACAATCTTGACGAGCGTCCAAGATGGCCAAACAGCAGATTCAGCAGCATATAATGCAACTGGAGATGGTTTAGATGCAATTCTGGAGATTTCAGGATGGCAAGTAACTTTAGCTGTTATTGTTGTAGCAAGTGTAGTTATCGGAGTTATTTCCTATTTCTACCAAAGATAAGACACCAAACATATAAAGTAAAACTTTGAGGGTGAAATGCCCTCTTTTTATTTTTCAAGGAGGAAAAATGAGTTTAAAAGAAAAGATTAAAGCAAAACTGGAAGAAGAAAGGCAGAGAATGAAGATTGAAAGAGCTAGAAAGAAAGCAGCTCATGAACAGATCAAGGAAAAAAGCAAAGCAGCAGAATATAAAGCTAAGGAAAAATATGCTATAAAGAAAGCTGAAGCTAGAGAAGCTCATAAGTTCAAAGAATATAAACAAAGATTAAGCCAACCTTCAGGATTTAGTATGGGTGGATCACCATTCGGTAGCCCTGCAAGAAGTGTTAAACCTGCATTTGACCCTTTTGGATCTGCAAGTTATCTAAAGGGTGGAAATCCTTTAGCAAGAAAACCAGCAATTAAAAGGAAAAAGAAGAAAAGGAGTAGGAGGTGAAAGAATAATGGGATTAACAAAAGCACAAAGACATAATAGGAAGATGGAAGAGATTTTTGAACAAGCAAGAAATGAACTGCCTTCTCCTCTAAATAAATATTATTGGAGAAAAGGAAAAGTAGTAAAAAGAAAGAAATAACTAAAATGTTAAATACAAACAAACCAAAGGTTAATCAAGAACAAGGAGGAAAAGAAAAATGTCTTTTTATAAAATCTGATTTAATCTCTTTAATAGATTTTTCTAAAAGAAAATAACAATGAGTTGGTTAGATAAATTAGAACATATAATAAAAGTTGATTTAAGAGGACTTAAGATATTTAGTCCAAATATTAATTCTTTTTAAACAATCACCTGATTATTTGTTAGGGTTAAATTAACCCTTATTTACAAGGTTTTCTTATAAATAATGTGGAAAGGATTATTTGAGCATGATTGCTATGAAAAAACCTATAATCATTGTTAAATCAAATAAATATAAAGGAGTTAATACCTGCCGATATATTATTGATTGCCCTGTTACATCATTTTCATCCAATTTACTTTCTGCTTTCCAAATTGTAACCATTGCTAAATAATGAATTAACATTATTACTACAAATAAAACAGACCAGATAATATTATCTGATGGTATTCCCTCAAGCCCCATTGTTGTGCTCATTTATCATACCTCAATAAATACCCTACCTTTCGTCTGGGTTTTCTATTTCCACCTAATCCTGAATATAAATTTAATATTTTCATTCTTTCACC
>CAZVFX010000145.1:0-16508 GCA_964626565.1 uncultured Myxococcales bacterium
TTCTTCCCAGGCTTGCCGGACAGCACTACGCTTGCCGCGCCTACTTTGACCTTGGTAACTTTGCCCTCCACCACCTTGTATACACGCCGGGCCGCGGGGCTGGGAAACTGCGTTACCTCCACGTGATAGAGCCCAGCCGGCAACTCGTACTGCTGTCCCGGCTTCAAGGCAGGTTTCACCAGCTTGGCGGCCACCTTATCTCCTGTTTCGGCGGAGAAGATCGTAATGGGCGGCACGCTTCCCTGATCATCTGACACCAGCGTCGGGTAGAACAGGTATCCCGTTCCTTCCTGCGCACCTGCATTCCCCGCCGCACCAATCAGCAGTGCGGCCCACAAAACCACCCCTGTCACCTTGCAATGCATTCCATGCCCCCGTTGGACCCACTCCATCATACCGTACCCCCGACCTGCGATCAACCGGCCTCGAGCCTGCGCTATTTGACCCTTGAACCGTAGGTTCACCGGTGGTAGTTTGGGTGACCGCGTCTGAAAACCAATCGGGAGGTTGCAACATGGAGATCAAAAAAGTAGGGGTTGTCGGCTGTGGGCTGATGGGCTCCGGAATCGTCCAGGTCAGCGCCGTATCCGGGCATGAAGTGGTGGTCCGGGAAATCAACGATGAGTTCCTGGGAAAGGGTCTCGGGAAGATCGGCAAACAGCTATCCAAGGCTGTCGCCAAAGAGAAGATGACGCAGGAGCAGATGGACGACATCATGTCCAGGATCTCCGGCACGACGGACGTCGCTGACCTCGCCGACTGCGACATCGTCATCGAGGCGGTAACCGAAAACCTCGAGCTCAAGCAGGAGCTGTGGGCCACCCTCGACAAACTTTGCCCGGAGCACACCATCTTCGCCAGCAACACCTCGTCTATTCTCATGTCTCTGCAAGCCGAGGTTACGGAGCGCAAGGACCGCTTTGTGGGGATGCACTTTTTCAATCCGGTGCCGGTGATGAAGCTGGTGGAGATCATTCGCTCCGACGACACTTCGGACCAGACCTACGATACCGTGATGGCCTTTGCCGGGGTGCTGGGCAAGGACGCAGTCACCTGCCAGGACACCTACGGATTTATCGTCAACCGCCTGTTGGTGCCGTACCTGCTTGACGCAGTCAGGGCGCTGGAGGCGGGGATCGCTTCCAAAGAAGACATCGATACCGGCATGCGTCTCGGCTGCGGTCATCCCATGGGGCCCTTGACCCTGGTTGACTTCGTCGGTCTCGACACAGCCCTCTACATAGCCAACATCATGCATGATGCGTTCAAGCTGCCGCAGTACGAAGCTCCCGCTCTGCTGAAGCAGATGGTGTCCGAAGGCAAGCTCGGCCGAAAAGCCGGGGAAGGGTTTTATAGCTATCGCTAGGGTCCAGGGTCCAGGGTCAGGGTCCAGGTCAGGGCAACACCATCCGTACCCCGAGAGGAAGCGAGGGGCCTGCGCTGCGCAACGCTCTACTTGTCCTTGAGGTTCTCCAACCTTCGCTCAAACAGCAGCGCATATTCTTCCAGCCCTCTTTTTCGCGCGTTGGCCGCGATCTGCTTGGCCATGGTTACCAGGGTGACTTTGTGCAGGTAGAAGATGGCAGGGTATTTGTAGTCTTTGGGGCATTCTATGAGGTCGTCCAGGGCGAACAGCGGCTTGCCCATGAGGAAGAACGCCTGGCTGCGATACATTAGGGATTCGGGCTGGGGCAAGCCTTCGTCGTCCAGTGAGCGTGAGAAGTCTCCCAGCGCTTTTAGCAGACTGCCGCCCCGCAGTCTCAGCCTTCCTCTTTTCAGGTACAGTTCGGTGGCCGGGCCTTCCGCCAATTCCTCCTCTACCCGGCGCAGTTTCTCCTCCAAACCCGTGTCGTCCCTTTTTCCTTTAAAGGCAGGTGCATGTGAGGCGATCCGGTAGAGAGTAGCGGCGGCCTGGGCGCGAACCAGCACATCCTTCTCGACTTCCATATATTCGAGCAAGGGGCCCAGAATCAGCGTGTTAGGGTCCTGGCCCAAGGCCCACAGGATGCATCCCCTGACTTCGGGTTCAGGGTCCACCAATCGTTTCAGCAGCGAGAGAATCACTTCGTGGTTCAACTCCCTTCCCAGCTTGATCGCGGCCAGCCCTCGCTCCCGATTCTCACCCGCGCTGAGTTTCTTCAGCAATTTCTCGGTGGGCTCGCTCGAGGCAATCTCCACCCTCGGCTCACCCAGCGGCAGGTGGGGCATTCGATGCGCTTTTGACTCCAGGTGCTCCTCCGAATACCCGAGAAAAGCGGGTTTTTCCGGGTCGCTCAACTCCATGCCGCGGGCTAGCAGGAACCGCCGCTCCGTCTCCAGAGAAC
The DNA here is from genome assembly GCA_964626565.1 of uncultured Myxococcales bacterium. GTDB lineage: Bacteria > Myxococcota_A > UBA9042 > CAIXZC01 > CAIXZC01 > CAZVFX01. Next base: position 2,325 of record CAZVFX010000145.1, read on the forward strand.
CGGGGTCGGACTTGGTGGGGCGATCAGCGTCGCTGTCGCAGTGGGAACAGCCGGCGGAGTCTTTTTCCAAAGGCTGCCGGCACTTAAAGCAAATCAGCGTTCCCATGTCCCAATCTCTCTTAGTTGAACGTGCACGGCTCGGGCAATGCAAACTCATACGCCGGCACCATGCGGTCAGCCTCGGAGGATATGTCCCCATTGAGGTTGCCGTCGTACTGGTTCTTCTTGACTGTTGGCTGGGACTTCACCAGGTGCAGCCCGTAGGTGCCGTTGTCGATCAACTCGTTATTGGAAATCACCCCTTCTCCGTTCAAGAACGCAACCCCTGCCGCTGCGTTCCCCTTCAGCAGGTTGTGGAGCACCGACACAAAAGCTCCCCCGGTAACCGCGACCCCGTCGGCCATTTTGATCGGGACATCCCCTCCGGGAATCGAGCCCACCGCCGTGCCGATGATCAGGTTGGTGCCCATGGTGACGTCATCGGCTGCGTACGCGTAAAACCCGGCGGCTTGATTGTCTGCAACAAAGTTGAGGCGAAGGCCGCCCTCAGAGCCGTTCTGGATCCAGGCCCCAACTCCGCCCACGCCGCCCTCGTTGGGAGCGTTGTCCACGAAAGCGTTCTTCACCGCCTCGAACTGGGACGATGCCACCACCAGCCCGGCGAAACCGTTGTCGGTGAAGGTATTTCCCTCGATGTCGAAGGGCATTTTTTCGGCGCCCACCACCACCAGGCCGCCACCGGCCCCTCCAGTGCCGTTGGATTCGAATACGTTGGCCACCGCGGAACCCAACGGCGTATCGAGGTAGACCCCCATGTCGTGATTACCCCGAATCCAGTTCTCAGCAACGTTCACCGTCGACCCCAAACCGATCATCCCGGCACCCTTCGAACCGTCACCCGGGATGGTCTGGTCAATGACGTTGCCTGAAATCGAATCGACGCTCGTGTTGAACAGGAATATACCCGCGGTCTGGTTGCCGGAAATCAGGTTGTCGATGATTCCCTTGCCCATGAGCGAATCGATGGCGGTGATACCGCCGCTGCAGAACCCTCCGTCCGCGGAGATGGTGCCGGCAATCACGTTGCCTTCCACCAGGCCGTAGGACTCGCCGAACCGTATCCCGTGCCCGTAGTTGCCGTCGAAAACGTTGCCTTTGATCAGCGCATCGCTCCCTTCAACCACATTAAGGCCGGCTCCTGCCGCAACGTTGGGCGCCAGAGATTTCAGGGTGGATTTGATGAGGTTGTGCTCCAACTTAGCGATGGAGCCGGAGACGAGCACGCCGTTACGGGAGTTGCCGACGATGCTGTTCCCCGAGAGTATCACCGGACCCGGGTCGCAGTTGAGCACAATCACCCCGTCTCCCCCTTTGAGGCCGGGGTCGCTGCCCAGGGTTCCGTCGATGCGGTTACCGGTGATGTCCCCCTTGGCGGTCTTACCTTTCACCGCGATGCCGGCGTACTGGTTGGCCACCAGATAGTTGTCCTCGATGGTGAACTTGGCGTCGTCCACCTTTACCGCGGGGCCGTTGATGTCATCGAAATCCGTAACCGTTCCTTCGATGTAGTTGCGGATGATTTCGACTTGCCCCGATTTGGCGAGAATTGCGTGGGTCATCTTGGCCTTGAACCGGTTGGATACCAGCCGGGAGACCCCTTCCTCGCACCCTTCGAGCCACACTCCAACGGGGGAAAGGCCGCCGAACGCACCCCTCTTTTCGAAGTGGTTGGCCATAATCTCGGGGCACGAGTTCACCGCCCGGATGTCGCTACCCTGGGTGCCGATGAAGGACGAGTTCAACACGGTCACGCCGGTGCTGTCTTCCACCAGCACGCCGTTGCTGGACTGCCCATACGGTCCCAGATCGACCAGCCGAGTTGTCAGATCGGTAATTGCCAGATGATAGCCCGATGCGTCGTTGCATTGGTCGAGGTGTAAGGCTACGCCGGACAGCTCATCAAAGCTGATGTCGTGTATTCGTGCGGAAGGGGCGCCGCGCACGTAGATGCCGGCGGCCTTGCCGTTCTCAGGGCCGGCGATATCGGTGAGCGCCAGCCCGGAAATCTCAATTGCGGAAGACGGGCTCGGGGTCGCAAATATTATGAAGTCTGTGCCGATGTCGTAGCCGGGCGGCTGAAAGTGGCTACCTGCGTCGACGGTGACGTACTCGGCGCATTTGCCCAGCAGTTTCAGCGGCTTGTCGATGTGGATCCCGCCCTGATAGGTGCCGGTGCCAACCATGACCGTGGCCCCGGGAGGGGCTGCCTCCACTGCTGCTTGTATCGTCTTGAACGGTGCGCCTTGACTGCCGTCCTCGGTTTCTTGATCGCTGTCGGAGTAAACATAGACAACCGTCTCCGCATCGTCGGGAACGGTTGCCCATGGGGTTTGCAGGTCTCCGCAGGCAAGCTGTACGCCCAGGGGCAGGCAGCCTTTGCCTATGTACCATTCCTTCCCTGCATCGCACTCCACTTCAGCGGGCACACACCCACTGCCGCCGGCATCTTCCTCGAACCCTTCGGGGCACGCCTGGATGCCTACCGGCAGGCACTTGCCGCCCGCGAAAATCTCTCCGGCGCCGCACGCACCCGGCGCCACCGCGCAAATGTCTCCGGAAGGGGTGAACCAGGGGGCGCAAGCGGGGATTCCGGCAGTGACACACGATTCGCTGCCCGGCACCTGTGTGCCCGGGCAGGCGCAGCGGCTCTCCTGGCAGCTTGCGCCGGTGATGCACTGCTCCAACGGATCATAAGCAGTGCCGTCCTCCCGGCACACCTCCACCTTCGAGCCGTCGTCGCTGCACCTGGTTTCGCCGGCGACGCAGAAGGGCGGCTCTTCAAGGCCCCCGCCGTCCGAGCCACAGCCAGGTGTCACTGGCGCCAGCACCACACTCACCACCAAGAGGCCAAACAATGTTCGCATCCGCATAACCTCGGTTCCAAAAAAAGGCCGCTACAATGTTAGTGCCTTTACTGCCGATACGCAAGCGGCGGCGAGACCCATGCCACCCTTTACATAATGTATCGGGAACTACATAATCTGGGCGGACAACTGCCGAGAGGTGGAGCATGAGTCGTCTCAACGTTCTTCTGGGCCCGGTGCTGGGCCTGCTTATCGCCGCCGCAGGCGGGTGCGCGACTACCAGCGACAAGTTGGACCCGGGTGAACAGGAGAAGTTGGACCTGCAATACCGGCAGGCGGTAGCCGAAAAAGCACAACTGCAGAAGAAGAAGCAGGCTGTTCACAACGAGGGAGAACTGCTCTTCAACCGGGCCGGAGCGCTGGAAAAGAAGCGCAAGTTGTCAGGCTCGAAGAGTCAGGCCGTGCACCCCAAGTCGCTTCCCCTGCCTGGAAAAGGGCTGGTGGTGGGACCGCTGAAATTCAAGAATAAGACGGCCACCTTCGACCTCTATGAGAAGCCGGGGAAAAGCACCGTCATGAAGATGAAGATTCACGACATCAAAGTGATTCCGGAATAGGGGGCGGCCATGAGATACCAAGCGCTTATCCCCTCACTACTTGTTCTGGCCGCAGCCTGTGGCCCCATCACCCAAAAAGATGTGGACAGAGTCAGGGGGGAGGTCAAGTGGGCCAAATCCGAGTTGGCCGCGGCGGAAAAGTCCCTTCTGCCCATGAAGGCTTACGTGAAGAGCTTGGAAAAAGGGGCCCTCGAAACGGGCTACTATCTCCTGATTACCCCCGGTGACATCAAGAAATATGGCAAACAGGCCTACATTCCCTATACCTTTAAAGCCAAGAGCTTTCACAAGAAGCTCGGAGGCACTTTCACGACCGCGGCCATCGTCGATGTGCAAATGCTACACTCCAATCGAGTCAAACTCCGGCTGAAGCTGAAGGGCAACAAGATAAAGGTCAACTACAAGGGCAAGGCGTACAAGCCCCACATCAAGAAAATCAAGGCCGGGCTCGAGAAGGGGATGATCGTCGACCTGCTGGTGACCCTCAAGCTCGATGAGAAGAAGAGGCAGGTCGTGGCCAAGGCCAGGTGCCTCTCGGTGAAACTGCTGGCGCACAACGAGGACCTCTACCGCAACAACATCAAGTCCGCGGTTAACAAGGCGCTGTCGAAGGACAAGTACAAGATTCCGGTACCGGGCAAGGGCGCGCTGGCTCCGCGCACACTGCTGACCACGGCCAATCACGTTCTACTGCTTTATAGATAATCGGGGGATTTGCCGCGGACGGGCCTACAGACTGCCGCGCTTCTTGCGTAGGGTAGGGACATACTCGCCGGGGCCGATGAACAGGGTGCTGCCACGGCGCACGATCTTCACCTGGGCGTTCATCTTGCGACGAACGACGTACAACGCGGTCAGTTTGGAAATCGCCTTCTTCTCGTTGGCGAAATTGAGCTGCATCGGCTCCTTCTCCGCCTTCTTCAGCAGACTCTGATTCTGGCCGTAAGGCGCACGCCGGCTGCTCCCGGCAACCAGGTCCTCGAATTCCTCGAGAGATATACTTTTGATTTCCATCTGCCACCCCCAGTTGCATATAGTCTCACAAACGGGTCCGACCTGCAGGTGTGGTATAAGTTAGGAATTACCATCTGTCAAGATGTTTGTCAGCATGTAAGCAAACTTAGAAATGTGGACTAGTCTGTTGGCTGCCGCCCGCGTTTTGGAAGGTTGAGCAGCGCCTGTGGATCGGGTAGCTGCAACCTCCAAACCTCATCTTGAAGAATCGCTTTGAGCTTGAATTCGCCTTTGAGGTTTGTACACGCAATCTCGTATGAGACGCCCTGGGTTTCCCCGCTCTTGGCGCAGGTGGGACGATGCATCCTCCTCAATACCGCCAGCAACGTCGGCCAGTCCAGGCCGGCAGCCTCGCCCCGGGAGTCGACAAATACCTTCTCAAGGGAGGCAACGGTATCCCGGCTGAGCAACTCCTTCACCCCTTCGATGTCATCGTCTTCGGCCAATGCAAACAGAGTGTCCACCAGGGTTACTTCTCCCCGGTTTGCCGGTTCGGCCACCGGCGCTGGTTCTCTCCGGCCACAGCCCGTTGCGAAGAGCAGCGCCAAGGTGACGCCGACCGCCAGTCTACATGTTGAATACACGACGGGTGTTCTCCGCGGTGAGGGCGGCCAGGGCGGCCGGCTCCATGTTGACGGCTTCGGCTACGGCAGCCACGGTGAAGGCTACGTAAGCAGGCTCGTTGGTCTTGCCCCGAAACGGCGCCGGGGCAAGGTACGGACAGTCGGTCTCCACCAGCAGCCGTTCCCGCGGAACCGCGGCGAGGGCTTCTCGCAGAGCGAGGGCCTTGGGAAAGGTCACGATCCCCGGTATTGAGAGGTACAGGCCGCGGGAGATGTATTCGGCTGCGGCATGTTCATCGCCCGAAAAACAGTGGACCACCCCCGACAGTGACTCGCCGTACTCATCAAGCACACTCAGCGCTTCCTCCAGCGCCTCACGCACGTGGAGAACCACCGGGAGCGCCAGGTCAAGCGCCAGGTCGATTTGCCGGCGCATGACGTCCAGTTGAATCTGTTGGGGGGAGTTCATGTAGTGGAAGTCGAGCCCCAGTTCCCCAACTGCGACCACCTCCGGGGATTGCAACACCTCGGTCAGCGGTGTCCAAAGTCTGTCGACCGCAGAAGCGTAGTGGGGATGGATCCCCGCGATCATCCGAATCCTCTTATCCCCGGCTGCGAGAGCCTCGGTTTCAGAGAACACCTCCGGGTTCTTGCCCGCGGCGACCGCGACGATTGCAGAAACGCCGTGGCGCCACGCCCGCTCCAGTACTCCCTCAGCAAGATTGGCATAGTCGCGCCGCTCCAGGTGGGCGTGGCTATCGATGGCGCCCAGCGCGTCGAATTCCGTCGGTCTCTTTTTCTTTCCCATGGTCTGGTGACTACTTGTTCTCCGGCGGCTTGTTGCCTGATGATCTCCTTCTCCGCCGCCGCCGGCTGCGGCCGCCGGAAGACTCGCCTTCGCGCCGCGGTTTGGGTTTGCCGCCGCCTCCGCCGCCCTGGGCGCCGGCCTGTTTAGGCTGCCCGCCGCCGCCTTGTTCGCCCTTCTTTTTGGGCCGCCGTTTTCGGTCACGGCGCGGCTTGCGTCCTGCGGAGTCGCCCTCTGCCTTCTTACCGCCGCGACCCTCCGATTCGCCTCGCCGGCGACCCCGCCCTCCTTCCTTGCGGTCGCTGGGCCGGTACTGTGCAGCTTCAACTTCCGCCCGAGCGGCAGCCTCTGCCGCTTCCCGGGCCGCTTTGGCCTTTTCACCTAGATGATCGATGGGAAAGACCTTGTACGCGGCCGTATCTTTGAGCCGCGTCTTGACCGCTTGCTGCAGAATGCGAAGTTCTACCACCTCGCCCATTCCCTCGGGAGTCAGCACCGAAGTTCCAACCGCAGGCATATCGGCCTTCAGCATCTCATAGACTTCCTTTTCGTACGCCAGGCAGCACAACAGTTTCCGGCACTGCCCGGTGATCTTCTCCTGATTGACGACCAAGCCCTGTTCCTTGGCCATCTTGGTGCGGACAGACTTGAACTCACGAAGGTGTCCGGAGCAGCAGTGCTCCCTTCCGCAGCGCCCCAGACCGCCCAGCATCTTGGTCTCGTCGCGAGGGCCGATCTGCCGCATTTCGATGCGGCAGCGCAGGGTCCTGGACAACTCTTTGACCAGTTCGCGGAAATCGATGCGCCCGTCCGCAGTGAAGTAGAAGATGGTGCGATTCTCCCAGGGCACGTACTCGGTCTCCACCAGCTTCATGTCCAGGTGATAGCGCTTCACGAGGCTGACGCAAACTTCGCGGGCGTTGCTCTCCCTCTCCTGGGTGCGCTGTTGCTGCCAGTCCTTGGATGCACCGGGCATCAGCCTTAGCACGTTGCGCAGGCCCCGGGACGAAATGGCCTTTTTGGTCGGGTGAGTCAGAATGACCCCGCCCGCGGTGCCCCGCTCCGTTTCAACCACTACCCGATCTCCGGGGAGCAGCTGAAGGTCGTCGTGGCGATACCAGCCGATCTTGCGAGTACGGTCGGTTTTTACCTGCACGAGGTTGTGCAACTTGCGTTCGTCGGAATCCCCGGCCGCAGCGGCCAGAGCCTCTATCTTCTTGCGCGTGGTTCTGAATTCCTGGTCTTCCATCAATGTTCCTTCAAGCCGCCTCGCCATGCCCGGCAAGGCTGACGGCAGTATTGCCCAGGAAATACAGCAGATGCCTGGGGTTTTCGTTTCGTTGAATGCCCGCGGTCAATTCTCTCACCGCCCCGGCAAAATCCAGCGCCCCTCTGGTGGACAGCCGGCGGGATAGCTTCTCGATGGGTTTGCCCCGTTCCGAAAAAACCAACTCCTCCGGTGCGAAACCGCTGGCCGCCCAAAGGATGTCCCTGGCCAGCAAGCCGGCAATGGTGCCGACCCGTGACACCGCCTGCCGTTCGTTCTCTCCCGCGGTTCCCAGCAGGCGTACCGAACTCTCCACGCGATCATGGAGAGGGTTGGAAAACAGGTTGAGCAGGAAGTCGACCACTTCCAGCTTCTGCTCCATGAGGCGGGTCTGGCCCAACTCCAGTGCATGTTCGATGCTGCCCCGGCTAGCTTTCGCAACCGCGGCGGCCAGAGCCGGGTTTTCGCCCCGGTCCACCAGGAACTGCCGGACCGTATCCACGGGGAGGGGCGGGAACCTGAGGCGCTGGCAACGTGAGACCAGGGTGGGAAGCACTGCGTCTTCAAGAGTCGTGATCAGCAAGAACAAAGTCTTTTTGGGCGGTTCTTCGAGGATCTTGAGCAACATGTTGCCCGCCTCGTCGGTGAGCCTGTCAGCCGGGTCGAGGAGAACCACCTTGAAGCGGCCCATCACAGGGGGGAAGTGAAGACGGGAGACGATGTCGATGAGGTATCCCTTTCCACGGTCCGTGGCCGTACTGCCCTTGATGATGCGCCGGTCTCGCTGGACCGGGACAAAGAGGTCGGGAAATTCTTCCCGGTTGATGAGGCGGCAGTTGGGGCACGAGTCGCACGCATCCTCGCCCTCACCGTCGCAACTGAGCGCTTTGGCGAACTGAATCGCGGTGAAACGCTTCCCCACTCCGGGAGGCCCGACAAAAAGGTACGCACCGGGGATGCGCTCAGAAGCAATTGCCGATTGCAGCACCCGGACCGCCTGCGCCTGTCCGTATATGTTCTCAAAAGCCACGTGGTTTCCTTTACGGGAGCATAAGCCCCCCGACTTCGGCCATTCTAAACACTATCTCACCGTGAGTCGAGAAAAGATTCCGCGCCCGCGAGATTCGCAGTGACAAGATTTTTGTTGAAATGGTCCGTGGCTTCACTATATTATGCCGTGCCTTTCTGTCGGTATAGGAACGAAATGGAAGACGGCAGCTACCCCATCGACACCAGTCTGCAACGACTGCTGGCTGTCAAGAAAATCACTCACGGGGACCTGTTGGAGATCCGCGGACTTCTACGGGGCGATTCCGTCATAGACTGGAGCAAGCTGCATTTTCGCAGCATTCCTGCGGTGAACGAGTTTCTGCGGGTGTTCATGTGCGACCCTGACAACGTCCGGGACATGGAGCGAATTCTGCAGGTTCACCGCGCCTCGGTGGACTACCTTTCGGCTGTGCTGGAGCTTGAGGTCCCGTCGGTGCTGGCCCATCCCCATCGGATCCAGAATCTGTTTCTCTATGCTTCTTCACCCGGCAAGCACCGCACCAAGGCCTGCACGCTGCTGAAAGTGATGTATGTGATCAACCACCTGGAAGCCCGCCAGCTTCTGTTTAATCTGCCCATTAGTGAACGGGAGCTTTTTTCCCGCGTTGAAAAGCGGGTGAGCAAGACGGTGATGCGCATGGTGGAGCTGGGTTTCGCGGTGGAAGAGTATGTTGCTTCGCAAAAGACCAAGGAGAGCCTGGTGACCAAGGTGCTCTCCAAGCGGGAAGGCACCGCGGCGCAGGTGTTCGACCGCATCCGCTTTCGTATAATCGTCTCGCAGAAGAAGCAGCTCCTTCCTGTACTGTTTCACCTGAAACGCCACCTCTTCCCTTTTCCGTGTGTCATTCCGGGCGAATCCAGCAACAACATCGAGCCGTTTCAGGATCTGGTCTATGAGGCGTTCGGCATGCGGGTGGAGGAGACCACGGTGATGCCGGCCTCCATGCGCAGCAACGAGTTTTCACACCGCGACTACAAAGTGATCAACTTCATCGCCGATATCCCCCTGCGCGTTCAGGACATTATCGAGCGGTCAAATCTCATGATGTTGTCCCGCTTCGGAAATACGGTATTCATCCCGACCGAGTTTCAGATTTTCGATACCGCCAGTCACTTCCTCAATGAATCGGGTCCGGCCGCGCATTCGCACTACAAAGGCAGGCAGGTCAGTGAGGTTATTTCGCGCCTGTATGCAGGAAAGCAGGACGGGGAAGAAGAGGATCAGTCCGACTGAGCACGGGCTGCATAGGCTTTGGCGGCCAACTCAGCCAGTTCATCGCGCATTTTCTGCGTCTTGCCCGATACCAGGTAGCCCGCGATCTCCCGGCGCAGGGCTCGGGCGGTCCCGAAGACGTACAGCCCGCTCCGGTCCACGGAACGTTTGATCACCTCCACCAGGCCCTTGGGGAAGCGGTTGCCGGTTTCCACCCGGCTCATGCCGCCCAGGCAGGTTACGAGCAGTTGTCCGATCGCGTATGTGTCAGCTTCCGGGGACTTGCCCTTATCCAGGAGGAACGGGGGCACCTCTTCACCGCGGCTGCGCAAGATGCGGCGGTAGAGGTCGTCCTCGGCCAGCGCCACTCCAAGGTCCAGAAGGCGAACCTCGCCCGAGATATCCACCATGACGTTGGCGCCGCGGATATCGCCGTGAACGAGGGGGCGTGAGCCCCGTTTGAAGCGGTGCAGATATTCTGCAGCCTGGGCAAGATCTCCGGCCATCAGCACCCATGCTTCCGGTCGCGGCGAGTGAGCGTTGTCTTCGCACCACTGGAGTATCTCCAGGATGGTCGCGCCTTCGACGTACTCCATCACCAGGTATGGGATTCCCTTGTGTACCCCGACGTCGGTAGCATCCAGGAAGGCGCGGTGCTTGACCTTCTGCATCAGCTCGGTCTCGCGCCAGAACAGTCCCAGCAGATCCGGGTCCTCCCTCACCGTCGGCAAAGGCCGCTTGACTGCCCAGGTTGCAATGGTCCCGTCGTCGGTGAGGCTCTCGGCCTTGAGCACTTCACCCATGCCCCCGTACCTGATGCGGTCGATGATAGTGTATTTGCCCAGGGGGAACGGCACGAACATTGGTTTCATTCTCCGTGTTTAAAAAAGCTCTTCCAGACCCCTGAGAGCCTTCTTCTGCTTTCGGCTCAGTTTACCGGGAATCAGTACGCGCACATGAACATGCAGGTTCCCCCGCCGGCCCGAATTGGGGTCCGGCATGCCCGATCCGCGGATGGAGATAACATGATCAGGCTGAGTCCCTTCGGGTATGGTCACCGCAGTCGACCCGTCAATGAGTTCGATATCGACCTTTGCACCCAGAGCCGCCTGCAGGAACGAAATGGGCAGATCCAGATGCAGGTCACTTCCTTCCCGCTGGAAGACTGCGTGGGGCTCCACTTCGAAAACCAGGAACAGGTCGCCGTGAGGGCCGCCGTTGCGTCCGGGGCCGCCCTCACCTGCGATAGGCATGGTATCCCCGGTGTCCACACCTCCGGGCACGGCCGCTTTCACCGTGCGTTCGGTACGCACCCGGCCCTCGCCGCGGCATTTGTCGCAAGGCCTGGTAATGACCCGTCCCCGGCCACCGCAACTCCCACACGGGACGGAAACCCGCATGAAACCGCTGGAGCTGATGAGCTGGCCGCTGCCGCCGCAGTCAGTGCAGGTAGCTACACCTCCGCTTTCCGCACCGGAGCCCTGGCAATGGACACACTCATCGACCCGGGTGACCGGTATCTCTCGATCTATTCCGTGGAAAGCCTCCTCGAAAGTCAACGTGACCCGAGTCTTGACGTTCTGGCCCTTCTGCGGACGCGGACGGCCCCGGCGGCCGCCGCCACCGCCGAATCCGAACAGGTCGCCCAGAACAGAACTGAAAATGTCGGAGAACTGGAAGATGTCGTCGGCACCGTTAAATCCGGTGAAGCCGGCTCCCTCCAATCCACGATGCCCGTATGCATCGTAGATCTTCCGTTGTTCAGGGTCGGAAATCACCTTGTAGGCTTCTGTCGCTTCCTTGAATTTGGCCTCTGCCTCAGCATCACCAGGGTTCTTGTCCGGGTGATACTGTATCGCCAATCGTCGATAAGCTCGCTTCACCTCGCCCAGATCAGTCTGCCGGTCTACACCCAGCACTTCATAGTAGTCGCGTTTCGACTCGCTCATCAGCCCTCTTTTTGCAGGGACAGAAGCCTAATCGAGGCCACAGGAATCGAGCAGAAGCTCCGCCAGGTCCTTGGCCTTCAGTTCCTCTTCCAGACCCTTGTCTGCTATGCCGTCTTTGAACATCATGAGGCAGAATGGGCAGGCGCTGACGATAGTGTCAGGCTTAACCTCCACCGCCTGACGTATCCGCTCCTGGTTGATGCGAGGTTCTTCTTCCTCCATCCACACACGGCCTCCACCGGCTCCGCAACAGAAGCCGGTGCACTGCTTGCGCTCCATCTCAACTCGCTCCACTCCGGGGATAACGTCCAGAAGCTCTCGCGGCTGATCGTAGATCTTGTTGTATCGGCCCAGGTAGCACGAATCGTGGAACGTGATCCGTTCGCCAATGCTGTTGGTCGGCTTCAAAAGCCCTTCCCGAACCAGGTCCCACAGCAACTCGGTGTGATGCACCACTTCGTAGTTGCCGCCAAACGCTCCGTACTCGTTCTTCAACACCTGATAGCCATGGGGACAGGTGGTGATGATCTTCTTCACCCCGTACTGCTCCATCACTTCGATGTTTGCCTGCGCCTGAAGCTGGAACAGGTACTCGTTGCCCAACCGCCGGGCGGAATCACCGCAACAGCCTTCCTCTTCGCCCAAAATACCGAAAGACACTCCGGCGTGCTGCAGCAGCTTGACCACAGCCTTGGCAACCTTGATGCTCCGGTCATCGTATCCGCCCGAGCAACCAAGAAAGAAGAGATATTCGACGTCCTTGTCTTCCGCCAACGTCTTCAGACCCATTTCCGAAGCCCAGGAAGCCCGGTCGCCGATGGGCAGGCCCCACGGGTTGGACTTGTTCTCCAGTCCTCTAAGTGTTGTGCCCAGTTCTTTTGGAAACTCGCTCTCCATCAACATGAGATAGCGGCGCATCTCCACGATGCGGTTTACGTACTCGATTGAGATGGGGCAGTTCTCTTCACAAGCTCCGCAGGTGGTGCAGTCCCAGATTGCGTCCACATTGGAAGCTTCGATGAGGGTTTCCTCGATCTCTTCCCGCTTCTTCTTGCCCAGGAGGGCCGGGATAACCTTCTCGAGATGGTGTTTCTGCCGCTCGGTCAACTCCTTGGGTTTCAGAGTCTTGTCGGTCAATGTGGTGGGGCAGTTGGTCATGCAGCGCCCGCACTCGGTGCAGGTCCAGATATCCAGAATCTCCTTCCAAGTGAAATCCTCTATCTTCTCGGCCCCGAAACTCTCCTGCTCCTCGATGTCTTCGATGGGCGCCAGCGGCTTACCTTCCTGGAGATTCAAGGTGAACACGTTGGGCAACGCGGTGAGTACGTGCATGTGCTTCGAGTGAGGCAGGTAGTTGAGGAAGAAGAACAGCACCACAACGTGAATCCAATACATGCCCGCTTCCAGGCCCACCAGGGTGCTCTTGCCGAGCCCCAGCACCGTGAGTACGGAACTGACGGTCGAGCCCACAATTGCGTGCTGCATCTCTACAGCCGCGCCCGGGTCGATGATGAACTTTGCACCGTCGTACAGGAAGTCGGTGACCATCAACGTGGCGATCATGGCCAGAATGAACTCCGCATCCCGGGACTGCGTGATGCGCCAGGGTTTCAACACCCAGCGGCGGAAGAATGCTGCCCCAACCATCACCAGGACGACCAGTTCCGTGACGTCCTTCGCGGTGGTGTAGAGATTCTCCAGGGGCGACCAGAACCAGAACACGCTCCAGCCCGGTGCGAACGCTTCCCCAACTACCGAAATGCTCCGGAACAGGAGGATCAGGAAACCCCAGAAAATCAGGGCGTGCATCAGCCCCGGGCCGGGTTCCTTGAACATGGTCTTCTGACCGAGGAAGAAGCGGATGACCGCCTCCACCCGGGCAAAAGGCTTGTCGTGCCGTGTGAGGTCCGGTTTCACCGCCAGGAGAACCTTGAACTTCACGAAGCAGCTATACGAAAAGACTGCCAGGGTAACTGCGAGCAATACCAACATGATCATGGCTTGGGCACTCATGCACTTCCTCCCGTCGCTGGAGATTTGGCGTAGCACACCTGCTCTATAGGAATACCGATTCTCTCACACGTCAGCTCCCGGTCGGTCTTGGGCAGTTCGTACCCGGGTTCTGCGGGCGAGAAACAGTCAAGTTCGCTGAATAACTCACGGGCAAGCTCAATCACCATCGGGACATCAGACCGCACCACCACGATGCCTCCCGGTTTCACAAGCGGGGTCAACTCCGGTAGGAAAGCCTTGTCCAGCACCCGCTTTTTGTGGTGCTTCTTCTTCCACCAGGGGTCAGGAAAGAGGATGAACAGCGCCTCGATGCTTTCCGGGCGAAAGAACCTGCCCAGCAGACTTCTGGCGTCGCCGAACAGAACCCGGCAGTTGTCCGCTCCCGCCTTCTCCAGGCGGCCCAGAGTGATCATGCAATACTTGCGTCTTACCTCGATGCCTACCAGGCGGTGACCGGGCCGGGCCGCGGCGAGGTCCACCAGAAAACGACCCTTTCCAAACCCGATCTCCACCGAGACAGGGTCATCATCAATGAACCGGTCGAGCGCGGTTTCGTCGTCGCTGTTGTCGATGGGGTCGAGCACAAGCTCATGCTCGATGCGCCGGTTCTTCCCGGCCCGCGAGCGCATCTCCTGGGAGCCGCCCACCAGGCCCTTGCGAAGTACTGCACTGTTACTCTTGTCCTCAGATGCCAACTGACACCCCTCCAAAACAAGCCCCAACTTCTTAGCAGTTAACACTTAACGTTGTCAAGACAGGAGGTGGCAAAGGACAGGCGGCAGCCTATAGCAAGAGCGAAAACCTCGCCACGTACCCGGCTGGTCTGTTG
>CAZVFX010000146.1:0-11509 GCA_964626565.1 uncultured Myxococcales bacterium
CAAGCCCAGTTGTGGATTCACCGTTGCTCATGTTATAAACACATATCCGGCGCCTGTCTGGGATGCCAAAGGGGAGCAACATGGCGAGTCACGGCAGCAAGAAGGTCATCTACGCAGCACTATTCGGCAACGCGGCCATAACGGTGCTGAAATTCGTGGCGGCCGCGTTCTCTCACAGCTCCGCGATGCTGGCCGAGGCATTCCACAGTGTCGCAGACACGGGCAACCAGGTGATGTTGCTGCTGGGCCACAAGCGGGCGCAAAAAGAACCCGACGAGCGCCATCCCTTCGGCTACGGGAAGGAGCTGTACTTCTGGGCCTTCGTAGTGGCCGTTTCCATCTTCTTCGTGGGCGCCGCACTCTCCATTTACGAGGGCGTGCACAAGCTGTTCAATCCGGAACCGGTTCAGTCACTGCTGCTGCCGCTGGTGGTGTTGGGAGTTTCCCTCATCATCGAATCCTACCCCTGGTGGATCGCGGTAAAAGAAGCCCAGAAGGTCAAGCAGGGCACCGGCCTGGCCTCCTACGCGCGCATGATCAGATCGACTAAGAGGCCCACGGTACTGGTAGTGCTGTTCGAAGACTCTGCCGCGATGCTGGGCCTGCTGGTAGCAGCCGCGGGGATCACCGCTGCCTACGTCACCGGCGAACCTGTCTTCGACGCCGGGGCCAGCATCCTCATCGGCGTCATTCTCGCGGCCACCGCGTTCGTGCTGGCGTGGAAGACAAAAGAGTTGCTCATCGGCGAAGGCGCCGACCCGGAGGAGATCGCCCGCATGCGCGAGGCGGTCACCGGCGTTGGCAAAGTACAAAAATGCGGCCGCATCCTAACCATGCACCTCGGTCCGGACGACCTTCTGGTCAACCTCGAAGTGGAATTCACCGACGGCCTCAACACCGACGGAGTCGAAGACGCCATCGATGAGATCGAGAAACGCATAAAGACCGCCGTCCCCGCTGTTACACTCGTCTACATCGAAGCGGAATCGCTGCGCCGCCGCACTAGTTCACAAGCACCTTCAACCGATCATCAATAATCTCGAATCCAGTATCATTGCCCGGTAGATCCTTGCTCCACTGAATCATGTCCGCCATCGCCTTGGCAGCCCATTTGCCGGTAAGCACTCTTGGGGTGAAGGGCTGAACCGGAAGGGTGTCCCCGTCGAGCTTCCACGATTCAAGGTTGTTGACGTACAGCGGCAGAATCTCCACAGCGGTCACCTTTCCACCTGTCACCTCAATAAACGGCAGCATTCCGTAGAGTTTCGCGCCGGTCTTTCGATGCCGTGTAGTCTTGGACGCAAAAGAAAAATTGCCCAGGCTATAGAAGATGGGCGCGCCTTTGTAGACCTCGATACTCTGCACCACGTGCGCGTGATGACCCAGCACGATATCAGCGCCGGCATCCACAAAGGCCCGGTACATCTTGACCTTCTTGCCCATGGGCACGTGCCTGTACTCCCGCCCATAATGCGCGCTCGCGATGACGAAGTCGGCCTTCCCCGACGCCTCTTTGAGCTTCTCCTTGAATCGACCGCGGTCTTTGCACGCGAATTTTAACTCGTGCCAGCCATAAGCCACAAACGCCATCTTCACCGTCTTTCCCGGCGGCGTGAAGTACACCGGGTCGCAAGCCTTGTCCGGCTCCACCGACGCCCCCGCCCACCACAAATAGCGCCCCCCGTCCCCCGCCTCCTGGCGGCTATCTCCCTCGACCCTGGACCCTGACCCTGGACCCGCCTCTCCGCCTCTCGCCTTTTCAAGCAACGCGATGGTATCCGCGACTCCGTCTCTGCCCGCATCTCCGATGTGGTTATTAGCGAGCGAAACAAGGTTAAATCCCGCATCCAGCACCCATTCCAGCCGCTCAGGCTTGGTCACCAGCGGCCACTTCTTCTCCACCTTGACCTTCCCTTCCGAATACGCGCTCTCCAGGTTCACGAACCGGATATCCCCCTTCGCCACCCACTCCCTGACCCCATCAAACATCGTCGCGCCCAGCGCCTCAACCTCCGCCTCTTCCCAGCCTCTCATGTGGGCCGTATCCCCCGCGGCCACAATCACCACCCTCTGCGGGTTCTCATCTTTCACCGGTTGTGCACTGGCCGGGGACGCCAGCAGGAGCGTGAGGCACACCAGAAGACATTTTTGTTCCTTCCTCATGCTCCCTATGCTGGCTGTTCCGGAACGACTTGTCAATTCGGGTTGACCGTTGCCTCCAGCACCGCTTCCGAGATTTGCCGGGACTGTTCTTCAAGCACTGCGCAAGCGTCCAGAAACTCGTCGGTCAGGTGAAACCCCAGCAAACCCAGTCGCCGGTAGTTGGCGATGAAACTACGGTACACGGGCTGAGATGACTGGAAGCAGGACAGACCTCCCTCAAACCGCATGAGCTTGCCGAACGAAGTCGCAAGCTTCGGATACAACGTGCGCGCCCTCTCCCGAAACTGCACCAGGGCCGGCCCTTCAACTTCAGGCAGCGCCTGCAGCAGTGTGTGGATCGGCTTGTTCCGGTAGGCCGATGCAAAAAAGGCGGTGGCCGCCTCCCCCCGCTTGCTCATGGCCACGGAGCGCAGCGAAGACAGGTTCGCACCCAGGCAAAGGGCGAGCAGTTCCATAGTTTCTCTAAACGCGGTCATGTGCAACAACTCGGCCACCCCGCCCGCAAACCGCTGGTCTTCGTGCCAGGCAGCGTCCAGGACATAGCGGCCCACCGTGTACAGCAGCCGATCCGCGGTGAGCTCATCGCGGTAGGAGCTTCGACCATACCCAAAGCTGCCGTAGCCGAACGCCGACTTGTTGTCGTCGTCAGCTTCATCAGCCTCAACCGCGGGCGGTTCTTCCGCTTCATGCGCGGCCCTGTCCTCCGCCCACATCCGGTAGGGAGACAACCTCAACAGGCGCTCCGCCTCCCCAAACCTGGTAGTACAGGAGAACCGCTCCCAATCCGGATCGTGCTCTTCATATCCCGGGGACCGGTAGTAGTCCTCCAGAATCAGGGAATAGGTCCCGAAGTAGTCGCTGCTCGTCCGGGCTAGATAGTAGAGGGGGAAGCCGTGTTTCGCGGTTCGGATCTCAAACCGCAGCCCGTGGTGTACCGAGGAGAGATAGGAGCGAACAGCCTGGGGCTCGGTGAGAGGAACCCGCTTGTCTCCGCCAAATCGTCCTCGCAACTTGATGGGAGTGGCCAACAACTGGGTCAATTGACGCAAGTCTCTGACCTTTCCCCCTTCCGTTTTCAGACGCTGCAACAGTTTGCCATACTGGTTCAGCCTCCGGAGCAACGGCCTGAGATGGCCCAACAATTCTTCACCGTCGCGGTCGACACCGAACAGATCGTAATAGGTCTCGGAGCCCCAACTGCCGGAGCCTCCATTCCATTGGTATTCGCTTTTCATCCGGGTCTCCTCGATGAGGTCTTTCTATACGCCTTCCTCTCCTTGATGCTCTCAGCCACGTACACTGCGATGCGAGAGGCGACGTCGGCATACTTCTTCAACTCCGCAGACGGGACGTTGATCACCTTGTCGACTCCGGCCATTTCGTAGTCCCCGCCCCGTCCCAACGCGACAATGGTGTAGTGGACTTTCAGGTCATCCAACTCTTTGGCCGCCTTGATGAAATCCTTCATCTCCTCGGTACCGTCCCTGCCCTCGCTGCAGGCGTTCCACCGGCAGTCGGTGAGGTTGATGACATAGCACGAGCCGCCTCTGGCCAGAGACATAGCCTCTTCCAACATGTAGGTCAGTGAGATGGAATCGTAGTTCACTCCGTCACCGCTGTCCGCCATGGCCGAAATCGCCCTGGCAGCCCCCGCCGGCGACTGGGCGGGCGTTTTTTGAGGATGGTACAACCATCGCACCAGCGGACCGCTCACCATTTCGCCGATGGAGCCCGTATGATATGCACCCGCCAACAGCTTCACGCCCCGGTTGCCCTTCAGCGACTCGGCAAACGCAGTCAGCATCACTTTCAGCATGTGAATCTGCGCCTTGTTCATGCTGGCAGATGCATCGCAAGCCACCATCACCACGGCCGGCCTCCTGGTGGAGTCATCGTGCTCAACCACCGGCCGGTGCCGGCGGCGGATGCAATCCGAAATCTCGAATAGTGACATTCGCTGGGGGTCAAAGGGGCCCGACGTGCACCGCCTGATCCTCTCCATGTGTTCCGCCCTGTTGGGGTAAATCAACTTGCGAAGCTTTGCGATGATGGGCGCGGCTTCTCTCTTCAGTTGCCGGTATTTGGTCTGATCCGCGGGCGGCACCAGGATTTCGCTGTACACCCTTCCTCCGGCATCTGCATCGCGGCCGCCGAGAATCGCTTCGATATCCTCTACTCCCTGAGGGAGACCTTTGATCGCCCCTTCTTCAAACGGGTTGGCCGCGGTCAGTCCCTGGATGCGGTCCGGACGGGGATCCTCCAGCACGTTCTGCTCGTCGTTGGCCGCGGGTAGTATGGCGCGCAGTTCTTCAGCCAGTTTCTGAACCGCGGTCTGCTGCCTGTCCACTGACGGTGCGCCCTGGTTACCCGTGCTTTCGGCGGCCTCCACCAACTTCGAAAGAACGTCGTCTACTTTGTGTTGGGATTCGGTTCCTGGAACCACGGGCGGAGGTGCAGGAGAATCCAAGGGTGCCACCGGCATCTCAAGCAACTCGTCGAAGTCCATTTCGGGCGGCTGCGGTGCGAACCGTTCGGGCAGGTCGAAGTCTGCGGGCAACAGGTCTGCGAAGCGTGAAGAGCGGTCGATGGACGTCGGCCGCCTGCGTGGCGCTATTTGCCTCTCCGGCCGGGGCAGAGGCAGGAGGGGGAAGATGGCGCTGACCACCTGTTCGACGTATTGTTGCGCCAACGACAAGTGCTCGTCTTCCGGCTTTGCCGCGAACTGCCCCTCGAAGTGCTCCACAATATCGAACACGGCCCTGCTCTGGGCAGCCAACAGCGGGTGCATGTCGGCCTCCGCTTCCTTGATCAGAGGCGCGGCCAGGTCGCCCATGAGAATCATGAGGTTCAACAACTCCTGGGTGCTCGTGGGCGGACAGGGAGTATTGGCGCACAGGAAGGCGCGGTAGATCTCGACACTGGCCAGCCCTTCTTGCCGCCCCAGGCTGAGCAGGATCAATCTCACCTGCACATATTGGACTACGAAGTCCACCAGGGCAGCGAAAGAGTTGAAGTCCGGCTTATGCGAGGCAGCCAGTTCGGCATAGAATTTCGTGTGCCGGGAGTTGTCAAACCGCGCTTTGAGGGCCCTGGTGGAGATTCTCGCCTCGTACTCCAGGTAGGCGGTCAGTCCGATAGCGGCCCATCCTCCGATCCTCAGCGGAAAGTCCGAGTACAGGGGAGTGAGCTGGGGTTCGGCCACCATGTCGGCCGACAGGTCGACCTTTTCACCGGTGGCAAGGCCTGCGGCGACGGCCTGGGCCCGGCGCACCGCATCGTAGTACATGGCCTGAGCGATAAGCCGCCGAGAGTAATCCGGACCTCGCTGGAAAGCCTCGCCCGGATGAATCGGCCGCCAGTTGTCTCGGAGGCTATAGGCTCTTCGGCCGGTGCGCCCCGAGCCGAATTTGGCTCTCAGATGTCTGGTTCCGCGCGCCATTTCAATACCTCCACTAAAACATCATTGCATCGCCCTCTTCCCCCTGGTCCTCAATCTGTGCGGCCACGCCGTGAGTCTGGCTGAGCAGGTTGCCTGCCAGCGACCGGTCTTCGTCGGAGCAGTGGCCGAGGATGGTGGTGAAAGCGACGGTGTCTACAGGAATGTGGGGAAGCCGGGTGTGAAGCTGAAGGAATTCCGCATAACCGTACAAGGTGGGAGGAGGTACCGACTGGAGGGCTCCATCCTTCTTCTTCAGCCTCACCTTGCTCCCCAACGACACGATCTTGGCGATCTCCTCTTCCGGGGCGCCGGGCACCAGACGGGCCAGGATTGCGCACTCCTGCTCCTGAACCGGATGGTTCATGCTCAGGTTCACATTAAAGCGTCTCCGTAGTGCATCATCGAAGGCTACCAAGGTATACAGCCCCTCCTGATCCGCATAGTTACTGTCCGCGACCCAGGCCACGTGCCCCACCTTCAAAACCCGGGACTCTTCCTGCAGCAGGAAGGCCTCGGTGATCATATCCACCAGGGCTCCCTGAACTGACTCTGAGTGGGTGCGACCCAACTCCGGCAGCAGGATGACGGCGTACTCTTTTCCTTTCTTCCCGTCCTGCTCTTTGAGAGCCTGAACAATGGTGGAATCCTCGTCGAAGGTAGTGCCGTTCTTGATGGACCGGCGAAAGGTGAGCTCGGGCGGGCCGTCCACCAGGGCCACCGAACAACTGTAGACAGACAACGGCCTCTTGGGCAGACCCAGCGCCTTGCAGATATTGTGAAAGTTGGATTCGTTGAGCAGCAACGTCCTGATGGTCAGGGTTTTGGCGGTCCCCGTCTCTCCGGACACGTGGACCCTGCCCCCGTTCGCGACGCCGGTTACCAGCATGTCGAGTTTGTGTCTCTCGACAATGGGAGCCGGACTGCCGGGCATGGGTTTCAGGGCCACGTAGTCCGACGGTCCTGCGTCTGCATAATCTTTGGGTTTCGTACTGTAGATAGGCATGACTACCTCCTTGTAACTTCCAGTTTGTTATTGTTCGCATCAACCGCTAGGTCGACGACAGTGTCCGGTTCCAGGCGTTCCGCCATCAGGTACGGGATGACTGCTTCTGACAGAATCTCGCTCACCAGAGTAGCAAGCCGCCTGGCGCCGAAAAGTTGCGGGCGGCCGGCCTCGAGGTCCATGATGTAGTCCACCACACCCGGTTCAAACGCGGCCTTTCCCAAACGAAGGTCCAGCGTATCCGCGATGGACGCCAGCTTGGCCGGTATCAGCCCGCTCACGATTGCTCGCCGCGTTTCTTCGTCGAGGGGCCGGAACACCACCGGTTCTCCGACGCGGGAAAGAAAGGCGGCCGAGAACAAGGTCGACATCCGTTTGGTAATGCGGTCCTTGACCTCATCCCGGGTAACCCCTTCCGGCCAGAACCCCATGCTGCTCCTGGACTTCTGGTCCTCGTCGGCAGGCAGGTTGCAGGTGAAACATATCAGCAGATTGGCCCCTGAAAGGTCGGTTCCGGTGGCCGACTGCACGATCCCCTTATCCAGCAGTTGAAGGTGCATATCTCCGACGCTGGAACGCACCTCGTCAGGCGCATGGTCAAGGTCCGCAACTTCCACCGCGGTGCCGAGATAGTTGCGGCAGGCCAGTTCCAGCTTGCCCGGCACGTACGAATTTACGATTCCCCTTCCGGACCCAAGGAGCATGGACTGGGCCTGGTGGAAAGTGGACATAGCGCCGCCGTCCACGTAGAGCGGAACCATCCGGAGCTTTTCGGCGAGAAAGTCCACCGACGCAGACTTCCCCGTCGCGGGCGGACCTTCCATCAGCACAACGAGAGGCTGATGTCGCTTTTTGCACCCGACCTGCGCCCTCAACCTCGAATACAGTTCGTTGATGGCTTCGTCCTGCCCCAGGAGAAGCTCCTTGTGCTCCTCTTTCACCGTTTCGTCAAACAGGACCTCGAGGAGCTTTTGATGTACTCTCGGCGAACGGTTCGCTGGGTTTTCGCCCTTCAGTCCCCCGAGGATCTCGTCCCGGTCGGACAGCATCTTCACTGCTGCCCGCGCCTCCTGAGGCAGGTTGTGCAGATTCCCCATGGAGGCAAGCGCGATTGTGGAGACCGCAGGGCCCGCCACACGGATGGCCTCTGACGGGGGCAGAGTAGAGAGCGCGGCCAGGGAGCTTTTTTGCACCTCAGCTTCCTGGGCAGAGGACATCTTCAAGGCCCTGGCCGCTCCTTCGCTCCGAATCGCCACCGCCGTCGCCAGAGGAATGGGCGGCACTTCCAACATCACCGGCAGCAAGGGGTCCGGAGCTACGCCCTGCGGGGTGAAAGTCGCCTCGAGGTCATCCCGACGACCGAAGAAGATCATGGAAAGGTGCGCGGTCGAAAGGGAATTGAGCAGCCCTCTGCCCACTCTGCCCGAGTCGTATGGATTGGTGCCCATCACCATCTGGCCCGCTGGCACCGCGAGCATACCGGAAGCCGCGCTCAAGTCCTTGCCCAACTGCAGCAGTCCTTCGGGCGGGATGTTTGGTTTAGTGAGACTCAACACGGAAATTCCCAGGGGCGCCAGGCTATCTGCAATGGCACGCAGCCCAACGGTAGCGGCCAGTTGATCGTCTGCCACCAGGGCCGCAGGCCCCGCACCCAGCAGCCCGGCCGCCTGGCGGGCGAAAGGCAGCAACTCGGGGCCTACGGACCCCAACGGCTGGACAACCTGGGCGTACTTCTCGAAATTGCGCAGCGCCGGGGGGGTAACTGCGGGGGCGACCGTGGCCGTCCATTCCCTCAGGCTCCCGGCATGGGCCTCCAGGTCGGTGAGCGCGGTGCGCAAGCTCTCCTCCCGCAGTGGCGCGAGGGGGACCCACGGATTGACCTTCAGCAGTACGGGCAAAACGAATCGCCCTTCCTTTTCTTCGGGCTGAAGCGCGGTCGCACCCCTCGGCAAGGTCGACTGCAAGCGCCACTCGTCGACGATGGGCATCTTGGCGCCGGAAGTTACATGCCCCATCTCCATGAGAATCTCGATGCGGTCTCCTTCCAGGGCGCACCTGACTCTGTTGAAACCGCCGTGATCGGCAACCTGGAGGGTATATTCCGCTACGCTGCCTGCCAG
Source organism: uncultured Myxococcales bacterium (assembly GCA_964626565.1). GTDB lineage: Bacteria > Myxococcota_A > UBA9042 > CAIXZC01 > CAIXZC01 > CAZVFX01. The sequence goes on from CAZVFX010000146.1 coordinate 8,726, forward strand.
GTTCTCAACATGCTCCTTGCAAACCGATGAGCGCAGAAGATCCAGCACTCCGGAGAAGGTGCGAGTGGCCAGGTCTTGTCTTTGCATCTCTTCATGGCTGGTCATGACACTCCTCCGGAACGCTGGATGTGGTTTCTACCAGTAGCCGTAACACATGTCGTCGCACGTCTCGTTGCACTCGGAATAGCAGCTACCGAGACAGCCGGAGATGGCGTCGATGGTGGCCGTTCCGCACGGGCATGAACACGAGCAATGTTTGTTGCAGGGCGGGGCATCCGGAACGCAATTGCCGCCGGAGCACTTCTCCGAAGAACCGCAGGTTTCCACCAGTTCTTCAGCATTGCCGCAACTGTTGAACCAGTGAACATCGCCGCCGGAGCACCCCTGGTAATCGTGGGGGTCGCAGCTTTCGCACTCGCCGCTCACACACGCCTCACTGGCGCCGCACGCTTCATACATCTCATGCGGACCGCCACACGAATTCATGAGATAGGCATCGCCCTCTTTGCATGCCACCTCGTCGGTGGGTGTGCAGTCAACCAGGCTGGCGAGCACCTGCGTGGAACCCTCGCCGCCGAACACCATGACGTCGACGTAGAACTTCCCGGGGCCGCCCACAACTTCGGTAAGCGAGCATTCTCCTGTGCCGCCGTTGTCATCCGACGCTACCGAACTCTCCCCCTCGCCCTCATGAACAAACACCATGGTGTCCGCGTTGCACCCGGGGTACCCGGTCCCTGTTTCGATCTGAAATCCGGCGCCTGCCGGCACGCACAGCCCCATTCTCACCAGGAAGTCGTCCGCCGAAACAAGCGCCGGCTTCCCTTCCTTCAACAACTGGACCCCTTCCGCGGCCAATTCCTGTTCGCACGCCTGCGTGTCGAATGCAGTCAGCCCGGCATGGTGCTGGCTCGAATCATCGCCACAGCCGAACCCGGAAACCGTGAGCATCAGACAAACAGTGAGCAACTTGATTATCGAGTTCATCTTACCCTCCCTCATTGTTGTCAAACCGACCGCCGCCATTTTGCGGCCAGGTCATTTCCTAACAGGTGCAACCCTTGTGCCACCCGGCGCCGAAATCCCGTTCGGACGGTTTTTTCCGACGGGCAATTGAATATACCGCCCAGTACGCTTGCGGCGTGCGTAGGAACGGAATGCGGCATTCCGCCGCGGCACCGATGGAATTCGCAACGTTTCAGGAATTCAGCGTTGCTCTGGCAACATTGACTTGGCAGGTTCCGCCAAGGTATTTGTCAAAAAATGCCCGGCGCTCAGGGATGAATCCAGGGAGGTGGTAAAAGGATGACCAACGACACGAGGAAAGGAGGCGGCACGTTCGCCAAATTTGAGAAACGATGGAACAGCGAAGCTTCCAAGGATCTCCTTGTTCAGATACAGAAAGCCTCCAGAATGTCTATCCCGGTTCTGATCTTAGGTGAATCGGGCACGGGCAAGACGCTAGTCGCTAGGTGCATTCACGAATTGCGCGCAGCCAAGCTGGGCCAATCCCCCGAAGGACCCTACGAAGTTGTCAATATGGCCGGCCTGCCTCCCGACCAGGCTTACCGGGAGATATTCGGTTCGGAAGGTCGGGTCTTCACGGGCGCTCCCGAAACGGTTCACGGAGCCATCGACAGGGCCGCAGGCGGCACTCTGTTTCTGGATGAAGTCGGCGATGCCGATCCGTTCCTGCAGGGGATGCTGCTCAGGTTCCTCGACACCGGCAAGTACCGCCGCCTAGGCGGCCAGGTGGAGATAGAATCGAGCACGGAAGTAATCGGAGCGACCAACAAGGATCTTCCGCAGATGGTCGCTGACGGCGCCTTCCGGGAGGATCTGTACTTCCGGTTGCGAGGCCTTGAATTCACGGTACCTCCGCTGCGGGACCGACTCTCAGACTTGGAAGCCTTTGTCGAAGAGCTCCTCAAGTCCCTCGGGGGCACCCCCTCGAATCCCACGGGAGTTGGGCAATGGCAGATCGAAAAGAGCGCCGTTGGGTTGCTCAGAGAGGAGGAGCAGCAATGGCCGGGGAATCTCCGCCAACTTCAGCGGGTGCTCATCCTGGGGGCCGTCAACGCGGCCGAGAGGATTGAGAAGAAGGCTCAGAAGCGCAGCTACGCCCTGACTGACGCCGAAACTCCGCAGGTAATCAGTGAGGCGGACCTGCAACCAACCTCGGCCTGGCGCTTCCAGGTGCGCGGGCCGACCATGCAGGAATACGACACAGTCATTAATGGTTGGCTCAAAACTGTGGATTTCATGACCCTCCGCAAGCGGTACACCGACGCGGTGCTCGCGTCAACCAAGAGCAACGTCACGGCCGCGGCAAGCGTTGTCGGTAAGGACCGGGGCACACTGGGTCGATGGCTGGCGGAACATGAGGAATGGGAAGAAAAGAAGTTGGCCAAGCTCAAAGGAGAGGCGGAGCGGCAGAACGGAGGCGAATGATGGCACCGAAGCACGACACGTTCATCAGTTATCGCCGGGAAAATGGGGCGGACACCGCCCGATTGCTCAAGGCCGCGCTGACCGGGCGCGGCTTCAAGCCCTTTCTGGATGTCGACGACCTGGGCGCAGCCCATTTCGACGACCGGTTGTTGCGCACCATCGAGCAGACCCCGAACTTCATCGTAGTGTTGAGCGCTCAGTGCTTGGACAGGTGCCGGAACGACGGAGATTGGCTGCGGCGGGAGATCGGTCACGCCATCGCAACCGACCGCAACGTCGTTCCCGTCTACCAACCCGGCTTCCGGTTTCCCGAGCGGGACGATTTACCACCTG
>CAZVFX010000146.1:11609-16241 GCA_964626565.1 uncultured Myxococcales bacterium
GGGATGGACCGCCTATCTCACTCCTTTTGAAGCGCCCCGGCCGCTGCAACCCGGATCACCGACTGCACGAATCGTCGACGCGGCAACCTTCACCCAACAGCCCCCTTCCCTGCCGCCGGCCTGGCAACCTGAGGACGCGGCCTATTCGCCGTTGATCCGGCAGACAAAGAGCGGACCGGTCCGCTTCGCGGACGCACAGTGGTTTTACTACTTCGCCGCGCACGGTCTGCTGATGGCGATAAGGGATGGTGTGACTGCGGTAATGGGAAGACGGCCCTACATCAACCCGATCCACCGGAACCTGGCTGCGCTTCACCTGACCGCCCCGGACGAAACCCGAACCGCAATGGCGAAGAACCTTACCAACTGGCTCAACGGCGTCCCCGAGTTGCTCAAAGACCGCCCGGTCATACGCAATTTCGCCGCCTACGTTCTCGGCATGCTGGACATCAAGGAATCGATTCCAGACCTGGCAGAAGCCGCAAAGCACGACACCGGCCGCCACGTCCGCCTTTACGCCTGCATGTCCTTGGGCCGGATGGAGGCCACCGAGCACGCCGACCTCTTGGTCGAGTGCTGGCAGCAAACCCAAGACCCTTCCGAACGTCTGGCCATCGGCCAGGCCCTGTGTCGAATGTTGGGGATTGCAAAGTATCCGTTGTAGGTTCAGTCGCGGGGGTGACGCTAACCACAATCCCAGGAGCATTCGTCGTCCATGCACTCCAGCATGTCGATGAGGTCGTCGGCGCCGCCGATGAAGCTGTAGATGCAGCTGTCCATGCACGATTCGGTGGAGCAATCCATGAGGCAGGCCAGCAGCAACATGCACTGGGTGTTGCTTTCGCACTGGTTCTGCTCGTACGAACACTCGGTGTTCATACACGCGGTGCAAGCGGACTGGCACTCGCCGTCGGAACAGGTATCACCCGAATCGCAACCACCGCAACTGCCGCCGCAGCCATCATCGCCGCACTCCAAACCAGCGCACTGCGGGACGCATTGTTCCTCTTCTTCCTCTTCTTCCTCTTCTGCAGGTGTCGACACGACATCCCACTCTTCGCCGGCCACAGCGTCCCCGACCATGGAGTCCTCGCCCTCACCAAAACAGCCGCTACAAACCACCATCACAGCAAATAAGACCGTTGTTGCGACCCTCGTCATGGTATTCATCCTCGCCCTCCTCGTTGTAGTTCGTTGAACCGCCTCGGAACCCTCCGGGGCGCCTGTTTTCTTTACAGAGCAAGACGCGGGCCAACCCGCGGGAAATTGGCGACAGACATCCAGTTTCTCGTCGGGGATGACCGCTGAAAATGACAGAAACCCGGGAACACTGAAGCCGGGGCCATTGGGTGCTGCGCGTTGCAGATTGCCGCAGCCAAGTGGCGCTTTGCCCGAATGGGGGATCGATTGACAATCCGAATCGGACTGCCCTATGATTGCGACACCAAGCTGAAGCTTGCGGGGTGGGAAACATGACCGGCAGAATCGACATTTCCAGTTGGCGCGATGTAGCGCTGTTTTCCGGGATGGATGATGCAGAGCTGGCCGCCGTCGTCAAGCGGCTGTCCCGGAAGTTCATTCGGCACTTCGACAACGGCGAGGTGATCTTCCGCACGGGCGAGACTCCAGATTCATGCTTCATCATCATCAACGGAGAGGTTGAGATCCGGGTCGGAGGTGTGCGCATCGGCAACTGCCGCGCCGGGCAACTGCTGGGCGAACGCGCCCTGGTGGAGAATTCACCGCGCTCCGCAGACGCCACCGCGGTCAGGCCCGGCTTGCTCATGGAACTGCAGCGTGCCGTCTTTGAAGACCTGCTAAGAGAAAGCCACACATTCGCCCGCAACGTGGTAAAAGTGCTGGCGCAGAAACTGCGCTGGTCAGTATCCGACGCAGTCCGCTCCCAATCCACCGAAGACCGCTATTTTCGAATCCTCAGCAACCACCTGTCAGCCGCAGCCCTCGACTACCTGGTAGCAGATTCGGTGGGGCTGGAGGTGCCCCGCATGCTGGACAACGCGGTGGTGATGTTCGCGGACATCGAGGATTACGCGCGGCTCACGACCCACATCACTGATCCGGTTGAGTTGGCCGACTGCCTTTCCGACTACCTGGGCGGCATGACCGATCTTGTGCACCGTCACGGGGGCGTAATAAACAGCTTCCTGGGCGACGGTATCCTCGCCTATTGGGGTTTTCCTGAGTTCGCGGAGAACACGCCGCTCGCCGCGCTGGAGTGTGCGCTGGAGATGCGCCGCACCGCGGGCAGATTCCGGCTGGGAAGAGGGCAGATCGTCAGCCGTATCGGCCTGGCCGCGGGGGAGGTGTTTTGTGGCGTGGTGGGTAAGCCGCCGGTCCAACGGTTCACCATCCTTGGCAGCGTAGTGAACCTGGCCGCCCGGCTGGAGCAGGCCAACAAGGAGACGGGCACCAGCGTTCTGGCAACCCGGGAGCATTTCTCCGGCGCAGCCCGCAAGCTGTCCTCCTCATCGCTTCGGGGGTTCTCCCCGGCCGAAGAGTATGACGTAAGAGTCAAGGGATTTGCCGATGAGGTGGACTGCCTCGGATTGAGGTTCAATCCTACTTCTTAGTAAGTGCCCTGGCCACCCGCTTGCGCTCGGCCGCGCTCATCACTTTCAGCTTCTTGGTGTGAATCCATATCCAATCCGTCTCGCCATCGCACAGAGCTTTCACCGTTGACTTGGTGCCGCCCTCGCCCGCATCGTCCTCTCCGTCCCAGAGGACGAACACGACGTCGCAGTCCATGGCCACGTATTCTCCAGCCTGGGTAAAAGCTGCTGGAGCAACCCCAGGAGCCAGGTCCACCAGCTTTGCACCGTCGGATACGAACTTCTCGAACTCCTCAACAGAGCCCGGCTCCTCGAAAGTCTTCACGTACTCTTCTTTCGGCAGCGGCAGCGGCACCTTCAGCGACGCCTTGAAATGTCTGGTCGCCAGCCCAGCCACCAGCCGATCCGAACCTTCGGCGAGAGAACTGACCACCTCCACCGCCTGGTCCTTCTCGGGCAAGGTCTCCAGCTTCTCCAACTCCTTCTCCACCAACTGCCCGACCGCGTCTGGGTCGTTGAGCAGACGACGACCCACTACTCCGATACGGAACGCCTTCTTCTCCGGCTCACCCGCCAGATCCGTGATAGCCCCATCCTTCATGACCTTGACGGTAAACCCTGCCACAGCCAGAATTGCCGAAACGCCTCTGAAGAAAACCCGGTCGTATTCCTTGACCTTCTCCGGAATGCCGTCCCAGGAAACGATGTTCGGATGCACCTTCGCCACGTTGTCCCGGGGGTAGCCCGGCGCAAAGCCGGCCCCCAGCTTATCCCGGTTCCACCGGGCGTGCTCCTGAATTGCCAATCTCTCCAGCAAGGCCCCGGGGATCTGCACCGGCTCGGACTTGCCGCGCACCGGCACGAGCACGCACCCGGCACTTTCGATGTGCTCCGGGATCTTGCGCACGAGCGCCCGACTGGCTCGCCGGTATTCTTCCGAGGCCTTGGCGTACGGCACATTCCCCTTCTCCAGCCGTTCGTCTGCTGCCATCGACCGGCTGGCCGCAGCCGTCCACTTGTTCTTGCGCCACAGCCCGTGGGCCTTGGCGGCCATTTGGTCCAGTTTGCGCCCATCGATTGGCGGGCGCTGCACAATGCGCAGGAAATCGGGTCCGACATGGGCTGACATCTGCTGCGGTGTGGGCAGCGCAGAGCGCTCGAACTTGCACCGGTTCGCGAGGTTGCTCATGGAGATAATGCTCTCCATGGAGCGGACTCCGTGCTTGAATTTCGACGTCTTAAGGAATGCGCTGAGCACCCCGTCATCGATGTTCACCGTCTTGCCATCGACAATCTGCGGGACTCCGCGCTCCAGCAGGCTGCGGAAGATAACCGCACGCCGGATGGGGTAGAAACGATCTGTCGAATCGACCGTTTTGTGGTCCAGCATTCGCTGGTTGGGACCCAGGATATTGATGTGCCCCTTCAGCCGGCTTACAAAGTCAGGCCCCTTGACCCCTTTGAACCAATCCGGTTCCTCTACCCCCTGGTCGCAGAACTCCTTGAACGTAGCGCAAGTACCACCCGCGAATACGAAGATCGCTCTTCCGATGGGATGCTCCAGCTCGCCTTCCCGGAACGCACCGTCCTGCATGGGCATCAGGAAGTACTTCAACCAGAACAGTTTCTGCTCGTCTTTACCGCTGTCGAACTCATCCCAGAAGACCAGCGGAGTCTGCCCTTTTAGCGTTGCGTCCCGCACAGTGTGGAACGCCGCGTACAGCTCCTTCGGGTCGTTGAACTGGGACAGGTTGAACTCGGGCATAGGCATCTTGCCCGCGAGGTTTTTCGCTATCTGTTTAATGCCGAAGGACTTCCCGGCTCCCGGAGGGCCGAAGACTGCGAAAGACACAGGCTTGGAAGCGTCTCCCTCGAGATATCCGGAGATGAGATTGCGGATGGCATTGTAACTTTCGATCTCACTTCTATCCACCGTCTGCAGGCCGCCAAAGGTCGCGATGGGAGCTCCCTTCAGGCCCTTCTTCAGCCCGTCCCTGACGATTTCGGCGCCCACCGAATGGAGATCCTCCTTCCCCATGGTCTCCAGAATGGTCCACCCTTC